>NZ_NCTK01000001.1:639810-1279621 GCF_002251695.1 Ralstonia solanacearum K60
CCATTCCCCCCTTCAGGGCGGCGAGATCGTTGCCAACGGCAAGTGCCAAGTGGTCTGGAACGCGCCGCTCGGTGCCTTCGTACTCATTGAGTGCACGGGCGGTGCGCTTCAGGTCGGCAATGCGACGCAGAGCCAGCACGCAGTGCCGCTTGGGCAGGTGCAGCCGATCTTCGGCTCTGCGGGCTCTTCGTCGTCCCGCAACAAGCTCATCAACGGTGGTGCGCAGGTAGTCATCCAAACGTCTTCCCCGTCCCTATCGACGGCGCCCCAATATGGCCCGGTCGAGATGATCGCGGGCTGGGCATCTGGCGGTGCGATCACTGCGGGAACGCTCGTGCAGGATACTGCCGCGCCCGTTGGCCGCACCGGCAAGGCCGTTCGCTTCCAGAGCTGCACGCTCACGGGTTCCGGGCAGATGTCGTGGCGCTACCGTATGGAGTCGGGTGATGCGGTGAATATGAAGAATCAGACCGCGACGTTCCAGATCAAGGTACAGCACAACGTTGGCTCGGCGATTAACTACACGGTGGTCATCAGGAAGCCGACGGCTGCAGACAACTTTTCCTCGACGACTGTGATCGGTACCAGCGCGGCAACTTCGGTCGCATCAGGCGTTGCGCAACAACTTACATTCACGCAGGCGCTTGGGGACTGCTCGTACGGCCTGGAGATCGAAGTGCAAGCCGCCTGCGGCGCGGTCACGACCAAGGACTTCTGGTGGACGGAGTGGAGCATCGAGGAAGGCGCCGCCGCCTCGAACATCGAATTTCGGCCCATTCCCGTCGAATTGGCTGCGTGCATGCGGTACTACCAAGCCGATACGTTCCACTGCGGAGGTGCGCCTATTGCTAGCGGGACGGGCAGCACCGCAGTCTCTAGCAACTCGACGAGCATCCAGGGTACAAAAACGCTTTCGGTGCCGATGCGAGCGCAGCCGACGCTGGCGACCAAGGACCTGGCCGGGAATTCTGGTGCGTACTCGTTTTTTCCACCGAGCGGAGGGCAGACCAATAACCAGCAGATGACCAGCGGCGGCGTCGGGCTTAGCACAACCACAATCGACCTCGACGCTACCGCTTCCGTTGCAGCAATCACGTGGTGCCGATTTACCTACACCCTGTCCGCGAGGCTTTAAATCATGGGATATCAACTCGGAGAAAAGAACATCGTCCGTCTCGATGACAATGCGATCATCCCGATGGACCCGGCGAATTCCGACTACCAGGCATATCTCGCGTGGGTTGATGCGGGCAACACTGCTGCGTTGCCACCGGCTGAAACGCTCGCGGATGCGCAGGCTGCGCAAATCGCGCTCGTGGAGAGCGCTTACCAGAGGGCGATCCAGCAGTCTGTGAGCTACATGGGCGCCGAGTTTCAGGCCGATCTGGACGCCCAGACTGTGCTGACCAAAACGCTGGCGCCTGGCGCAGTCCCATCTGGCTTCTTTTGGCTGGACAGCAGCAACAATGCCGTGCAGATGACCTTTGCTCAGTTGCAGGGCCTTGCTGGCGCCATGCTCGTGCAAGGGCAGCTTGCGTTCGCCAAGAAGACGGGGCTGAAGCAGAAGATTCGCAGTGCGACCACGATTGCGGACGTGCAAGCCATCACCTGGAGCTAGTCATGAGCCGCAAGAAGCTACTGATGATCTGGCTGTTGTGCATGCTCACGGCGCCTGTGCTGTTGTTGGCCATGGCATGCCAGGCTGCCTTCGGCTCAGGAACCCGAGCGCTGAGCATGGCGGTGGCCTACGACGAGTGCGGCAACGCGCTGTTCGGCGGGGCTCGCGGAGAAACCATCTCAGCCCGCACGGGGAATGCCCTGATCCAAGGCCGGCGTTGGGCGAAGATCGCCGCCCCTGCTATTGATGCGATCTTTGGGGCTGGCCACTGCCTGGCTAACGCCACCATCAGGCAGGAGCCGTGACATGACGATCATTCGCTACGTGCTCTGCGTCATCGTCTCGCTGCTGGTCACGCTGTTCGCGATGCTCTTGGTTAACTGGTGGGCACCGGCCTTCTGCGATGCGCAGGGCAACCTCCCACGCTGGCTCAAGTGGTTCCAGACGTTCGATGCGAGCTGCGATGCTGGCTGGCGCGACGGCTATATCGACGCCAGTTGGGGCGGGACGCCAGTGCGGCGCTTCTTCGCAAGGGTCTACTGGTTGTATCGCAACCCGGCCTACGGTTGGGATTACTGGCCGCTTGGCGTGCCGTTCGTGCCTACCGACTGGCGCGTGGTGCGTTACGTCGATACCGATGTGCTCACGCTGTTCGTTGCCATCAGCAGCGTTGGCTTTAACGTCTACTACCACGGCCGCTGGGGCATGTTGAAAGTCGGCTGGAAAGCGTGGAACTGCTGGGGTGGAACCACCTGGAATACCGTGCCGTTCGGCCCCGAGTGGCGTGTGCCGGTGGTGTTCACGCTGACGCCGTTCAAGCGGAAGCAATAAAGAAGGGGCGACGGCCTGGTGCGGGAACACCAAGCCGTCATCCCGACCACAGATGCGAGCTGTGAGCCGAGACCAAGGCCCCCTGCCATGTCGACATAGCGGGCGGGAGCCTATCACTTTTTAACCACGTTAAACAGGCTTGCGCATGTATCAGAATGCTGCCCCGATCGTTCCATGGATCGGTGGGAAGCGCCGTCTGGCGGACAAATTGCTGCCGCTGTTTCCCCAACATGAGTGCTACGTCGAGGTCTTTTGCGGCGGCGCGGCGCTGTTCTTCCTGCGCCAGGTGCCGGCGGCAGCCGAGGTGTTAAACGACATCAACGGCGAGCTGGTCAACCTGTACCGCGTTGTGCAGCACCACCTGGAGGAGTTCGTCCGCCAGTTCAAATGGGCGCTATCGTCGCGCCAGGTCTTCAAGTGGCTGCAGATGACCAATCCTGAGACGCTGACCGATATTCAGCGGGCCGCACGGTTCTTCTACCTGCAGCATCACGCCTTTGGCGGCAAGGTCGACGGGCAGACCTATGGCACCGCCACCACCGCGCCGATGGTGAACCTGCTTCGGATCGAGGAGAACCTATCGGCTGCGCACCTTCGCCTGGCCAGCACCAACGTCGAGAATCTCTCCTGGCAGGAGTGCCTGCGCCGCTATGACCGGCCGCACACGTTCTTCTACATGGACCCGCCGTACTGGCAGACCGAGGGGTACGGTGTGCCGTTCGGGTTCGAGAACTACCAGGAGATGGCCGAAGTGATGCGAACCTGCAAGGGCAAGGTCATGGTGTCCATCAATGACCACCCCGACATCCGAAGGGTATTCGCGGGTCACCACATGGCCGAATTGGACATCAAGTACAGCCTTGGCCAGGCGCATGGCAAGCCACAGACAAGCGGCGAGCTGGTGATTACCAACTGGAAGCTGAGCGACGGTTCCCTGTTTTAACCATGAGGTTGGGCATGTGCCGGTGCGGCTGGCAACCGGCGCGCCACCCCTCGCGGGAATTTCCTGAGCTAGGCGTTAAATCGGGGCGCTCGGTGTGCCAAATCGCGCGCGAAACAGGGCCAAATCGCGCGCGACGTTACATCCATCCGCACGCTTGCGAGGCACCCAACCAAAGAACCCCTCCGCCCGCCACGCATAGCAACAGCCTTAACGCGCAATCGGAAGCAACCGACCACGCGGATCATTTGTGCGGGCTCAGCATCCACCGACCGGCAACCTCATCCAGCACGTCATACGCCATGCCATGTGCCAACCCGATGCCATGCGGGCGCCTGGCCCCCAACGTATGACAGATTTCACTCCGGGTAATGCATCGATTTCCCTCAACGCCAACGCTGGCGCGGTTTTACAGCACCTCGAACGAGGTGCGCATGGTGTGCGGGACCGTCGAACAAGACCGGGGCCGTCGTTAAGGCGACGGCGCCCGGTCTTCTGCAGGCATGAGCCAAAGCGCTGACACCGAGGCCGCCATGCTCGCAACACAGGCACCCGGATCTCGGTAGACTTCGTGGCCAGCGTCCGGCACTTCCACGGTGACCAGCCCCGATGCGAGCAGTTGCTGCCCACTCGGCTTGAACGGATCGCGCGCGCCGAACACTGCGTAAACCCCTTCAGAGACCGGGAGCGGCAGGATGTGGCGCAACCTCGTCGCGCTGATGCAGATCACCGTGACACCGGGCTCCAATTGGGCACGCACACTGCCTGCCAGGAAGCCACCATAGCTGAACCCCACTACCACCTGCGCCGACTGCCGTTGCAAGCGCTTTAGCAGCGCCTGCTGTGCCCGCGCCACTGTTTCGGCGGCGGTTAGCTGCGCATGCAGGGCCTCCCCGGCCGTACCGGGCACCGACACACAGTCATGGCAGTTGGGCACAAGCTCGTCGACGAAGATTTTCTCGACGGCAAATCCCCTCCGCACCCACCAGACTGTCCAGTCGTGCATGTAGCCGTGGTCGCCGAAGCGACCATACATATCAGAGATGAGAACGACAGTCGGCACGCAGCCCTCCAAACAGCAACGCCGTGAGGGCCATCGCGAACGCTAGAAACTGGACCATGGGCGCACTGCCGCCGAGCAACCGCCCGACGAGCGATAGACTCACCGTGAGCGCCATGACCCCCGCCATCGTGAGCAGCGGGCCACTGTAGCCGTCCGGGCTGGCGATGGAGGCTCGCTGGAAACATCGCGACACCGTGATGCCGTTACCAAAGGCCACCAGCATTGCGCCGACGACGATGCCCGTCGACGCTTGGGCATGGATGGACGACCACGAGACGAGACTGCCGATGAGCGACAGCGTCACGCCGAAGCTGACCAGTTTGATCGCCGACGCCAGCGGGGCCCAGCGCTCGAATCGCACGAGGTTTCCCGCCGAAAACGCGAACGCCGTCGAGAAGATTGCCAGACCGCTGGTCAACGCCCCATCGTCAAGCCCTCGCAGGCCGCCCAGCGTCAGCAGCATCAGGAAAAAGCCGGCATAGGCCAGCATGGCCGTGACCATGTAGACCCAAGGCCCGGACAGGCTGGCCCCGGTACGCGCCCTGCCGCCAGTGCCGCCGTCGGTCTCGAAGGTGGTGCCGGCCATTGCCCCGGCAGCGCTGCCCAGGCAGCCACCAGCCAGCAGCGCCAACACCGTCACCCCTATAGCGGCCATGATCGCAGCCGAGGCGCCTCTCTGCGTCACGATCAGGCCGACGACCAGCCCCGCCGTCTCCAGCAGAACCGCCGCGTAACCGAAGACCTTGGGCAACCTGTCGTAGCGCCGGGAGCGCGCAAAGTCCCGGTAGAACAAAAGCAGCAACAGACTGGCGCCGGCGCCATATGCAAACCGCCCCAGGATCTGGACGACTGGATCGTGGATCAGCGTAGCGGCGACTGCCGCCATCAGGGCCAGCGCCAGCCAGCGCCTCGCCCCCTCCAGTCGCAATACCAGGGCTGGACCACCGAAAGAGAGCGTGGCGGCGGCCCCCGCCATGAACCCCAGGTGGTAGGCCAGGCCCACAATCTGCCGCAGTCCGCCCCCCGTCCCTGGCATGAAGCCGGCATCCGACAGGATCGGCGGCAGCACGTGCAGGGGAAAGAAGACACCCGCAAACAGGGCAATCTGCATCGATAACGCGCGACTCATTCGACATACTCCAAGTCGGTGGTGGCAACGACGTCGATCAGCCATGCGAGATCGCGCCCCGGGTTCTCGCCCGCCACGTGGTCGCACAGTTCGACCATCGCCTGCTCGGCCTGCGCATCCGCGCGAGCGATGGCATCGCACGACAGCCTCGCCGCCTCGATCAAAGAACGGATTTGCCGAAGAGACTGGCTGGCTGCGCCGCTCGGCTCGCTCATGGCCAGCAAGGCGCCATAGCTGCCATCGAAACCATGACGGTGCAGCCACGAAGCCGCCACGGTGGGCGTTTCCTGCTTGTGAAAATCAAGACAGCCGCCCACCTCGGCGGACAGCGTCGCGGGACACGCCATCCGATGACGGACAAGATCGCCCGTATCGCCAATCGCGTTCTCGAGATCATCAAGAAATTCGAGCACCCGAGACTTGCTGCCGGCCATCTCGATCGGCCGCGCCGCAGCCGGCCGGAGGTCGGCCAACTGGGCGAATGCCCGCGTGGCGAACACCGGCAGCACATGCTCTGCGCCCTGGGCGACATGGTAGATCAGCCGCGCAGAATGGGCATCATTGGAGAAGCAGGGCTGACCGGCCCAAGTATTGATCGCCCGCTCCGAAGCATGTCCGTGCATGGCATGACCGATATCGTGGAGCATCGCCGCCAGCCTGAGTGAACCCCTCAAGCCGCTCTGCCCTGCCGGGAACCCGACCTGGTCGAGAATGCGCACGATGTTGCGCGAATGGTCGCCGCGGGTGCGAGCCTGCTCCCTGTATTTGAGCGGCAATATCTGTGGAATGCGATCGAGGCGCCTGACCAGATCGCGCACGTAGTCCTTGCGCAAGGGATACTGTCGCAAGGCGATGCTGCCCTGAACGTATCCCCCACAGTACAGGCGCTTTCGGTTGTTGGCTTTCATACAGGGCAGCAGCCACCGGGACTCAGCGATATTCCGCCTTGACGGGCATGCGGGCCACACCATGGAAGGTGTCGTTGCGCGTCCACTCGGGATGATCCAGGTCGTAAAGCGCCTCGACCGACCGCGTTGCCTGCAAGAAACTGCAGAGAATCTCGGCGATGGTGACACCGGCCAGCGCCGCACCGATGCACACGTGCGGCCCTGTGCCATAGTGGATGCCCTTGCGCTTGGGCGCGTAGGGCTGGAAGGTGTCCGGGTCGCTATACACCTCGGGATCGCGATTGGCCGATCCGAGCATCAGATAGATCGAGTCCCCCTTCTTGATGCGCTGACCGTTGAGCTCGAAGTCATCGACTGCGTGCCGGGTAATGAACTGGATAGGCGACTCCACCCGCATGCTCTCGTCGACCAGCTTGGAGACCTTGTCGAAGGTGGCTTCTTCGCCGTGCAGCATGTATTGCGGATTCTTGAACAGCAGGTGAAGCGTGTTTGCCAGCACGAACTGAGGAATTTTGTGTCCGCCGAAAATCAGGTGGATCAGCTGCAGCATCAGCTCTTCCTCCGTGATGGTGCTGCCGTCGTCGCCCGTGGCACAGGCCAGATCGGTCAGCAGGTCCTCTTTCGGCTGCCGGCGACGAACCGCGATCGCCTCCCGCAGCGCGGCCTTCATCTCCAATAGCTGCTCAGCGGTGGCTCGGGCAATCTGCCGGTTCGGCACGGGAGAAATCACGAAATCCTGCATGAAATCGGCGATCGCGTCCGACCAGCGCAGAAAGTCGACGATATCGATCTCGTCGAGACCCAGCATGGCCGCCAGGATCTCTGCGGGTACCGGATGGGCCAGCGCCTCGACAAAATCGAACTCGGTACGACCTTTCAGGGCCTCGATGCGAGGGGCCAAGATCGATGCAATGCGGCCACGGACGCGCTCGATGTATCCCCGATCGAAGGTGCGGCTCATGAATGTCCGCAGGCGACCATGAATGGGGGCCTCGTTATAGATCATCCAGCGCGAGATGGTCGCCACAATCTCCCGCAAGGCGGGATCAGCCTCGAGCATCGCGTCAGAGATCTTCTCCCGCACCAGATAATCCGTCCGAACCAGCGGACTGCGCGCCAGGCTGGCGGCATCGCCGTGCCGAAAGATCAGCCAGCTATTGGCGGCCGGATACCACAATGCCGGCGCATTCTGACGATGCGCCTCATACAGCCTGTAGCGATGCGGTTCAATGTCGGAAGAAGACAGATTCAAGGTTTCCATGTTCTCAATCTCGCTCATCTTTCAATGTTTCCGATATTTCATTTGTGAGGGACGCTTCGTGCAACCATACAGATTAATTCATATGGTTTAATTTTTTTCGCACCCGACTCGCTTCTGACTAAGGCGCCCGCCGAACGCTCAACGTAGTCGCATCGCACACTGCGACGCGGGCAAGAGGGATTCGCGAACGCTTCGACGGCAACCAGGCTCGCCGGCTCTGATACATCCGAGAATTCGAGTGAGCCAGTCGGTCGTATTGATCGATCTCATGCACGCCATTTTTTTGAAGAGGCCGGCTAAGCGTGTCGACAAAACACACCATGACGAAGACGATACATCTCCAGTAGCCCCTGCGCGCGCAGATCAGATGCTCGACCTAACCTGTAATGCCCAAGTTTTCCCTAGCTTGTTTTAATGAGGAAATCGTCCGGGCACTTATTGAACTAGAAAACCGCATGACTTTCAACCGCAAAAATTACCGAGACACTCCGGCCACGAATTTTATTTTCGCAACAAAAATTCATGCCAAATAATATTTATTGCAGAAAACAAAATGACTGCAGCACAGCGCAAAAGTTCGCTGAAAACGCCCGGCGCCTGCCAATAGTGAATTAATCAAAATTAATATCGAGGGCGTGAAACGATCTGGAGCGCGAGAACCAAGCGTACCCGTTGCCCATGGAGCGCCTCGCTCTGGATGCCCCACAGTCACCCGCTGAAACTAAGGGTACGGTCGAGCAACCAGTGGATTGCGCGCTCGCCCTCGTTGCCAGGGGATGACTGGCCAGTGAAGCAGGTTTGCAAGGCCCTCGGCATAGCGTGCTTGAATGCGGCACTCAAACGCGCACGGCCGCCGGATGGGCGCGAAAAGCGCACGGCTCGGCAAACCGATGACGCCAGCCCGCTTAAGGCAATCCGGTACGTCATCGCCGACTTGCCGAGCGATGGCTACCGACGCGCCTGAGGCACATCGCGCCGCGCGCAGGAGCGTCAATGCACACCGGCTTTCAATACCGAGCGGGTCTAGCGAGACACTGCGCATGATGTGCGTACTGGACTGCTGCAACCGCGAGGCGATGAGTTGAGGGGCTGCGACCGGTGACGACAGTGGCGACGTCGTGCACGATGCGATGCCGGCGGCCGGCGGACAGCGCTTCGGCCATGCTGCGAAAGCAACGGCGGACATGGAATGGCTGACGGGCAACGGGCCGGGCTACATTGCCGGGAAGACCGTGCATTCGCCACTGATATTGGCCTGAAACCGTTGACGACGCCGGTTCGCAGCCCGCAGAACGGCATGGCGGAGCGCTTCGTGAAGACGATGAAGCGCGATGACGTCGCCTTCATGCCCAAGCCCGACGCGGCGACCACTGTGTGCAGCGCGCACCTTGCTATCGCGTTCGAGCACGACAACGAGCCGCTTACGGGTTTACATAGCTGTGCGCGCCTGGACAGTCCTGCCCACGTGGAGCACGCGCAGCCTCAAAGCACCATGCGAAACATTGGGCACCCCCGTGCCGTCACGGGATGACAATCCGCACGGCCTGCGCACCGCAACGCGAAATCCGGCTGCCGGGCGGCACCCTCACCGCAACCGGCCGCGCTTGATCTCCGGCGGCGTCGCGGCATTGGCCCGTCGCTTGCCGGTCGGCGCGAGCGACACGCCGTCCAGCGGCGCGAACAGCTCGGAGAGCGTCACCCCCAGACAGTGGCAGATGTTGGCCAGCGTCTCGACCGACGGGTTGGCGATGCCGCGCTCGATCGACGAGATATAGGTCCGGTCGACGAGCGCCTCGAAAGCCAGCGTTTCCTGCGACTTGTCGGCAGCGTGCCGGCATTGCTTGACGCGTTTACCCACGGCGACCGAGATCGGGGCCGGGCGGGATGGCGAAGGGTCTGGGCGCTTGGCAGTCATGGCCTGCAGCATGCCCGCCTGATGACTGATCCACGACGCTATACAAACGTCAAATAATGATGTTTATATTCAACCAATTTCCACGATCACCGCTCTCGGAAACTTCGCGCCCAACTGACCGGGCACGCTGCCGGATCGAATCCCCAAGCGGATTCCGGAGCCACGGTCTCGAGGCCGATCCGGCCGGCCCGCGTTGATGTCAACGCGCAAAGCGACCGGCTCGGGCAAGCGTCAGAACAGCGGCCGAATCGCCATCAGCCCCGCCGTCACGACGGGAATGGCGACGGCCGCCAGCATCGTCTGCGCGGCTGTGATGCCTGCCATCAGGGGCGCATCGCCGCCGAGCTGGCGCGCCATGATGTAGGACGAAGACGCCGTCGGCAGCGCCTGGAACAGCAGCGCCACCGTCATCGCGACCTCGCCCAAACCGACCATGCGCGCAATCGCGAAGGTGGAGACCGGCATCAGCAAGAACTTGAACACCGAGGACACGCAGATCGGCGCGAGCCACGAACGGCTCTCGCCCAGATTCAACGCGGCGCCCACGCACAGCAGGCCCAGCGGCATCGACGCGCTGCCGAGCGCCCGGACGGCGGGCTCGACGAGGGCCGGGATCTGAAGACCGCTGACCTGCAGCGCGATGCCGCCGAGGCAAGCGACGACCAGCGGGTTGGTGACGATCTGGCGCGCGACCGCGGCAGCCCCCAGCCGCACCGACCCATAGCGCGCAAAGACCAGCACGCACATCAGGTTGACCGTCGGCACGATCGCCGCGTTGCAGACGGCCGCGAGCGCAATGCCCTTCGGGCCGAACAGGCCGGCGGCCAGCGACACCCCGACATAGTTGTTGAAGCGGATCGCCCCCTGGAACACCGAGGTGAATGCGGCCCCATCCACCTTCAGCAGCGGGCGCGCGGCGACCACGATCAGCGCAACCATGGCGGTCGAGCCGATCAACGCGCAGGCCAGGGCGCCCACCGGCAGCGATTGCACGTGGGCCGTCGCCAGACTGTGCGCGAACAGCGCGGGCAGCAGGATGTAGTAGCACAGGCGCTCGGCCTGGGGCCAGAACGTGTCGGCAACGAAAGCGGTTCGCCTGATGAGGTGGCCCAACGCCACCAGCAGCGCAACCGGCGCGAGCGCGAGCAGCACGGCACCGGTCATGACGAGGCTCCCGTGCGGAAGACCGGCCGGCGACAGCGGGGAGCGAGGAATGCAGAGAGGACGTGGGGCATTGGGGGCCATCCATGAAGCGGTGACTGCGCCCAAGTTATCACGTCGACACAAAAGCAATAATTGTTATTTGTTGTCCTGTCGATGAGAAATTCTCATGGCAGAAACGGCCACCGCATCGGCCAGCGGTTGCGCGAAACGCTGCGCGGGACGCGATGCATGCTCGAGCAGCACAACGGCGCGGCGCAGTTGCGGCTGGCCGAAAGGCAATCGCACGAGCGGCGGCAGATGCATGAGCACCGCGTCGGACAGCGCGACAATCGCGGCGCCCAGGCCGCTGGCGACCATGCGGACGATCGCCTCCTGGCTGTCGAGCACCATTTCTTCGCGCACGCGCACCCCGAGACGGCGCAGTTCGGCCGCGATCATCCGGCCGGCCCAGGCCTGCGCGTCGAATCGGATGAACGGCAACGCCTCAAGTAGCGTGCGGGCGTCGGTGTCGGCGTGCTGCGGCGGCGCGAGCAGCCAGAAGCGGTCTTCGTAGAGCGTGGTCCAGGTGAGCCCGGCGGGATGCGGGCGGACCGGCTGCGAGGTGATTGCCGCATCCAGTTCCCCGTCCGCGACTCGCTGTGCCAGCCCCGCGGACATCCCGGCACAGACGTGCACGCGCAGCAGCGGATGGGCCCGGCGCAGGGACAGCAGCGCATCGGGCAGCGGCCCCGACAGCGCGGTCTGGATGGCACCGATGCGCAATCGCCCGACCAGGGCCTTCTCATCGCTCAGCGCATCCGGAATGTGGTCGTAGAGCCCGAGGATCTGCTCGGCCTGCGCAAGCACGATGCGGCCGGCCTCGGTGAGCGCGGGCTGGCGTCGCGAACGGTCGAACAGGCGCACGCCGAATTCGTCTTCGAGCGCCTTGACCTGCAGGCTGACGGCGGACTGCGTGAGCCCGATCGCCTCGCCGGCGCGCGCGAACGTGCCATGGTGGACGATGGCGACCAGGGTTCTCAGTGCGCGCAATGACATGGGTGGCCCGATCCGGAGGGTGGCGACACCCTGCGGGCGGCCCGCACCGCCGAGGACACGGGCGTTGCGCCGCGCACCGGGATGCGCCGTGAGCGAACAGGAAGGCGGTCATCATAGCCTGAGTGTTCCGCGCGGCGGGCCCGGCAGCACATGGGAATCACCCGGTCGCGTTCGGCAAAGGCAAGGGTCCAGGCCCGCGCGACACTGCGCCGAGCGCGTTGCGCGCCAGGTGGTTCGTGATGGTGCTCAGGCACACCAGCGCCATGATCCACCAGCGCAGGCCCTTGATGGTCTTCACGGCTGGTCTCCGGATGTCTTTTTTATGGTTTGCAACCGAGGGGCAGCGCGACGCCGCCCCGGGCGGCCGGGCCGTGCGTCAGCGCACCAGGCACGGCCGCTTGTTGTCGAACTGCCAGCCCGGCACCAGGTAGCGCATCGCGACAGCGTCGTCGCGCGCGCCCAGCCCGTGCTGCTTGTACAGCGCGTGGGCCTTCTCCACCTCGGCCATGTCGAGCGTGACACCCAGCCCCGGCGCGGTCGGCACGGCAATCTCGCCGCCGGCGATGCGAAACGGCTCGCGCGTCAAGCGCTGGCCGTCCTGCCAGATCCAGTGCGTATCGATGGCCGTGATGCTGCCCGGCGCCGCGGCGGCCACGTGCGTGAACATGGCCAGCGAAATGTCGAAATGGTTGTTGGAGTGCGAGCCCCAGGTCAGGCCCCACTCGGCGCACATCTGCGCCACGCGCACCGAGCCCTGCAGGGTCCAGAAGTGCGGATCGGCCAGCGGGATGTCCACCGCGTGCAGCTGGACGGCGTGGCACATCTGGCGCCAGTCGGTGGCGATCATGTTGGTCGCGGTCGGCAGCCCGGTGGCACGGCGGAACTCGGCCATCACCTCGCGTCCGGAATAGCCGTTTTCCGCGCCGCACGGGTCTTCGGCATAGGCCAGCACGTCGTGCTTGTCGCGGCACAGGCGGATCGCCTCGGCCAGCGACCAGGCCCCGTTCGGGTCGAGCGTGACGCGCGCCTCGGGGAAGGCTTCGGCCAGCGCGGTCGTCACCGTCATCTCGTCGTCGCTGCTGAGCACACCGCCCTTGAGCTTGAAGTCCTTGAAGCCGTAGCGCGCGTGGGCCGCCTTCGCCAATTGCACCACGGCCTCCGGCGTCAGCGCTTCCTGGTGGCGCAGGCGCGTCCAGTCATCCGTCGCGTCGCTGCCGTCGACATAGTCCAGGTCGGTCCGGGTGCGGTCGCCGACGAAGAACAGGTAGCCGAGCACCGGCACCGTGGCGCGCTGCTGGCCCTGCCCCAGCAACGCCGCCACCGGCACGCCCAGATGCTGGCCGAGCAGGTCGAGCAGCGCGCTCTCCAGCGCAGTCACCGCGTGCACGGTGGTGCGCAGATCGAACGTCTGCACGCCGCGCCCGGACGCATCGCGGTCCGCGAAGCGCTGGCGCACTGTGTTGAGCACGTTGTTGTGGGCCCCGATCGACTGGCCGACCACCAGCGGTGCCGCATCCTCGATGGTCTTGCGGATCGCCTCGCCGCCCGGGACTTCGCCCACGCCGATATGGCCGTCGGAATCCTCCAGGATGGCGATATTGCGCGTGAAGAATGGCGCATGCGCCCCGCTCAGGTTGAGCAGCATGCTGTCGCGCCCCGCCACCGGAATGACCTGGAGGCGCGTGATGCGAGGCGTGCGAACGGCGTATTCCACAGAATTGTGATTCATGGTCGTCACATATGTCATCCGTCGTCATACAACATGCGATCGAACTATAATGGACGTACCTTTGCAGGACCACCCCGCGTAAACCCCGAACCCACCGGAAACAGCATGCCCGCCCCCGGCCCCGCCGCCACGCTCGCGCGCCGCACCCAAAGCCTTGCAGAAGCCGTGGTCGACCACGTCAGGCAGCGCATCGCCTCGGGGGCCCTGCGCCCCGGCGACAAGCTGCCGACCGAGTCCGAACTGATGGCCGCGCTGGGCGTAAGCCGCACGGTGGTACGCGAAGCCATCTCGCGGCTGCAGGCCAAGACCTTGATCGAAACGCGGCACGGCATCGGCAGCTTCGTGCTGGAGCCCCCGGCCGAGACCGCGATCCAACTCGGCGCCGCCTCCACCCTGCAGGACATCCTGGCCATGCTGGAACTGCGCGTCGCCCTGGAGACCGAATGCGCCAGCCTGGCCGCACAACGTGCCACCCCCGAAGACCTGGCCGCCCTGCGCAACGCGCTCGACGCTTTCGAGCAGGACCAGGCCGAAGGCAACGACAGCGCCGCCTCCGACCTGCGCTTCCACCTCGCGATCGCGCATTCCACCCGCAACCCGCACTTCGTCGCCGTGCTCGACCAGCTCGGCAAGACCTTGATCCCCCGCAGCCGGATCGCCCCACCGCAGGTCGGCTACCTGAATACGCCGGAATCCCGCGCGACCGTCAGCCGTGAGCACCGCAGCATCTACGAAGCCATCTCGCGCAAGGACCCCGAAGCCGCCCGGGCCGCCATGCGCATGCACCTGTGCAACAGCCGCGAACGCCTGCGCCGCGCGCACGACCAGGTCGGACTGCCCGCCCCGGAAACCGCTCCGCCGGACTTCGCCTGAGGTTGTCCACCGCGCCGCAGCAGAGCTGCCAGCGCATTAAGTCATACGACATCCGATAACTAAATGCGCAAGAGCCTTTGGGTGCATCTTCCAGCAGGCCAAGCCAGACCGGCACCCTACGCGATCTCGCCCTGAACATCCGACCGCTCAACGATGCGTTGATAAAGGTTTGCATTCTCCCCGGCCCGCCCACGTAACCTGACTGTGCACCGACCCCTCGTGGGTGCGCTCCCGGCCATGGAAGAGAGAGCCGTGGTCGTATTTGCCCCGATACCAGACTATCCCTGGTATCGGGGCATTTTTCTTTTCGGCGCCCGCCGACCTCTGTCCAGCCGTCCGCCACCGGCGAAGCGCAGCAAGAAAAAAGCCCCGGCATGCGGGGCTTCCCATCTCTCGGAACGATCCGGCGCGACGCCGGCAGCTTCAGCGACTGCGCGCGATCAGGTGATAGACCGCCAGCAGGATGACCGCCCCGATCACTGCACCGATGAACCCGGCAGAGTGCCCAGGCGGGTACAGATGCAACAGTTGACCGAGAAACGTCGCTGCCAGGGCGCCGGCAATGCCGAGCACCGTGGTCAGGATAAAGCCGGTGGGGCCGCTGCCCGGCGTGATCCAGCGCGCGACCAGGCCTGCCAGAAAACCAATGAGGATGGTGATAAGGATGTGCATGGTGGCAGATGACACAGGGTGGAAAAATCGTCAGGACACCCGCGACAGTTCGGCAGGCGCCGTATCCAGCACGCGCTCCAGGCAGAAACCGTGCCCATAGATCGCGCGCAGCCGCAGGCCGTTCTCCGGCTTCAGCGACAGCTTCTTGCGCAGACGCGAAACATGCGTATCCAGTGTCCTGGAGTATGGACTCAATTCGCGCCCCCACAAAGCCAATTCAATATCGGTGCGCGACAGGATGCGCCCCACATTGGCGAACAGCAGCAGCGCCAGTTCGAACTCGCGGGCATGCACCGACAGTTGCGTCTCGCGCAGGTGGACCGAGCGGTTCTGCCGGTCCACGGTGTATTGACCCAGCTTGATCTCTGAGGCACGCACGGCGCGGCTGACGGCAACGCGACGGATCAGCGCATCGAGTCGGGCAACCAGTTCCGGTGGACGGATCTCGCCCTGGAAGCACAGGTCGGCGCCATGATTAAGCGCATCGGTGGTCTCGGCGTCGGCCCTGCCGTCCGCCAGATAGACGATGGCCATGCCCGAGCCGACATGCTCGCGTACGCTGCGCACCAGCGACAGGCCGGGCATGTCATGCGCATGCGCCCCCACCATCAGGAGGTTGATGCCGTTCACGTCGATGGCCTCGAAGACCTGGCGCGACAGGAACAGCGGCACGCATTCGAACCGTGTCGGACGCAATGCCGTATGGATCGTCTGCAGGCGTCCGAGATGTGTGTCGATCAAACCGACTTTCATGGCTGGGGATTCCGTTGTGCGTCTGGACTAGCCGTCGTGCCCGCGGTCGATCCCGTGTCGCACGACGCCCAAAAGCACCAACCGGCCCGCAAGGCCCGCGCATCCCCCGGCGGGTTCCCGTTGCCGCGCAGGGCATGGTGCAGGCGCATACGCATGCTGTCGTATTCACCTTCGCTCAATACATCGGCTGCGGTCTTGCTCAACATGCGTGGCGCCTTGGGTGGCCTGTCATTCGTGTGTCCGATCGGATCTGTCCATGCGACCGGATTTCGCCCAGGCGCCGCCGCCTCTCGGCCGGGTGAAGGGCCCAGGTACGTTGTGCCGGTCGGCCATACAAATGTAGGCGCGCAACGTAGTGGGAATGCAAATGATTGAAAACAGTTTGTGTCCGACCGCGCAGGCCGCAGCCCACCCGGCCCGCCGCATCATCCCGTCAGGGCTGGCCGGGATGCAATGCGCGCGGAAGCCAGAGCGTGAAGGTCGCCCCGTGTCCGGGCGCGCTCTGCACCGCGATGCGGCCGCCGTGCCGCTCCACCACCGTCTTGACGAACACCAGCCCCAGGCCACTGCCCGACGGCGCATCGGCCATCGCCTCGTGCAGCCGGCGGAACGGCTGGAATAGTTGCGCCTGGTCCTCGGCCGCGATGCCCACGCCCTGGTCCGCCACGCTCACGGCGAACGCGTCCGCCTCCTCGCGCACGGCCACCGTGACGATCGCGCCGCGCGGGCTGAACTTGATGGCGTTGTTCAGCAGGTTGACCAGCGCGCGGACCAGCATGCGCGGCTCGCCGCGCACCGAAGCCTCGATGTCCGCATCGACACGCACCTCGATCTGGTGATGGCTCGCCAGCGCCCAGACCTCATCGGCGGCATCGAGCGCGAGGCCGACCAGGTCCACGTCGCTCAGTCTGATCTCCTGCGATTCCACCCGGGCCAGGTCGATGAAGGCATCGGCCAGCTCCAGCGTGCGCGACGACAACTGCTGGATGCGCGCCAGCAGCGCCTCGTGGCCGAGCGCCCGGCCCGCATCACGCTGCAGTTCGATCAGGGCCAGGATGGCGCTCTGCGGCGAGCGCATGTCGTGCGAGATGAAGCGCAGCGCCTCCTCGCGGTGACGCTCCGCCTGCCGCACGGCCGTGATATCGGCAAAGCTGACGATGATGTCGAGCGGCCGGCCGGCATCGTCGCGCAGCGCGGCCGCATGCATCAGCATCGAGCGACCGTCGTGCGTGCGCAGCTCCACCAGCTCTTGCGCGGTGTCGGGTGCGGTCAGCCAGCGTGTCCAATAGTGCTGGCCGGGCGCCGGATCGTCGAAGGCACGGGCCAGCAGGGTCGGCAGATCGCGCAAGGCGGCAGTGCGGGCCTGCCCGGGCGTCTGCGCCTGCGCGGCCAGATCGGCGGTGCGCCCGTTGGCCAGGCGGATCTCCCCGCTGTGTGTGCAGATAACGGTAGCGTCGGGCAGGCTCTCCAGCGCCTCGGCCAGGAAACGGCGCAGCCCGCGCAGCTTGTCGGTGAGTGAGGCCACGGCGTCCATATGGGCATCCAGCGTGCGGCCGGTGCGCCCCAGCGGAGCCGTGTCCGGGAGCAGGCCCGGCTCGCGGGCCAGCCGCTGCAGTTCGTCGCGCAAAAAGCGCAGCGCTGCCTCCTGCTGGCGCCAGCTCCACAGCGGATACAGTACCAGCGGCCCGACCAGCGCCGCAAACGGCGGCAGCCAACGGTTCCAGCCGGCCAGCGCCGCCACCACGCCCACCAGCAGCACCATCGCACTCCCCAGCGCCGCCGCCAGCGCCATCCGCGGCGTCAGCCAGAGCAGCGCGCATGCCGTCAGCGCCAACGGCAGCAGCGTCACCAGCCAGAACACGCTGCGCGCTGCTGGCAGGATGGCATTGCCGTCGAGCAGGGTCTGCGTGGCATTGGCCAGCACTTCCACGCCGCTCATCGTGCGCGAGGTCGGCGTGGCAAAGATATCGGACACGCCCGACGCCGTTGCCCCGATCAGCACCAGCTTGCCCGCGAAGGCATCGGCCGGTACCTGGCCTTGCAACAGGGCCAGCGCGGGCACGTGGCGGAACGTCCCCGCCGGCCCGGCAAAGTTCACGCCGATGTTGGCCTGGCGCGTCCAGCCGTCGGCGTCGATCTCGGCGCGACGCGGCACGGCGGGCAACACAGGGGCCGACTGCCGGGTCAGTTGCAGCGCGAGGTGGTCGAGCAGATGCCCGCGCGGCCCCTCGGCGAGATAGAAACCGCGCACCACGCTGTCCGGGTCGGGCGCCGCATCGATGTGCGCCACACCCGCGCCGATCCCGAGGAAGGGGTAGTGAAACACCCGCCCTTGCCCGGTACGTTCGGGCAGCGCCGGCAGGATCACGTGCCCGGCCTGCGCGAACGCCGCTGTGAGCGCGCGATCGCCCTCGGGGTCGGTCAGATCGGGTTCAATCAGCAGGATATCGACGCCGACCGCGCGCGGATGCGCCGCCCCGACACGCGCGACCAGCTCGGCCAGGCGCGCACGCGGCCAGGGCCAGCGACCGACGGCCTCCAGGCTCTGGTCATCGATGGCGACGATGACGATATCATCGCGCGGCGCATGGCCGTGCAGTGAAAGCACCGCGTCGTAGAGCGCCACGTCCAGGCGCGCCACCACGCTCCAGCGCACCGCACCGAATGTCAGCAGCGCGGCCAGCGCCACCAGCAGCACCCATTCCAGCCGCGCACGCAACCCCGGCCGCGGCACCGCGGCAAAGGCCGTCGCGCTATCGGGGGCCGGCTTTGCGGGACCGGTCATCAAGGAGGAGGCTCGCCCCGCCGCTCTGCACGGACGCACCCTGCGCGTCGACGACGAAGCTGCCGATGTCGATACGCTGCGGCCGCGCGAACACCACCGATGCCGCATCGCCGAGATCGATGCCGGTGCGGATGTAGTACGGGCCCGCCAGCGGCAAGGGAATCATCGCCTCGTTGCCGGCGCTGACCAGATCGGCCACCGGCTTGGCGAAGGTGGGTTCGGCCGCCAACTGGACACGCGTGCGCGCGCCGCCGGCGGCCAGCGCCGGATCCAACGCCCGCCAGTGCGCATGCAGCATACCGTCGTCGCCGGCATCCGCCGAGGGTGGCGGCACCGAATCGGCGGGAATGTCGAGCGCGCGGAAACGCACCGCATCGCTCCATGGCCCGGTCTTGCCGTCCTTGTCGACCGAGCGCACGCGCCACCACCAGGTGCCCGGCCGCAGCGACTGCGTGACCCGCACCTCCTGGCCATGCTGCCGGACCGCGGGCTGCGCGAAATCGGGCGTGCCGGCGGCTTCGAAATCGTACGTTGCCGCCTCGGCCACGCTGGCCCAGGCGAAAACCATCTCCCCGCTGCGATACGGCTTGTCGCTGGCCGGCTGGCTCATGTACGGTGCATCGGGATGCAGGCGCACCGTGAACGGCCGCGTCGCCGATGGGCCCGACAGGCCCAGTGCGTCGACGCTCTGCACCGCCAGCGTGTACGTGCCGTCCTCATCGCCGCACAGTGTGGCCGCGGGCGTCTGGCTCAACTGGTAGGACAGGATTTCGGTCTGCTCAGGATCGCGCGCAATCATCGCCCGGTAGGCTACGGCACCCTTGACCGGCTGCCACGTCGGCCGGAAGCACGGCACCTGCACCAGTTCCGGTACCGCTTCGAGCTTGGGCGCGGCGGGCAGCGCGACCCGTTCCAGGCGCCCGCCCGCGGCGCGCACGCCAAACCCGGCCCCGACCGCCTGCGCCTGCCGCCCCGCGCGCGCGGCCACCTTGCCCTCCAGGACAGATTCGGTCGACACATCGCCGGACGCCCCCACGCGGAAACGCGTGCCGCGCACGCCCGTCACCAGCGCCGGCGTCGAAATCTCATAGCGCCCCACGCCGGTCTTCCTGGGCGCCACGGTGGACTCCACCTCGCCCTGCTTGACCTGAAGCCGCACGTCGATCAGCCCCGTACGGGCGAAACTGCGCACACGCGCCAGCATCACGCGGCTGCCTGGCGGCACTGTCACGCGCGTGCCGTCATCGAAGGCCAGCGTAACGGCGCCTTTCGCGCCGGTCTCGATCAGGGCGTCCTCCGACAGCTTCATCCCCGCCTGCAGCGGCTTGCGGTCGGCGGTCACGGCATCGCGCGCGAACACGACCTGCGCGGCAGCCTGCACCACCTGGATCCGGTCGAACGGAATCCGCACGATGGAACCCGGCTGCAGTTGATACGGGTTGGCGATATGGTTGTGCTGCTGCAGCTGACGCCAGCCTTCGGCGTCGTCCATATAGCGATCGGCCAGGGAGATCAGCGTGTCACCCTGCTGCACCCGGTAGAGAAAATCGTTGCCGTCCGCGCCGGACGGCTGCGCCATGGCCAGCAGCGGCAACGCACAGTACATCAGCGCCGCGCCGATCAGTGCGACCAGATCGAACCGACCACGCAACCGCGGCTCAGTGCGCTTCGGCATTTTCCAGGGTGGTTTCGAGACGATAGCCGTGGGAATACACCGACACCAGCCGAACGCCGTTCTTTTGGTTGAGATCGAGCTTGAGCCGGAGCTTGGAGATATGCGTGGCCAGCGTGCGCGAGTCCGGACCGATGCTGCGCCCCCAGACCGCCTGCTCGATCAGTTCGCGCGGCACCAGCTTGCCCACGTTGCGGAACAGGTAAAGCGCCAGATCAAATTCACGCGGCGACAACTCGACCTGCAAGCCATGCAGCGTCAGCACACGGCCCAGCGGATCCACCCCATAGGGCCCCACCCGCATGCGTTCGAGCGATTCGCCGGTACGCGGCGCCGCACGGCGCAACAGCGCACCGACCCGCGCGATCAGTTCGGCACGCCGTGCCGGTTTGACCACGTAATCATCCGCGCCGGCCGCCAGCCCGCGCACCACATCATCCTCGAGCGAGCGGTTGGTCAGGAACAGTACCGGCAGCGCTGGGCCCACCGTCTGGCGCACCCAGCTCACCAGTTGGATGCCGCTGATGTCCGGCAGTTGCCAGTCGAGCAGCAGCAGATCGAACGTACGGTCCCGCAACGCCTTCACAAAGGCGTCTCCGCTCGTAAAAGATTCGCATTCGTAGCCGGACGAGACCAGGATCTCTCGAATCAGCGCCGACTGAGCCTGGTTGTCTTCTACCGAGGCAATATGTATCGCCATCTGGGTTGCCCTTCCCCGCCATCCGGGTCCGGCAGCGACGTGCCACCAAGGGCGTCACCGCTGCATGGGGCGCCGGCCTGCTCCCTTTGTCTTCATCATCGGGCCCCGGGCTGGCGCATCGATGCCTCCGTGCGCCGGCCACCCATGGCGCGGCACCGACATCCGCGCGAGGCCTTGCTCCGGGCCCGCTGTCATGTGCAGAGCACTTTGACTCGGGCCCAAGTCATCCTAAAAGGCCACTCTTGTCATATTGCAAACAATTGTGAAAACCCAGGCGCAACATGGGTCTTCGGCGAGTCTCTGGTGCGGTTTTATCATTTTTTCCGGTGAGCTCACAATCCATATTCGCCACAAAGTATAGGAACCCTTCCAGCTTCGGACATGACGGAATACAGCGCTTAGCGTGTTTCAGACAAGCGCAGGCGCCGTGCGCGCAACATGCAGATCGAGATTGGTCGCGGTGGATGGTCGAACCCGGCATTCTGGCCGGGGCACCCGACTCCGATTGCCGGGCGCCAGAAATCCGTGCCAACGCCCACGATCGGGACATGATTTCCGCGGGTGCCGAACCTGCGGCAATGGGGTGCCGCGCCTCTATCTGATGTGCGCAGGAAAAACACGCCATGCCGATCCGCCGCATGACCACCGGCCCATGACACACATGCAGCCGATCGACGATGACGGCCAAACACTCGGCGCGCAGCGGATACGGAAAAGGAAGCGCTTGCCCCAAGCGGCACGGCTGAGCACAACGCTCGGCCGCGAAAAAGAAAAAGCCCTGATGACTCAGGGCTTTTTTCGCGCATCTTGGAGGCGGGGGTCGGAATCGAACCGGCGTACACGGCTTTGCAGGCCGCTGCATGACCACTCTGCCACCCCGCCAGGGGCCGAACTGAACCAGCATTGTAGCGATTCGCGCAGGGTTGCGTGCTCGCCATGCCGATAAAGAAAAAGGGAAGCGTGGCTTCCCTTCGGGATTGGAGCGGGAAACGAGGCTCGAACTCGCGACCTCAACCTTGGCAAGGTTGCGCTCTACCAACTGAGCTATTCCCGCGTAACCTGTTGCGCCGCCGCGCCACAAACATCGGCACGGCCACACATTTCAAACTGGAGCGGGAAACGAGGCTCGAACTCGCGACCTCAACCTTGGCAAGGTTGCGCTCTACCAACTGAGCTATTCCCGCATGTTTGACCGAGTATGCTGCCGTACAACCTTTGCATCACCAGTCTCTCGCGTCACGTTCACTGCAACGCGAGAACGAAATTATGGCAAAAAAGATTCGTCCTCGTCAAGCACCTTTGCGCAAAAGTTTTCGCGGGCTCATTGCGAGCGCTCCCGGATCTGCGGCCAGGCCAGTTTCATGTAGTACGCCATCGACCAGAGCGTCAGCACCGCAGCCACGTAGATCAGCCACGTTCCCCACGCATGCGCATCGATCGCGCCGAACAGGCTGCCCTCGAACAGCAGCAGCGGAATCGCAATCATCTGGAAGGTCGTCTTCAGCTTGCCGAGGAAGTTGACCGCGACACTTCGTGACGCACCGATCTGCGCCATCCATTCGCGCAGCGCCGAGATGGTGATCTCGCGGCCGATGATGATCAGCGCAATGACATCCGACACGCGTCCCAGCGCCAGCAGCACCAGCAGCGCGGCGGCCACCATCAGCTTGTCGGCAACCGGGTCCAGGAACGCGCCGAACGCCGAGGTCTGGTTCCAGCGGCGCGCCAGGAAACCGTCGAACCAGTCGGTCAGGCTCGCAACGATGAAGAACCCCGCGGCGGTCAGATTCTTGGCGGGCAGTGCCATCCAGGTGTCCGGCACGTAGAACACGCCCACCACCAGCGGGATCATGGCGACCCGCAGCCAGGTCAGGAGGATCGGGAAGTTGAAAGGCATGGCAAGTCGACAGGACAACCGCCGCGCCGGTTCCAGCCCCGGCGCGGCACGAAGGGCCATTGTCGCCGATCAGTGCAATTGGCGGTAGATTTCTTCGGCCAGCGTCTGCGAGATGCCCTCGACGGTGGTCAGCTCCTCCACGCTGGCGGCCATCACGCCGCGCAGGCCACCGAAGCGCGCCAGCAGCCGCTGCCGACGCTTGGCTCCGATGCCTTCGATCTCTTCCAGCCGCGAGGTATTGCGTGTCTTGGCCCGCTTGGCGCGCATGCCGGTGATGGCGAAACGGTGCGCCTCGTCGCGGATCTGCGCGACCAGCATCAGCGCGGCACTGCCCTGCCCCAACTCCAGCGACGGCCGCCCATCGGCAAAGACCAAGGTCTCCAGGCCGACCTTGCGGCCCTCGCCCTTGGCCACTCCGACCAGCAGGCCGATATCGAGCCCCAGTTCCTCGAAGACCTGGCGCGCGACTTCAACCTGCCCCTTGCCGCCGTCGATCAGGACAGTGTGGGGCATGTCGGGCGTGTCCTCGGCGGCTTGCTCGACCACCTTTTGATAGCGCCGCGTCAGCACCTGGCGCATGGCGGCGTAATCGTCGCCGGGGGTGATGCCCTGGATGTTGTAGCGGCGATATTCGCCATTCTGCATGGCATGACTGTGGAAGACCACGCACGATGCCTGCGTCGCCTCGCCGGCGGTGTGGCTGATGTCGAAGCACTCGACGCGCAGGGTGGCGAGGTCTTCCAGATCGATGCCGATGGTCTCGGCCAGCGCACGCGTGCGCGCCTGCTGGCTGCCCTGCTCGGACAGCCGCCGCGCCAGCGAAAGCTCCGCGCCCTTCTCCGCCATCTCCAGCCAGGCGCGGCGCGCGCCCTGCGGCTGGCGCACCACCGACACGCGCCGCCCGGCCTGCGCGGCCAGCGCCTCGATCAGCCCGGCCGCCCGGATCGGGTGGCTGACCACCAGCACCGGCGGCACGAACTGGTCGAGGTAGTGCTGCGCAACGAAAGCCTCGAGGATGTCGCGGGCCATGCGCGCGGGATCGCGCTCCGGCTCGGGTCGCATCTCGGCGCCCTCCGGCACATCGGCCTCGACGTCCACGCCGACGATGGCGGCCCCGTCCTCCACGTGGGTCGGAAAGTACGCCTTGTCGCCGAGGTGCCGGCCGCCGCGCACCATCGCCAGGTTCACGCAAGCATGGCCACCCTCGATCGCCACGGCGAGGATGTCGATATCGCTGGCCTGGCCGACCTCTTCCACCGACTGCCGCGTGAGCACCGTCGACAGCGCCCCGATCTGGTCGCGCACGGCCGCGGCCTGCTCGAACTCCAGCGCCACGGCGTGCCGCTGCATCTTGTCCTGCAGGGTCTGCATGACCTCGTCCTGCCGACCCAGCAGGAAACCAGCGGCGTTGGCCACATCGCGGGCGTAGTCCTCCGGGCTGATCGCCTGCACGCACGGAGCAGTGCAGCGGTGAATCTGGTGCAGCAGGCACGGCCGCGTGCGGTTGTTGAACACCGTGTCCTCGCACGTACGTAGTTGGAACACCTTCTGCAGGATCTGCATGCTCTCGCGCACCGCATGCGCGCTCGGGAACGGGCCGAAGTACTGGTGCCTGCGATCGGTCGCGCCGCGGTAATACGCCATGCGCGGATACGCATGCTGCGAGAGCTTCAGGTACGGATACGACTTGTCGTCGCGGAACAGGATGTTGTAGCGCGGCGCCAGCGCCTTGATCAGGTTGTTCTCCAGCAGCAGCGCCTCGGCCTCGCTGCGCACCACGGTGGTCTCGATGCGCGCGATCTTCGCCACCATCATCGCGATGCGCGGCGACAGCAGCGTCTTGGTGAAATAGCTCGAGACGCGCTTCTTCAGGTCGCGCGCCTTCCCGACATAGAGCACGCTGCCCTGCGCATCGAAGTAGCGGTAGACGCCCGGCAGATTGGGCAGGCGGGCGATGTGGGCCTTGGCATCGAAGGCCGCCTCGCTCGGGTCGACGGCGGGTGCGGGCGGTGTACCAGGGGCTTCAGGGACCGCAGGAACTTCCGGGGAATCGGGTGACGTGGGGTCGGACGACATGGCGTTCGCGCTCTCAGAAGCTGCCAGTGTAGAGCAAGCGGCGGACTACAATGTCGCCCCGTTTGCCTCTCCCGCCCACGCATGCGCACCCTCTCGTCCTGGGACCTCTTCTGCCGCGTCGTCGACAACTACGGTGACATCGGCGTGTGCTGGCGCCTGGCCCGGCAGCTGGTGCAAGAGCACGGCCATACGGTGCGGCTGTGGGTGGACGACCTGCGCGCGTTCGAGAAGCTCTGCCCCACCGTCGACGTGTCGGCCGACGCGCAACGCGTGTCCGGCGTCGACATCCGCCACTGGGGCGACGATGCGCAGGTAGGCGCACTGCTGGCCGCCGATGCGCACCCCGCGCCGCATGACGTGGTGGTCGAGGCCTTCGCCTGCGCAGCCCCGGAACCGATGCTCACGCACATGGCCGAGCAGGCATCCCAAGGCACGACGCCGGTCTGGATCAACCTGGAGTATCTGAGCGCAGAAAACTGGGTCGCCGAGTACCACGCGATGCAATCGCCGCATCCGCGCCTGCCGCTGATCAAGTACTTCTTCTTTCCGGGCTTTGCGCGCAACACCGGCGGCGTACTCCGCGAATCGCACCTTGGCACGCAGCGCGAGACGTTCAACGCCAGCCCAGCGGCCCGCCAGACACTGTGGCACCGCCTCGGCGTGGATGACCTGATGCGCGCGCACCCCGACGCACTACGCGTGAGCCTGTTCGCGTATGCCAACCCGGCGCTGCCGACGCTGGTCGCCCAATGGGAAGCCGCGGCCCAGCCGGTGATCTGCCTGGTGCCCGAGGGCCTGGCGGCCACGCAGATCGCCAGGCTGCTAGATGATGACCCCAAAGCGGCCGGCGCCGCCAAAACAGGCGCCCGCTGGACGCGCGGCCAACTGACCGTCGCAGTGGTGCCATTTGTCCCCCAGGAGCACTACGACCCACTCCTGTGGGCGTGCGACATCAATTTCGTGCGCGGCGAAGATTCCTTCGTGCGCGCCCAGTGGGCGCTGCAGCCTTTTGTCTGGCACATCTACCCGCAAAGCGACGACGTGCACCTTACCAAGCTGGACGCCTTTCTGGCGCGCTATACGGCCGCCCTGCCCCAAGCCGACGCCGACGCACTCGTCGCGTTCTGGCACGCCTGGAATGGCGCGCCAGCATCACTCAACTGGGCCGACTTGATGGCCGCCACACCCCGCCTGCGCGCACGGGCCGCCACGTGGGAGCAAAGCTTGATGCAACTCGGCGATCTCACCGCTAATCTAGTAGCGTTTTGCGAAAAACAGGTAAAATAGCATGCTGATCTATATGCGGCCCCGGCCCTGACCTGGTTCGCGCGACACGAGGGTATCGCGCGGTGCTTCGTTGCTTGGCGCGCATCGAACCCTCTTACTCTCAGGAAATGTGAAATGGCTTTGAAAATCGCGCAAGAACTCCGCGCAGGCAACGTGTTTATGTGGAAGGACGAGGCGATGGTTGTGCTCAAGACCGAGTACAGCCGCTCCGGCCGTTCGGGCGCCGTCGTCAAGATGAAGTACAAGAACCTGCTGACGGGCGCAGGCGGTGAATGGGTGTTCAGCGCCGACGACAAGCTGGATCAGGTCATCCTCGACAAGAAGGAGGCCGATTACTCCTACTTCGACGGCACGATGTACGTGTTCATGGACCCGGTCAGCTACGAGCAGTACAACGTTGAGCCCGCCGCCATGGGCAGCGCGTTGAACTATCTGCAAGACGGCATGAAGGTGGAAGTGACCTTCTACAACGAGAACGCCATCTCGGTGGAACTGCCGACCACGGTGGTCCGTGAAATCATCTATACGGAACCGGCCGTCAAGGGCGACACGTCGTCGGGCAAGGTCCTGAAGGCTGCCCAGATCAACGACAACGCAGATTTCGTGATCCAAGTGCCGCTGTTCTGCAACACCGGTGACAAGATCGAAATCGACACGCGTACGGACGAGTACCGCAGCCGCGCCAAGTAAGCTGGCGCCGCACAAACAAGAAAGGCAGCCCTGCGCTGCCTTTTTTGTTGCCTGCGAGAAACGAAGCGGGCACTGGGCCCGCCTCACGTTCGCACCACCTCAGGCGATCAACTGCGCCTCGCGCAGTGTCCGCAGCGCCTGCCGGTAGGCCGACTGCTGCTGCAGCTTCGACCAGTCCTTGGCCGCCCTGCCGCCGAACAGCCGGCGGATGCGCCGCTGCGATGCCTTGCCGATCTGCACATCCAGTTCGCCCAGCAGCCGGTCGGCCTTGTCCGGCGCATTGCAGATCAGCACCATGTCGCAGCCGGCCGCCAGCGCCGCACGCGCGCCATCGACCACCGAGCCCGCAACGCTGGCACCTTCCATGCTCAGATCGTCGCTGAAGATCACGCCATCGAAGTTGTAGTGCGTGCGCAGGATGTCCTGCAGCCAGAAGCGCGAGAAACCCGCCGGGTTCGGATCGACCGCCGGGTAGATGACGTGCGCCGGCATCACCGATTGCAGGCCGATGCCCATCCACCCGTAAGGCTGGGCGTCCTCGTCGAGGATCGCCTGCAGCGGCCGCTCATCGACCGGCACGGCGACGTGCGAATCGGCCTGGACCCAGCCATGGCCGGGGAAATGCTTGCCGCAGTTGGCCATGCCGGCCAGGCGCAGGCCCAGTGTCAGGTGGTTGGCGAGCATCGTCACCACGCGCGGGTCCCGATGGAAGGCGCGGTCGCCGATCACGCTGCTGGTACCATAATCCAGGTCGAGCACCGGCGTGAAGCTCAGGTCGATATCACAGGCGCGCAATTCCGCCGCCAGCACGTAGCCGCATGCGGTGGCCGCGCGGGTGGCCGCCAGGACGTCGCGCTCCCACAGTTGGCCCAATGCGGCCATCGCCGGCAGGTGCGTGAAGCCATCGCGCCTGGCCCGCTGCACGCGGCCACCTTCGTGATCGATGCAGATCAGCACGTCATCGCGCACAGCGCGGATCGCCGCGGTCAGCGCCGCCAGTTGCGCGCGCGACTCGAAGTTGCGCGCAAACAGGATCACGCCGCCGGTCAGCGGATGCACGATGCGGCGGACATCGTCGGGAGCCAGCTCAAGCCCGGCCACATCGAGGACGATCGGGCCGGGGCGCTTCTGCTGCTTGGTGATGGAATTCATGCGGATGGCTTGGATAGCAACTCGGCAACGGCAAAGGCGACCGCGTAGTCGCGCTCGTCCGTCACGCTGATCTGGATATGGAGGCCGCGCTGCGCGATCCAGTCGGCCAGTTCGCCGCCGTATCGCACCACCGGCTGGCCGGAAGGCAGGTTGAGGGTCTGGACGGCGCGCCACGTCATCGGCCAATGCATGCCGAGGCCGATGGCCTTGGAGACCGCCTCCTTGGCGGCAAAGCGCGTAGCGAGAAACGCCAGGCCGCGCCGTTCCGAGCGCGCCTTGCGGGCGTGATAGATGCGCAGCTCATCGGGGCCGAGCACCTTCTCGGCGAAGCGGCCCTCGGTCCGCTGCATCACGCCCTCGACACGCTCGATCTGGATGATGTCGGTACCGATGCCATAAATGGCGCCGGACACCGAGGGAACGGCAGGCCGTTCGTTCATGCCGGCACACCCGGATGGGCAGCGGCGGGGGTCGTCGCCGACAGGCGTGCCGCCACCATGATGGCCTTCATCTCGCGCACCGCGTTCTGCCAGCCGGCAAACACGGCATGCGCGACGATGGCATGGCCGATGTTGAGTTCATGGATGCCCGCCATCGCGGCGATCGGCTGCACGTTGGTGTAATGCAGGCCATGCCCGGCATTGACGCGCAGCCCCCAGCGGATACCTTCCTCCACCGCGCGCTCGATGCGCACGAGCTCGGCCTTCACGTCGGCATTGTCGGTGGCCTCGGCATAGCGGCCGGTGTGCAGTTCGATGACCGGCGCCCCGATCGCGGCGGCAGCCTCGATCTGCGCCGGGTCCGGATCGATGAACAACGACACGCGGATGCCCGCCCCCGCCAGCTGCCGGCACGCCGCCTGCACCTTGGCGAAACCGCCCACCACGTCCAGGCCGCCCTCGGTGGTCACTTCCTGCCGCCGCTCCGGCACCAGGCAGACATCCTGCGGACCGATATCGCACGCGATGTCGAGCATCTCCTGCGTGACAGCGCACTCCAGATTCATCCGCGTGCGCAGTTGCGGCCGCAGCGCGCGCACGTCGGCATCCTTGATGTGGCGCCGGTCTTCACGCAGGTGCAGCGTGATGAGGTCCGCGCCGGCCTCCTCGGCCAGCAGCGCCGCGGCGATCGGGTCTGGGTAAGCGGTGCCGCGCGCGTTGCGCAGCGTGGCGACGTGGTCGATATTGACCCCAAGGTCGATGACCCCCGGCGAGGCATGAAAGATCATAGTTTCTGCAAGTCGATCAGGATCTGGCGCGTCGAAAGCGGCGTGCCGTGCAAATGATAATGCAGCAGGAACCGCATCAGGCTGCGGCTTTGCGTGGCAGTGACCGGTCGGGAATAGTCGTCGCGCTCCATGTCGAGCAGCGTCTGTCCGCGCAGCACCGGCCAGGAGGACGGATCGCTCGGCTGCACGCGCCGGATGCCACGCTCCGGGTGATAGACGTAGTCGCTGTCGGGCTGCACGGGCTCGCCGTCGATGCAGCGGTCGAGCCGGGCGGCAAAGCCGGTCTCGCGCAGCAGCACACGCTCGAAGGCACGCAGCGTGAAGGCAACGGGCTCGCCGTGGGCAAGCTTGTTGAGTGTGTCCACGTAGTGCGAGAACAGCACCGGGTGCCCATCCTCGCGGGCGACGAACTTGACCAGCAGCTCGTTCAGGTAGAAGCCCGACAGCAGCCCCTCGCCGCCCAGCGGCAGCATGCCGCCGACCCACTCGGCACGCGTCAGGGTCTTCACCTCACCGCGTCCGCTCCACGACAGCGATAGCGGCTGGAACGTCTGCAGCACGGCGCGCAAGGCCGAATGCGGCCGCTTGGCGCCCTTGGCCACCAGCGCGACGCGGCCGTGATCGCGCGTGAAGACGTCGATGATGAGGCTGGTCTCGCGGTAAGGGTAGCTGTGCAGCACGAACGCCGGCTGTTGCGCGACGCGGTGCTCTGCGCGCGCGGCGGGAAAGCCCTTGCGCGGCGCGGCACCGGCAATGCCCTCCTCGGCCAGCCATTCCGCGGCCTCGTCCGGAATCGGATCGGATCGTCCCGCCATCTGGCGTGTGTGTGGCGAAGGCTACTCGTAGCCGTAGGCGCGCAGACCGGCCTCGTTGTCGGCCCAGCCGCTTTTGACCTTGACCCAGACCTCCAGGTAGACCTTGCCGTCGAACAGCTTTTCCATGTCCATGCGGGCTTCGGTGGAGATCTGCTTGAGCTTGGCGCCCTTGGCCCCAATGATCATCGCCTTGTGCGCGTCGCGGTCCACCAGGATGGTGACGAACACGCGCCGCAGGCGGCCCTCGGTCTCGAACTTGTCGACCACGACGGTACTGGAATACGGCAACTCGTCGCCCGTCCAGCGGAACACCTTCTCGCGGACGATCTCGGCGGCCAGGAAACGCTCGCTGCGGTCTGTCAGCGCCTCCGGGTCGTACATCGGCTCGCCCTCGGGCAGGTACGGACGGACGATGCCGAGCAGGCGCAGGATATCGTCGCGGTTCTTGGCCGACATCGGCACGATTTCCTTGAACGGAAACACCTGCGCCATGTCCTGCAGGAACACGGCCACCATCTCGGCACGCGTGTAGGCGTCGAGCCGGTCGACCTTGTTGACGATCAGGATCACGGGCGTCTCGCGCGGCAGCAGCGACAGCACCTTCGCATCGTCCGGGCCGTAGCGTCCGGCCTCGACCACGAACAGCACCGCATCGACCGACGTCAGGGTCGACGTGACGGCGCGGTTCAGCGAGCGGTTGAGCGCGGTGGCATGCCGCGTCTGGAAGCCCGGCGTATCGACGAAGACGAACTGCGCATCATCGGTGGTCTGGATGCCGGTGATGCGGTGGCGCGTGGTCTGCGCCTTGCGCGACGTGATGCTGACCTTCTGGCCCACCAGGGCATTCATCAGCGTGGACTTGCCGACATTCGGCCGCCCGACGATGGCGACCATGCCGCAGCGGAAGCCCTCCGGCACGCCGGCGGGTGTTTGCGGCGGCTGCGGAGGCTGCAATGGGGTGTCGGTCATTCCTTCAACCTGAGAGACAACTGCGGATCGGGTGGTGTGGCCTGCTTGCGCGTCTTGCCGGTGCGCTCCGCGCGGCTGCGCTTGACGAGCTGCGGCACCAGGCGGTGCGCTTCTTCCAGGGCCAGCTTGGCCGCGGACTGCTCGGCCGCGCGCCGCGATGCCCCGCTGCCGGAGACACGGATCTCCAGCTTCGGGATCGTGCACTCGACCTCGAATTGCTGATTATGCGCCGCGCCATGCGTGGCCACCACTGCGTATTGCGGCAACGCGATCTTGTGACCCTGGAGATACTCCTGCAGCAGCGTCTTGGCATCCTTGCCCAGCGTGCGCGGATCGACCTGCTCCAGGATCGGGATATACAGCTTGCGGATCAGGGTGCGGGCCGCATCGAAGCCGCCATCGAGGAACACCGCGCCGAAGATCGCCTCCAGCGCATCGGCCAGGATCGACGGCCTGCGGAACCCGCCGCTCTTCAACTCGCCCTCGCCCAGCCGCAGTGCATCCGGCAGCTGCAGCATCTGCGCGATCTCGTACAACGCCTGCTGCTTGACCAGATTGGCCCGCACGCGCGACAGATCACCCTCATCCAGCTTGCCGAACATGCCGTAGAGCATGTCCGCGACGGCGCAATTCAGGATCGAATCGCCAAGAAACTCCAGGCGCTCGTTGTGCGTCGCACTGTGGCTGCGATGCGTGAGCGCCTGCTGCAGCAACTCCTGTTTGCTGAAGCGATAACCAAGGCGTTGCTGCAATGCATCCAGACTCATGTCAACGCTGCGACCCCGTATAGGTGATCAGCAAGGCAAGCGGGCCGTACAGCGGCACTTCGCACTTGTAGGAGAAACGTACCATCTGCACCGAGCCGCCGGATTCGATCACATCCAGGTCACGGCCCTTGATCGCCTGGATGTCGTCGATCGCCGCCTGCTTGTCGAACGCGATCGCCACGTCCTCGCGCGTCGCCGCTTTTTCGCGGGCGATCTTGATGGCGTGATGGATCGCCTGGTACTCCATCAGGCTCGGAATGGCCCGGATTGCCGGCAACACTGCCGTGATGATCACGACAATGCCGACCAAAATCCCGAACATGGTGATACCGCGCGCTTGGCGCGTCAGACCGGCCCGATGCATCCGCATTGCATTTCCCCCGTTGTGCAATTGCCGAAATTAGAAAAAGAGACTGCCCGATAACCTTGGCAAGCTCAATGGAAACTGCCGATCCGCTTCCAGTCGCCCAGGTTCATCCAGATGAAGAACGCTTTCCCGACGATGTTTTTGTCCGGCACGAAGCCCCAGTAACGGGAATCCGCGCTGTTGTCGCGATTATCGCCCATCATGAAATAGTGGCCTGCGGGCACCTTGCAGGTAAAACCGGTCTGATTGTAAGTGCAGTTTTCGCGGAACGGAAAATCGTCCGGACCGGACACATAGGCCGGTCGGTCGGCATCGTTGAGGATGTTGTGCGTGACGCGGTCGAACGTTTCCTGGTACTGCTTGGAATACGTCAGGCGCTCGCCGTCGAGATAATCCTGCTGGGGCGCATAGGTGGCCGGATGGCCGTTGACCGTCAGGCGCTTGTTGTCGTACTTCACCACATCGCCCGGCACGCCGATCACGCGCTTGATGTAGTCCATCGACTCGTCTTTCGGGTAGCGGAAGACCATCACGTCGCCGCGCTGCGGCTGATTCAACTCGACGATCTTCTTGTTGACGATCGGCAGGCGCACACCGTAGGTGTACTTGTTGACCAGGATGAAATCCCCGATCTGCAGCGTCGGGATCATCGAGCCCGACGGGATCTTGAACGGCTCGACCACGAACGAGCGCAACAGGAACACCGCGGCGATCACCGGGAAGAAGCTGGCCGTATACTCCAGCCACCAGGGCATGCGCAGCTTCTCTTCGGCCAACTGCGCACGCGCCGCGCCGACGTCGGCCACGGCACCGTACTCCACCTGCGCCTGGGCGCGGGCATCGAACTCGGCCAGCGCGGCCGTTGCGGCGGCCTGGCGTTGACGCTGGAACAGCAGTTTGTCGGCCACCCACGCCACACCGGTGAAGACGACGAGAATGAAAAGAATCAGGGCGAAGTTCATGAATGAGAGACGCGGTTGCGCGATTCGTCCAGGTTATTTTTCTTCGACGCGCAGGATGGCCAGGAAAGCCTCCTGCGGAATTTCAACGGTGCCCACCTGCTTCATGCGCTTCTTGCCCTCCTTCTGCTTCTCGAGGAGCTTCTTCTTGCGCGAGATATCGCCGCCGTAGCACTTGGCCAGCACGTTCTTGCGCAGCGCCTTGACGTTCTCGCGCGCGATCACGTTGCTGCCGATGGCGGCCTGGATAGCCACGTCGTACATCTGGCGCGGAATGATCTCGCGCATCTTGGCGGCCACTTCGCGGCCGCGGTACGCACTGTTGGAACGGTGGACGATGATCGACAGCGCGTCCACCTTGTCGCCGTTGATCAGCATGTCGACCTTGACCACGTCGGACGGGCGGTATTCCTTGAACTCGTAGTCCATCGACGCGTAGCCGCGCGAGACGGACTTCAGCCGATCGAAGAAGTCCAGCACGATCTCGCCCATCGGGATCTCGTACGTGAGCTGGACCTGGCGGCCGTGGTAGCTCATGTTGATCTGCGAGCCGCGCTTCTGTTCGCACAGCGTGATCACGGCGCCCACGTATTCCTGCGGCATGTACAGGTTGACCGTGACGATCGGCTCGAGGATCGACTCGATCTTGCTCGGGTCCGGCATCTTGGCGGGGTTTTCCACCTGCACCTTGGTGCCGTCGCGCTGCTCGACCTGGTAGACCACCGTCGGCGCGGTCGTGATCAGGTCCATATCGAACTCGCGCTCCAGGCGCTCCTGCACGATCTCCATGTGCAGCAGGCCCAGGAAACCGCAGCGGAAGCCGAAGCCCAGCGCCTGCGACACTTCCGGCTCGAACTGCAGCGACGCGTCGTTCAGCTGCAGCTTCTCCAGCGACTCGCGCAGCGCCTCGTACTGGTTGGCCTCAACCGGATACAGGCCCGCGAACACCTGCGGCTTGACTTCCTTGAAGCCGGGCAGCGGCGCCTCGGCCTTGCGCGGCGCCACGTGGGTGATGGTGTCGCCCACCTTGGCGGCCTTCAACTCCTTGATGCCGGCAATGACGAAGCCCACCTGCCCCGCCGACAGCGATTCACGCGGCACCGACTTCGGCGAGAACACACCCACCTGCTCCACCAGATGCTGCGCGCCCGTGGCCATCAGCAGCACCTTGTCCTTGGCGCGCAGCGTGCCGTTGACCACGCGCACCAGCATCACCACGCCGACGTAGTTGTCGAACCACGAGTCGATGATCAGCGCCTGCAGCGGCGCATCGGGATTGCCCTTGGGCGCCGGCACCTTGGCGATCAGCGCTTCCAGCACATCGGGCACGCCCACGCCAGTCTTGGCCGAACAGCGCGTCGCATCGTGCGCGTCGATGCCGATCACGTCCTCGATTTCCTGGATGGCGTTGTCCGGGTCGGCCGCCGGCAGGTCGATCTTGTTGAGCACCGGCACCACCTCGACACCCAGCTCGATGGCGGTATAACAGTTGGCGACCGTCTGCGCTTCCACGCCCTGCGAAGCATCCACCACCAGCAGCGCGCCCTCGCATGCGGACAGCGAGCGGCTGACTTCATAGCTGAAGTCGACGTGCCCCGGCGTGTCGATCAGGTTGAGGTTGTAGACCTTGCCGTCGCGAGCTTTGTAGGAAAGCGCGGCAGTCTGCGCCTTGATGGTGATGCCGCGCTCCTTCTCGATGTCCATCGAGTCCAGCACCTGGGCTTCCATCTCGCGGTCGGAAAGGCCGCCGCACAACTGGATGATGCGATCAGCCAGCGTCGATTTGCCGTGATCGATGTGAGCGATGATCGAAAAATTGCGGATATTGTCCATCGAAAGCGTCGAAAAGCGCCCATTCCGGGCGCGTCTGCCAAGCGCGCGAAGGCGGGTCCGGCGCGGCCGGCACCCCTTTCGGCGCCAGCGGGAGATGTTGGATTCCAAGCCGATGCTGCAATGCGCAAATCGGCGCTAACAGGCGATTTTACCGGATTTCAGGGGGTCTCCCGCGCCTCTTTTTGCGGCGCGTCCGCGTTAATCGGATGCGGTCTGCGCTGCCAGCCACGCCTGCACTGCCGGCGCATCCAGAAAGTAGTGGCACAACTCGCGCGCCGCCTCGGGCGGCGTCTGCGGCGTGCCGGTCAACAGCACCGGTACCCGTTCGCCGAATCGGCCCTCCAGCACAGGATCGCTGTCGACATCCACCTCGTGCAGCACAAAAGAAAAGTCGCGCCGGAACGGTTCCAACGCGACCTTCATGTCGTCGCACAGATGGCAGTAGACGCGCCCGTAGAGCGTCAACTGAATCACGGCTGACCGCCACCGGCCCGTGCCGTGCTCGGCCGCATCGTCACCACCTGGGTGGCGTCGCCGCGGCGGACGAACACCGCCACCATGCGGCTCTTGTCCAGCCGGCCGACCACATCGTTGAATTGCTTGGCGCCGGTGATGTCGGTATCGCCCACACGCAGGATCACGTCCCCCGGCCGGATGCCGGCGCGCGCTGCGGGACCATCCGCCACCTGCACCTCGACACCCGTCTTGGTCCTGAACTCGCGCAGCGCGCCTTCCGACAGATCCGCCACCACCAGCCCCAGTGCATTCTGCTTGGCCGAGCCCGGCTGGCCGTTGTCGGACTGGCCACCCTTGCCGCGCTGCGCCACCTTGGTATCGGGCTGCAGTTCAGCCACCGTCACGGTCAGATCGCGCGTCGCGCCCTTGCGCCACACCTGCACGGTGGCACGCGAGCCAGGCTTGGTCTCGCCCACCTGGCGCTGCAGGTCGCCGGCCTTCTCGACGTCGCGTCCATTGAACTTCAGGACGATGTCGCCGGCCTCGATGCCTGCCTTGTCGGCCGGACCACCCGCTTCGACATTGCCCACATAGGCGCCGCGCGAACGGCCCAGGCCCAGCGATTCCGCTGCGTCCTTCGGCACATTGTCGATAGCCACGCCGATGCGACCACGTGTCACCCGGCCCTGCGCCTTGAGCTGCTCGGCCACGCGCATCGCCTCGTCGATCGGGATCGCAAACGAGATGCCCATGTAGCCGCCGCTCTGGCTGAAAATCTGGTTGTTGATGCCGATCACCTCGCCTCGCAGGTTGATCAGCGGCCCCCCCGAGTTGCCGGGGTTGACGGCCACGTCGGACTGGATGAACGGCAGATAGTCACCGGTGTCGCGCCCCTTGGCCGACACGATGCCGGCGGTGACCGTGTTGTCCAGCCCGAACGGCGAGCCGATCGCCAGCACCCACTCGCCCACGCGCACCTTGTCCGAGTCGCCCAGCTTCAGGCTTGGCAGGCCGGTCGCCTCCACCTTGACCAGCGCCACGTCGGTGCGCTTGTCGGAGCCGATCAGCTTGGCCTTGAATTCGCGCTTGTCGGTCAGCGTCACGTAGATGGTCTCCGCCCCTTCGACCACGTGGGCGTTGGTCAGCACATAGCCGTCGCCCGACAGGATGAAGCCGGAGCCGACACCGCGGCTTTGCTCTTCCTCGGTCTGCGGCGGTGCGTTGCGACGCTTCTGGCCCTGCCCCTGCCCTGGCGTGCCCGGCATCGGCACACCGAAGAACCGGCGGAAAAACTCCGCCATGTCGTCTTCGCTCGGGCTGTTCTGCATCCGCACTTTCTCTGTCGTGCGGATATTGACCACCGCCGGACTGACCTTCTCGACCAGATCGGCAAAATCGGGCAGGCCATAAGTGCCCGTCGCCACGCTGCCGGTGGCGTTCTGCGCGTATGCCGGCGTCAGCGCGCTGCCGGCAGCGACGATGGCGGCAACGCACAGCAGACGCAAGGCGTGGACGGTTCGAGCGGTATGCATGCGAGCTCCCCGAAACAGTGAAATCAATGATGGACTGAGCGCGATCGGCACAGTGGCCGCGGCGCCGGTGGCGCCGCATCAACCCAGAGAGAGGAAAATTAAGGCGCGCTGGCCGGCCGGCTGACCGCGTTGGCGGACACCGGCTTGTAGTCGACAGCCGCCCCGAACTGCTTGATGGTAGCAAAGGGGACCTCGCCCACCACCGTCAGCCAGAAGTCGGCAATGCGTCGCACCATCACGTGCGTCGCGCCCTGCGAGATGAAACCCTCGCGCCGTACCCGTTTTTCCGAGATCGGCTCGATAAACAGCGACAGCCCTGCCAGACCGTCGCTGAAAACAACCTGCTGCACTTCGAATCCCGACGACGATTTGCCCGCCGGCGCGATATCGCCCAGCGGCCTGCGCACTTCGCGAATTTTCTGGAAGCCCTTGATGGGACTGGAGATGACCCAGCCCTGCTCCGCAAGATTGGTCGGCTGCGAAACAATTTCGTACTGGTTCCAACCCGCCACGCTCTTCAGCGCCGCCAGGATCCGCTGCTTCTCCGACGGCACGCCCACTTCGACCTGCGAGAACGCCACCTGTTCCAGCACCTTGCCGTCCTCACCCATGGTCTGTGCGCGCATCAGCAGGCCCGAATTGCGCTCCGCCCAGATCCGGTAGGCATAGCGGAAGCCGTCCTTCGGATCCAGTTGAAACACCTCGCAGTCCATGCCGGCCACGCGCTCGGCGGGCAGATGGCGCATATCGTACTGGTCCAGCACGTCACCATTGGTCGTCGCCAGCAGTGCCGGGAAGCTGTCCTTGTTCTCCTGCTTCTCGGTCACGACCAGCTTGACCTCGTAGATCAGGTTCCGCACGACATCGTTCTGGCGCAGCATCTCGCGCTGCTTGCCATCGAGCGCCTCGACGCGCTCATATTCGTTGTTGAAGAGATCAGTGTAATGCTGGATGCGCGTTGAATGCATGCCGGAACCGCGCTGATACGTCAGCGTGCCGACATAGTTCTGCTTGAGCGCGGCTCGATGGATCTTCGCCAGCCACGAGGCAGCTTCCTTGCGCGGCATCGGCTCGGGTTGCAGCGACTGGGCTGCAACCGACAGCGCCGAGACACACAGAAGAAGAAAGACGGACCGACGGACGGCCTGGAGTTTGCGGGCGCCTGCCCTTGCAACGGGGTGCCACACCTTCGACATGGATTCCCGCATTATTCCTGATTGGAGTCCTGGGTGCTCGCCGCGCCGTTGGCCACCGCGCGCAGATACGGTACCACCACGCCATTGGTTGCCGATTGACGATGCGCGCTCAGGTATTCATCCAGGCGCGCATCCCGGATCATGGGGGTATTCTCGGTGGAAGCCACCGTCACGGCCTGGGTGCCGGTGCCTTGTTGCGCCTTGGCGACCAGTGCGGGCGATGCGTCGCCACTGCCGACCGGACCACGCAATTGCGGCACGACGACCCAGCTAACGGCCGCCACCGCCGCTGCCACCGCGGTCGAAGGCACGACCCGGCGGACCCACGACGGTCGAACCAGGAAGCGGTGCCTCTCTTCCGCCTGCGCGCGCTGCGCCACGGCCGGCACCAGCAGGTGCGGTTCCGCATCGAGCTTGGCCGAGAAGCGGCCGAGGAAATCTTCGGTAGAGTGCGCACCCAGCAGATCCTCCGACCGGAGCACGTCGCCGATCAGTTGATATTCGCGCCAGTGTGCCGCGCCTTCGCCATCCTTGGCGAGTTCCACGGCTGCGGCCGCTTCGTGCGCCGCCACCTCACCGTCCATCAAAGCGGAAATCCGTTCAGCGAACCCCGCGTCTGCTGCCTGTATTTGAGCCTGACCCATTTCCCGACCCCAAAACTCCAACGTTCAATCAACGATCCGAGAGAAGACTTCCCGAGATATTCACCGTTTGCAGCCTGGATGCGGGCTGTCCGGTTTTTCATATCGGCTGGCTACCACCGTTTGCCCTCCGCCGTTCCCAGCAAGGGGCGCAATTTCTCGGCAATCGCCTCGCGAGCCCGAAAGATCCGCGAACGGACCGTCCCGATCGGGCATTCCATCGCTTCGGCGATTTCCTCATAGCTCAGACCCTCGATCTCCCGGAGCGTAATTGCCGTACGCAATTCCTCGGGCAATGCCTCCATCGCGCGATTGACCGTTTCGGCAACCTGCTTGGTGTGCAGCATCGAGTCCGGCGTATTGATATCCCTTAGTTGTTCACCGTCGGCAAAAGTTTCAGCCTCTTCGGTGTCGATATCGGTGGACGACTCGGGGCGCCGGCCCTGCGTCGCCAAGTAATTCTTGGCGGTATTGACAGCGATACGGTACAGCCACGTATAAAACGCAGATTCGCCCCGGAACTGGGGCAGCGCACGGTACGCCTTGATGAAGGCATCCTGTGCCACATCCTCCACCTCCGCAGCATCGCGGATCAGGCGTGAGATCAGACGGATGATCTTGCGGTGGTACTTGACCACCAGCAGTTCAAACGCCCGCTTGTCACCCTGCTGGACGCGTTCGACAAGGATCTGGTCGGCTTCGCGTTCACTCACGGATTCTTCACCTGCAGTGTATCGCCCTGAATTTTTATGACTTGAAAACGTTGTATTTTACCTACGACACACCGGATGCTCGGCCACCCGACACGGGCGGCCCAAACCGCAGCAGCCTGCGCACCCGACGCAGCGATTCGGTGGCGAACCACGGTGGCGCCAGCACGAAGATCCGCGGACACCACCACCGCTGGGCAACGCCCAGGACCAGCACCCGTTCGCTGGGTGCCCACCACCATAGCAGGGGAACGTTTCGAACGGCACCAACCGTCGCCAGTCCCGTTCGCCAGGACCCGGAGACCGGCTCGCCATTGTCTTTGAGATGCGTTCGCCACATCAGTTCCACTGATCGTGCCGAATGTGCGAAAACCAGCGGAAACAACGCGGTCACCGCCAGCGCACTGATCGCAACCCAGGCCCAGGACGGCAACGAGCCGCCCCATGCTGCAGCGGCCCAAAACACTGCGGACAAAACCGCAGCCCCCATGAGAACACGTGCCACCAGACACATCCGCCGGTACTGCCGTGAAAACACGAAGCGCTGCACGGAAAAGACGGCTGCCGCAACGGGAAGCGACGGCGCGACACCAGGCCGCGCCTCACGTCGCATCACAGGCGACGGAACACCAACGTGCCGTTGGTCCCGCCAAAGCCGAAATTGTTCTTCACGGCTACGTCGATCTTCATATCACGTGCCGTGTTGGCGCAATAATCGAGATCGCACTCGGGATCCTGGTTGAAGATGTTGATGGTCGGCGGCGACACCTGATGGTGAAGCGCCAGCACCGTGAACACCGACTCCAGGCCGCCTGCCCCGCCCAGCAAGTGGCCGGTCATGGACTTGGTGGAGTTCACGACGACCTTGTGGGCATGCTCGCCGAAAGCCGCTTTGATGGCATCGGATTCGTTCTTGTCGCCCAGCGGGGTGGACGTCCCGTGCGCGTTCAAGTATTGCACCTGATCGGTGTTGACGCCGGCATCGCGCAGCGCGTTGAGCATGCAACGGCGCGGACCGTCCATATTGGGCGCAGTCATGTGAAAGGCGTCGCCGCTCATGCCGAAGCCCGTGAGCTCCGCGTAGATCCTGGCGCCGCGCGCCTTGGCGAATTCGTACTCTTCAAGCACCATCACGCCGGCACCCTCGCCCAGCACAAAACCGTCACGGTCCTTGTCCCACGGACGGGAGGCGGTGGCCGGATCGTCGTTGCGGGTCGACAGCGCGCGCGCGGCAGCAAAACCGCCGATACCGAGCGGCGAAACCGTTGACTCGGCGCCTCCGGCCAGCATCACGTCGGCGTCGCCCGCCTGGATCAGGCGAGCCGCCAGCCCGATGCTGTGCAGCCCGGTGGTGCAAGCGGTGACCGCCGCCAGGTTCGGTCCCTTCAGACCATGCATGATGCTCAGGTGTCCCGAGATCATGTTGATGATCGAGCCCGGCACGAAGAACGGCGAGATCCGGCGCGGACCGCGCTCGACGTACGTGGAATGGGTGTCCTCGATCATCGGCAGGCCACCAATGCCCGAACCGACCAGCACGCCGGCACGGTCGGCGTTGGCCTCGGTCACTTCCAGACCGCTGTCCTTGAGCGCCTGCACGCCGGCGGCAATGCCGTAATGGATGAAGGTATCCATCTGGCGGGCGTCCTTGGCCGAGAGGTAATCCTCGACGTTGAAGCCCTTCACTTCGCCAGCGAAGTGCACAGCCAGGTTGGAAGGATCAAATTTGGTGACGGTGGCGATGCCGGACTTGCCAGCGACCAGATTGGCCCACCCTTCGGCGACCGAGTTTCCTACCGGAGAGACCAGCCCCAGGCCGGTAACGACTACGCGACGACGGCTCACTATACTTTCCTGCGACTCTGTATCAGCGACAAAGGCCACAGAAAGCGCGCCACCCGGCCAAGCCGGGAAGCGCCACTTCTGTGGCCCGCGATGCCAAGAGAAAACGACGCTTACGCCTTGACGTTGGCGCGAGCGTAGTCGATGGCTTGTTGCACCGTGGTGATCTTCTCAGCTTCTTCGTCCGGGATTTCCATACCGAACTCATCTTCCAACGCCATCACCAGCTCAACCGTGTCGAGCGAGTCCGCGCCGAGATCGTTGACGAACGACGATTCGTTCTTGATGTCAGCCTCGGCCACGCCCAGTTGCTCGGCGACGATCTTCTTGACGCGTTGTTCGATGTTGTCCATTTAACCCTCCAGGGAAGTATTCGACAAAAAGTGCGCGCATTCTAGCAGGTTTGCGCGATGAAAAACCGCGCCAAGAACCATGCAAAAAGTACGCCCAATGTGATGCTAAAAGCCAGTTAGTTCGGCGATCTCACCGGTTTTGCGCAAGACCATGCCTCGCGCAGCGCACCGGTGACACCGCCGCCGGGACGGCTTCCTTATCCCATGTACATGCCGCCGTTGACGTGCAGCGTCGCACCCGTGATGTAGCCCGCTGCCGGCGACGCCAGAAAGGCAACCGCGCTGGCGATGTCTTCCGGCATACCGAGGCGGCCAAGCGGGATCTGCGCCTTCAGCGCGGTATGTTGCTCCTCGGACAGCACCTTCGTCATGTCGGTATCGATAAAGCCCGGCGCGATGCTGTTGACCGTGATGTTACGGCTGCCGATCTCCCTGGCCAGCGCCCGCGCCATGCCCTCCACGCCCGCCTTGGCGGCCGCGTAGTTGGCCTGACCCGGATTGCCGGCCGAGCCGACCACCGAGGTGATATTGATGATACGGCCGCCTCGCGCCTTCATCATGGGACGCAGCACAGCGCGGGACAACCGGAAAACGGCACTCAGGTTGGTGTCGATGACAGCCGTCCATTCGTCGTCCTTCATGCGCATGGCCAGGTTGTCCTGGGTGATGCCGGCGTTGTTCACGAGAATACTCAGGCCGCCGTGCGTCTTGATGGTCTCGTCGATCACGGCTTCGCAGCGCGCCGCATCGTTGACGTTGAGCACCACCCCGGCGCCCTTGACACCGGCTTCAGCGAAATAAGCGGAAATCGCCTGGGCGCCCGCGTCGGAAGTGGCCGTGCCGACCACGGTGGCTCCCTGGCGCGCCAGTTCCAGCGCAATGGCCCGGCCGATGCCGCGCGAAGCGCCGGTGACGAGAGCGACCTGATTGTTCAATGCTTGGGTCATGCGGATTCCGTTATTTGAGTTGAGCCAGCACGGCTTCCAGCGAAGCCGGATCAAAGATCGCATCGCCGACGATGTCGCCATCGATACGCTTGGTGAGACCGGCGAGCACCTTGCCCGGCCCACACTCGACCACGCGGGTGATACCGTCAGCCTTCATCTTCTGCACCGTTTCGACCCAGCGCACCGGCGAAGCGGCTTGGCGCACCAGCGCATCCTTGATGGCGACCGGATCGCTCACCACCGCCACATCCACGTTGTTGATGACCGGGATGGACGGCGCACTGACCGTCACACTGGCCAAGTAGTCCCGCAGGCGGTCCGACGCCGGCTTCAGCAGCGAGGAGTGGAACGGCGCAGAAACGGGCAGCGGCAGCGCACGCTTGGCCCCCTTGGCCTTGGCAACCTCACAGGCCTTTTCGACCGCAGCCTTGGCACCCGCGATCACCACCTGGGCCGGCGCGTTGAAATTGACGGCCTCCACCACGCCTGCGATCGAGGCTTCGGCGCAGGCGGCGCGCACATCGTCGTCCGAGAGGCCGAGGATCGCAGCCATGCCGCCCTCACCGACCGGCACGGCTTCCTGCATCGCCTTGGCGCGGAAGCGCACCAGCGGCACGGCATCCTTGAACGCGATCGCTCCGGCAGCGACCAGCGCAGAATACTCGCCCAGGCTATGGCCGGCCACCACGGTCGGCACCGGGCCGACCGCCGCCTGCCACGCGCGGTACACCGCCACCGCGGCGGTCAGCATGACCGGCTGGGTATTGGTGGTCAGATTCAGTTCGTCGGCCGGGCCTTCGGCGATCAGCTTGCCGATGTCCTGGCCCAGCGCATCGGAAGCCTCCGCCAGCGTGGCGGCAACAGCCGGATGGTCGGCAAACGCATTGAGCATGCCGACCGATTGCGAACCCTGGCCGGGAAAGACGAAAGCAAATGTCATGGTTCGTTTAGTTGATGCTGGAAATTTGGTCAGAAGCGCAGCAGCGCGGCACCCCAGGTGAAGCCGCCGCCTACGCCCTCAAGCAGCACGTGGTGGCCCTTCCGGATACGGCCGTCGCGCACGGCAGCGTCCAGCGCCAGCGGAATCGACGCCGCCGACGTGTTGCCGTGCTCGTCGACCGTCACCACCATGCGCTCGTTGGGCAGGCCCAGTTTTTTGGCGGTGCCCTGCATGATGCGGATGTTGGCCTGGTGCGGAATCAGCCAGTCGATCTGCGAGGCCTCGACATTCGCCAGCCCCAGCGCTTCACGTGCCACCTTGTCGAGCACGTTGACCGCCAGCTTGAAGACCGCCTGCCCGTCCATGTACAGGAAGGCACTGCCCTTGATCGCACCTGCGGCCACGTTACCGGGCACGCAGAGGATATCGGCATGGCTGCCGTCGGCATGTAAGGCGGTCGAAAGGATGCCGGGCTCGTCGGACGCCTGCAAAACCACCGCGCCGGCGCCATCGCCAAACAGCACGCACGTGGTGCGATCGTTGAAATCGAGAATGCGCGAGAAGACTTCCGCACCGATCACCAGCACATTGCGGCAGCCGCCCGCACGGATGAACTTGTCGGCGGTGGCCAACGCGTAGACGAAGCCCGAGCACACCGCCTGCAGGTCGAACGCCGCGCAGTGGTTGGACAGACCCAGCTTCTGCTGCACCAGGCAGGCGGCGCTGGGGAAAACGAAGTCCGGCGTGGACGTCGCCACCAGAATCATATCGATCTCGGCGCGATCAATGCCGGCAGCCTCGATGGCGCGCTCGGCGGCCTTCACCGCCAGGTCGCTGCACGTGACGTCGGGCTCGGCGTAATGGCGCGCGCGGATGCCGCTGCGCGTGACGATCCATTCGTCGCTCGTCTCGATGCCTTTCTCGGCCAACTGGGCCGCCAGTTCATGATTGGTGACCCGCTTGGGCGGCAGATAGCTGCCCGTGCCGATGATCCTTGCGTAACGTGTCATGTGTGGGGTTGGGATCGGATGACCCGGCGCGGAGCCTTTATGCGGCGTCGGCGGCCGGAGCGGAGGTGGAAAGCGGCACCGCGGCACCCGCCGTGTCGTGATGGGATTCGAACGCCTGCGCGATGCGGGCAATCACCCCATTGGCCGCGGCATCATAGGCGCGCTTGATGGCCCACTCGAAGGCGTAGGCATCAGCCGAACCGTGGCTCTTGATGACGAGACCACGCAGGCCGAGCAACGCCGCACCGTTGTAGCGGCGGTGGTCGACCCGGCCCTTGAAGCGCGTCAGCACCGGCAGCGCCACGATGGCCAGCAACTTGGTGAACCACGAGCGGCTGAACTCTTCGCGCAGCATCTCGCCGATCATCTTGGCCAGGCCCTCGGTGCTCTTGAGCGCCACGTTGCCAACAAAGCCGTCACAGACCACGATGTCGGTGGTGCCCTTGAAGATGTCGTTGCCTTCGACATTGCCGAAGAAGTTGAGACCGGACGCGCGCAGCAGCTCGCCCGCCTGCTTGACGACCTCGTTGCCCTTGATGACCTCTTCGCCGATGTTGAGCAGGCCGACCGTGGGACGCGGCTTGTGTTCGACCACCGACACCATGGCGGACGCCATCTGCGCGAACTGCAGCAGGTGCTCGGGCTCGCAATCGGCATTGGCGCCGAGATCGAGCACGGTGGTACCCGCGCCCTTCCCGTTGGGGATGGCGGTGGCGATGGCCGGACGATCAATGCCGTCCAGCGTCTTGAGGACGTAGCGCGACACAGCCATCAGGGCGCCGGTATTGCCGGCGGACACGCATGCCTGCGCAGCGCCGTCCTTGACCTGGTTGATGGCCACGCGCATCGAAGAATCCTTCTTCTTTCGCAGCGCAACCTCGACCGAATCGTCCATCGACACCACTTCGGAGGCGGCAACGACGTGAACGCGGGAATGCGCAGTGGCGTGCAATCGCTTGAGCTGCGCCGCAATGGCGTCGGGCTGCCCGACAAGCAGCATTTCGACGTCTTCGTGCGCGGCGAGAAATTGGATCGCTGCTGGGATCGTCACGGAAACACCGTGATCGCCACCCATGCAGTCGATGGCAAGCTTGATGGTCATGCGAGTCTGATATGCGGTTTCACATGCTTCAGGCCGATGGCGCGCGCCCATGCTACACAACTCGGTGCACAGTTCGATACGCGACGCCGGACCCCGATCAGCAAAAAAGCGGCAAATTGGCTTGCCGCTTTTTTGCTTGCATCATGAACCGGTGCGTTCAGACCAACCCAACGCGCTTGCCAGAAGACTGGCAAACCGCATCAGTCGTTCTTGGTCTTGACGACCTTGCGGCCGCGATAGTAGCCGTTCGGGCTCACGTGGTGACGCAGGTGGACTTCACCCGTGGTCGGCTCGACAGCGATCGGGGCCGTGGTGAGGAAGTCGTGCGAACGATGCATGCCGCGCTTGGACGGCGACTTTTTGTTTTGTTGAACAGCCATGATGACTCCTAAGCAATTTGATCAATTTTATCACATCACACGGAGCCGGAGCGTAGCCATTCCGGTAGGCGTGTGAAACGTACCGCCATCGGCACGCGCCAAAGCTCGCGCATGCCTAATGTTTGGTCTTCAGGTTTGCCAGCACCGCGAACGGCGACGGCTTCTTCTCGGCTTGCGCAGCCTCCGGCTCCACCGCATCCGGACAGACTTCGTGACGCGGCGACACCGGCAACGCCAGCAGCAACTCGTCCTCGATCTGCGCGATCAGGTCGAAGCTGCGCGAGCCGACGATGACATCCGACTCATCGTCGTCCAGCGGAGCCGCATCGGCTTCCGCCTCCGAGCGGGCGACTTCCAGGCGCGTACGCACCGGCAACGGCTGCTCGTAGGCCCGGAGACAGCGCTGGCACTGCAGCCACACCGCGCCGCCCACCTCCAGATCGACAAACAGGCGCTGACGGGGCGACTGGCCCGCCGCGACCGCTTCGTCGCGCACGATACCTTGCATCCGCCAGCGGAAGAGCTGACCCGTATCAGCCGGCGCGTCGGCAGCCCGCTCAGCCAGCAGACGCGGCATATCGCTCAAGCCGATGCTGCCGCCAGCCGACTCACCACTGCGAATGAACGCGAAAAGATCGAATGCACGAAAATCCACAGATCGGACCCGCTGAACGCCTTGCTGCCGCGTGAGAAACCCTGATGCGCGCCGGCCTTGCCGGACCTTCCCCGCATCTTGCGCGCGGACGCCCGGTTTGCGACACTGCGCGGCCAAACCGCGAAACGCGGGATTATAACGGGCAAAAACCTCTGGCGTCAAAAGGTTTTCGCAAAAAATCCACTGCATCTTCAAGCACTTATGACCCACGCCACGCGTCCGCCGCTGATTCTCGCGTCCAGTTCGCCCTATCGCCGGGAGTTGCTCGAACGGCTGCGCCTGCCCTTCGAGATCGTAGTGCCGGATATCGACGAGACCCCCGCAGCCGGTGAGTCACCCGACCAGACTGCGCTGCGCCTGGCGCGGCAGAAGGCGGAGAAGGTCGCGGCGGCACACACGGGCACCCTGGTGATCGGCTCGGACCAGGTCGCCACGCTGGATGGCAAACAGGTCGGCAAACCCGGTGACCATGCGCGTGCGCTCGCCCAACTGCAGTGGATGCGCGGACGTACCGTCACATTCCACTCCGCCCTGTGCCTTTATGACGGACGCACCGGCCAGCACCAGAGCGAGGACGTGCGGACGCTGGCCACGTTCCGGAATCTCTCCGACGAGGAACTCGACGCCTACCTGCACCTGGAGCACCCCTACGACGTCGCCGGCAGCGCCAAGTCCGAGGGGCTGGGCATCGCGCTGCTGGAACGCGTGGAATCGCCGGACCCGACCGCGCTGGTCGGGCTGCCGCTGATCGCGCTGACCACCATGCTGCGTAACGCGCGCTATCCCCTGTTCGTGTAAGCCATGACTGGCACGCTCTACCTGATCCCTAACACGCTCGGCCTGCGCGACGCCGACGATCCGCTGCCGGATGTGATCCCCGCGGGCGTCCAGCAGATCACCGCACGGCTCGACTACTTTGTCGCCGAGCACGCCAAGACGGCGCGCGCCCTGCTGAAAAAACTGGCCGAGACCGCGCCGCTGGCCCGCCCGCTGCAGGACATCACGATCCGCGAACTCAACGTCAAGACGCCGGAATCGGAACTGGAAGCACTGCTGGCACCAGTGATCGGCGGGCGGGACGCGGGCTTGATGTCGGAGGCCGGCGTGCCGGCGGTGGCCGACCCCGGGGCAAACCTGGTGCGGCTGGCACACCGGCACGGCGTGCGCGTCAAACCGCTGGTGGGCCCCAGCTCGATCCTGTTGGCGGTGATGGCCTCCGGCCTGAATGGTCAGAGCTTCGCCTTCAACGGCTACCTGCCTGTCGACGCGAGTGAGCGCACACGCAAGCTGCGCTCGCTGGAACAAGCGTCGCGCGCGGCGGGCCAGACCCAGGTGTTCATCGAGACGCCCTACCGCAACGGCGCACTGCTGGAGGCAATCCAGGCAGCGTGCTCGCCCGGCACGCTGCTGTCGGTGGCGGTGGACCTGACACTACCCAGCGAGCAGGTGGTGACCCTCCCGGTGGGCGATTGGCGCCCGAACCGGCTGGAGCTGCACAAGCGGCCCGCCATCTTCTCGCTGCTGGCGCGCTGAGGCGCCGCACCGCCCTTCTTACTGCTTCATCAGGAGCTTGAGCTGGCCGGTGGCGGCCAGCGCCTTGATGGCACCCGCGCCCATGGCCGTGCCGAACTTGCGAGCCACGCGTTCAGCGAAGTTTTCCTTGACCGTGTAGTCGACCATGTCCGGCGCCTTGATGACGTTGCGGGCGACGAAGTCGGCGCTGCCGATGCCGTCCGCCAGGCCCAGTTCGACTGCCTTGGACCCGGTCCAGAACAGACCGGAGAACAACTGCGGATCGCCCTTCAGGCGGCTACCGCGCCCCTGCTTGACCACATCGATGAACTGCTGGTGCACCTCGTCGAGCATCGCCTGGGCGAATTGCCGCTGCTGCGGGGGCACCGGCGAGAACGGGTCGAGCATGCCCTTGTTGGCGCCGGCCGTCAGCAGGCGACGCTCCACGCCCACCTTGTCCATCAGGCCGGTAAAGCCGAAGCCGTCCATCAGCACACCGATCGAGCCGACGATGCTGGCCTTGTCGACATAAATCTTGTCGGCGGCGGCGGCCACGTAATAGCCGCCCGAGGCGCACATCTCCTCGACCACCACGTACAGCGGGATGTCCTTGTGCTTGGCGCGCAAGCGGCGGATATCGTCATTGATCATGCCGGCTTGCACCGGCGAGCCGCCCGGCGAATTGATCTTGAGGATCACCCCGGCGGTGTTGTCGTCGGCGAACGCGGCTTCCAGCGAGGCGTTGATGTTCTCGGCACTGGCGTTGGTGCTGGCGGCGATCTCGCCGTCGAGCGCCACCACCGCGGTATGGCGGCCGGAGCCGACGGTTTCGCCCTCGAAGCTGGCGAACAGATACAGCAGCCCGCCCAGGATGCCGAGCGTGACGAAGCGGAAAAAGATGCGCCAGCGACGGGCGGCGCGCTGCTCGCGGATGGCCGCCAGGAGGACATTCTCAAGCACCTCGCGCTCCCAGCCGGCAGCGGGATCGCGCAGCTCGGCTTCCAGCGGGTGGTCGGCCTGGTGCGTGAATTTCAGTTCATCGGGCTTGCCGGCGCCTTCTTCCGGCGATTTCGGCGGGGTCGGATCGGTCATGGACGAGGGAAAAAACGGTCGAAAAAAATCGTAGTCAGGCCACCGGAGGCACCGGGGCCGGCTCGGGTGCGGCGGGCAGGCGGCAGAGCGCGTCGGGCTGCCACCAGACGTCGCCATCCCGCTCAGTGACGTCGAGCTTGGTCAGATGCGCGCCCCGGCACGGTCCGCCGACACAGCGGCCGGTATCGGGCTCGTAGATCGCACCGTGCGTGGCGCACATCAGGTACAGGCCCGAGCCTTCAAAGAACTGGCCTTCCTGCCAGTCCATTTCCATCGGCACATGGGCACACCGATTCAGATAACCATGGACATCGCCAGCGTAGCGCACTACGAACGCCCCCATCGCGCGCCCGCGCACCTCGACAGGAAAACGCACGCCGAGCCCGCCGTCCAGCAGATCGGCGCCGGCACAGACGCGCACGGGTCCGGTCGGAGCGCTCGGCTCAGGCATGGTCGGCCAGCCAGCGATGCAGTTCGGCGACGGAGCCGGCGCAGAACAGCGGATCCAGCGCGTGCAACACGTCGGCCGGATGCGCTCCGTAGGAGACCGCCACCCCGGCGGCGCCGGCATTGGCCGCCATCTGCAGGTCGTGCGTGGTGTCGCCGATCATCACGGTACGCTCCACGTCCATGCCCAGTTCGCGAGTCAGCTCGAGCAGCATGGCCGGGTGCGGTTTGGAGAAGGTCTCGTCAGCGCACCGCGTGTCGTCAAAGACACCGATCAGGCCACTCACCTCCAGCGCCCGCTGCAGGCCGACACGCGACTTACCGGTCGCCACCGCCAGCAGATAGTGCTGCTTGCGCAGCGCCTCCAGCATCTCCCGCACGCCCGGGAACAGCACCAGTTGCGCGTCCCGGGTGAGATAGTGGAAGCGATAACGCTCGGCCAGCCGGCCGTAATCGGACGGATCGAGCGTCGGCACCACGTATTCGAGCGCATCGCGCAGGCCCAGGCCGATCACGTGGCTGGCATGCGCGTCGTCCGGCACCGGCAGGCCGAGATCGCGGCACGCCAACTGGATCGACCGGGTGATCGCCGGCGTCGAATCCATCAGGGTGCCGTCCCAGTCGAAGACGATCAGGTCAAAGCGCTGCTGCGGCATGGGAATCGGAATCCTGGGGGCGGAAGGCGTCGAGGAACGCGGCGCATTCGGCCGGCAGCGGCGCCTTGAATGTCACGATTTCGCCGCTTTGCGGATGCGTCAGCCGCAACGTGTGCGCATGCAGGAACATCCGGGCCAGCCGTGGCAACGCGTTGGCACGTGACAACGCCTTGTTGAGCGCGAAATCGCCGTACTTGTCATCGCCGAGAATGGGGAAACCCGCATGCGCGAGATGGACGCGAATCTGGTGCGTGCGGCCCGTCTTCAGCTCGGCCTCCAGCAAGGTGTAGGGGCCGAACACCCCCACCCTGTTGAAAATCGTATGCGATGGCTGCCCATCGGCCTGCACACGCACGCGGCGCTCGCCTTCCGGCGTGGTGTATTTGAACAGCGGGGCCTTGATGTGCTGGCGCTGATGCGGCCAGACGCCCTTGACGGCGGCAAAGTAGCGCTTGTCCAGTTGGCCTTCGCGGATCTGCTCGTGCAGCGCGACCAGCGCCGAGCGCTTCTTGGCCAGCAGCAGCACGCCGGAGGTCTCGCGGTCCAGCCGGTGCACCAGTTCCAGGAATTTCGCGTCCGGACGCGACCGGCGCAACTGCTCGATCACACCGAACGCCACGCCGGAGCCGCCATGCACGGCCACACCGGCCGGCTTGTCGATCACCAGCAGGTGCGTATCTTCGTGGAGAATCGTGAATTCGGCGGCCGGCACGGCACGCGCCGCCTCAACCTGCTCGGCCGATGGCTGCGCGATGCGCAGCGGCGGGATGCGCACCAGATCGCCAAGTTTCAGGCGGTATTCCGCATCGATGCGGCCCTTGTTCACGCGCACCTCGCCGGAGCGCAGGATGCGGTAGATGTGGCTCTTGGGCACGCCCTTGGCCAAGCGCATCAGGAAGTTGTCGATCCGCTGCCCTTGGGCGTCTTCGCCGATTTCTACATAGGCGACCGATTTGCCGTCGAGTGCGTCACCGAGTGTGCCACGTGCGGCCCGTTGAATGCGGCCATCAAATGGATGGCGTAACTCATTCATTTTCAATATAATTTTCTCGCTGGACAGTCGTTTGTGCGCCAGCAAGTGCCGGTCGGGACGAAACAACAGATATTGTACACAGCCATCGTTTCTGTCCGGAACGCGCCGATCATCCGTCCAAGTGTGTTACAAAGCTAAACACGTGGCCGGTCCTGATCGGCACGGAAAAAGCAGCACGCACCGCTGTCCCATTGCGCAGGACGTGAACCAAAGATCACGTCGGCAACGTCGGCCAGCGTGGAACGAGCAGCTGGTAGAACAGAATTCAAGGCGGACGCCAATGGTCATCCATACGGCGCCCGCTTGGTGAAAGAAGCCCTTGCCGCACCAAAGTTGGTGCCGGCCGGCCGACCATCCGGTTACCGCGTTGCCATGGCGGTCCGGCGGCAAAACTCCAACAAGCAGCATGCCGCCCGATCGCCCGCCGCGGGTTCCGCCCGGACAGGCCGTCCGTCAATCCGCTCTTTGTGGTCGCTTCACGCGACTCGCCGCCGCAGGCCCGACCGCACAACGCGAAGGCCATACGGCGCGAGTGACAGGACGTGCAAATCGCACACGCGAACCTCGCCCTGCCCCGTGACGCCCTCCTTTCTTTCGCCCGCGCCCCGTCGCGCCGTTTTTTCGTCGGCCGACACCCTGGCAATTCGTTGACCACCCGCTCCGCCCATGCGTGCTCCATGCAGCGCCGTGCCCGCACGGCATTGGAGTGAGGTAACAATGAAACGCATGTTGTTCAATGCGACGCAGCAAGAAGAGTTGCGCGTCGCCATTGTCGATGGCCAGAAACTGATCGACATCGACATCGAGACCGCCGGCCGCGAACAGCGCAAAGGCAATATCTACAAGGGTGTCATCACCCGCATCGAACCGTCGCTGGAGGCCTGCTTCGTCAACTACGGCGAAGAACGGCACGGTTTCCTCCCCTTCAAGGAAGTCGCCCGCGCCTACTTCAAGGACGGCGTGGATGTGCGCACCGCCCGCATCCAGGACGCGCTCACCGAAGGCCAGGAACTGATCGTCCAGGTGGAAAAGGAAGAGCGCGGCAACAAGGGCGCGGCGCTGACCACCTTCATCTCGCTGGCCGGCCGCTACCTGGTGCTGATGCCGAACAACCCGCGCGGCGGCGGCGTGTCTCGCCGGATCGAAGGCGAAGACCGCCAGGAACTGCGCGAAACCATGGCGCAGTTGCAGGTCCCGGAAGGCATGAGCATCATTGCCCGCACCGCCGGCATCGGCCGCTCGGCCGAAGAGCTGCAGTGGGATCTGAACTACCTGATGCAACTGTGGAAGGCGGTCGACGGTGCAGCGTCCGAGAACCGGGCGCCGCTGCTGATCTATCTCGAATCCAGCCTGGTGATCCGTGCCATCCGCGATTACTTCCAGCCGGACATCGGTGAGATCCTGATCGATACCGACGACATCTACGATCAGGCCCGCGCCTTCATGAGCGTGGTGATGCCCGACAACATGAATCGGGTGAAGAAGTATCGCGACGACGTTCCCCTGTTCTCGCGCTTCCAGATCGAACACCAGATCGAATCGGCCTATTCGCGCATGGTGATGCTGCCCTCGGGCGGCGCTATCGTGATCGACCACACCGAGGCGCTGGTCGCCGTCGACGTGAACTCGGCGCGCGCCACCAAGGGTGCGGACATCGAGGAAACCGCGCTGCGCACCAACCTCGAGGCCGCCGACGAGATCGCCCGCCAGTTGCGCCTGCGCGACCTTGGAGGCCTGATCGTGATCGACTTCATCGATATGGAGTCGAGCAAGGCCCAGAAGGACGTCGAGACCCGCCTGAAGGACGCGCTGCGCCACGACCGCGCCCGCGTACAGATGGGCAAGATCAGCCGATTCGGCCTGATGGAGCTGTCGCGCCAGCGCCTGCGTCCGTCGCTGTCGGAAGGCTCGCATGTCACCTGCCCGCGCTGTAACGGCACGGGCCACATCCGCGATACCGAATCGTCCGCCCTGCAGGTGCTGCGCATCATCCAGGAAGAGGCGATGAAGGAAAACACCGCCGCGATCCACTGCCAGGTGCCGGTGGAAGTGGCTGCGTTCCTGCTCAACGAGAAGCGCCCGGACATCAACCTGATCGAGACGCGCTTCAAGGTCAATGTGCTGCTGATTCCGAACAAGCACCTGGAAACGCCGCACTACAAGCTCGAGCGCCTGCGTCACGACGATCCGCGCCTGGACGACAACAAGGCCAGCTACAAGATGGCCGAGGAAGCCGCCAAGGAACTGGAAGCCGACACCGCCTACAGCACCCGCAAGGAAGCCGTCAAGCCGCGCCAGGAAGCGGCGGTCAAGGGCATCACGCCGGAACAGCCGGCCCCGGTATCGGTACCGCGCGCCGAGCGGCCGGCCCGTGCCGAGGCCGCTCCGGCCGCAGCACCGCAAGCGTCGGCCCCGGTGCCTGCACAAGGCGGGTTCATGTCGTGGCTCAAGTCGCTGTTTGGCGGCAAGCCGGCCGAGCCGGTGGTCGCCGCCCCCGTCGAGACGCCCAAGCGCGCTGAAGACGGCAGCCGCCGCGACCGTGGCAACCGCCAGGAACGTGGCGGCCGCAGCGGTCAGCGCGGGGAACGCGGAGAACGCGGAGAACGCGGTGAGCGTAGCGAACGCCAGGGCCAGCAAGGCGGCGGCCGCGACGGCCAGCGCCAGGGCCGCGAAGGCAGCCGCAACGAAGCCCGCGAAGGCCAGGCCCAGCGTGAGGGGCAACGCGAAAGCCAGCGCGGCAACCGCGACCGCAACCGCCAGCCGGCCGAGACCACCGACCGCGAAACGGTCGAGGCGCGCCAGCCGCAGCAAGGCCAGGAGGCACGCGACGGCCAGGGCCGCCGCGAACGCAGCCAGGAACGCCGCGAACGCGCACCGCGCGAAGGTCGCGAAGGTGGACGGGAAAGCCGCGAAGGACGTGAGAGCCGCGAACCGCGCGAAGGCCGCGACGGCCGTGAGCGCGATGCGCAGCAGGCCAAGGAAGCCGCCAGCGCCGCAGCCCCGGCCGCAGTGGCAGGCCTGATCGATCCGACCGCTGCCGCCCAGGTGCCGCAAGCGCTGGTGGACGCGACCCTGCCCGCCGAGGCCATCGCCGCCGAGGGTGCTGCACCGGGCGCGGAAGGCACCGGCGAGGGTGAAGAACGCCGCCGCCGCGGTCGCCGCGGCCGCAACCGCTATCGCCGTGACCGTGAGGGCGCGGAAGGCGTGCGCGCCGAGGATGAAACCGAGGACGAAGGCGAAACCGCCGCCGCTGAGCCGGCAACGGCGACCCAGCCTGCGGTGGAAGCCGTCCAGCCGGCAGCCCCGGTCGTGCACGAAACCGTGACGGAGCCGGTGCAGACGCCCGCCCCGGCAGCGATCGAAACGGCTGTGCCGGCCGTGCAGACGCCGGTGCATGCAGTTGAGGCCGAGACCGTGGCACCCGTTCCGGCGCAGCCTACCGCACAACCGGCCGAGCCGGTCGCAGCCGTGGCTGCAACGCCTGCAACGGAACCGGCCGCCGACACCATCGTGACGGCCCTCACCGAAGTGCCGGCACCGGTCAGCGCGGTGGCCCAGGTTTCGCCGCTGCCGATCGGGACGCTGCAGGCCGTGGTGGCCGACGCCGGCATGACGTGGGTCCACACCGACTCGCAGAAGCTGCAGGCGGCGCAGGAAGAAGCGGCCCGCACCGTCACGCCGCCGCGCGTGCCGCGTGAGCGCAAGCCCCTGCCGCCAATCCAGCAGGGACCGATGGTCCTGGTCGAAACCAACCGTCCGGCGGGCGGCACCGACCAGTAATCGGCAAGCGAGACGCCGGCGGCCAGCCGCCGGCGCATTGCCTGAAGGGCGGCTTCGGCCGCCCTTTTTCCTGTGCGCTGCACACCCCCCGCCTCACCGGCACCCCTCAAAACAAGGGGGTGCGCTACACTCGAAGTTGTCTACCGCGCGTGGCCGCCGCATCGGCCGGCCGACCGCGCTGCATCACGTCATGACTGAAACCGTCATCCCCCTCTACGATCTGCGCGACGGCCAGCACCATCGCGCCACGGTGCCTGCCGTGCCGGACACGCTCGTGCCGGCGCAGGGCTGGCTGGCAGATACGCGCGGGCGGCGCTTGCACGACCTGCGCATCTCGGTGACGGACCGCTGCAACTTCCGCTGCGTCTACTGCATGCCGAAGGACGTATTCGATAAGGACTACCGTTTCCTGCGGCACAGCGAGCTGCTGTCGTTCGAAGAGATCGAGCGGATGGTGCGCCTGTTCATCGAGCACGGCGTCGAAAAGATCCGGCTGACCGGCGGCGAACCGCTGCTGCGCAAGGACATCGAGCGGCTGGTCGAGATGCTCGCGCGCCTGACCACCCGCGACGGCAAGCCGCTGGACCTGACCCTGACGACCAACGGCGCCCTGCTCGCCCGCAAGGCCCAGTCGCTCAAGGATGCCGGCCTGAAGCGGGTGACGGTGAGCCTGGATGCCATCGACGATGCGACCTTCCGCCGCATGAACGATGTCGACTTTGCCGTCGGCGAGGTGCTGCACGGCATCGAAGTCGCGCAGAACGTCGGCCTGGCACCGCTGAAGCTCAACATGGTGGTCAAGCGAGGCGACAACGACGGCCAGATTGTGCCGATGGCGCGGCATTTCCGGGGCAGCGGCATCATCCTGCGCTTCATCGAATACATGGATGTGGGCGCGACCAACCACTGGGAAATGACTTCGGTGGTGCCATCGGCCGAGGTCATCCAGCGGCTGTCGACGGCGTTTGCGCTGGAGCCGCTGTCGGCCAACTACACTGGCGAGACGGCCGAGCGCTGGCGTTACGCGGACGGCGCGGGCGAGATCGGTGTGATCTCCAGCGTCACGCAGGCGTTCTGCCATGCGTGCACGCGTGCGCGGCTGTCGACGGAAGGCAAACTCTACCTGTGCCTGTTCGCCGTCGAAGGCTTCGACCTGCGCGCCCTGTTGCGCGGCGGGGCGACCGATCTGGAGTTGTCCAACGCCATCCGCAACATCTGGCAGGCGCGGGCGGACCGCTACTCCGAACTGCGCTCCAGCGGCCAGATCGATGCGGCCGACCGGCGCATCGAAATGTCCTATATCGGCGGCTGAACGCGGCCGGCATGCACCCACATGATTCCGACTTCCGACATCACCGGCCTGATCCTGGCCGGCGGCCGGGGCAGCCGCATGGGCGGCGTCGACAAGGGCCTGCAGATGTTCAACGGCGTGCCGATGGCGATGCATGCGCTGATGCGCCTGTCGCCGCAGGTCGGCCACATGCTGATCAACGCCAACCGCAACCTGGCCGCCTATGAGTCGTTCGGCGTGCCGGTGGTGGTGGATTCCGTGCCCGACTTTGCCGGCCCGCTGGCCGGCATCCTGGCGGGACTCGAACAGTGCCAGACGCCCTACCTGCTGACCGCGCCGTGCGACTCGCCATTTGTACCGGTGGACCTGGCCCCAACGCTCTCGAAGGCGCTGGTCGAAGCCGGGGCACGCATCGCGATGCCGGTCACGCTGGAACCGGATGAAAACGGCCGGCCGCGCCGCCAGGTGCAACCGGTGTTCTGCCTGTTCGATGCCACCCTGGCCGACGACCTGACCGTCTACCTGCAACAGGGCGGCCGCAAGATCGAGACATGGACCGCACGCCATCCGTGCGTCGAGGTCGTCTTCGACGATGCTGCCGCCTTTGCCAACATCAACACGCTGGCCGAACTGCGCCAGCTCGCCGAACGGCGCTAGCACCACTGGCGCCATCGACCGACACCCATGACCACTCTCGCCTCCGTCGTCTCCTGCCTGTCCGACTACGATCCGAACGCGCTGCCCGTGGCACAGGCGCAAGCCGTCATGCGCGACTTCGTGCAGCCGGTGACGGGCGTTGCCCGCGTGCCGATCCGCAGCGCGCTCGACCGCGTGCTGGCCGAAGACGTGCTGTCGTCCATCGACGTGCCCGCGCACGACAACTCCGCGATGGACGGCTTCGCCTTTGCCGGCGCTGAACTGTCGCGCGACGGCGGCCATGACGACCTCGCGCTGCGCGTGATCGGCACCGCCTACGCGGGCACCGCCTTCGACGGCGCGCCAGGACCGGGCGAAGCCGTGCGCGTGATGACCGGCGCCGTAATGCCGGCCGGCTGCGATACCGTCATCCCGCAGGAATTCACGCAGGGCGACGCCGCCGGCGTGCGCTTTGCCCGCGACGCCATCCGCGCGGGCAACAACCGCCGCCTGCGCGGCGAAGACCTCGCCAAGGGCAGCGCCGCACTCACCGCCGGCCGCATCCTGCGCCCGGCCGACATCGGCCTGCTGGCCTCGCTCGGCATCGCCGAGGTGCCGGTGCGGCGGCGGCTGCGCGTGGCCTTCTTCTCGACCGGGGACGAACTGCGCTCCATCGGCGAACCGCTGGATGCCGGCTGCGTGTACGACTCGAACCGCTACACGCTGCACGGCATGCTGTCGCGCCTGGGCGTGGAACGGATCGACATGGGCGTAGTACGCGACGATCCGGCCGCGCTGGAGGCGGCATTCCGCACAGCGGCCGAGAACGCGGACGCGATCATCACGTCCGGCGGCGTCTCCGTCGGCGAAGCGGATTTCACCAAGCAGATGATGGCCCAGTTGGGCGATGTGGCTTTCTGGAAGATCGCCATGCGCCCCGGGCGACCGATGGCCTTCGGCCGGATCGCCTCGAACGGTCACGGCGCCGTCCTGTTCGGTCTGCCCGGCAATCCGGTGGCGGTGATGGTGACCTTCTACCACTTCGTGCGCGGCGCACTGCTGCGCATGATGGGGGCGACCGAGACCGGTGCGCCGCTGGTGCCGGCCACCAGCGTGGCGCCGATCCGCAAGCGCCCCGGCCGTACCGAATACCAGCGCGGCATTGCCGCCCTCAACAGCAGCGGGCAACTGGAGGTGCGCCTGACCGGCCAGCAAGGCTCCGGCGTGCTGCGCTCGATGAGCGAGGCCAACTGCTTCGTCGTGCTCCCCCATGAGCAAGGACAGGTCAACGCGGGCGATACGGTCCAACTGCTGTTGTTCGACGGACTGGTCTGAGCGGGCACCCGAACCGACCGCTCCGGCACCTGGGCGCGCTGGGGCCGCGCGATCCTTACGCTACCTGCGGCGGCGCGGGTTGTCGGTTTTTTGCGTCACCCTCGGGGCGCGGGTATCGGCGGGTCGGTCGATTCGCTACACTTTGCGCCAATTTGACTGTTTTCGACTAGCTTGACGCCATGATGACCAAGGAGATTGCCTACCTTCACCCGGCCCACACCGCGCGTGCACTGGTGCTGGTGTATCTGTGCTTCTCGCTGCCGGTCGTGGGGCTGTTCTTCTTCGTGGGGTTCGTCCGCTACGGCGAACTGCCGACGGTCGTGGTCCTGAGCGGCCTGATCCTCAACGCGCTGGTCGGCTTCGGCGCACTCTGGCTGGCATGCCGCGCCTACAACTGGGTGGCCGCGCGCTTCGGCGGCATCGAGATCGTCCTGCGGGACGTTCCGGACGAAGCCTGAACGACCACGGCATCATCAACGAATCGAAAAAAGGGGCGGAATCTTCCGCCCCTTTCGTTTTGCTCAATCCGCCTCGGCGTCGTCCTGCGCCAGGGCCGTCTCCAGCCCCAGCAGCGTCTGCGCGGAATCGCTCGGCAAGGCCTCCACCGCCTTGAGCTTGCGGTTCATCTGGCGCGTGCGGACTTCGGCCTGTTCGATGTTGCTGACCGCGCGCTCCAGCGTCTTCTTGGTCGCGGCCAGCACGTCGCCGAACTTGCCGAACTCGCTCTTGACCGCGCCCAGCACTTGCCAGACCTCGCTGGAGCGTTTTTCCAGCGCCAGCGTGCGGAAGCCCATCTGCAGGCTGTTGAGGATGGCCGTGAGCGTGGTCGGCCCGGCCACCGTCACGCGGAACTTGCGCTGCAGCTCGTCGGTCAGCCCGGGGCGGCGCAGCACCTCGGCGTAGAGGCCCTCGGTCGGCAGGAACAGGATGGCGAAGTCGGTGGTGTCGGGCGGCGCGATGTACTTCTCGTGGATGGTCTGCGCTTCCTTGCGCACGGCCACTTCCAGCTCGCGGCTGGCCACGGCGGCGCCCTCCGCGTCCGCGCGCTCCTGCGCATCCAGCAGACGCTCGTACTGCTCCTTGGGGAACTTGGCATCGATCGGCAGCCAGACGGTCGCTTCGCGGTCCGCATCGGTCTTGCCGGGCAGGCGGATGGCGAACTCGACCCGCGCCCCGGTGCCGCGGACGGTCTCGACGTTCTTGTCGTACTGCTCGGGCGTCAGCATCTGTTCCAGCAGCATCTCCAGTTGGACTTCGCCCCAGGTGCCGCGTGTCTTCACGTTGGTCAGCACCCTCTTCAGATCACCGACGCCCTGCGCCAGTGCCTGCATTTCGCCCAGGCCGCGATGCACCTGCTCCAGCCGGTCGGACACCAGCTTGAACGACTCGCCCAGACGCTGCTCCAGCGTGGCATGCAGCTTCTCGTCGACGGTGCGCCGCATCTCGTCGAGCTTGGTCGCGTTGTTGGCCTCGATGTCCTTGAGCTTCTGCTCCAGCGTGGTGCGCACTTCTGCCAGCCGCCGCTCGTTGCCCTCGGCCAATAGCGCGAGCTGCTGCTGCATCGACTCGCCGAAGCGGCGCAGCGCGCTGCCCTGCTCCTCGCGGGCCTGCTGGGCTTGCTGCTGCAAGCTTTGGCGTACGGCTTCCAGTTGACGCGTATTGGTTTCGGTCAGTGTGTTCAGTTGCAGGGCGAAAGAATCGATCCGATGACCCTGCTGTGTCGCAGCGTTGGCCAGTTGCGCCGTCAGCACCTGCTGAAGCTGTCCGAACTGCTGCGTCACGTCGCCACGTCCAATGCTTGCGGTCTGGGCAATCTCGCCACGCAACTCGCGCTCGATGCGCTCGTTGCCGCGCGCCAGTTCATCGCGCAGCGCCGCCAGCATCGGCGGCACATCGCTGTCGGCCGTGCGCGATACGCTGCGCCAGATCAACACACACAGCACGGCCACCACAGCCACGCCCAACAACGTCAGTAATACTATCCAGTCCATACGTTTCCGATCAGGCGGAGGCGCGCCGCACCGACAGCGCCTCCGGGTTCAACAAATTGGGAGGCTGTCCGGCGCGCGGACCGAAGCCCAGCGCGGCGGTCAGATTGTCGGCGGCGAGATTGGCCATGCCGAGCCGCGTGCCGTGCGTGGCGCTGGCGATATGCGGCGTCAGCGCGACGTGCTCGGCCTCCAGCAAACCCGGATGCACCGCCGGCTCGCCCTCGTACACGTCCAGGCCGGCAGCGAAGAGGCGCTTCTCGGCAAGCGCCCGCGCCAGCGCCGCATCGTCGACGATGCCACCGCGCGCGAGGTTGACCAGCGTGGCGGTCGGCTTCATGCGCGCCAGTTCCGCCGCGCCGATGGCGTGATGGCTCGCGTTGGAATACGGCAGCACCAGCACGAGGTGATCGGCCTGGGCCAGCAGTTCGTCCTTGCTGACATAGGTGGCGCGGGTGTCCTGCTCGATCTCGGGCGACAGCCGGCTGCGGTTGTGATAGATCACGCGCATCGAAAAGCCGCTCGCGCGCCGTGCCAGCGCCTGGCCGATGCGCCCCATGCCGAGGATGCCCAGCGTGCTGCCGTAGACCTCGGCGCCAAGGAACATGTCATACGTCCAGCGCATCCAGTGGCCCGCGCGCAGCCAGCGCTCCGATTCCGGCACGCGCCGCGCGGCCGCCATCAGCAAGGCCCAGCCGAAGTCGGCGGTGGTCTCGGTCAGGATGTCCGGCGTGTTGGTGGCGAGGATGCCCGCGCGCGTCATCGCCGGCAGATCCAGGTTGTTGTAGCCGACCGCCATGTTGGCGACCGCGCGCAAGGTCGGCACGCGGGCGATCAGGTCGGCGTTGATGGTGTCGGCGGCATTGGCCAGCAAGCCCACGCGCCCCTGCAGGCGCTCGGCCAGGGCCTCGGGCGGGTAGACGGCATCCGCCTGGTTGTCGGCCACATCGAAGGTCTCGCGCAGCCGCTCGAGCACTTCGGGAAAGATCGCGCGGGTGACAAGGATTCCGGGTTTCATACGCGGCAATGCCGGGCGGTTAGCGGAAGAAGACGAAGGTCATCAGGACAAAGATCGGGACCAGGATGGCGCCCGACCACAGCATGTAGCCGAAGAAGCTGGGCATCCGCAGCCCGCGGCTCTCGGCGATGGCCTTGACCATCAGGTTGGGCGCGTTGCCGATATAGGTGTTGGCCCCCATGAACACCGCGGCGGCCGAGATCGCGGCCAGCGTGGACGCGCCTTCGCTCATCAGCATCCGGGCATCGCCGCCGGCGGTGTTGAAGAACACCAGGTAGGTCGGCGCATTGTCGAGGAACGACGACAGCAGGCCGGTCGCCCAGAAATACATGGCGTTGTCGGGCTGGCCGGCGCTGTCGTTGACCAGCCGCACGATGGCGGCGAACGGCCCGTCCACGCCCGCTTTGAGCATGGCGATGACCGGACCGATGGTGATGAAGATGCCGGCGAACAGCTTGGCGACCTCCAGGATCGGTTCCCAGTTGAACGCATTGCCCGCGCGCGCCGTGGCCGGCGTCAGCCACAGCGAAGCGAAGGCCAGCGCCACCAGGCCGGCATCGCGCACCACGTTCTGCAGCAGCACCTCGGTCCCCATCACATGGAAGACGATGCCCGGCTTCCACAGTCCGCTCATCAGCACCAGGCCCAGGATGCCGGCCAGCAGCACGAAATTGACCCCGCCTTCGATGCGCAGCGGACCGGCGTCGTCGGGGGTGGCGTCAGTGATATTGGGCAGCGCTTCGCGGCCAAGCCGATCGTAGTAGCTGTCGATCGCAAAGAACACCGCCAGCAGCAGGCCCCACATCATCAGCGTCTCGCGCCACAGGTTGCCGGCGGTCCAGAAGAAATCCACGCCCTGCAGGAAGCCGAGAAACAGCGGCGGATCGCCCAGCGGCGTCAGCGCGCCCCCGGCATTGGCGACCAGGAAGATAAAGAACACCACCACGTGCGTGCGATGGCGACGGGCCTCGTTGGCGCGCAGCAGCGGACGGATCAGCAGCATCGCCGCGCCGGTCGTCCCCATGATGCTGGCCAACCCCGTGCCGAGCGCGATCAGGCCGGTATTGAGCTTGGGCGTGCCGTGAATATTCCCGCGGATGCAGATGCCGCCGGCCACCACATACAGCGCGGCGATCAGCGCGATGAACGGAATGTACTCGCCGAGCGCCGCATGCACGACCGAGGCCACGGCCGCCTGCGCGCCGAACACGACACCGAACGGCACCAGCAGCGCCAGTGCCCACAGCGCCGCCACCTTGCCGTAATGGTCATGCCACAGTTTGGGCGCAAGCAGCGGCGCAATCGCGATCGACAGCAGGATGCCCGCGAACGGCACACCCCACCCCAGCGACAGCTCGGCACCCTGGATATCGGCGGCCCGAGCCCAATGACAAAACGGCAGGAAAGCGAGGGGCCAGAGGCGTTTCACGAAAGCGTTCTCCTGAGCGCCGGCATTCCGGTTCAACGCGGACCGGCGTGCCGGATGGGCAAAGACGCCAGTGTAAACGCCCAGCCAGATTCTTTGCCGCCGCTCAGGCCTGCGTGACGACGATCACGTGAACGCGATATGGCCCGTGCGCGCCGAGCACGATGGTCTGCTCGATGTCGCCGGTGCGCGACGGCCCACTGATGACGTTGGTGGCGCGCGGCAGCTCGCCCCGCTCCGTGCGCACCAGCGCGTAGGCCGCCTCCAGGTCGGCGACGATGCGCGATTGCGGCACCACCGCGATATGCGTCTCGGGCAGCAGCGCGGTGGAGGCCACCTGCTCCGGGCCGGACAGCAGCATCAGCGAACCCGTCTCCGCGATCGCGCAGAAGCAACCGGTGATACCGACCAGATCGCCATGATCCAGGTCGGCCTGCGGATCGCGCAGCGGCGGACGGCATTCCACCGTGACGCCCGCACCCGCCCAGTCGAGCGACTGCAGCGCGCGCCAGGCCACCGCGCGCGGTGCCAGGCCCAAGCCGGCCAGATAGCGTGCGGCAGCAGCGGGCACGTCCGCCATCGTGGCAACGGTATCGAGCGTCGAGGCCATCTTCTGCGCCTGCCCGGCGAAATGCGCAGCGAGGTCGGCGGGCACCGACGGACGCGGGCCCGCCGGGTGGCGCGCCAGATAATCGGCCACCGCGTCGCGCTCGCCCTGCGTCGGCGGCTCGGACCGGCGCTGCGCATTGCGGATGCGCGCGAAGATGGCATCGCGCGCGCGGCGGGTGTCGAGCGGGTCGTCGGGGACGGGCTCGGAGGTGTCGGCTCGTGGGTCCATATCCGGGCTGCTGGCGTGGGATCGGTCGATTATACGAGTGGGCCGCGCGGGCACCGCTCGGCAACCGCGCCCGACCGCTGAAAGTTGTTCGGGGCCCGCGTGAGCTTCATTGCACGCCGAAGACCTGCTTGAGGTAGGCCAGGTAGGCCGCATCGTCACACATGGTCTTCTCGGGCGCGTCCGACAGCTTGGCGACCGGCTGGCCATTGCAGCGGACCATCTTGATGACGATCTGCAGCGGCGTGTAGCCGAGGTCGTTGGTCAGGTTGGTGCCGACGCCGAAGGCCAGCTTGCAGCGTCCCTGGAAGCGCTCGTACAGGCGCACCACCTTGGGCATGTCCAGGCTGTCGGAGAAGATCAGTGCCTTGGATTGCGGCTCGACACGGGAGTCTTCGTAGTGCTTGAGCATGCGCTCGCCCCACTCGAACGGATCGCCGGAATCGTGGCGCACGCCGTCGAAGAGCTTGCAGAAATACATGTCGAAGTCGCGCAGGAAGGCGTCGAAGCCATAGGTGTCGGACAGCGCGATGCCCAGGTCGCCGCGGTATTCCCTGGCCCAGGTCTCCAGCGCGAAGACCTGCGAATCGCGCAGGCGCGGGCCCAGTGCCTGGCACGCCTGCAGGTACTCGTGCGCCATGGTGCCCAGCGGCGTCATGTTGTGCTTCATGGCGAAGTAGACGTTGCTGGTGCCGGCGTACTGGCTGCCGAGGTGGCTGCGCGTTTCCATCAGCACGTGCTCGTGCCAGGTGTGCGAGAAACGGCGGCGCGTGCCGTAGTCGGCGATGCGGCAATCCTCCAGCCCGGGGTGCGTCAGCGAGCCGAGCTTCTCGGTCAGGCGGCGCTTGCCCTCGTCCCACTGCGGGTGCGCCTGGGTGCGGCTGAAGTACACCTCGTTGACGATGGCCAGCACCGGCACCTCGAACATGATGGTGTGCAGCCACGGCCCGCTGATGACGATGTCGATCTGGCCGTCGTTCGAGGCCGCCGGACGGATGTCGATGTACTTCTCGTTGAGGTGGAACAGGTCCAGAAAATCGACGAAATCGCTCTTGATGAAGCGCAGCCCGCGCAGGTAGCCCAGTTCCGCCTCGGTAAAGCGCAGCGAGCACAGGTGGCGGATCTCCGCGCGGATCTCGTCGATGTACGGCACCAGGTCGACGCCCGGGTTGCGGCACTTGAAGCGGTATTCGACATGCGCGCCGGGAAAGTGATGCAGCACCACCTGCATCATGGTGAACTTGTACAGATCGGTATCGAGCAGCGAGCGGATGATCATCGGGACGGCCGGAAGCGGGGCGCCTGCGCGCGGGATGGCCGTCATGCTAACCGAAGCCTCGCGGGCCGTCGGGGGGCCTTGTGTCAATCTCTGTCAAAACGTCGGTTTTGGTCGTCCCTGCGGGTGGGAAAGCCCTTGATTCCGTTATAATTTCGGGTTTCCGACCGGATTTTTGCACCATGGAAGCAGAACGCCTGAATGCCATCCAGAACACGTTGGCCGACCTGAAGACGCGCGCCGACGAACTTCGGAGGTATCTTTGACTACGACGTCAAATCTGAACGTCTAGTCGAAGTCGACAAGGAACTCGAGAGCCCCGAGGTCTGGAACGACCCGAAACGCGCCCAGGAGCTGGGCCGCGAGAAAAAATCGCTCGAAGGCGTGGTCTTTGCGCTGACCAAGCTCGATGAAGACCTCACCGGCGGCGCCGAGCTGTTCGAGCTGGCCCGCGAAGAGGGCGACGACGACACCATCGAGGCCATCGAGGCCGACACCGCCGGCATGCGCGCCATTGTCGAGGACATGGAATTCCGCCGCATGTTCTCCGGCCCGATGGACGCCGCCAATTGCTTCATCGACATCCAGGCCGGCGCCGGCGGCACCGAAGCGTGCGACTGGGCCTCGATGCTGCTGCGCCAGTACCTGAAGTACTGCGAGCGCAAGGGCTTCAAGGCCGAGGTGCTGGAAGAGTCCGAAGGCGATGTCGCCGGCATCAAGAGCGCATCCATCAAGGTCGAGGGCGAATACGCTTTCGGCTTCCTGCGTACCGAGACCGGCGTGCACCGCCTGGTGCGCAAGTCGCCGTTCGACTCGGCGGGCGGGCGCCACACGTCGTTCTCGTCGATCTTCGTATATCCGGAAGTGGACGACTCGATCGAGATCGAGGTCAACCCGGCGGACCTGCGCGTCGATACGTACCGCGCATCCGGCGCGGGCGGCCAGCACATCAACAAGACCGACTCGGCCGTGCGGATCACGCACATCCCGACCGGCATCGTCGTGCAGTGCCAGAACGACCGCTCGCAGCACCGCAACCGCGCCGAGGCCATGACGATGCTGAAGTCGCGCTTGTACGAGCACGAGCTGCGCAAGCGCCAGGCCGAAGCCGACAAGCTGGAAGCCTCCAAGACCGACGTGGGCTGGGGCCACCAGATCCGTTCCTACGTGCTGGACCAGAGCCGCATCAAGGATCTGCGCACCAACGTGGAAATCTCCAACACCCAGAAGGTGCTGGACGGTGACCTCGATGCCTTCATCCAGGCCAGCCTGAAGCAAGGCGTCTAACCCGAGACTCGAGGCTCACACTGCCATGGCGGACACGTCCCTGTTCATCCTGACCGGCGCCTCGCGCGGGCTGGGCGCCGCGCTGGCCGAGGCATTGCTGCAGCCGGGCCATCGCCTGGTCTGCGTGGCGCGCGGCGACAACCCGGCGCTGCGCGCGCAGGCCGAGCAGGCCGGCGTGACGCTGGACTGGCACCCGTGCGACCTGTCCGACGCGCGCGCCGCCGAAGCCTGGATGACGCGCACCCTGGCCGCCCTGCCCGAGCATAAGCAGGTGACGCTGGTGCTGAATGCCGGCGTGGTCGAGCCGATCGGCGCGATCCGCACGCTGCACGCCGACGCACTGCTGCCGCACCTGCACCTGAATCTGGCCGGCCCGATGGCCATGACCGCCGCCCTGCTGCGCGGCACCGCCGACTGGGGCGCGCAACGCCGCATCCTGGCGGTGTCCTCGGGCGCGGCGCGGCGGCCGGTCGCCGGCTGGGCCGCGTACTGCGCCGGCAAGGCGGGCCTGGACATGTTCGTGCGCGCCATCAACGCCGAGGGCGATGCCGGTACGCGCGCCGTGGCGCTGGCCCCGGGCGTGCTCGACACCGACATGCAGCGCACCATCCGCGATGCCGACTTCGCCGGCGTGCAGCGCTTTCGCGATCTGCACGCGCACGGCGAACTGGTCTCGCCGCGGGACGCCGCCCGGCGCATCGTCGCCTACCTCGCCCGGCCGGATTTCGGCGCGACCGAGCTCGACGACCTGCGCAACCTCGCCTGACACGACACTCCCTACACACTCATCATGACCGAACCGAACACTCCGGCCACAGCCACTGGACAGGCGCAGGACGACAACCAGATCATGGCCGAGCGCCGCGAGAAGCTCGCCGCGCTGCGCCAGCAGGGCGTCGCCTACCCCAACGATTTCCGCCCGGCCCACCACGCCGCGGACCTGCACACCCGCTACAGCGAGACGGACCAGCCCGCGCTGGAAGCGGCCAATGTCGAGGTTGCCATCGCCGGGCGCATGATGCTCAAGCGCGTGATGGGCAAAGCCAGCTTCGCCACCGTGCAGGACGGCAGCGGCCAGATCCAGTTCTACATCACGCGCGACCGCGTGGGTGAAGAGGTCTACGCCGCGTTCAAGCACTGGGACCTGGGCGACATCATCGCCGCGCGCGGCGTGCTGTTCCGCACCAACAAGGGCGAGCTGTCGGTGCAGGTGCAGGAGCTGCGCCTGCTGTCGAAGTCGCTGCGTCCGCTGCCGGACAAGTTCCACGGCCTGGCCGACCAGGAAATGAAGTACCGCCAGCGCTACGTGGACCTGATCGTCTCGCCCGAGACGCGCAACACCTTCCGCGCCCGCACCAAGGCCATCGCTTCGCTGCGCCGCCACATGGGCGACGCCGGCTTCATGGAAGTCGAGACGCCGATGCTGCACCCGATCCCGGGCGGCGCTGCGGCCAAGCCGTTCATCACGCACCACAACGCACTGGACATGCAGATGTTCCTGCGCATCGCGCCGGAGCTGTACCTCAAGCGCCTGATCGTCGGCGGCTTCGAGCGCGTGTACGAGATCAACCGCAACTTCCGCAACGAAGGCGTGTCGCCACGGCACAACCCCGAGTTCACGATGATGGAGTTCTACGCAGCCTACACGGACTACCGCTGGCTGATGGACTACACCGAGAACCTGATCCGCCAGGCCGCCATCGATGCCACCGGCAGCGCCGTGCTCAATTACCAGGGCCGCGAACTGGATCTGTCCAAGCCGTTCCACCGCCTGACCATCGCCCAGGCCATCCAGAAATACGCGCCGCACTACACCGACGCGCAACTGGCCGACGCCGACTTCCTGCGCACCGAACTCAAGACGTTCAAGATCGATACCAATGCGCCGCAGTTCCTGAACGCGGGCGTCGGCACGCTGCAGTTGGTGCTGTTCGAAGAGACGGCGGAATCGCAACTGTGGGAGCCGACCTTCATCATCGACTACCCGGTCGAAGTGTCGCCGCTGGCCCGTGCGTCCGATACGCGCGCCAGCATCACCGAGCGCTTCGAGCTGTTCATCACCGGCCGCGAGATCGCCAACGGCTTCTCCGAGCTCAACGATCCGGAAGACCAGGCCGAACGCTTCCGCAAGCAGGTCGAACAGAAGGATGCCGGCGACGAGGAAGCGATGTACTACGACGCCGACTACATCCGTGCGCTCGAATACGGCATGCCCCCGACCGGCGGCTGCGGCATCGGCATCGACCGCCTGGTAATGCTGCTGACCGACAGCCCCAACATCCGCGACGTGATCCTCTTCCCGCACCTGCGCCGCGAAGACTGACCTGTCGGCAACGACGGCCCGCAAAGAAAACGCCTCAGTGATGAGGCGTTTTTTTATTGGACGCACCGCCCGTCCTCCGCAAATCGCGCGCCGAACCCCGCCATTTGTAACATCCTCACCGCTTCACACTGTGGGCAAGATCGCGATAAGCACCTGATTCAAAAGAAAAAAAGAGTGCTACAGATGCTTACAAATTAAAACGGCATCCATCGGATCGATCCACCACACTGTCAACATCGAAGGGCCAACGGACAACGGCCGCAGGAGAACGATGATGAACAACATGCAACCGAACACCCAGGGTCAACAATATACCGGCGCCTCGCCCGGCCAGGTGCCGCAGTCGCGCCGTATGCATCCGCTGATCGCCACGGCGGCCGTCGCGGTGATCATCGCCAGCCTGACGGCGGTGGCCGCCATCACTGGCGTGCTGCCGACCTCGAAGGCCACGCAGGGCAGCACCGATCCGAACGTCGCCGCGCAGTCGTCGACGGCGACGGGTGCCTCCGCGCCGATGGCACTGGCCGCGCCCGGCCAGACCGCCCCGAACCAGCAGCAAGCGGCTCCGTATCCGGCCCAGCAGAACGTGGCGCCGACGCAGCCCCCGGTCCATCGCCGTCAGCCGGCCTACTCGGAACGCGCGCCCTCCCCGGCCACCGAGCCGAGCTACGCGCAGCCCCAGCCGCGCGCATCGGCCAGCCCGTATGCCGGCCGAGTGACATCGATCACGCCGATCACGACGCAAGGCAATGAAACCGGCCTGGGCGTGATCGGCGGCGCGGTGGTGGGTGGCCTGCTGGGTAACCAGGTCGGCCGCGGTAACGGCCGCACGCTGGCCACCGTGGCTGGCGCGGTGGGCGGCGGCTATGCCGGCCACGTGGCCGAGAACAACTACAACCGCGACACCCAGTACCGCGTGAACGTGCGCATGGACAACGGCTCGACCCGCAGCTTCACCTACAAGGCCGCGCCGGGCTTCCAGGTGGGCGACCGCGTGCATGTGGAGGACGGCAGCCTGGTGGCGGGCTGATCCGCCTCACCGGCCTCAACGAAAAACCGGCCTTCGGGCCTAATGCAGTTCAGTTAAGCGTGACTTGGCTGGCTCGCAGCAACGCGAACTGAGTCAACAACAAGGAAAAAGGCCGCCCCGACGTCAATCGGGGCGGCCTTTTTTGCCTTAACTGAACGGCATTAGGCCTTCGGGCCGGTTTCTTCATGTCTGCGCGGTCTTATTCCGCTTCATCGATCCACGCCTGCTGGATCGCTTCGAGAAACTTCTCGCCGCCGCGCTTATGGTCGTCATCGAAACCGTCCAGGCCGACCACCTTGTTGTGCAGGTCGACGAAGTTCAGGCGCGTCGGGTCGACGTCGGGATACTGGTCGTACAGCGCTTCGGCAATCTGCTGGATGTCGTTCCATTTCATGATGGGGGCTCCCTCCGCTACCGGCCGTCGGCTCAGTGGCTTTCCTTGGCGTGGTTGATCGAATACTTGGGGATCTCGACGATCAGGTCCTCGTCCGCGACCTTGGCCTGGCACGACAGGCGCGAGTTCGGCTCCAGGCCCCAGGCCTTGTCGAGCAGGTCTTCTTCCTTCTCGGTCGCTTCGCCCAGCGAGTCGAAACCCTCGCGCACGATCACGTGGCAGGTGGTGCAGGCGCACGATTTCTCGCACGCATGCTCGATCTCGATATGCGCGCCCAGCAGCGCGTCGCAGATGCTCGTACCCGGCTTGGCTTCGATCACGGCCCCGTCCGGGCAGTATTCAACGTGAGGAAGGACGACGATTTGTGGCATGAAAAACCCGTTCGATAAGTGAGTGAGGACAGGCGGCCGCCGATCAGCCGAGTTCCTCGATGCGTTTGCCGGCCAGCGCCGCACGGATACCGCGATCCATGCGGCGCGCCGCGAATTCATCGGTGCCGTGCGACAGCGCATCGACGGCGTCCTTGATGGCGCGGTGATCCTCGCCCTGCAGGGTGACGCGCAGCGCGGCGACCAGTGCATCGATGGCGGCGCGCTCGTCGACTGAGAGCAGGTCGCCGTCGGCGTCCAGTGCATGCGACAGCGCCTCCAGCAGCCGCTCGCCTTCGACACGCTCTTCCGCCAGTGCGCGGCGGCGCATGTCTTCCTCGGCGGACTGGAAACCCTCCTGCAGCATCCGGGCGATGTCGTCATCGCCCAGGCCGTAGGACGGCTTGACCGTGATGGAGGCTTCCACGCCCGATACCGTCTCGCGCGCGGACACCGACAGCAGGCCGTCGGCATCCACCTGGTATGTCACGCGGATGCGCGCGGCGCCCGCCACCATCGGCGGGATGCCACGCAGCTCGAAGCGCGCCAGCGAGCGGCAGTCGCTGGCCAGTTCGCGCTCGCCCTGCAGCACGTGGATCGCCATGGCGGTCTGGCCATCCTTGAAGGTGGTGAACTCCTGCGCACGCGCGACCGGGATCGTGCTGTTGCGCGGGATGATCTTCTCGACCAGGCCGCCCATGGTCTCGACGCCCAGCGACAGCGGGATCACATCGAGCAGCAGCCAGTCGTCGCCGGCCGCGCGGTTGCCGGCCAGCAGGTTGGCCTGCATGGCGGCGCCGATGGCCACCACCTGGTCCGGGTCGAGGTTGGTCAGCGGCGTGCGGCCGAACAGCTGCGTCACCGCACGGCGGATGACCGGCATGCGCGTCGCGCCGCCCACCAGCACCACGCCCTGGACCTCGTCCACCGTCACGCCGGCATCGCGCAGCGCGCGACGCACCGGCGCCAGCGTCTTCTGCACCAGGGTGGCGGTCAGCTCGGCGAAGGTCTCGGCGCTCAGCACCAGGTGGACGGTCTCGCCGGTGGAGAGCACGGCGTCGACCTCGGTGCTGTCGGCGCTGGACAGCCATTCCTTGGCCGCGCGGGCCTTGTTCAGCAGCAGGCGCGTGTCTTCGGCCGACAGCGGCCGCAGGCCGGCCTGCTCGACGATCCAGCAGGCGATGCGCTGATCGAAATCGTCACCGCCCAGGGCCGAGTCGCCACCGGTCGACATGACCTCGAACACGCCCTTGGTGAGCCTGAGAATGGAGATGTCGAACGTGCCGCCACCCAGGTCGTAGACCGCGTAGACGCCTTCGGCCGCGTTGTCCAGGCCGTAGGCGATGGCGGCGGCGGTCGGCTCGTTCAGCAGGCGCAGCACATTCAGGCCGGCCAGCCTGGCGGCATCCTTGGTGGCCTGGCGCTGCGCGTCGTCGAAGTACGCCGGCACGGTGATGACGGCGCCGACCAGCTCGTCGCCGAGCGTGTCTTCCGCGCGCTGGCGCAGCGTGGCGAGGATCTCCGCCGACACCTCGACCGGGCTCTTCACGCCGGCCACGGTCTTGAGCTGCACCATGCCGGGCGCGTCAACGAAGTCGTACGGCGTGTTCTCGATATGGGCCACATCCTTGAGCCCGCGCCCCATGAAACGCTTGACCGACAGGATGGTGTTCTTCGGGTCGCGCACCGCCTCGGCCTGGGCCCTGTAGCCGATCTGCGTGCCGCCGGCCGGCAGGTAGCGCACCACCGAGGGCAGCAGCGGCCGGCCCTGATCATCGGGCAGCACTTCCGGCACGCTGCTGCGCACTGAGGCGACCAGCGAGTTGGTCGTGCCCAGGTCGATGCCGACCGCCAAGCGGCGCTGGTGCGGCGCGGGCGATTCGCCGGGTTCGGAAATCTGGAGTAAAGCCATGTCAGTCTCGATTGCGCGGGTGAGGCTGCCGGCCCCGTGGCAAACCTGACATTGTGTCATGGCCTGCGCGGGCGGCTGCCGCGGATGCAAGGGGTCCTAGTCGTCCAGCCGGTCGATCGCCTCAGCGGTGTCCCGCTCGATCTTTTCGATGAACATCAGTTGGCGCACGGCGTCGGCCGCTGCCGCGTCGTGGCCGCCGCCATTGAGCAGCCCGGCCAGCACCTGGTAGCGGGTGCGTTTCTCCCGGCGCAGCATGGCCAGCAGATCGTCCAGCGCGTCCATGTCGCGGCCGGCCTTGGCCTCGGCCAGCGACTCGCGCCATTCCAGCTGCTGCATCAAAAACGCCGGCGGCATGGCCGTATTGTTCTCGGCCTGCACGTCGATGCCGCGCAGGTGCAGCAGGTAGAGCGCACGCTTGAGCGGATCGCGCAGGGTCTGGTAGGCCTCGTTGGCACGCGTGGCCCATTGCATGGCGACGCGGCGCTCGGCGTCGCCTGCATGCGCATAGCGGTCCGGGTGCGCCTGCGACTGCACCGTACGGTACGCGGCATTCAGCGCGTCGTCGTCGACCTCGAAATGCTCGGGCAGGCCGAACAGGGAAAAGTGCGTATCGCTCGCGGAATTCATGAATAAAAAAAGCGGCCGCGCCGCCTTGTTGCTACCGACCTGTCTCGCCGGTCACGCGACCGGTTCGCCCCGTTCGCACTTCAGGCACTCCACCACCTCGCCGATCCTGCCGGCTCGCCCCGCTTCCGTCTGCGTCCAGGGCCGCGACTGCCAGGGCGGATCGTGGCGCATGTGCTGCCCGTGTCCGCAAGCGAGACGGGCGACCCAGTGGCCTTCCTCGTCCCGCTCGAATCCGACAATCGCCTGTTTCAATGCGGCCGGCGGCTTACACGCGGAACGACTCGCCGCAGCCGCACTCGTCCTTCACGTTCGGGTTGTTGAAGCGGAAACCCTCGTTGAGCCCCTCGCGCGCGTAGTCCAGCTCGGTGCCGTCGATGTACGGCAGGCTCTTCGGATCGACGATCACCTTGACGCCGTTGGATTCGAAGACGTTGTCCTCGGCGGCGATCTCATCCGCGTATTCCAGCTTGTACGCCAGGCCGGAGCAGCCGGTGGTCTTGACGCCCAGGCGCAGCCCCACGCCCTTGCCGCGGCGGGCAAGGTAGCGGGTGACGTGCTGCGCGGCCTTGTCGGTCAGGGTGATCATCGCGTTCCTTCGGGTCGGTCCGGCTTCAGGCAGCCTTCTGCTCGGCAGTGCCGTGCTTTTCCTTGTAGTCGGCCACGGCCGCCTTGATGGCATCCTCGGCCAGGATCGAGCAGTGGATCTTCACCGGCGGCAGGGCCAGTTCCTCGGCGATCTGCGTGTTGCGGATCTCCAGCGCCTGGTCCAGCGTCTTGCCCTTCACCCATTCCGTCACCAGCGACGACGAAGCGATGGCCGAGCCGCAGCCGTAGGTCTTGAACTTCGCATCTTCGATCACGCCCTGCTCGTTGACCTTGATCTGCAGCTTCATCACATCGCCGCATGCCGGCGCGCCGACCATGCCGGTGCCGACCGTGCCGTCGCCCTTGTCGAAGGAACCGACGTTGCGGGGGTTTTCATAGTGGTCCAGAACCTTGTTGCTGTAAGACATTTCACACCTCTTTCAATCGTTGGCTGGCGCGGTGCGCCGTAGTCCGTCAAACGCCGCGCTCAGTGCGCCGCCCATTGAATGCTGTTCAGATCGACGCCGTCCTTGTACATCTCCCACAGCGGGGACAGGTCGCGCAGCTTGCCGATCTTGCTCTTGAGCAGCGCGATCACGTAGTCGACTTCCTGCTCGGTGGTGAAGCGGCCGACGGTGAAGCGGATCGAGCTGTGCGCCAGTTCATCGTTGCGGCCCAGCGCGCGCAGCACGTAGGACGGCTCCAGCGAGGCCGACGTGCAGGCGGAGCCCGACGACACAGCGACATCCTTGATCGCCATGATCAGCGACTCGCCTTCCACGAAGTTGAAGCTGATGTTGAGGTTGTGCGGTACACGGCGCTCCATGTCGCCGTTGACGTAGACCTCTTCCATTTCGTTCAGGCCGCGGTACAGGCGGTCGCGCAGCATGCGGATGCGCTCGTTCTCGGTGGCCATCTCTTCATGCGCGATACGGAACGCTTCGCCCATGCCGACGATCTGGTGCGTCGCCAGGGTGCCCGAACGCATGCCGCGCTCGTGGCCGCCGCCGTGCATCTGCGCTTCGATGCGGATGCGCGGCTTGCGACGCACGTACAGCGCGCCGATGCCCTTCGGGCCGTACGTCTTGTGCGCCGAGAAGGACATCAGGTCGACCTTCAGTTGCTGCAGATCGAGCGCCACCTTGCCGGTCGCCTGCGCGGCGTCGACGTGGAAGATGACGCCCTTGTCGCGGCAGATCTCGCCGATCTGCTCGATGTCCTGGATCACGCCGATCTCGTTGTTGACCGACATCACCGAGGCCAGGATGGTGTCCGGGCGCAGCGCCTGCTTGAACTGCTCGATATCGACCAGGCCGTTTTCCTGCACATCCAGGTAGGTCACCTCGAAGCCCTGGCGCTCCAGTTCGCGCGTCGTATCGAGCACGGCCTTGTGCTCGGTCTTGACGGTGATGATGTGCTTACCCTTGCTGCTGTAGAAGTTGGCCGCACCCTTGAGCGCCAGGTTGTCGGACTCGGTCGCGCCGGACGTCCACACGATCTCGCGCGGGTCGGCGTTGACCAGCGCCGCCACCTGTTCCCGCGCGGTTTCGACGGCCTTTTCCGCTTCCCAGCCGAACGCGTGGCTGCGCGAAGCCGCATTGCCGAACTGCTCGCGCAGGTACGGAATCATCTTGTCGACCACACGCGGGTCCACCGGCGTCGTCGCGGAATAATCCATGTAGATGGGGAGGTGTGGGGTACTCATTATCTGATCTGCCTTGTGTGGGGGCGATATTCGTATGGACCGGCGCCGTGGCGCCCTGTCGTCATGCCGGCGCGATCACGCTCATGATTGCGCCAGGCTGAAAACGGAGTTGACCAGCGGGGCACGCTTGACCGGCTCGGCCGCCACCGGCTCAGCCAGCGGCGCCTCCGCGGCACGGGCGCGGGCCGGTGCGCGGTCGCGCCGGGCGGGGCGCGCATCGCGCATGTCCTGCAGCACTTCCGGCTGGCGTTCGCGCTGCTGGTCGACCAGGTCCTGCAGCGACACCGAATCGAGATACTCGACCATTTTCTGATTCAGCGTGGCCCACAGGTCGTGCGTCATGCAGCGGCCAGAGTGCTCCTCGCCGCCGCAGTTGCCCTTACCGCCGCACTGGGTGGCATCGAGCGGCTCGTCCACGGCGATGATGATGTCGGCGACGGTGACGTCGTCGGCACGGCGCGCCAGGCTATAGCCGCCGCCCGGACCGCGCACGCTCTCCACGATCTCGTGGCGGCGCAGCTTGCCGAACAGTTGCTCCAGGTACGACAGCGAAATCTTCTGGCGCTGGCTGATCCCGGCCAGCGTGACCGGACCCTGCTCCTGGCGCAGCGCCAAGTCGATCATGGCGGTGACCGCGAAGCGGCCTTTGGTGGTCAATCTCATGATGTCGGGGAATACCTGATCGTTTTGCTCAAGTATAAAGGAACCCGACAAAATCAGTCAACTAAGGTGTCGGGAAATTTCCGCGCCGCAGCAGGGCATTCCGTCTGCCGGGCCGGCAGGTGGCGGCGCGAAGGCCGTATTGTGGCGCAAAACAATCAACCACATCGGATAGGGGTATCGCGCGGCGCGCCACGGATCACCCCGCTGCATGCGGGTGGCCGGACCAAGGGTTTTCCTGATGCGCCAGACCACGCAAATCCATTGACTTTCAGGTCGCGGCGGCCGAGACTGAAGGATACGCAAACGTTTGCGAGCGACGCGGCGCGATTGCCCTTTATGATGTGGGGCCACGACGACCGCGCCTCACCCCTGCCCAGACAGGCCTCCTGGAGGAGACACCATGGATTCCAGCCGCCGCCGCGCCCTGCGACTCAGTGCGGGTTCAGCACTCGCCCTCGCCCTGCCCGCTCCGTTTGCCGCGGCACGGGCCGCCAACCGGCCGCCCAAGATCGCGCTGGTGATGAAGTCGCTCGCCAACGAGTTCTTCCTGACCATGGAAAACGGCGCGCGCGCTCATCAGAAGACGCATGCCTCGGAATACACGCTGCTGGCCAACGGCATCCGCGACGAGACCGACACCGGCGGCCAGATCCGCCTGATCGAGCAGATGATCGTGGCGCGCGTCGATGCGCTGGTGCTGGCGCCGGCCGATTCGAAAGCGCTGGTGCCGGTGGTCAGGAAGGCGGTCGACGCGGGCATCCTGGTCGTCAACATCGACAACCGGCTGGACCCGGGAGCGCTCAAGGAGAAAGGCCTGAACGTGCCGTTCGTCGGCCCCGACAACCGCAAAGGCGCGCGCCTGGTGGGCGACTATGTCGCCAGGTCGCTCAAGCCGGGCGACGCGATCGGCATCATCGAGGGCATCCCGACCACCACCAACGCTCAGCAGCGCACCGCGGGCTTCACGGAGGCCGCGTCGGCTGCCAAGCTCAGGATCGTCAGCGTGCAATCGGGCGAATGGGAAATCGACAAGGGCAACAAGGTGGCCGCCGCGATGCTGCGCGCCCAGCCCGACATCAAGGCCCTGCTGTGCGGCAACGACAACATGGCGATCGGCGCGGTGTCCGCCGTGCGCGCCGCCGGCAAGACCGGCAGGGTCCTGATCGGCGGCTATGACGACATCGCCGCCATCAAGGCCATGCTGGCCGATGGCCGCGTCACAGCGACCGCCGATCAGCACGCCGGCCAGCAAGCGGTGTACGGCATCCAGACCGCGCTGAAAGCCCTGGCGGCGAAGACACCGCAAGCGCAATTGGGCGGGGTGATCGAAACACCAGTCAACCTGGTCACCCGCTCCTGAACCGGGCCCGCCAGCCGCCGCCAGCGCCGCCCGCCATGACCACCGCCTCCGCACCGCGCACGCCGCTGCTGCGCGCGTCCGCCCTCAGCAAGCACTATGCCGCGCCCGTGCTGCGTGACGTCGATCTCGACGTCTACGCGGGCGAGGTGCTGGCCTTGACCGGCGAGAACGGCGCGGGCAAGAGCACCCTGTCCAAAATCCTGTGCGGTGTGGAAACGCCGACCTCCGGGTCGATGTCGCTGGCCGGGCACCTGTTCGCGCCCGCCTCCCGCTGCGACGCGGAGACCCTCGGCGTGCGCATGGTGCTGCAGGAGCTGAGCATGGTGCCGACGCTGACGGTGGCCGAAAACCTCTTCCTCGGCAACCTGCCGCGCCGCTGCGGCTGGATCGACCGCGGCGCGCTGCAGCGCCAGGCGGAGCAGGCGCTGGCGCGGGTCGGACTCCACCTCGACCCGCGCCTGCCCGTCCACATGCTCGGCATCGGGCACCGCCAGATGATCGAGATCGCCCGCGCGCTGACCAGCACCTGCCGGGTGCTGGTGCTCGACGAACCGACCGCCATGCTCAGCGCGCACGAGAGCGCGACACTGTTCGCCCGCATCGATGCGCTGCGCCGCGAGGGCGTGGCCGTGGTCTACATCTCGCACCGGCTCGACGAACTGGCGCGCATCGCCGATCGCATCGTCGTGCTGCGCGACGGCAGGCTGATCACCGATGCCCCCGCCGCCACCGTCACGCAGGACGCGCTGATCCGGGCCATGGTCGGACGCGAACTGGCGCCGGAGCCCGGTGCGCAGCGCCCGGCACGCGCACCGCGGCCGCCCGACGCCGCGCCGGCCCTGCGCGTGACCGGACTGACACGGGCGCCCGCGGTGCGCGACGTGTCGTTTGCCGTGGCGCAGGGCGAAATCTTCGGCATTGCCGGGCTGGTCGGCGCGGGGCGCACCGAGCTGCTGCGGCTCATCTTCGGAGCCGACCTCGCGGAGGCCGGCACCATCGAGGCCGGCACGCCGCTGGCGCCGCTGCGCATCCGTGCGCCGGGCCATGCGGTGCGCCACGGCATCAGCCTGCTCACCGAAGACCGCAAGGACGAGGGCCTGCTGCTCGGCCTGCCGATCGCCGCCAACATCGCCCTGGGCAACATGGCCGGCGTGACGCGGCGCGGCTGGCTGCAGCCGGCGCGCGAACGGGCGCTGGCCCAACGGCACATCGAAGCGCTGCGCATCCGCTGCGCGGGGCCGGAGCAGGCGGCCGGCGAACTGTCCGGCGGCAACCAGCAGAAGGTGGCGATCGCCCGCTGGCTGGAGCGCGACACGTCCGTGCTCCTGTTCGACGAGCCCACGCGCGGCGTCGACGTGGGCGCCAAGTTCGATATCTACGCCCTGCTCGAGACGCTGGCCGCGCAGGGCAAGGCCCTGGTGGTCGTCTCCAGCGACCTGCGCGAGCTGATGCAGGTCTGCGACCGCATCGGCGTGATGCGCGCGGGGCGGCTGACACAGATCTTCCACCGCGACGGCTGGAGCCAGGATGCCCTGCTCGCCGCCGCCTTCGGCGAATGCCCTCCGCCGTCCTCCACGTCCTCACCGGAGACTGCCGATGCGCTCTGATTCCACCCTGCCGCCCGCCGGTCCGCCCGGCCCGTCCGAGGCGTCGCAGACGGCGGCCAAGGCCGCCACGCGCGCCGGCCGCGCCGCGCTGGGCATGCCGCTCGGTGCTGTCGGCGGCCTGCTGGGCGCGCTGGCGGCCATGCTGGTGCTGTTCGGCCTGCTGTCGGACACCTTCTTCACGATGCCGACCTTCACCACCATCGCCAACGAGATTCCCGACCTGCTCGTGATGGCCGTGGGCATGACCTTCGTGCTGATGATCGGCGGCATCGACCTGTCGGTGGGCTCGGTGCTGGCGCTGTCGGCGTCGATGCTGTCCATCGCCATGACCCGGTTCGACTGGGGCATGCTGCCGGCGGCCCTGCTGGGCGTGCTGGCGGCCACCGCGACCGGGACCCTCACCGGCACGGTGACGGTGCGCTGGGGCATTCCATCGTTCATCGTCTCGCTGGGCGTGCTGGAAATGGCGCGCGGCCTCGCTTACAGCCTGACCGATTCGCGCACCGTCTACGTCGGCGGCGCGGTGGACTGGCTGGCCAACCCGATCTCGCTGGGCATCGCGCCGTCGTTCCTGATCGCGATCGCCATCACGGTGATCGGCCAGGTGGTGCTGACGCGCACCGTGTTCGGCCGCTACCTGGTCGCCATCGGCACCAACGAGGAAGCGGTGCGGCTGGCGGGCGTCGATCCGCGCCCGTACAAGATCGCCGTGTTTGCGCTGATGGGGCTGCTGTCGGGGCTGGCGGCGCTGATCCAGGTGTCGCGGCTGGAGGCGGCCGATCCCAATGCGGGGGTCGGCATGGAGCTGCAGGTGATCGCCGCCGTGGTGATCGGCGGCACCAGCCTGATGGGCGGACGCGGGTCGGTGGCCCGCACGCTGTTCGGCGTACTCATCATTTCGGTGCTCGAAGCCGGCCTCGCGCAGATCGGCGCTTCGGAGCCCACCAAACGGATCATCACGGGCGCGGTCATCGTCGCGGCCGTGATCATGGATACCTATCGAACCCGGCATAACCGGGTCATTGCACACCACCATCGTTGATACACAGGGAGCTCAAGCATGGCCACCATCAAGGACGTTGCCGCGTTAGCCGGGGTGTCGTTCACCACCGTCTCGCATGTCATCAACAACACACGGCCGGTCAACGCGGAGACGCGCAAGCGCGTGGAAGAAGCCATCCGCGCCACGCGCTACGTGCCCAGCGCCGTGGCGCGTTCGCTCAAGCACCGCACCACGCGCACCATCGGCGTGCTGGTGCCGACCGCCACCAACCCCTACTTCGCCGAACTGGCGCGCGGCATCGAAGATGTCTGCGCCGCGGCCGGCTACAGCGTCATCCTGTGCAACTCCGACGATGACCCCCGCAAGCAGCGCGACTACCTGCGCGTGCTGATGGAAAAACGCGTCGACGGCCTCATCGTCAGCAGCGCCGGGCCGGACACTGCGCTGATCGATGCGCTGAGCGAATCCGCGCTGCCCGTGGTGATGGTGGACCGCCCCACCGAAGGCATCCTGGCCGACCAGGTGCAGATCGACCACGAAGAAGGCGCCTACCTGGCGACCAGGCATCTGGTGGAGCTCGGACACCGCCGCATTGCCTGCATCAGCGGCCCGTCCACACTGAGCGTGACCGCCGGCCGGCTGGCCGGCTTCCACCGGGCCCTGCGCGAGGCCAGCGTGCCCGAGCAATCCACGCGCGTGTCCGAAGGCGACTTCACGAGCCCCGGCGGCTACCGCGCCGCGCGCGAGCTGCTGACCACCGGCGAGAGGCCCACCGCCATCTTCGCCAGCAACGACCTGATGGGCATCGGCGCACTGCGTGCGGCCGCCGAGCTGGGCATCTCGGTGCCGAGGGAGCTGTCCATCATCGGTTTCGACGACATCGAACTGAGCCGCTATGTCTACCCGGCGCTGTCCACGGTGGGCCAGTCGATCCGGCAATTGGGAGAGACCACGGCCTCGACCCTGCTCGAGCATCTGACCGATAACGCCGCGCGCCATCACCAGCCGGTGCCCGAGGAACCGCGCCGCATCGTGCTGCCGCCGCGCCTGTCGCTGCGCGAGTCGACCGCCGAACCCGCGCGCCCCGCCCGCGCGGCGTAGACTCCCATCAACAGAAACAGAAGCTTCTAGCCCACCATGGTGGCCAAGCGCTCCGTTCTCTCCCGGGCTGCCGCCGACGTGCTGGTCGTCGGCAGCCTCAACATGGATCTCGTGATCCGCACCCCTTGTTTGCCCCAACCCGGGCAAACGGTTTCGGCGCCGGCGCTGGAGACCATCCCCGGCGGCAAGGGCGCCAACCAGGCCGTGGCCGCGGCGCGCCTGGGCAGCCGCGTCGCCATGCTCGGCTGCGTGGGCAACGATCCCCACGGCACGGCCTTGCGCGAAGGCCTGCGGCGGGAAGGCGTCGAGACCGCGATGGTGAGCGCGCATGCGGGCGCGCCCACGGGCATCGCCTGCGTGACGGTGGCCGACAGCGGGCAGAACACCATCGTGATCGTGGCCGGCGCCAACCGGCTGCTGACCCCGGCGATGATCGACGCGCAGCAGGCCGCCTTCGAGCGGGCCAAGGTCATCGTCTGCCAGTTGGAGTCCCCGCCGGATGCGGTGGAGCACGCGCTGCTGCTCGGGCGGCGGCTGGGCAAAACCGTCATCCTGAACCCGGCCCCGGCCGCCGGCCCGCTGCCGACGCCATGGCTCGCGGCCTGCGACTACCTGATCCCCAACGAGACTGAAGCCGCGCTGCTGACGGCGCGGCCGGTGGACTCGCCCGAGGCAGCGCTCGACGCCGCCGCCGACCTGCATGCGCAAGGTGCCCGCCACGTCATCATCACGCTGGGCGCGCGCGGCATTGCCTACGTGGATGCGACCGCCCGCCTGCTGATGCCGGCCTGCCCCGCGCGGGCCATCGATGCCACCGCGGCCGGCGACACCTTCGTCGGCGCGCTGGCGACGGCGCTGGCCGAAGGCGCGGCACCGGCCGAGGCGATCCAGTTCGGCCAGGCCGCCGCCGCGGTGTCGGTCACGCGCCTGGGCGCGCAGCCCTCGATTCCGTTCCGCAGCGAACTGGCATCGCCGATGCAATAGCAATAGCGGGGCGGCCCGCCGGGCGGCTCAGGCCGGCGTGCCGGTGGTGGGCGGGGTCGGCTCGGTCGGTGCGCGCGGCACCAGCAGGCACAGCGGATCGCGCAGGATGCGCCGCCACACGGCCCCGGTGATGCGCCTGCGGTCCAGGCCCCGCAGGTTGCGCGAGCGCATCGCCATGCTGAATGCCAGGGCAAACGACACCAGCACGTTGAGCACGCCCATCAGCGCGATCCCGGCCACCGCCAGCCAGAAGGCGGCCGTGTGCATCACGCCGGCGCCCAGCACGCCCACGGCGGTCGCCACCGCGCCGGTGGACAGCGTTACGTGGCGCACCTCCATGTGCGGCCCGAAGAACGACAGGATCTCGGGCCCCAGCCCCAGCATGAAGCCAAGCGACACGTTGGCGACCATGCCCGACAAGTTGCGCTTCCAGAAATCGGCGACGCGGTGCGCGCCGCGCGTGCCGACCATGAAGCGCAGGCGCCGGTGGTAGGCAATCACATCGTGCACGCGGTGCAACACGAACCAGTTGTCGGCCCAGCCCGCCGCCAGGCTGGACAACCACAGCAGCACGCCGGTGAAGATCGCATACAGCGGCGTCAGCCCGAGGATCGAGAACGACGCGATGGTTGCCGTGGCCTTGGCCGGCGAAATCAGGTCGGCATGGAAGACCCGGCCCGCCACCCACTGCACCAGGAAGGCCACTGGCGCCACCGCCACCAGGTTGCCGGCGATGGCTGCCGCGTTGGAGCGGATCATCGCCACGGTATCGTCGACGAAGCGCTCGAGCCCCTCGGGGCGGCCGACCTGGTCGAGCCGGTGCGCCAGCGCGGGCGCCGTCATGGCCGGCTGCTTGGTGGCCAGCGTGAAATGCGCGAAGTGGATGCCGAGAAAGCTGGCCGCATAGTTGATCGAGGCGAACAGCCCTTCGGTGAACCGGGTCAAGTGCGCGCCGGTGATGAAGAACTTGAGGTAGACCGTGACCGCCGTGATCACGCCGCCGCCGGCCGCGGCCTTGACCATCGCCGCGTATTCCTTGCCGTCGCGTGTGATGTAGTGCTCGCCGGTCTCGGCGGAGCGCTCCACCACCTTGCGCGCCAGGTCGGCAAAGGTGGCGCGCACCAGATAGCCCACGCTGCGGCGATGCTGGCTGGCCGACACCAGCTCGGCCGTCAGGTGCACGAAGCGGCGCGAGGCCCGCGCATCGGCCCAGGCCGTCAGCAGCAGGTCGATGCGGCCGAGCCAGGCCTTCATGCGCTCCACCTGGAACACCACCTCGACCGACACGCCGTTCTCGTCCAGGTGCTGGTACACGCTCGCGGCGGCGGCACGGCACTGGTCGAGCCGCGCGCGGAAGGTGTTCAGGCGCTGCGCCAGACGTTCCGGACTGGCGGGTGCCGCATCCGGCGCAGCGAGGAAGATGGCATCGGCCGCCTCGGCCAGCTGGTAGAACGGCGAATCGGTGACGTCCGCGTGGTCCATGCGGGTGCGGATGGCGCGCGACAGGCCCGCCGCCCGCACCTGGCTCACCAGGATCTCGATGCTCACCGACAGGCTGCGCTCCAGGCGGCTGCCGGCCGCGTCGTCGTGCTCGTCCGCCGCATCCGCCCCAGCCCGGAACAGTGCGGCCAGGCGTGCCACGAGTTCATCGTCCAGGCTGTCGATCCAGTGCGCGTCGCCTTCACCGCTGAACAGCAGCGTGAACAGCGCGGCCAGTTGCGGCTGGTTGGGCGCCGGCGGCAAGAAACGCGCTTGCAGGCGGTCGACCAGTTCGCCCCAGAACCCCGCGCGCGACGACAGCCCGATATCGCACAGCAGCGACACCGGATCGTTGTCCCGCATGATCGACCGCAGCGTCCGCCCCACGCGCCCAGCCAGGGCCGGGTTGTTCTCCAGCACCTGCAGCAGGTAGCGCAGCCGCGCGTAGCGCCATGACTCCGAGTCGGCACCGGCCGGCCGGTCGGCACGGCGCAGCCAGTAGGCCAGCTCGATCAGCCATTCATTGCGCTCGGCCAGGCTGCGCGCCGGCTCGAACTGCGCGAGGATAGCGTCCAGCTGGTGGCTGGCATGCCGGGAAGCGCGCCATTTGCGCCACGGGTTGAGCAGGAAATCGAACATCGGACTCCTTGGATGACGGTCGCGCCCGCCAGGCCTGCCGGGCAAGCCTGACGCGACGAACCTTCGGAGCGCGCAAGACGCGACGCCCCGGGGGGACAACGGACAGGATGCGAACAACGGCAACGCCCGCCCCTGCCGGGGCCACGGCGCGCCGCATGACGCAACGGGATGACGGCCGGCTCAGACAGCCGGTGCGATATGGTCTTCGCCGCTGGCCCCGAAGACCTGCGACTTGAGCTTAGCCAGTTGGTCGCGCACCGCGGCCGCCTTTTCGAACTCCAGGTTCTTGGCGTGATCGAGCATCTGCTTTTCGAGGCGCTTGATCTCCTTGCCGACCTGCTTCTCGCTCATGTCTCCATACCTGGCGGCTTCCTGCGCGGCCTTCAGTTCGGCACGCGCGTCATCGACGTTGTAGACGCCGTCGATGATGTCCTTGATGCGCTTGACCACGCCGCGCGGCGTGATGCCATGGGCCTCGTTGTGGGCGATCTGCTTGGCGCGGCGCCGCTCGGTCTCGCCGATGGCGCGGCGCATCGAGTCAGTGATGCGGTCCGCGTAGAGGATGGCGGTGCCGTTGACGTTGCGCGCGGCGCGGCCGATGGTCTGGATCAGCGAACGCTCGGCGCGCAGGAAGCCTTCCTTGTCGGCATCGAGAATGGCCACCAGCGACACCTCGGGAATGTCCAGCCCCTCGCGCAGCAGGTTGATGCCGACCAGCACGTCGAAGGTGCCCAGCCGCAGGTCGCGGATGATCTCCACGCGCTCGACCGTGTCGATGTCCGAGTGCAGGTAGCGGACCTTGACGCCGTGCTCCGACAGGAACTCGGTCAACTGCTCGGCCATGCGCTTGGTGAGCGTGGTGACCAGCACGCGCTCGCCGGCCTTGACGCGCTCGTGGATCTCCGACAGCAGGTCGTCCACCTGCGTGGTGGCCGGCCGCACATGGATGATCGGATCGACCAGGCCGGTGGGACGCACCACCTGCTCGACCACCTCGTCGCCGGCACGCTGCTTCTCGTAGTCGGCCGGCGTGGCGGACACGAAGACCACCTGCCGCATCTTGCCCTCGAACTCGGCGAACTTCAGCGGCCGGTTGTCCAGCGCCGACGGCAGGCGGAAGCCGTACTCGGACAGCGTCTCCTTGCGCGCGCGGTCGCCGTTGTACATGCCGTTGAGCTGGCCGATCAGCACATGCGATTCGTCCAGGAACATCAGCGCGTCCGGCGGCAGGTAGTCGACCAGGGTCGGGGGCGGCTCGCCCGGCTGGGCACCCGACAGGTGCCGCGAATAGTTTTCGATGCCCTTGCAGAAGCCCAGCTCCTGCAGCATCTCCAGGTCGAAGCGCGTGCGTTGCTCCAGGCGCTGTGCCTCGACCAGCTTGTTCTCCTTGTAGAAGAAATCCAGCCGCTCGCGCAGCTCGGCCTTGATGGCCTCGATGGCGCGCAGCACGGTCTCGCGCGGCGTCACGTAGTGGCTCGACGGATAGACCGTGAAGCGCGGGATCTTCTGCCGCACGCGCCCGGTGAGCGGATCGAACAGCTGCAGCGAATCGACCTCGTCGTCGAACAGCTCCAGCCGCACCGCCATCTCGGCGTGCTCGGCGGGAAAGATGTCGATGGTGTCGCCGCGCACGCGGAAGGTGCCGCGCTGGAAATCCGTCTCGTTGCGCGTGTACTGCATGGCGATCAGGCGCGCGATCACGTCGCGCTGGCTGATCCTGTCGCCGGTGCGCAGCGTCAGGATCATCTGGTGATACTCGGTCGGATTGCCGATCCCGTAGATGGCCGACACGGTCGCCACGATCACCACGTCGCGCCGCTCCAGCAGGCTCTTGGTGGCCGACAGCCGCATCTGCTCGATATGCTCGTTGACCGACGAATCCTTCTCGATGAAGAGATCGCGCTGCGGCACGTAGGCTTCCGGCTGGTAGTAGTCGTAGTACGAGACGAAGTACTCGACCGCGTTGCGCGGGAAGAACTCGCGGAACTCCGAATACAGCTGCGCCGCCAGCGTCTTGTTGGGCGCGAACACGATCGCGGGCCGCCCCGCCTGCGCGATCACGTTGGCCATGGTGTAGGTCTTGCCCGAGCCCGTCACGCCCAGCAGGGTCTGGTACGACAGGCCGTCCCCGATGCCCTCGACCAGTTGGCGGATCGCCCCGGGCTGGTCGCCGGCGGGCGGATACGGCTGGTACAGCTGGAACGGCGAGCCCTCGAACGCGACGAACTTCGACTCATCGTACGGGCTGGGGACTTGGCTGAGATCGGTCATAGCGGCTTGGGGGTGGGCGCGAACAGTCGTTGAAGTGACTCGCAGGCCCCTGGCAGATGGGGACGGCGGCAGCGATTGCAACCGATCGTGTAGTGTAGCGCGCCGGCCCAACGGTCGTTTGTACCGCACCGGCATGCACTTTTTGCCTCTGTTCCGCATGGTTTTTTCGGGCGACGGGAGCGTGCATTCGGTACAATCACGCCCTGTGCCGCCCCGTGCATCCGGCGCCGGCAGCCCTGCCAGCCGCTTGCGGCGTGCCGCCCGCAGCATCCCACCGAATTCCGAACCAACCGAACGTCAACACATCATGTCGCTTTTTTCCGCCGTCGAGCTGGCCCCGCGCGACCCCATCCTGGGGCTGAATGAAGCATTCAACGCCGATACCCGCAGCACCAAAGTCAATCTGGGCGTGGGCGTGTACTTCACCGACGAAGGAAAAATCCCGGTGCTGCGCGCCGTGCAGGAAGCCGAGAAGGCCCGCCTGGCCGCGGCCGCACCGCGCGGCTACCTGCCGATCGAAGGCATCGCCGCCTACGACCAGGCCGTGCAGAAGCTGCTGTTCGGTGCCGATTCGCCGCTGTTGGCCGAAGGCCGCGTGGTGACGGCCCAGGCCCTGGGCGGCACCGGCGCGCTGAAGATCGGCGCCGACTTCCTCAAGCGCCTGTACCCGGACGCCAAGGTCGCCATCTCCGACCCGAGCTGGGAGAACCACCGCGCGCTGTTCGAGGCCGCCGGTTTCCCGGTCGTGAACTACCCGTACTACGATGCTCCGACGCACGGTCTGAACTTCGCCGCCATGCTCGAAGCACTCAACGGCTATGCGCCCAATACCATCGTCGTGCTGCACGCCTGCTGCCACAACCCGACCGGCGTGGACCTGACGACCGAGCAGTGGAAGCAGGTGGTCGACGTCATCAAGGCCAAGCAGCTGATCCCGTTCCTCGACATGGCCTACCAGGGCTTCGCCGACGGCATCGACCAGGACGGCCTGGCCGTGCGCCTGTTCGCCGACTCGGGCCTGCCGTTCTTCGTGTCGAGCTCGTTCTCCAAGTCGTTCTCGCTGTACGGCGAGCGCGTCGGCGCGCTGTCGATCGTCACCACCGGCAAGGACGAGGCCGCCCGCGTGCTGTCGCAGGTCAAGCGCGTGATCCGCACCAACTACTCCAACCCGCCGACCCACGGCGGCACGGTGGTCGCCAGCGTGCTGACCAGCCCCGAGCTGCGCGCGATGTGGGAACAAGAGCTGGGCGAAATGCGCGACCGCATCAAGTCGATGCGCCATGCGCTGGTCGACAAGCTGACCGCCAAGGGCGTGAAGACCGACTTCTCGTTCGTGAAGGCGCAGCGCGGCATGTTCTCGTACTCGGGCCTGTCCGCTGCCCAGGTGGACCGCCTGCGCAACGAGCACGGCATCTACGCGGTATCGACCGGCCGTATCTGCGTGGCCGCGCTGAACTCGCACAACATCGATGCGGTGGTCAACGCCATTGCCGAAGTGCTCTGAACGGAACCTCCCGCCCGGCCAGCCTAGGCAAACTCGACAACAAAGCGGCTTCGGCCGCTTTTTTGCTGCTTATCGATTGACTGACACGGTTGCATCATGGGCACCGCGTCACAATGTTTGTCAGGGTTTCTGCTGCATCGCAGTATCCTATGCCCGGTGCATAATCAGCAGAATCGTTTGCGTCGCCTTTCGCTACCACGGACCGGTCCAGCCATGCTTTACCAGCTTCACGAATTCCAGCGCGCCATGCTCAGCCCGATGACGGCCTGGGCGCAGGCGACCGCAAAGACCTTCACCAATCCGCTGAGCCCGCTGTCGCTGCTGCCTGGCGCACAACGCTACGCCGCGGGCTATGAACTGCTGTACCGGCTCGGCAAGGAGTACGAGAAGCCGGAATTCAACATCCGCTCGGTCAAGTCGAACGGACGCGACATCCCCATCGTCGAGCAGACCATCATCGACAAGCCGTTCTGCCGCCTGGTCCGCTTCAAGCGCTATGCCGACGATCCGGAAACCATCCGCATGCTCAAGGACGAGCCCATCGTCCTGGTGTGCGCGCCGCTGTCGGGCCACCACTCGACGCTGCTGCGCGACACGGTGCGCACGCTGCTGCAGGATCACAAGGTCTATGTGACGGACTGGATCGACGCGCGCATGGTGCCGGTCGAGGCCGGTCCGTTCCGCCTATCAGACTACATCGCCTACATCCGCGAGTTCATCACGCACATCGGCGCCGACAAGCTGCACGTGATCTCGGTGTGCCAGCCGACCGTGCCGGTGCTGGCGGCCATCTCGCTGATGGCGTCGGATGGAGAGAAGACGCCGCTGACCATGACGATGATGGGCGGCCCGATCGACGCCCGCAAGAGCCCGACCGCCGTCAACTCGCTGGCGACCAACAAGTCGCACGCGTGGTTCGAGAACAATGTGATCTATACCGTGCCGGCCAACTATCCGGGCCACGGCCGCCGCGTCTACCCCGGCTTCCTGCAGCACGCCGGCTTCGTGGCGATGAACCCCGACCGCCACGTCTCGTCGCACTACGACTACTACCTGAGCCTGGTCGAGGGCGACACGGAAGATGCCGAAGCCCACGTGCGCTTCTACGACGAGTACAACGCCGTGCTGGACATGGCCGCCGAGTACTACCTCGACACCATCCGCGATGTGTTCCAGGAATTTCACCTGGCCAACGGTACCTGGGTGGTGGACGGCAAACCGGTGCGTCCGGAGGACATCAAGGGCACCGCGCTGTTCACTATCGAAGGCGAACTGGACGACATCTCGGGCAGCGGCCAGACCGAAGCTGCACAAGGCCTGTGCAGCGGCATCCCGAAAACGCGCAAGCAGCACCTGACCGCACCCAAGTGCGGCCACTACGGCATCTTCTCGGGCCGGCGCTGGCGCGAGTTCGTGTATCCGCAACTGCGCGACTTCATCCGCCGCTACGACAACAACACGCGCATCAAAGCGGTCGCCTGAGCGCGGCGCCTGCGAAAAAGAACAAAGCCTCGCCATCGCGAGGCTTTTTCTTGGCCGACCGGCAAAGGGGAAAGGGGAAGGAGTCAGCCCTCGGGACGCTCGAGATACGCGAGCAGCATCCGGATATGCAACTGGGCGAAGGCCTCGTGCTCTTCCGCCGAGGCGACATCGCGGCCGACCACCGCGCTGATCGTATAGCGGTTGGACAGCACGTAGTAGCCCAGCGCGGAGATCGTCAGGTACAGCCGCGACACGTCGACATCGTCGCGAAACAGGCCGGCACGCTGGCCGCGCTCGACCACCCCGCGCAGCACGTCGATGATCGGATTGACCAGTTGCCCCAGGTGCGGCGAGGTCTTCAGGTGCCGCGCCTCGTGCAGATTCTCGCTATTGAGCAGGCGGACGAACTCGGGGTTCTCGTAATAGAAATCCCAGACGAAGCGGGCCAGCTGAATCACCGCCTCGCGCGGATCAGCCGCCTCGATCTGCACGCGCTCCTCGGCTTCCTTGAAGCGGAAGTACATGTGTTCGAGCACGGCCAGGAAGAGCTTTTCCTTGCTGCCGTAGTAGTAGTACAGCATGCGCTCGTTGGTCTCGGCGCGACGGGCGATGGCGTCGACCCGGGCCCCGGCGAAACCACCGCGCGAGAACTCCTCGGTGGCGGCCGCCAGGATGCGGCGGCGCGTCCCGGCCGGATCGCGGCGCGCGCGCGGTGTGCCGGTCCCGCCGGGAGCGGACTCGCCCTGGACGGCTTCGGCGGGCGAATCGGCGTCTGCGAACGGCACGGCGGGAGAAGACGGCATGGCGCGATGGTCCGTTGAAACCGGTTGATTATGTCACACGGCCGAACCGACTTCGCCGGCGCGGCGGTCAGGGCAGACACGCCTTGCGCCTGCTTCAAATCGGCGATAATGACAGACTATTCCAACGACTTGTCCCATCGTGGTTTCCTTGGCCCCGTCCCTGGCCGACCGGCTCGAAGACCTGCTGCCGCAGACACAATGCACCAAATGCGGCTACCACGGCTGCCGCCCCTACGCCGAAGCCATGGCGCGCGGCGAGGCGCTGCCCAACCGCTGTCCGCCGGGCGGTGCGGAAGGCATCCGGCGCCTGTCCGAGGCGCTCGGGCGCACCGGTCCGCCGCTCGCGCTGGACCCGGAACACGGCGTCGAGCAGCCGCGCGCCCTGGCGGTCATCGATCCGGAGCACTGCATCGGCTGTACGCTATGCATCCAGGCCTGCCCGGTCGATGCCATCGTGGGTGCGCCCAAGGCAATGCACGTGGTGCTGGCCGACTGGTGCACCGGCTGCGACCTCTGCGTCGCGCCCTGCCCGGTCGACTGCATCGACATGGTGCCCGTGACCGGCGAACGCGCCGGCTGGGACGCCTGGAGCCAGGCGCAGGCCGATGCGGCCCGCAACCGCTACGTCTTCCGCAACGACCGCCTCGCGCGCGAGAAGGCCGAGAACGAAGCGCGCCTGGCTGCCAAGGCCGCAGCCAAGCTGGCCGCCGTCAGCGCCGAGCAGCCCGCCGACGATGCGGAGCGCGCCGCCCAGGCCCGCAAGCAGGCGATCATCCAGGCCGCCATCGAGCGCGCGCGCCAGAAGCAGGCCGAGATGGCCGCGCGCGGGCAAGGTCCGCGCAACGTCACCGATGTCCCGGCCGAGGTGCAGGCCCAGATCGACGAAGCCGAAGCGCGCCGCAAGCGCATCGCCGACCTGGGCCGGCCGCCTTCGGACAAGCCCTGACCCGACCGTCCCATCCGCCACCATCGTCCCTCGATGAACCCAGCCAAGCGCCACGCCCTCTTCGAAACGCTCCGCGAGCACAATCCGACGCCGACTACCGAGCTGGAATACACCTCGCCGTTCGAACTGCTGATCGCCGTGCTGCTGTCGGCGCAGGCGACCGACGCGGGCGTGAACAAGGCCACGCGCAAGCTGTTTCCCGTGGCCGATACACCGGCCAAGATGCTGGCACTGGGCGAGGAAGGCCTGACCGCCTACATCAAGACCATCGGCCTGTACCGCACCAAGGGCAAGCACATCCTGCAGACCTGCCGCATCCTGCTCGACCAGCACGGCGGCCAGGTCCCGCGCGACCGCGCCGCGCTGGAAGCCCTGCCGGGGGTGGGCCGCAAGACGGCCAACGTGGTACTGAACACGGCTTTCGGCGAGCCGACCATCGCAGTGGACACGCATATCTTCCGCGTCGCCAACCGCACCGGGCTGGCGCCGGGCAAGAACGTGCTGGAAGTCGAACTGAAGCTGCTGAAGGTGGTGCCCGAGGCGTTCCGCCAGGATGCGCACCACTGGCTGATCCTGCACGGGCGCTACGTCTGCAAGGCGCGCAAGCCCGAATGCTGGCACTGCGCGATCGAGCCGCTGTGCGAATTCAGACCGAAGACACCGGCGCCGAAGGAATGAAAAACGGGGGACCCAAGGTCCCCCGCTGTCTTGCTGCGCTGCGCCGGCCGCTCAGCGCACCTGGCACGCTTCTTCGAACGTCAGGCGCGGATTGCGCGGATGCACCTTGCTGGCATCGCCGTAGCCCAGGTTGCAGATGAAGTTGACCTTCCACTGGCCGTCGGGGAAGAACGCGGCGTTCACCTTGTCGGCATCGAAGCCGGCCATCGGACCGCAATCCAGGCCCAGCGCGCGCGCCGCGATCACCAGGTAGCCGCCCTGCAGCGAGCTGTTCATCAGCGCGGCGGCGTTGATCTTGGCCTGGTCGCCGGCGTACCACGAACGCGCGTCGACATGCGGGAACAGCTTGGGCAGTTGCTCGTGGAACTGGGTGTCGTACGCGACGATCACGGTGACGGGCGCCTGCCGCGTCTTGTCCTGGTTGCCCGCCGACATACATGGGATCAACTGCTCTTTGGCCGCGGCGCTCTTGACGAAGACGAAGCGGGCCGGCGTGCTGTTGGAGGCGGTCGGGCCGTACTTGACGGTGTCGTACAGCGTGTGCAGCAGTTCGTCGTCGATGGGCTTGTCCAGCCACACGTTGTGGGTGCGGGCTTCATGGAACAGCTGGTCGAGCACGGACGGTTCGAGCGTGGGCATTGCAGAAGACTCCGGAAAGAAAAGAAACAGGTGCGCATTGTAATGGCGGCGCGCCGTGGCAGTCGGAACGCATCGGCGACGCCCGCCGCCCGGCTGCGCGGGACCGACATCGCCATCGTCGCATCGCCTGCCTGCGCCGATCCCGGGCCGCGTCGCCACGACACCCCGGGAAAAAGCGCGGGTTTCAGTTGCCTCGATCGCGCCGGGCATGCATTCGGCCGCGTTTTTTAATCGATTTTCCGACGGCTAAAAAAGGCGTCCTTTACATCGGCTTTCTTACGAACTACTTTTCCCGACATTGATTCATCGGCCGGCCGATTCATGGTGTCGCGCACGCTCGCTTTTAAAAGTGCGGTGACACGCTTCGATGCCGGGAACCGCCGCGCCGGCTTTGCGAAAAAGGCCCGCGTCGGCCGTCGATCAACGACCCGCCTTTAAATTGGAAACCTTGCGTTTCCGGGAGATGCTTTTGCCTTTTGAGTCGATTTTGTATTAATTCACCCGCTGCCAGCGGGAAATCAGAGCTATTCGTTTCGCGCCATCCGTAAATTACAAAACGCGATTCAGATAGGGAGCATCGCTTAAAACCCCATTGTTTTAGGCGATGGCGTTCATCACCTTGAAGAAGGGCCTTCATTGTCATGAAAACATCCAGAGTATCGACCGGCGATCTTGCAGGGCTGTCCCGGGCCGTCACCGCATCGCTCGCGGCGGCGGCGCTATCGGCGGCACTGCTGGCGGGTTGCGGCGGCGGCGACACGTCGTCGACCGGCGCGGACGGCGTGGCGTCGAACGCGGGCACCAGCGTAAGCACCCAGCCCACCACGGCGGCGCAGCAGGACAGCCCGCTGGCGGACACCACCGTGTACGGCAGCGGCCCCAACGACGCCCTGCCGGCCAGCGACACCGCCGAGACCGCCGCCATCACCCACCACAAGCTGACGATCAACGGCCAGAGCCTCGCCTACACGGCCACCGCCGGGCACCTGACGACGATCGATGCGGTCACGTCGCAGCCCAATGCCAAGATGTTCTACGTGGCCTATACGCAGGACAACCCGGACCCGAGCAAGCCGCGTCCGGTCACGTTCTTCTACAACGGCGGCCCCGGCTCGTCGTCGGTCTTCCTGTTGCTGGGCTCGTTCGGACCGAAGCGGATCCAGTCGTCCTTCCCCGACTTCACCCCGCCGGCACCGTACCGGTTGCTCGACAACCCCGACAGCCTGCTCGACCGCTCCGACCTCGTCTTCATCAATCCGGTCGGCACCGGATACTCGGCGGCCATCGCCCCGGCCAAGAACAAGGATTTCTGGGGCGTCGACCAGGATGCGCGCTCGATCGACCGCTTCATCCAGCGCTACCTGACCAAGTACAGCCGCTGGAACTCGCCGAAGTTCCTGTTCGGCGAATCGTACGGCACGGCGCGCAGCGCGGTCCTGTCATGGGTGCTGCACGAGGATGGCATCGAGCTCAACGGCATCACGCTGCAATCGTCGATCCTGGACTACGCGAACGCGCTCAGCGCCGTGGGCTTGTTCCCGACGCTGGCGGCCGACGCCTTCTACTACAAGAAGACCACCGTCACGCCGACGCCGACCAATCTCGAGTCGTACATGACCACGGTGATGCAGTACGCGCGGAACACCCTGATCCCGCTCGAGCAGGCGCCCAACCCGCAGGACAGCGGTTTCGTCAACACGCGGCTCAATATGAGCATCCCGGTCGCGCAGCAGATGCAGCGGTACATCGGCATCGACGCCATCTCGCTGATCCAGCAGTACGGCAATCCGTCGGCATTCGGCGATTTCTTCGGCACGCTGGTGCCCGGCGTCGCGCTCGGCCAGTATGACGGCCGCGCGACGTCGATCAATACCGGCATCGGTCCGTTCATCCTGCCGAACTCGGGCAGCAACGATCCATCGATCACCAACGTGGCGGGCGTGTACACGGTCGAGTGGAACGACTACCTGAACAGCACGCTGAAGTACACGTCGACCTCGTCGTTCGTGGATCTCAACGATCAGGTCTTCAACAACTGGGACTTCAGCCACACCGACCCGACCGGCGCAGCCAAGGGCGGCGGCAACACGCTCTACACCGCCGGCGACCTGGCCGCCACCATGACGCTGAACCCCGACCTGAAGGTGCTGTCGGCCAACGGCTACTTCGACGCGGTGACGCCGTTCTTCCAGACCGCGCTGACGCTGGAAGCCATGCCGCTCGACGCCGGCCTGCTGAAGACCAATCTCATCACGAGGCGCTATCCGTCGGGGCACATGATCTATCTCGACAATCCGTCGCGCACGGCGATGAAGGGCGACCTGGCGACGTTCTACGACGGCGTGATGGCCAATCGGCCGGCCCTGATGCGAGTGCAGAGCCTGCAGCGGCCGCCGGGCGGACCGAAGCAGTAACAGTAACGCCGCACCATCCGGCAAGGCGTTTCGCGATGCAACTGCCCGGGTCACGCCGGGCAGTTTTTTTTACGCCATGTCGTCGGGCCGGTGGCCGCCGGGGCGCGCGTCGGCGCGGGTGAGCCACAGCACGCCGGCCAGGATCAGCGCCCCGCCGGCCATCTGCGCGGCGCCGATCGATTCGCCCAGCAGCAGCGCGGCCAGCACCACGGTCACCACCGGCTCCAGCGTCGACAGCATCGATGCCTGCGCCGCTCCCAGCCTCTGCAGGCCGGCGAAGAACGCAAGGATGGCGATCACCGTCGACAGCCCGGCGATCGCCAGCAAGGCAGCCCAGCCGGCGACGCTGCCGGGAAAGCGCGCGGGCACGCCGGCCGCTGCCAGGCCCGCATAAACCACGGCCGCCGCCGTGCAGATGACGGTGGTGCAGGCGATCGGGTCGACGCCGCGCGTCACGCGCGCGCCCACCGTGATGTAGACCGAATAGATGACCGCCGCCGCCACGCCCAGCACCACGCCGAGTGGGCTGCCGCCCGCCAGGCCCGCACCGCCCACGGTCAGACCCGCGCCCACCGAACACAGCACCAGCGCCACCAGTGCGGCGGGCGTCAGGCGCTCCTGCAGGAACACGGCGGCCAGCACCGTCACGAACATCGGATACAGGTATAGCAGCAGCGCTACCAGGCTGGCCGGCGCATAGTGCAGCGCAGTGAAGAACGCGAACGACTGGCCCGCATAGCCGATGCCGCCCATCGCGGCCAGCCCGGCCACCCGCGACCACGGCGGGATGCCGATGCGCCGCACGCGCATCACCGCCATCAGCGCGAGCGCCGCCAGGCAGAAGCGCACCGTCAGCAGGCCGACCGTGTTGGCGCCGGAAGCATAGGCATAGTGGGTGAAGATCGCCATCGCGCCGAACAAGGCCGCGGAAACGCCGATCAGCAGCACGCCGAGCAGCTTGTCGGCGGCGCGGGCGGTCAGGCCGGCATCGGCAGTGGTCTGTCTCATGAGGCACGCGGCGTTCGGACGCCGTCTTTGCGGGCAAGGCGGCCATTGTAGCCCTCGGCGCAGCGGCATGCGGCCCGGCAGACACGCCGGTACAATGGCGGCATCATGTTCAATCCCACCCGCGACGAAGTCCGCCAGTTCTTCTGCGGCGCCTGGCGCAAGCACCGCCAGGCCGAAGTGCTCACGCCGCTCGAAGCCATGGCGGTCGACTGGATGCAGCTGCATCCCGAATACCACGCCACCCTGGAAGCCGGCGAAGAGGCCCTCGCCCGCGACTACACGCCGGAGACCGGCCACAGCAACCCCTTCCTGCATCTGTCGATGCACCTGTCGATCAGCGAGCAGGTGTCGGTCGACCAGCCGCGCGGCATCCGTGCGGCGTACGAAGCGCTGGCACAGCGGCTCGATTCGCCGCACGAGGCGCAGCACCAGGTGATGGAATGCCTGGGCCAGATGCTGTGGACAGCCCAGCGCACCGGCCTGCCGCCGGACGGCGAGGCCTATATCGAATGCGTGCGCAAGCGCGCCACGGCCCGCTAGCCTCGCCGCTCCACGCTCCACCGTCCGCCCAACAAAAAACCGCTCCGGAGAGCGGTTTTCGTTCATCTGCGCAAGCCGCTTACTTCTTCAGCACCAGCGAGCCGGGCAGCGATTCGATATAGGCGGCGATGTCCTTCAGCTCCGACTGGGTGAAGGGACGCGGTTTGCCGTTGTCACCGATCATGGCCGCGTTGGCGTTCATCTGGCCGGCCATGATGGCGTTGCTGCGACCCATCAGCGGGTTGCCGGAGGTCTGGTACGCCAGCAGCGCATGGTAGAGATAGTCGCCATGCTGGCCGGCCAGCTTGGGGTAGTCCGGCGAGATCGGGGCATTCAGGCCCGGACCATGGCAGGTCACGCAGCCGCCCTTCTCCACCAGTTGCTTGCCTTTTTGCAGGTCGGCGGCCTGCGCGGAAACGGCGACGCCCAGCACCAACGCGCCCAAACCGAGCGAGATCTTCGTCATGTTCGTCCTCGTCACTTCCGGGGGTTGTTGGGCGTGGCGGCGGTCTGCTGCGCGTAGTAGGCCGCCAGATCGGCGATGTCCTGGTCGCTCAGCGAGCCGGCGATGCCGCGCATGGTCGGGTGCTTGCGGTCGCCCTTCTTGTAGGCGTTGAGCGCGCTTTCGATGTACTTGGCGTTCTGCCCGCCCAGGTAGGGCACGCGGTACACCTCGGGATAGGACGCCTTGTAGTCGGGAATCGCATGGCAGCCGATGCACATCGCCACCTTGCCGGCGCCGGCCTGCGCATTGCCCTGGATATCGGCGGCAGATGCCGACGCCGCCAACGCGCCCAATGCCACCATCGTGAGGATCTTTTTCATCGTTCTCTAGCGTGGAGTTCTGAATCCTGCTCGCCCCGCCTGCCCGATCGTCGGGTGGCTGTCTCTCTTGGGCGCCTCTACCGGCTGGCTGGCAACGGCAACTTGAACTTGCCAGAAGACGGTCCGTTCGTGGTGCGTCAAACCGGCGCATTGTACCGCACGGCTTTTTTGCCAGTCCAGTCAAGGCCCCCGCGACCTCGCGCCGCGAAAAGCCGCCCCTCGCCGGACGGCCAAACTCTCTTATACTGGCCGCCTCCGCACCCGTTTACCGCTCAGTAGGATTGTCCGATGAACCCGACCCAGACGTCCGCCCGGCCCGCGCGCTTCGAAGGCTCCGACCAGTACGTCGCCACCGACGACCTCAAGCTCGCAGTCAACGCGGCGATGACGCTGCAGCGCCCGCTGCTGATCAAGGGCGAGCCGGGCACGGGCAAAACCATGCTGGCCGAGGAAGTGGCCGCCGCGCTGAGCATGCCGCTGCTGCAATGGCACGTGAAATCGACCACCAAGGCACAGCAGGGCCTCTATGAATACGATGCCGTGTCGCGCCTGCGCGATTCGCAACTGGGCGACGGTCGCGTCCACGACATCGGCAACTACATCGTCAAGGGTGTGCTGTGGCAGGCGTTCGACGCCGGGCAACAGACCGTGCTGCTGATCGACGAGATCGACAAGGCCGACATCGAATTCCCCAACGACCTGCTGCGCGAGCTCGACCGCATGGAGTTCTACGTGTACGAGACGCGCGAGACCATCCGCGCCCGGCACCGGCCGCTGGTCATCATCACGTCGAACAACGAGAAGGAGCTGCCCGACGCCTTCCTGCGCCGCTGCTTCTTCCACTACATCCGGTTCCCCGATGCCGAGACGATGCAGCGCATCGTCGACGTGCACTACCCCGGCATCAAGCCGGCGCTGGTGAAGGCCGCGCTGGACGCCTTCTACGAAATGCGCAACCTGCCGGGGCTCAAGAAGAAGCCCTCCACTTCCGAGCTGATCGACTGGCTCAAGCTGCTGCTGGCCGAGGACATCCCGCCCGAGACACTGCGCAGCCAGGACAAGAACGCCGCCATTCCGCCGCTGCACGGCGCCCTGCTGAAGAACGAGCAGGACGTGCACCTGTTCGAGCGCCTGGTGTTCATGAACCGCGCCAACCGTTGAGAAGGCCGCAGACATGGCACGCTTCATCGAACCCGTCACCCTGTCCGGCCAGCACGCGTGGCTCGAACCGCTGGGCCGCGAGCACGAAGCCGACGTGCGCACCGCCGCGGCCGACGGCAAGCTGTGGAAGCTGTGGTACACCTCGGTACCCTCGCCGGAGAACACGCCCGCCTGGCTCGATACGGCGCTCGACATGCGCGAGCGGCTGGGCGCGATGCCGTTCGTGATCCGCGACGTCCGCCACGGACAGCCCGGCAGCGTAGTGGGCTCCACCCGCTTCTTCAACGTCGATGCGGCCAACCGGCGGCTGGAGATCGGCCACACGTGGTACGCGAAGTCGGTGCAGCGCACCGCCGTCAACACGGAATGCAAGCTGCTGCTGCTCACGCACGCGTTCGAGACGCTGGGCTGCATCGCCGTGGAATTCCGCACGCACTGGATGAACCACCAGAGCCGCGAGGCCATCGCCCGCCTGGGCGCCAAGCAGGACGGCGTGCTGCGCAACCACCAGCGCATGCCGGACGGCAGCTACCGCGACACGGTGGTGTTCTCGATCATCGAATCCGAGTGGCTCACCGTGAAGCGGCATCTGCAGTACAAGCTGGAGCAACCGCGCGGCTGAGCGCGATTGAGCGCGCCGGGAGATCGCCATGCTGATCGACCTCTTCTTCACGCTGCGGCACGCCAGGCTGCCGGTCTCCGTCAAGGAATACCTGACGCTGCTCGAAGGGCTCAAGCAGCAGGTCATCGCGCCGTCGCTGGAGCAGTTCTACTTCCTCGCGCGCACGACGCTGGTGAAGGACGAGAAGCACTACGACAAGTTCGACCAGGCCTTCGGCGCCTACTTCAAGGGCGTGGAAGGCGCGATCGACTGGCGCGCCGACATCCCGCTCGACTGGCTGGCCAAGCAGTTCGAACGCGAGTTGACGCCCGAAGAGAAAACCAAGGTCGAAGCCATGGGCGGCCTCGACAAGCTGATGGAGCGGCTCAAGGAACTGCTGTCCGAGCAGCACGAACGCCACGAGGGCGGCAGCAAGTGGCTCGGCACGGGCGGCACCTCGCCGTTCGGGCACGGCGGCTACAACCCGGAGGGCATCCGCATCGGCGGGCCGTCCAAGGGCAACCGCACCGCCGTCAAGGTATGGGAAGCGCGCGCCTATCGCGACTACGACGACACCGTGGAGCTCGGCACGCGCAACATCAAGGTCGCGCTGCGCCGCCTGCGCAAGTTCGCCCGCGACGGCGCCGACGTGGAGCTGGACCTGGACGACACCATCCACGCCACCGCCGCCAACGCCGGCCTGCTCGACATCAAGATGCGCCCCGAGCGGCACAACAACGTCAAGGTGCTGATGCTGATGGACGTGGGCGGCTCGATGGACGACCACATCAAGCGCGTGGAGGAGCTGTTCTCCGCGGCCAAGACCGAGTTCAAGCACCTCGAGTACTACTACTTCCACAACTGCGTCTACGAATGGCTGTGGAAGAACAACCGGCGCCGCCACGCGGAGCGCTTCTCCACCTGGGACGTGATCCGCAAGTATCCGCCCGACTACAAGCTGATCTTCGTCGGCGACGCGACCATGAGCCCGTATGAGATCCTGCAGGCGGGCGGCTCGGTCGAGTACAACAACCCCGAAGCCGGCGCCGTCTGGCTGCGTCGGCTGGTCGAGCAGTTCCCCAAGTTCGTGTGGCTCAATCCCGAGCCGGAAGGGTTGTGGCAATACCGGCAGTCGATCTCGGTCGTCAACCAGATCATGAAGACGCGGATGTATCCGGTCACCATCGCCGGGCTGGAAGCGGCGATGCGGCTGCTGTCCAAATAGCGCCGGCCTGCTCCCCATGGCAAAACGCCCCGGACAACCGGGGCGTTTGCATTGGCGGACGCGCGGACCGTGCCGGCCTCAGATGGTCAGCCCGTCGTCCTGGCTGACGTTGGCGCAACGCAGCCCTTCGGCCCAGCTCTTGGTCGGCAGCTTGAATGCGGCCTGCAGCGCCGCGGCGCGCGCCTTCACGGCATCCCAGCCGACCTGCAGCGGCGGGCCGTTGAAGGCCAGTGCGATGACGTTGCCGTCGTGTACCTCGGGGAAGACCAGCACGCGGTTGTCGAACGCATCGCAAATGCGCTCGATGTTGCGCGGGAAGCTGGTGTGATCGCCGAACAGGTTGATGGTCATCACGCCGGGTGCGCGCAGCACCTGGCGGCAGGCGCGGTAGAAGGCCGGCGTGTCCAGCACGGGCCCGCGCGCGGTGGCGTCGTACAGGTCGATCTGCAGCGCATCGACCGTGCCGTGGTGGTGGGCGTCCGTGACCCAGTCGTAGGCGTCCTGCTCGAGCACCTCCAGCCGGCCATCGTCGAACGGCAGGCCGAACATGCTGCGCGCGGCGACGATCACGGCGGGGTTCAGCTCGACCGCGGTCACGCGGGCCGGCGCCAGTTGCCGGTGGCAGAACTTGGTCAGCGCCGCCGCGCCCAGGCCCAACTGCACGACGTGGAAATCCGGACGCGCGACCGGGTCGAGGAACAGCAGCCACGCCATCATCTGCTGGGCATATTCCAGTTCGATGGCGTCGGGCTTGGACAGACGCATCGCGCCCTGCACCCACTCGGTGCCGAAGTGCAGGTAGCGCACCCCCGCCAGTTCGGAGAACGTCACGGGCGCAAAGCGCGGCGCCATGCGCTTCGGCTCGCCATCATGGTGTTCACGGTCTTCGCGCTTGGCGCGGGCGGGACGGCGCGAGGCCACGGCCTCGATGGATTTGCGTTTCAACAGCGTCATCAGGGAAATCAACGGAAAGAAGACTGGGCGGCCTGGGCGCGCTGCAGCCATTCGCGGTTATGGTCTTTGGCGTAGCGCGTCCAGTGCTTGGCGTCGCGCAGGATATCGTCGAACAGGTCGCGGGCGCGCGCCTTGTCGGCGGCATTGCCCTGGGCGAGCAGCCACTCGCCGTACAGGCAACGGACGGCAGCATCGTTGGCGCATGCAAGCGCCTGTTCGAAAGCCTCGCGCGTGCCGGGCGCGCCGGTGGCGGCCAGCGCCCGCGCATACAGCAGCGTGGGATCGGGCTGTCGGCGCGCGGCACGATGCGCCTCGAACAGGGTGTCCAGGGTCGTCGCGGCCATCGCCGCATCATCGGTGGCGAACTGTGCACGGGCCAAGCCCAGCAGCACGGCCTGGTCACCGGCAAACGGGCCGGTGGCAGCCTGCTCGAAATGCTGGCGGGCCTCCTTGGCGTCACCAGCCTCCAGCAAGGCCTCGCCCAGGCGCAGCCGGTGCTGCACGGTTGGCGCACGATCGAAATCGTTGCGCGCCTCGCGCACCGCCCGGTTCGGGTCGATCAATTGGCTGACGGCGCGGGTGGCCACGCGGGCGCCGCGCGAATACCGCAGCCCGGGCAGATAGATCGCAAGAAAGTACGCCACGCTGCCCAGCAGCGGAAAAGCGAACAGGATGAACAGCCAGTACATGTTCTGGTGTGCGCGCACCGCATGCACGGCAAAGAACAGCGCGACGATGACGTGAAAGCCGATTCCGAGAAAAGGCATGTAGACAGCCCCGATAAAGAACGGACCGGCACTCCATCGCCGGCCACGGGCGCGATTGTGACAGATGCGCCCGGCCGGCACGGGACTTCCCACGATTCTTGACAACGCAGACATCGCCGCCGGTGCCGAAGGCCGCTGTTTTGTGGCCTGACACGCATTCACCCGCAAGCCAAATGAGGATAAGCGGCGCGCCGATGACCCGCGCTCCACCCTCTTTGCATCGGCGCGTCATGGGCGGGCACGCCCGAGCTTTGCCGCGACGCACCCGCAATTGAGTTGAGCGGACCGGCCGCGTACGAAAAAAACGCCGGCTCTCGCACCTGCGAGGCCGGCGTCGATGTCCCGGCGATCCCGCTATCGAACTAGCCCGGCAACAGCGCGCGCCACAGCGCGAGCTTCTGCTCGAACGAGCGCGCCGCATGCGCCGGACTGGACGACGGCAGCACCACCGTCTCGAAGCCGGCCTGGGCGAAATCCTTGGCGAACCGGCCCGCCGTACCGCCGTTGAAGCCCACCCGCCGCAGCCTGGGCGCGCGCCAGTGCAGCAGATCGAAATCGTTGGCCTGGGGATGCCGGATGGCCGAATCGAGGCTGCCCTCGCGCACGCAGGCACCCAGCACATCCCACACGCCGATATGGCGATCGAGCAGCGCCCGCACGCGCGCCGCATACGGCATGGCGGACAGCGGCAGATCGAGCAGCGCGCCCATCAGCGGCCAGAACTGGTTGCGCGGATGGGCGTAGTACTGCTGCGCCGCCAGCGAAGCCTCGCCCGGGAAGCTGCCGAGCACCAGCACGCGGACCTCGGTATCGAAGATCGGCGCCAGTCCGCGCTGCAGGTCAGGCAAGGCTTCGGCCACGGCGGCGTCAGGCCAGCAGGCGGTTGATGCGCTGCACGTAGGTGGCCGGATCGGCCAGCGCACCGCCCTCGGCCAACAGCGCCTGGTCGAACAGCACGTGCACGCGGTCTTCGAACGCAGCACGGTCGGCTTCGTTGGCGGTCACGGTTTCCAGCAGGGCGAGCTTGCGCACCAGCGGGTGCGCCGGGTTCAGTTCCAGCACCGGCTTGGTCTCGGGCGCCTTCTGGCCGGCCTGCTTGAGCAGGCGTGCCAGCGTGCCGCTGATGTCGCCCTCGTCGGCCACCAGGCACGACGGCGAATCGGTCAGGCGGTGCGTGATGCGCACGTCCTTGGCCTTGTCGGCCAGCACGGCCTTGGCACGCTCCACCAGCGGCTTGAACTCGCCTTCGACCTTGGCGTGCTCGGCCTTCTCGGCTTCGTCTTCCATCGCGCCGAGATCGAGATCGCCGCGCGCCACCGACACCAGTTCCTTCTCTTCGAAGTCGTGCAGGAACGACAGCATCCACTCGTCCACGCGGTCGGTCAGCAGCAGCACTTCCACGCCCTTCTTGCGGAAGACTTCCAGGTGCGGGCTCGACTTGCCGGCCGTCCAGCTCTCGGCCGTCACGTAGTAGATCTTGTCCTGGCCTTCCTTCATGCGGCCGATGTAATCCGCCAGCGAGACGGTCTGTTCATCCCCCGTGTTGTGCGTGGAGGCGAAGCGCAGCAGCTTGGCGATGCGGTCCTTGTTGGCGAAGTCCTCGCCGAGGCCTTCCTTGAGCACCTGGCCGAAGTGCTGCCAGAAGGTGGCGTACTTCTCCTTCTCGGCGGCGTCATCCGATTCGGCCATCGATTCGAGCATGCCCAGCACGCGCTTGGTCGAGCCCTCGCGGATGGCCTTCACGTCGCGGCTCTCCTGCAGGATCTCGCGCGAGACGTTCAGCGGCAGGTCGGCCGAATCGATCACGCCCTTGACGAAGCGCAGGTAGGCCGGCAGCAGTTGCTCGGCATCGTCCATGATGAAGACGCGCTTGACGTACAGCTTCAGGCCGCTGCGGCGCTCGCGGTCCCACAGGTCGAACGGGGCGTTGGTCGGCAGGTACAGCAGTTGTGTGTATTCGCTGCGGCCCTCGACGCGGTTGTGCGTCCAGGCCAGCGGCTGGCCCTGCTCGTGCGCGATGTGCTGGTAGAAGGCGACGTACTGCTCGTCGGTCACATCGGCGCGCGGGCGGGCCCACAGGGCGCTGGCCTGGTTGATGGTCTCCCATTCGTCCTGGGCGACCATCTCTTTCTTCTCTTCGTCCCAGTTCTCCTTGCGCATCTGGATCGGCAGGGAGATGTGGTCCGAGTACTTCTGCACGATGGACTTCAGGCGCCAGGCGGAGAGGAAAGCGTCCTCGCCCTCGCGCAGGTGCAGCGTGATGGTGGTGCCGCGCTCGGCGCGCTCGGCGATGTCGACGGTGAACTCGCCGTCGCCCGCGCTTTCCCAGCGCACGCCCTCATTGGCGGCCACGCCCGCGCGGCGCGATTCCACCGTCACGCGGTCGGCGACGATGAAGGCCGAGTAGAAGCCGACCCCGAACTGGCCGATCAGCGCCGCGTCCTTCTGCTGATCGCCGGAGAGCTGGCTGAAGAACTCGCGCGTGCCCGAGCGGGCGATGGTGCCGAGGTTGCGGATGGCCTCGTCGCGGCTCATGCCGATGCCGTTGTCGACAATGGTGACGGTGCGGGCCGCGGCATCGAAGCCGATGCGGATGCCCAGCTCACCGCCGCCTTCGAGCAGCGCGGGATCGGCGATGCCCTCGAAGCGCAGCTTGTCCACGGCGTCGGACGCGTTGGAGACCAGCTCGCGCAGAAAGATTTCCTTGTTGCTGTACAGGGAGTGGATCATCAGATGCAGAAGCTGCTTGACCTCTGCCTGGAACGCCATCTTCTCGTGCGGTGCACCCATGGTGTGTCTCTTGGTTCGAAGAATGTGATGGGAAAAGCGAAGCGGACCTCACCCGGCGGGCGGTCCGCGTGGACGTGAGATGGGGCGCGGGGGCCGTTTTTCAAGGCCCGGCCCCGAGCATCGGCCGGATCAGCCGCGCTCCAGTTGGTCCGCCAGGAAGCGCAGCATTTCCGGGTCGGTGCTGGTGGCGATGTTGAAGCGCATCCAGGTCGAGGGCATCTGCGACGGCGAGAACAGGCTGCCCGGCGCAAACACGTAGCCCTCTTCGTGCCCGGCGCGGGCGATGGCGTTGGTGTCGCGGCCGGTGTCGGCCCAGATGAACATGCCCGCGCCCTGCTGCGCGAACAGCTTCAGACCCAGGCGCTCCAGGCTGCGCTGCACACCGTCGCGGCCGCGGTCGAGCCGGGCGCGCACGCGCTCGACATGCTTGCGGTACTGGCCCTCGGTCAGCACTTTGTAGAGCAGGCGCTCGTTGATCTCCGGCGTGGCCAGCCCGGCCAGCAGCTTGCCGTCGGTCAGGTTCTTGGCCAGTTCCGGATGGCAGGCGATGAAGCCGACCCGCAGGTTGGCCGCCAGCGTCTTGGAAAAGCTGCCGAGGTAGATCACCCGGCGCAACTGGTCCAGGCTCGCCAGCCGCGTGGCCGGGTGGCCGGGCGGGGCCAGGTCGCCGTAGATGTCGTCCTCGACGATCAGGAAGCCGTACTGCTCGGCCAGCCGCAACAACTGGAACGCCTTGGCCGCCGACAGCGAGGTGCCGGTCGGGTTGTGCAGCACCGAGTTGATCACCAGCAGCTTGGGCCGGCGCACCTGCACCAGCCCTTCGAGCGCCACCAGGTCCGGCCCCTCGGTGGTGTACGGCACGCCGATCACCTGCGCGCCCTGCGCCGCGAAGCGACCGAACATCAGGAACCACGCCGGATCGCCCACCAGCACCGTATCGCCCGGCTGCACGTACTGGCGCGCGATCAGGTCGAGCGACTGGGTGATGCCGGAGGTCATGACGATCTGGTCGGGACGCGCGCCGATCTCCAGTTCCGTCAGCCGCGTCTGCAACTGCTGGCGCAGCGGCAGGAAGCCCTGCGGCGTGCCCCAGGCCAGGAACTGGTTGCCGTTCTGCCGGCCCAGCGCGCGCAGCGCGTTGGCGATCAATTCACCGTCCAGCCAGCCGTTGGGCAGGAAGCCGATGCCCGGCGCCTTGCGCGGCTCGGCCGAGTGGAACATGTTGCGCAGCAGCCAGGCCACATCGATCTTGCGCGCGCTGGTGGACGGCGCGGCCGGCTCCTCGGGCAACGGTGTGTGGCGCTCCTTCACGTAGAAGCCCGAGCCGCGCCGCGATTCGAGGTACCCCTGCGCCACCAGCCGCTCATAGGCCTCCACCACGGTGAAGCGCGAGATGCTCTTCTCCTGGGCCAACTGGCGGATCGACGGCATGCGCATGCCGGCGCGGAAAACGCGCTCGTCGATGCGCATGCGCGCCCACTCGGTCAGCTGGTCGACCAGCGTCATCTGCGCCGAGGGGATCGGATCGGGCAATTGCTCCGCAGCGGAGCGCCTGGCGTCCAGGCTGATGATCGAAGAAGGAGGCGTCATGGTCAGGTCGGGAAAACTGTACAGAAAGCGCCACGCCAAAGTGTACAGGTACTGTACAGCCACGGTTGGCTACCATCAAGGTCGGCTTTCCGCCCCCACGCCAGGAGCCCCGCCATGCCGACACTGAAGCGCTTTGACGAAGACGCTTACCGCACCGAATGCGGCGCCACGGTCATCGCCATGCATGGCTCGGGCTGGCCTACGTGTCGGTCTTCTCCATGTTCGTCGGCTTCCTGTTCTGGTATTCGGGGCTGGCCGCGGGCGGAGTCGCGCGGGTCGGCCAGATACAATGGCTGCAGCCTTTCATGACGCTGATCGGCGGCTGGCTCTTGTTCGGCGAGCCGCTCGATGCGCCGACCGTGCTGTTCGCCCTGGCCGTGATCGCCGTGATCGCCGTGGTCGGCCTCGGCCGGCGGACCGCCGTGCGGCGGTAGCACCGCCGGCCGCACCTCCCCTTGCTTGTTCACCGTTCTCGATAAGGAACCTTCATGACCGCCACCCAAGCCATCCAGGCCAAGCTGAAACAACTGGGCATCGAACTGCCCGCCGCCGGCGCCCCCGCCGCAGCCTACGTGATGGCCGCGCAGACCGGCAACCTGGTGTTCCTGTCGGGCCATATCGCCAAGCAGGACGGCAAGCCCTGGGTCGGCAAGCTCGGCGCCGACATGACCACCGAGCAGGGCAAGGCCGCCGCGCGCGCCATCGCCATCGACCTGCTGGCCACGCTGTCGGGCCACCTGGGCGGCGACCTCGGCCGCGTCAAACGCATCGTCAAGGTGATGAGCCTGGTGAATTCTTCGCTGGAGTACACGGAGCAGCACCTGGTGACCAACGGCGCCTCGGAACTGTTCGTCGAGGTCTTCGGCGACGCCGGCAAGCACGCCCGCAGCGCGTTCGGCGTGGCGCAGATTCCGCTGGGCGCCTGCGTGGAGATCGAGCTGATCGCCGAAGTCGCCTGAGGGCCGCTTCCGCGCCCCGAATTTGCCGTACCGCGCAACGGCTGCCCCGTGCCAGAGGGGGCCGTTGCCTGCTATCCTTTCCGTCTTTTGCTCACCAGGCGTCCGCTCAAGAGGTGGGCGTCTCTACACTGAAGGACCATACCATGGACCACTCCGCCTGCACCTTCTCTCGCCGCGCGCAACAGCTGACCAGTTCGGCGATCCGGGAAATCCTCAAGATCACCGAGCGCCCCGAGGTGATCTCGTTCGCCGGCGGCCTGCCTTCGCCGGTCACCTTCCCGGTCGAGGCGATCCAGGCGGCGTGCGCCCGCGTGTTCGCGGACAATCCGCAGGCCGCCTTGCAGTACGGTCCGACCGAGGGGCTGTCCGCGCTGCGTGAATGGATTGCCCAGCGTCATGGCACCACGGCTGCGCGTGTGCTCATCACGACCGGATCGCAGCAGGGGCTGGACCTGCTGGGCAAGGTGTTCATCGACCCGCAAAGCAAGGTCCTGGTGGAAACGCCCAGCTATCTGGGTGCCCTGCAATCGTTCTCGCTGTTCGAGCCGGCGTACACGTCGGTGCCCAGCGATGACAAGGGCCTGCTGCCCGAAGCGCTCACGCCCGAGCTGACTGCCGGCGCGCGCTTCTTCTACACCATCCCGAACTTCCAGAACCCGACCGGCCGCCGCCTGCCGCTGGAGCGCCGCCAGGCCCTGGTGGCCCGCGCAAAGGAACTCGGCGTGCTGCTGATCGAAGACGATCCGTACGGCGAGCTGAGCTATACCGGCGATGCCCTGCCGTCGCTGCGCTCGCTCAATCCGGACGGCGTGGTCTACATGGGATCGTTCTCGAAGATCCTGGCGCCGGGCATGCGCCTGGGCTACATCATCGCCCCCGAGTCCATCCACTTCAAACTCGTGCAGGCCAAGCAGGCCGCCGACCTGCACACGCCCAGCTTCACGCAGCGCGTGGCCTACGAAGTGCTGAAGACCGGCCTGCTCGACACCCATATCCCGACCATCCGCGCCCTGTACAGCAAGCAGTGCGAGGCGATGCTGGATGCGCTCGAACGCCACATGCCGGCCGGCGTGCACTGGAACCGCCCGGAAGGCGGCATGTTCGTCTGGGTGGAAGTGCCGGAAGGCATCGACACCATGGCGCTGCTGGAAAAGGCGGTCGCGCGCAACGTGGCCTTCGTGCCGGGCGCGCCGTTCTATGCCAACGCGCCGCGCCGCAACACCCTGCGCCTGGCCTTCGTGACGGTGTCGCCGGAACGCATCGAGCAGGGTGTCACGGTGCTGGGCGACCTGATCCGCGCCGAGATCGCGGCGCTCACGCCCAAGGCCGCGTAATTCGCGCACGCTGTTTTCAGCAACCGCCAACCAACAGGAGCCGACGTCGATGCTGCGGATCTGGGGAAGACTCTCTTCGGTCAACGTGCAGAAAGTGGTCTGGTGCGCGCACGAGCTGTCGCTGGACCACGAGCGCATCGATGTCGGCGGCGCCTTCGGCGGGCTCGACACGCCCGAGTACCGGGCCATGAATCCGAACGGCATGATTCCCGTCATTGAAGACGGCATCAACGGAATCGACGGCGAGCGCTTCGTGCTGTGGGAGTCCAACGCCATCGTGCGCTACCTCTGCGCGCGCTACGGCCCGGGCACGCTCTACCCGCTGGAACTGCACGAACGCGCCGATGCCGACCGCTGGATGGACTGGCAGACCACCACCTTCAGCCCGTCGATGGTGGACGCCTTCCTGCAGCTCGTGCGCACACCGGAAGACCAGCGCGACCCGGCGCGCATCGAACGCTCGCGGCTCGCGGCCGAGCGCACCACCGCCATTCTCGACGCGGTGCTGGCCAAGCAGCCTTACGTGGCCGGCCACCGCTTCACCATGGCCGACATCGCCTGCGGCTGCGCGGCGCACCGCTGGCTCGGCCTGCCGCTGGAACGCCCCGCCCGCCCGCACCTGGAGCGCTGGATGGCGGAACTGCGCGACCGTCGCGCGGCGCAGGCCGTCCTGGCGCTGCCGCCGGCTTGACCCCACCCTTCCCTCGCCGATGCCCGGCAACTTCGATACGGACGGCTACGCCATCGTCCCGGGCATCGTGCCCGCCGAAACCTGCACCGCCCTCGCCGGCCGGCTGAACACCGATGGCGCCGGCACGCGTGAACTGCTGGCGCAGCCGTGGTGCGCCGGGCTGGCCGAGACCCTGCGCGGGCATCCAGCCCTGGCGCCCTGGCTGCCCGCGACCCACGCGGCCATCCAGTGCACGGGCTTCGACAAATCCGCCGCGCAGAACTGGCTGGTGCCGATCCACCAGGACCTGAGCATCCCGGTCGCGGAGCGCATCGGCCATCCCGCGCTGCAGGGGTGGTCCGAGAAAGAAGGCCGGCTGTACGTGCAACCACCGCGGGATGTCCTGGAAAACCTGATCGCCGTGCGCCTGCACCTGGACGACTGCGGCGAGACGGCAGGACCGCTGCGCGTCGTGCCCGGCTCGCACCGGCAGGGCCGGCTGACGCAGACACAGATGCTGGCCGAGCGGGAACGGCGCGGCGAGGTCGCCTGTCTGAGCGAGCGTGGCGGCGTGCTGTTGATGCGCCCGCTGCTGCTGCATGCCTCGTCCAGATCGACCGGGGCGCCGTCCCGGCGCGTGCTGCATTTCGTGTTCGGACCGCGCGCGTTGCCGCTGGGCTTGCGCTGGGCACAGGCCGTCTAGCACGCACGCCGCGCCGCCGGCATGCGATGCCGGACCGCCCGACGCCCGACTGCGGTAGCATCGGCGGCACATGGCGCCCCGACGTGCCTGTACGGCCTGCCTGTCTCCATCGAAGGAACCCGGATGCCCTTCCATCGAAGCTCTCCCAGCATTGCCGCCGCCCTGTGGGGCGTGCTCTACGTGGTGGCCGCAGTGGTGTCGCACCGCCTCAACGGGCCGGTCGACATGACGGGCTATATCTGGCTGCCGGCGGGCGTCGCCATGGCGGCGTTCATGCTGCGGCCCTACCGCGAATGGCCCGGGCTCGGGGCAGCGTTCACCGTCGGACAGCTGGTGCTGTGCGCCTTCGAGAAAGGCAATCCGGCGCATGCCCTGCTGTTCGTGCTGGACGAGGCCGGCAGCGCGGCGCTGGCGGTGGCGCTGGTCCGGCTGGCGCGGGTGCCGCTGGAGGGGCTCGACTTCGTGCGGGCGATGCTGGCGGCGGGCGCACTCAGCGCGCTGCTGGCCGCGCTGGCCGGAGCGGCATGGTTCGCGTGGTCGCAGGACGCGTCGTTCGGCCAGGTGCTGCGCATCTGGGCGGCGTCGGACTTCCTGGGCGTGCTGATCGTCACGCCGGTGCTGGCCACCTGGTCACGCTTCCGCGCCCTCCGCTCGGGCGGACCGGACCGGACGGAAACCTTGCTGGGCCTGGCCGCCTGCGTTGCGCTGGCGGTCTCGGCCTACCTCGTCTTCGAGGGCAACAGCACAGCCCGGTTCGGCACCGGCCTCGGCCGTGCGCTAACCTGCGTACCGCTGTTCTTTACCGTCGTGGTGGCGCTGCTGTGGGGCGGGCGCGGCGGCTCGGCGGCGGTGCTGGCACTAGCGCTGGTGGTGCTCGTCGAGACAGCCGAGGACGATGGTCCGTTCGCCGTGCTCGACCGCCACTACGGCCAGTCGTTGCTGGAGGCCCAACTGTATCTGGGGATCACCGCGCTGCTGGTGCTGCTGGTCAGCGCGCTGAAGACCTCGCGCGAACAACTGCACGCGCAAAGCGCGCAGTGGCAAAGCCGCGTCGAACTTGCGCTGGCCGCCGCGAGCCATCTGGTCTACACCATCGACCCGGCGCGCGGCCGCATCGACTGGGGCGGCGACGTGGAACTGCTGTTCGGCCATGACCCCGCCACCATGGCATCGGTCGCCACCGTCCTGCAACTGGTGCATCCGGACGACCGCGAAACCCTGCGCGCGCGCTGGCTCGGCGCCGCGCCCGCCGACGTCGACGCCACCCCCGCGCGCCGGCAGACGCTGCAGGTCACCGCGCGCGACGGCACCCTGCACACCGTGATCGACTCCGGCACCGCGCTCGCCGATGCGGCCGGCAACACGGTGCTGATCGCCGGCGCCTGGTCGGTCGAAACGGCGCGTTGACCCGATTGCGCAGCGGCAACCGTCAGAACACACGGCCAAGCTGGAGATAGACGTTCCACACGCCCTGCGGCGCGGCCGCAAAACCGAAGTAGAGCGGGCCGATCGGGCTGTTGCCGCCGACGAACAGGCTGCCGCTCCTCAGGTAAGCCCCTCGGCCGAAGTTGTCGCGCAGTTGCCCGACGTTGCCGGCCTCGGCGCTGACGCCGAAGACCGGTGCGCGTCGATGCGCGAGCCCCAGGCGAGCCTGCCCTGCGGGCGGTGTGCCTCGCGATAGGCCGCGCAGGCCTGCAGCGGCAGGGCTGCCAGCCTCGCCAGCGTGCACGCCCTGCGGGCCCTTGGCAAAGGCGGGGAACGACAAGCCGGGCAAGCATGGTTCCAACCGCACGTCGCTGCGATGCAGCAGCGCCTTCTGTGCGCACACGTTCTGGCCGACCAGGATGGTGATCCTCTGCTGCGTCACCGCGGCGGGCGAAGCGAGGGCTTCCGGCCGCTGCAGGTCCGACCCGAGGTTGACGGCGATGACGATATCCACGCCCATGTCGCACGCCAGCTGCACCGACAGATTACTGACCAGGCCGCCGTCCACCAGCGTGCGGCCGTCCACCTCGAGCGGCGCGAACAGGCCGGGCACCGCCATCCTGGCACGCGGCTCGCCGGCGATTGCCCGTGCGCCAAGCGCGGCAGGCAACTCAGCTCAAGACCAGCAGCCAGGCGGCAAGCCGGCGGACACCAGGACGCAGGGAGGAAGCCGTCAGGAAAGCCATGCGGATTCGGATCGGGACGGATCGGGTCGTGGCAAACGCGCAGCCGCCATGATTCCGCAACCGGGACTGACCCGCGGCGCTCCGGCCGGATGCCGGCGGCGCGGGCGGCACGCTCCGATGAATACTTTTGAGGGCGAAAGTGACAGAATAGTGTCCAGACCCCAACACGCTTGTTCCTGCAATCCGCGCGTGTCCGCCGCCGTGCGGGCAACAGAAGAAACGACGTTTGGCCGTACCTGCCTGACCTTCGCCAAAACGCCCAGAAACTGGAGGAGACCAAGATGTGGAATCAAGTCTATGACCCGCTCGGCAACGCCGTGTGGTCGACCATCGCGGCCGGGTTGCCGGTGGCGGTGCTGCTCTGTTCGCTCGCGTTCTTCCACATGCAGGCGCACCTGGCCGCGGGGCTGGCGCTGATCGTGGGCGTGAGCGTCGCCGCGTTCGTGTTCGGCATGCCGGCGGCGATGGCGGGCAAGGCGGCCGGCCTGGGCATCGTGTCCGGCCTGTTCCCGATCGGCTGGATCGTCCTCAACATCATCTTCCTGCACCGGCTCACCACCCTGAACGGCTCGTTCAAGGTGCTGCAGAGTTCGATCTCGGGCATCACCGAAGACCGTCGCCTGCAACTGCTGCTGGTGGCGTTCAGCTTCGGCGCGTTCTTCGAGGGCGCGGCGGGCTTCGGCACACCGGTGGCCGTGACGGGCGCGATCCTGATCGGCCTGGGCTTCTCGCCGCTGGCGGCCTCGGGCCTGGCGCTGATCGCCAACACCGCACCGGTGGCCTACGGCGCCCTGGGCGCGCCCGTCATCGGGCTGGCCGCGGTAACGGGACTGGACCTGAAAGACCTCTCCGCCATGATCGGCCGCCAGTTGCCGTTCTTCTCGGTGCTGGTGCCCTTCTGGCTGATCTGGGCGTTCGCGGGTTTTCGCGGCATGCTGCAGATCTGGCCGGCGATCCTGGTGGCGGGCGTGACCTTCGCCGTCCCGCAGTTCCTGGTGTCCAACTTCCACGGCCCGTGGCTGGTGGATGTGATCGGCGCGCTGATCTCGATGGGCTCGCTCACCCTGTTCCTGAAGGTGTGGAAGCCCAAGACCATCTGGACCTCCACCGCCCTGCGCAAGCACCCCGACAACTCCAAGGTCGATCCCGAAGCCGCCGCCGAGGCGCGTGCCGCCACCACGGCCGGCGACGTGACCATCAGCCGCGTGCAGGCGTGGCTGCCCTGGGTGATCCTGACCGTGTTCGTCTTCATCTGGGGCGTGCCGCAGTTCAAGGCCTTCGTCGACGGCCTGTGGCAGTTCAAGTTCCCCATCCCCGGCCTCGACAAGATGGTGCTCAAGGGCCCGCCGGTCGTGCCCAAGGTCACGGCCGAAGGCGCGGTATTCACCTTCAACGTGCTGTCGATGGCGGGCACGGGCATCCTGGTGTCGGCCGTCGTCGGCGGCCTGCTGATGGGCTATTCGGTGCCGCGCATGGTCAAGGAGTATTGGAACACCATCAAGCTGACGCGCTACTCGCTGCTGACCATCTGCGCGATGTTCGGCATCGGCTACCTGACCCGCTACTCGGGTCTGGACGCAACGCTGGGCCTGGCGTTTGCCCACACCGGCGTGCTGTACCCGCTGTTCGGCACCATGCTGGGCTGGCTGGGCGTGGCGCTCACCGGTTCGGACACGGCATCGAACGTGCTGTTCGGCGGCCTGCAGAAGACCACCGCCGAGCAGCTCGGCCTGTCGCCGATCCTGATGTCGGCCGCCAACAGCTCGGGCGGGGTGATGGGCAAGATGATCGACGCGCAATCCATCGTGGTCGCCTCCACTGCCACCAAGTGGTACGGCCACGAGGGCGACATCCTGCGCTATGTGTTCTTCCACTCGATCGCGCTGGCCTTCCTGGTGGGCCTGATGATCACGCTGCAGGCCTACGTGGAACCGTTCACACGGCTGGTGGTGCCGATGGTTCGATAGGGCGAGTCCCGCCGCGCCCACAACGAAAAAGCCGCTCGTCGAGCGGCTTTTTCATGGCGATGCACCCGGCGATCCGGTGCATTCCGGCGGCCTACGCCCAGCCCAGCGCCCCCACCAGCGCACCGGCCGCCACCAGGATCAGCGGATGCACCCGCGTGAAGGTGCAGGCCAGCACCGTCGCCGCCGTCAGCACAGCGGTGCCGACGCTGTGGTCGGTGGCCCGCGCGAGCACCCAGCCGGTGGAAAACAGCAGCCCGATGGTCAGCGGCGCCAGCCCGCGGCGGATCAGCGTCACCCAGCGCGCATCCGGCGCCTGGTGCATGACGCGCGCGACGATGCCGGCAATCACGCAGGACGGCCCGCAGATGCCCAGCATGGCGGCCACCGCGCCGCCCAGGCCGGCCGCCTGCCAACCGAACAGCTCGACGAACAGCACGTTCGGCCCCGGCGCGGCCTGCGAGATGGCATACATGGCGCTCAACTGCTCGCCGGTCATGTAGTGGCGCGTGTCGACCAGGAAGCGGTGCATGTCGGGCAGCGTCGTGCTGGCCCCGCCGATGGCCAGGAACGACAGCACCACGAAGTGCCAGAACAGATCGAACAGCGTGGCCAGATAACTCATCGCATCGCCCTCCATTCCAGCACGAGCGCCAGCGGAATCAGCACGGCCATCACCGGCAGCAGCGGCCATTGCAGCACGCCGATGGCCACGAACACCGCCAGCCCGATCACCGCCGCGCGCCACGTGCGCGACTGGCCCTGCGCCAGCTTGACCGCCGTGGCCAGCACCAGCCCCGCCGCCACCGCGCCCATGCCCTTGAGCAGGTGCTGCACCAGCGGCAGCGCGCTGTAGCGGTCGTACAGCATCACGATCAACAGCAGCAGCACGGCGGGCACCGCCACCAGGCCGGCCATCGCCGACGCCGCGCCGCGGATGCCGTGATAGCGGTAGCCCAACATCACGGAGAGGTTGACGACGTTCGGGCCGGGCAGCACCTGGCCCAGGCTCAGCATCTCGGCGAACTCGGCGTCGGACAGCCAGCCGTTGCGCTCAACGATGCCGCGCCGCGCGAACGGCAGCACGCCGCCAAAGCCCGACAGCCCCATGCGCGCGAACTCCGTGAAGAGCCGGGTGCACGAAGGCGCCTGCGCGGCGCGCTCGGCGGCCATCGCATCGGCGGGAAGGTTCTGCTCGCCCATCGGGCTCAGCCTGCCTCGGGCACAGGCTTGGGCTTGGGCAGCACCAGTTGCGGATCGCGCAGCTTGGGCTCGATCGCCTTGCCCTTGCGCGCGCGCTTGCCGGCGTACGGCTCCTGCGCCCGGGTGGTCGTGAACGCCTGCTCGGCCGCCTTGCCGCTGCGCGGGCCGGCGCCCGACACCGCGAACCCTGCCGGCCCGAAGGCCAGCGCCTGCACGAGCGTCTCGTTCTTCTCCAGCTCCATCAGGATCACGCCCCGGCCGCCGCTGGCCAGCGTCTTCACCTCCGACAGCGGGAACAGCAGCAGGCGGCCGTTCGCCGACAGGCAAGCCACGCCATAGGCATCTTCCGCCACGGCCGCCGGCTTGTTGGGCTGATCGCCCTCATCGAGCGTGAGGAAGGCCTTGCCGCCCTTCTGGCGCCCCACCATGTCGCCCACCTTGGCGAGGAAGCCGTTGCCGCCGCGCGTAGCGATCAGCACGTTCTGCTCGGCATGGCCCGCCAGCGTGTGGGCGATGTGCGTGCCCGGCGCCAGCTCGATCAGCGTGGTCAGCGGTACGCCGTCGCCGCGGCCGCCCGGCAGGTTGGCCACCGCCACCGAGTAGACGCGGCCCGTGCCCTTGTCGTCGCGCGTGCCGAAGATCAGCAGCGCATCAGTGGTGCGGCACTCGAAGGTGTCATACAGCGTGTCGCCCGCCTTGAAGCCGAACTGCGTGGCATCGTGGCCGTGGCCCTGGCGCGTGCGCACCCAGCCCTTCTGCGACACGATCACGGTGACGGGCTCGTCGATCACCTTCACCTCGGCGGCGGCGCGGCGCTCTTCCTGGATCAGCGTGCGGCGGTCGTCGCCGTATTGCTTGGCGTCGGTCTCGATCTCCTTGATGATGCGACGGCGCATCATGGTCTCGGACTTCAGCAGCACGTCCAGCTCGCCCTGCTCCTCGCGCAGGTTCTTCAGCTCCTGCTCGATCTTGATGGCTTCCAGCCGCGCCAGTTGGCGCAGGCGGATTTCCAGGATGTCTTCGGCCTGACGGTCGGTCAGGTTGAAGGCCTGGATCAGCGCGGCCTTCGGCTCGTCGCTCTCGCGGATGATGCGGATCACCTCCTCGATGCGCAGCAGCACCATCTGCCGGCCTTCGAGGATGTGGATGCGGTCTTCGACCTTGCCCAGGCGATAGCGCGTGCGGCGCGTGACCGTCTCGAAGCGGTAGACGATCCATTCGCGCAGGATGTCGCGCAGCCCCTTCTGACGCGGCCGACCATCGGTACCGATCATCACCAGGTTGATGGCCGCGCCCGATTCCAGCGACGTATGCGCCAGCAGGGCGTTGGCGAACTCCTGCTGGCCGATGTTCTTGCTCTTGGGCTCGAACACGAGGCGCACCGGCGCGTCCTTGCCCGACTCGTCGCGCACCGCGTCGAGCAGGCCGAGCAGGGTCTGCTTGAGCTGCAGTTGCTCCGGCGTCAGCGACTTCTTGCCGGTGCGCACCTTCGGGTTGGTCAGCTCCTCGATCTCCTCCAGCACCTTCTGCGACGAGGTGTTCGGCGGCAGCTCGGTCACCACCAGTTGCCACTGGCCGCGCGCGAGCTCTTCGATCTTCCAGCGCGCGCGCACCTTCAGGCTGCCGCGCCCGGTCTCGTAGATCTGCGCGATGTCCGCCGGCGACGAGATAATCTGCCCGCCGCCCGGATAGTCCGGGCCGGGCATGTACTGCATCAGGTCAGTGCTGGTGAGCTTGTCGTCGCGGATCAGCGCGACGGCAGCGGTGGCGACTTCGCGCAGGTTGTGCGACGGGATCTCGGTCGCCATGCCCACCGCGATACCCGAGGCGCCGTTGAGCAGCACGAACGGCAGCCGCGCCGGCAGCAGCTTCGGCTCATCCATCGAGCCGTCATAGTTGGGAATGAAGTCGACCGTGCCCTGATCGAGCTCTTCGAGCAGCAGGCGCGAGATCGGCGTGAGGCGCGCTTCGGTATAGCGCATGGCCGCCGCGCCGTCGCCGTCGCGCGAGCCGAAGTTGCCCTGGCCGTCGATCAGCGGGTAGCGCAGCGAGAAGTCCTGCGCCAGGCGCACCAGCGCGTCATACGCCGACTGGTCGCCGTGCGGGTGATATTTACCGAGCACGTCGCCGACCACGCGCGCCGACTTGACCGGCTTGGCATCGGCGCGCAGGCCCATCTCGTGCATCGCGAACAGGATGCGGCGCTGCACCGGCTTCTGGCCGTCGGCCACCTCGGGCAGCGCGCGGCCCTTGACCACGCTGACGGCATAGTCGAGATACGCGCGCTCGGCGTAGTGCGCGAGCGTGAGCGCTTCGGCCGGTTCGCTGGGGTCGAAGAGGATGTCTTGTTGTTCCATGGAGGCTCAGGCGAAAGCGGCGCGCGACCGGATGGATGGCGCCGCCGGATCAAGGTTGTTCTAGCGAAGACGCCGGCAGCACCAGTTCGATGCGTCCAGGCTTGCCGGTGCGTCCGGGCTTGCGCGTCGCCATGGCACCGGCGGCGCTGACGGTCATCAGGCCCGGCACGGCGACGACGGGGTTGTAGTAGCGGTAGAACTGCAGCACCGTCTTCACGTAATTCTGGGTCTCGGCATAGGGCGGGATGTCGTTGCCGTGCTTCTGCACCGCGCCCTCGCCGGCGTTGTAGGCGGCCAGCACCAGTTGGAGATTGCCGGAAAACATCCGCAGCAGATCGCTCAGGTAGCGCACGCCGGTGGTGATGTTGATCTGCGGGTCGGCCAGCTTCTGCGCCAGCGTGCGGCGCGCGTCGCCGGTCACGCCGTAGCGCTCGCCGGTTTCGGGAATCACCTGCATCAGCCCGATCGCGCCCTTGGGCGACACCACCTGCGGATTGAAGCCCGACTCCGCCGCGATCACCGCCTTCACCAGCGCCGGATCGACGCCATGCCTGTGCGCCGCCTGCCGGATCAGCGGCTCGACCGTCGGCGCATTGGGATACTGCAGCACCGCGCGCACCAGGCGCTGGCGCATGCCGGCGTTGTCGAGCGCGTCGCGCCGGCTGGCATTCAGATAGGCATCGGCCTCCGGCGGATCGCCAGCCGGCTGGGCGATGCCCGACTCGCCGGCCACCGCCGCGCCCTTCATGAACAGCACGTAGCGGTCATCGAGCCGCGAAGCCGCGAAGTGCGCCAGGCCGTTCTCGTCGATGTAGCCGTAGACGTCCGCGCGCGCCGGCTGGCCGGCCAGCAGGGCCAGGGCCATCAGCAGCAGCGCGGGGCGTCGGAGCCGTGTCATCGCGGTCGGTCTCGGAGGTTGGTCTCAGATATCGGCTTCGACCTCGTTGCCGCGCGCTTCCAGCCACGTGCGGCGCGCGCCGGCCTCGCCCTTGCCCATCAGCATGTTCATCATGTTGACGGTCTGCTCCGGCCCGGGCTCGCCGATGGACACCGGCAGCAGGCGACGCGTGTCCGGGTTCATCGTGGTCTCCCACAGTTGCTCGGCGCTCATCTCGCCCAGGCCCTTGAAGCGGGAGATCTGCCACGAGTCTTCCTTGAGGCCGTCCTTGCGCAGCTTGTCTTCGATGGCTTCGAGCTCGCCGTCGTCCAGCGCGTAGAGCTTCTGTGCCGGCTTCTTGCCGCGCGCCGGCGCGTCGACCCGATACAGCGGCGGCCGCGCCACGCACACGTTGCCCCGCTCGATCAGCTGCGGGAAGTGCTTGAAGAACAGCGTCAGCAGCAGCACCTGGATATGCGCGCCGTCCACGTCGGCGTCCGACAGGATGCAGATCTTGCCGTAGCGCAGGCCGGACAGGTCGACGCTGTCGGTCGGACCGTGCGGGTCCACCCCGATCGCCACCGCGATATCGTGCACCTCGTTGTTGGCGAACAAGCGATCGCGCTCGGTCTCCCAGGTGTTGAGCACCTTGCCACGCAGCGGCAGGATGGCCTGGAATTCTTTGTCGCGGCCCATCTTGGCCGACCCGCCGGCGGAATCGCCTTCCACCAGGAAGAGCTCGTTGCGGGACACGTCGTCCGATTCGCAGTCGGTCAGCTTGCCGGGCAGCACGGCCACGCCGGAACCCTTCTTCTTCTCGACCTTCTGCGCCGCGCGCGTGCGGGCCTGGGCCTGCCGGATCACCAGTTCGGCCAGCTTCTTGCCGTGCTCGACATGCTGGTTGAGCCACAGCTCCAGCGCCGGGCGGCTGAAGGTGGACACCAGCCGCACCGCATCGCGGCTGTTCAGGCGCTCCTTGATCTGGCCCTGGAACTGCGGATCGAGCACCTTGGCCGACAGCACGAACGAGGCGCGCGCGAACACGTCTTCCGGCATCAGCTTGACGCCCTTGGGCAGCAGCGCATGCATCTCGACGAAGCTCTTGACCGCCTGGAACAGGCCCTCGCGCAGCCCGGACTCATGCGTGCCGCCAGCCGGCGTGGGGATCAGGTTGACGTAGGACTCGCGCACTGGCGAGCCCTCTTCCGTCCAGGCCACCACCCAAGACGCGCCTTCGCCGAAGGCAAAGCCTTCCTCGCCGGGCTTGTCGGGGTCGGCAAAGTGCTCGCCCTCGAACAGCGGGATCACCGGATCGGCACCGCTGCCCTGCGCCAGCGACTCGATCAGGTAGCCACGCAGGCCCTGGTCGTATCGCCACTCGACGGTCTCACCGGACTTCTCCAGCGTGAGCGCGACCTTCACACCCGGCAGCAGCACGGCCTTGCTGCGCAGCAGGCGCTGCAGCTCGGCCTGCGGGATGTTCTCGGAATCGAAATACTTGGCGTCCGGCCACACGCGGACGCGCGTGCCGTTCTTCTTCTCGCCGCGCTCGGCCTTGCGGGTGGTCAGTTGCTCGATGACATCGCCACCGGAGAACGTGAGCGTCGACACATTGCCGTCACGCCAGACCGTCACCTCCAGCCGCGTCGACAGCGCGTTCGTGACCGACACACCCACGCCGTGCAGACCGCCGGAGAAGGCATAGGCGCCGCCACGGCCCTTGTCGAACTTGCCGCCCGCGTGCAGGCGCGTGAAGACGATCTCGACCACCGGCACGCCCTCTTCCGGGTGGATGCCGACGGGAATACCACGCGCCTCGTCCTCGACGCTGACGCTGCCGTCCTTGTGCAGCGTCACCGCGATCAGCTTGCCGAAGCCGCCCAACGCCTCGTCGGCGGCGTTGTCGATCACTTCCTGCACGATGTGCAGCGGATTATCGGTGCGCGTGTACATGCCCGGCCGTTGCTTGACCGGTTCCAGTCCCTTCAGGACCTTGATCGACGCTTCGCTGTATTGGGGAGTTTTGCTCATGGAAGACGGAAAAACAGCCCGCATCGGACGGGCGGGAGTGCAGCGCGCATTGTAAAGGAAAGCGCTTTGGCATCAGACGGTCTTGCCGCGGAAACGGCCCGACAGCGAAGCCGCGCCGGCAGCAGGCAGGACAGCCGCCACCGCCGGGTGACATTGTCCAGGCCCGTTGCACACCATTGCGTGTGCAAACAACAAAAAAACAATCCTTTCATTGTGTGAAATCTATGCTTCAGTCACAAAAATCCGCTCAAGGAGGCACCCCCGATGCGTATCTCATTGAAGGCTCCGGCCGGCGTACTGGCAGCCCCTTTTCTGCTCACTGCCGCGGAGGCGGGGATAATGGCGGCGGCGCCGGTACAGGCACACTCCATGTCTCCATGGCGGATGCACCCGCATGTGGCTTCGATCACGTCTACATCACGGTCAGCAAGGTGCGGGTCCACATGAGCGCGCAAGCGAGCGACACCGACACCGGCTGGACCGATGTGGCGCTGGCTGCGCCCCAGAGGGTCGATCTCTTGTAGCTGACCAACGGCGTGCTGTCTGACCTCGGACAATCCGCGCTGCCTGCCGGCCAGTATCAGCAAGTGCGCCTGGTCCTGGTCGCCAACCAGGGCAACACGCTAGCCAACTCCGTGGTGCCCACCGGCGGCACCGAACAGGCGCTCGATACGCCCAGCGCCACACAGAGCGGCATCAAGATCATCCAACCTTTCACCGTGCAGCCCAACACCCTGGTCGACCTGGTGCTGGACTTCAACGCGTGCCGCTCGATCGTGCAGCGCGGCAACGGCACCTACAGCCTGAAACCCGTCGTCAGCGCCACACCCGCCGTGGTCAGCGGCACGATCTCCGGCTTTGCGGCACCGGCCGAGGCGGGCGCCACGGTGCTGGCAGAACAGAACGGACAGGTGATCCGCGGCACAGTGGCGGATAGCAACGGGCAGTTCGTGCTGTCGCCGCTGGTGCAAAGCTCGACCAACGGCAACTACGACGTAGTGGTGGTGCAGGCCAACCGTGCCTCAGGCATCGTCCAGTCGGTGCCGGTGACGGTCAGCGGCACGACCATCGTCTCGACCTCCGCCGCGCCGATCACGCTGCCCACCTCGACCATGCACACCGCCAGCGACACGGTCACGCCCGCCAGCGCGACAGCGACCCTGCGCGCCCTGCAGACGATCGGCAGCCTCCGGTACGAGATCGGCGCGTACAGCGGCACCCTGCCGGTCTCGCTGTCGACGGCGACCTCGGTGGCCGGTGTTTATACAATCGAAGCCGATGCCGCCAGCGGCGCGACCCAATCCACAGGGGTCAACCTGTCCACCGCCGACCCGGCCGACGTCAATTTCGCATTCTGACCAACCCCGGAGGCCCGGCTCCCCGCTTTTCTTTCGACACAATGAAAACAACCATCGTTTGCCTGTTGCTGGCCAGTGCCGGTTTCTTGGGGGGCTGCGCAGTGTACGTTCCGGATGCGCCTGTCGTCGTCGCGCCACAAGGTGGTCCCGGCAATGGGTTCTGCCCACCGGGTCAGGCCAAGAAGGGCAACTGCTGAGCCGCCCCTTCAGGCCGGTCGGACGCCTCAGGCGCCGGCCCGTTTGCCTTCCAGCGTTTCCCAGCGCTCCAGCGCGTCCAGCAGCTCGAGCTCGATCGCCTCGTGCCGCTCGGCCAGTTGCTGCGCGCGCTGCGGATCGCGGCCATAGATCGAGCCGTCCTCCAGCTCGGCGCCCACGGCCTTCTGCTCGACCTCCAGCGCTTCGATCCGGGCCGGCAGCGCATCCAGTTCGCGCTGCTCCTTGTAGGACAGCTTGACGGTGGCACGCTCGCGCGCACGCGCCGGTTCGGCCTTCTTCTCTTCGGCGACGGGCTTGGCGGCCTGCGCCAGTTGCGCCGAGCGCACCGATTGCGTCTGCCAGTCGGAGAACCCGCCCACGTACTCGCGCCACACGCCATCGCCCTCGGCCGCGATCACCGAGGTGACGACGTTGTCGACGAAGGCGCGGTCGTGCGAGACCAGGAACACGGTGCCGCTGTACTCCTGCAGCAGCTCTTCGAGCAGCTCCAGCGTATCGATGTCCAGATCGTTGGTCGGCTCGTCGAGCACCAGCACATTGGCCGGCCGCGCGAACAGGCGCGCCAGCAACAGCCGGTTGCGCTCGCCGCCCGACAGCGACGCCACCGGCGAACGCGCCCGCTCGGGCGCAAAGAGGAAATCGCCCAGGTAGCTCATCACGTGCTTGCGCTGGCCGTTGATGTCGACCCAGTCGCTGCCCGGGCTGATGGTGTCGGCCAGGGAGCGGTTCAGGTCGAGCTGCGCACGCATCTGGTCGAAGTACGCCACCTGCAGGTTGGTGCCGTTGCGCACCGTGCCCGCATCCGGCGCCAGCTCGCCGAGGATCAGCTTGAGCAGCGTGGTCTTGCCGACACCGTTCGGCCCCAGCAGCCCGACCTTGTCGCCGCGCAGGATGGTGGCGGAGAAATCGCGCACCACGGCCTTGTCGCCGTAGGACTTGGTCACGTCGACCAGCTCGGCGACGATCTTGCCGGAGCGGTCGCCCTGCGACACCTCCAGCCTGACGTTGCCCTGCACCTCGCGACGCTCCGCACGCTCCTCGCGCATCTGCACCAGCCGGGCCACGCGGCCCACGCTGCGGGTGCGGCGCGCTTCCACGCCCTTGCGGATCCACACCTCCTCCTGCGCGAGCAGCTTGTCAAAGCGCGCGTTCTCCAGCGCCTCGGCCTCGAGCTGCTGCGCCTTGCGCGCCTGGTAGGCGGAGAAGTTGCCGGGGTACGAGCGCAGCTTGCCGCGGTCGAGTTCGACAATGCGCGTGGCGACGCGATCCAGGAACGCGCGGTCGTGCGTGATGAACAGCACGCTGCCGCGAAAAGCCAGCAGCAAGTCTTCGAGCCAGCGAATCGAGTCGTAGTCCAGGTGGTTGGTCGGCTCGTCCAGCATCAGGATGTCGGGCGCGCCCACCAGCGCCTGCGCCAGCGCCACACGCTTGGTGAGACCGCCCGACAGCGCGCCGATGCGCACGCCCGGCGTCAGGCCGAGCTGGGCGATGGTGGTCTCCACGCGCGTGCGCAATTGCCACGCATCCGCCGCCTCCAGTTGCGCCTGCAGCGCGTGCAGCCGCTGCAACGCAGCCTCATCGTGCGATTCGCCCATCGAGGTGACCAGCGCTTCGTACTCGGCCAGCAGCGCGGCCGCCTGCGGCACGCCCATGGCGACCGCCTCGGCCACGGTCTGGTCCGGATCGAACACCGGCTCCTGCGGCACATAGGCGGAGGTGATGCCGCTCTGGCGCGCGATCAGCCCATCGTCGGGCGCCGTCTGGCCGGCCACGATCTTGAGCAGCGAGGATTTGCCGGTGCCGTTGCGGCCGATCAGGCCGACGCGCTCGCCGGCCTCCAGCGAGAAATCGGTGTGGTCGAGCAGCGCCACGTGGCCAAAAGCCAGTTGCGCATCGGTAATGGAAAACAGGGCCATGCCGGAAACGGAAATAAGAGCGGGCACCGACGGCGCCCGGAAGCCGCGTATTGTAGTCGGCGCACGGACGGGCCACGCGGTGCGTCATTGCGCTTGCAGGCACCGGTGCTATAACGCTTGTGCCGCCCCCTTCGCTTTCCGGCTGCGACGCCTCCACCCCACCCGAAAGGAGAAAGCCATGCGCGGACTGTTCGGCCTGTTGATCATATTGATCGCGGTAGGCACCCCGGTGCGGCAGATCTTGCTGCGGACCGGGTTCTCGCAGTGGTGGACGCTGCTGGTGCTGGTGCCGCTGGTCAACCTCGTGGCGCTGTGGATCTTTGCGTTCTCCACGTGGCCGCGCCAGTTCTCGGAACCCGGCAAAGTGCTGCCCAACCGGAGCTGACCGGCAACGCCCGCGCGCATCCACGACACCATGGCGGCGCGACCGGAGCACCAAAGAAAACGGCCCGCTCGCGCGGGCCGGAAGAGTCTCTCCTCGATGCCTTGCGAACAAGACATGGGGAGAGCATAACAGCCCCCGCGCAAGCTCGGGCAATCAGGACAAACCCGGTAGGGAAAAACGCGTACGCCCAGGCACCGTGCAGCTTTGCACCGCGCCAACGCACGCGGCATCAACCCTGCGCACGATGCACCGGCAGGCATTGCCGCGCACCATCCGGATACCGCGATTACACGCATTCCGGCACGCCCGACGTGCACGGCGCACCATAAGCAAGCAGCCCGGCATCCGACACATTTTGAAACTGTCCGCGGGCCTGCTGCCTCCTTACAACACTGGGATTCACCAGGGCAGCGAACGATTGCGCCGCACCGTATGATGCAGCAGGCCCTCCGGCCGCAAGCCGGGTACAACTAAAAAGCGGGCCGCCGATCCTATTCCGGGGGAAACAACCATGTCGTTCGTCTCACGCACGCTGCCTGCGGCCGCGCTGCTTTGCTCTTCGCTGTCCATCGTTACGCCGGGCACTGCCCTCGCCTCCGCCACACCCGTCCTCGACCGCATCCGCGACACCGGCACCGTCCGCATCGCCTATCGCGAGAGCGCCTCACCCTTCTCGTATTCCGACGCCGACAAGAAGCCCATCGGCTACGCGGTGGACCTGTGCCTGCGCGTGGTCGACAAGCTGCGCACGGAGTTGAAGCGGCCCGACCTGAAGGTGCAGTACGTCCTGGTCACGCCATCGAGCCGCATCCCGACGATCCTGGAAGGCAAGGCCGACCTGGAGTGCAGCACGACCACCAACAACCGCGAGCGCCGCGAACAGGTCGCGTTCACCATTCCGCACTACATCGCGGGCATCCGCATGCTCGTCAAGACATCGTCGGGTATCCACAAGTGGGACGACCTGCGCGACAAGACCGTGGTATCGACCAAGGGCACCACCAGCATCGCCGAGATGCGCAGGCTGAACGACTCGCGCGTGCTGCACATGAAGGTCGAGGAAGTGAAGGAACACGCCGACGCCTTCGCCATGGTGGAGTCCGGCAAGGCCGATGCGTTTGTCATGGACGATGTGCAGCTCTACAGCTTTCGCGCCAATGCGAAACATCCGATGGACTACACCGTGGTCGGCGACATGATGACGGTCGAACCCTACGCGATCATGCTCAGCAAGAGCGATCCCGAGTTCAAGCGCTCGGTCGACCGGGCCATGACCTCCATCATCCTCGACTACGACGCCGAGAAGTTCTACAAGAAGTGGTTCCAGCAGCCGATCCCGCCCAACAGCGCGAAGCTCGACATGCCGATGAACTTCCTGCTGCGGGATTCGTTCAAGTACCCAAGCGACAAGGTCGCCGACTGACCCGTGGCCGCGCGGCCACGAAACGGCCGCCCCAGGCCGCCGCCGCGCGCGGCGGCCGCATTCGTCAGCGCGGCCGCGGCAGCATCGGCTTGCCCAGCATGCGGGACAGCACGGCTTCGGGCGAGTGCGTGCGATCGGCGATGGCGGCAGGATCCAGGTAAAAGGTCTGCTCCATCATCGCGCGGCCGCGCATGGCTGCGTGCAGCGCCTGGTCGCTGAACACCATCCAGGTCGCGCCCGGCGCAAATGCGAAGGTCTGCTGCGGCGCATTGCGCTGGTAGTCGGCATCCGCCTTGGCCAGATCGTGCAGTTGCAGCATGCGGTGGTCGTACTCCGAACGCGGTCGCTTGGTGATACGAAGCCGGTGCATCAGCCACGCCTGGCCGGGCAGCATGCCATGCGTCTGCGGGACGAAGCGTCGCGCGAAATCGCCGAACGGCTCGCCGATGCGCCATACGCGCGGCGCGTCCGGATCGACGTTGTGGAACACGCGCAGCAGCCGCTGGCCATGCAGCGGATTCGACGGAAACGCGTCGACGTGCAGGCGCGTATCGTCCTTGCGCCAGCTCACCGCCCGTCCGGCGATCTCGGCCGGCCGCAGCGAGGTGCCGGCCCGCTTCAGGTAGGGGACATAGGCAGGAAACAGCGTCAGCACCAACCGCTCGGCGGCATCGGCATAGCGGCGGATCAGCGCGGCGAGATCGCGCAGATCGGCCGGGTCGCCCACCGCGCCCCGCACATTCGCCTCGTTGGCCCGCAGATTGATGTTCTTGGTCTTGCCGTCGGACCAGCGGGCGTCGAGAAAACGCGGCTCGCGCGCATCGAGCACAAAGGCCAACGCCGGGAAATGCAGCACGTGACCGCGCTCCAGCGCCGTACGCATCGCGGCCGCCTCATCCGGCGCCACCTCCGGCGCCCAGTCGCGCACCGGCCACGGCGTCACCATTTCGATCGCGCGCGGCACAGCGGTAGACGGCCCCCTCCCCTTGACCGGCGGTATGGCCGGCACAAATCCCTGCAGACTGTTCATGAACTGATGGATCGCTTACTTGTGGTTTGGCACGAATGATAGTGTGTCCGCCATGCAAGCGCATTGTCAGAAAAGACAATGAGACATGCCGCATGGCACTGTCAGCGCGCCACGCGGCATGTTCGGGATCGGTTCGGATGAATGGACTTACAGGAAGTGCTTGACGACCTGCTCTTCCAGACCGATGAAGCGCACCAACTGGCGCGAGCCATCCGGATACTGCTTGATGACGTGCCCGTCCGGGGTGTCGGAATGGCGGAAATAGATGGGTCGATCGACCGTGCCCGCCCGCTGTTTGGGGAGCAGACCCTCGAGCGACGGCTCCACCGTCCACGGATCGTCCCGTTCTTCGGATGCAAGCATACTGGTCGCCATGGCTCCCCCTCGACTGAGAGTAGAAGCATAACTTCCGACGGCAACCCCGCAAAGTTCGTAATACTTAAGTCTGATTCGTTGACCGATCATTCGTTCGCTGACGCATTCGCGATTCCGAAACAATCGTAGGACTGTAGGGAATGGTCTACAGGAGCGGTACGATCAAGCGATTTTCATCAGGCCGCCGTAAACCGCTGCACCACACCGATCCGCCCATCATGAAAGACGCGCCATCGCCTTCCCCCCTCGCCCGGCTGCGCGAGGGCCTGCTGCGCCTGCTCGAGCGCAAGCTGCGCCAGACTTCGCGCATGTCGCGCAACGGGCTGCGTTTCACGATCTTCCTGGCCGGCGCGGCCGGCGTGGCGGTGTTCTCACTGCTGTTCTCCTGGCTGGCCGATACCGCGCTGGCGCTCCAGCACAGACTGCACGCCCACGTCGCCTGGCTCACCTTCGTGCTGCTGCCGCCCGGGCTGGCGGCGCTGCGCTGGCTGACACTGCGGCTTGCTCCGCAGGCGCGCGGCAGCGGCATCCCGCAGGTCATTGCGACGCAGCACCTGCCGCCGTTCGGGGTGGCGCAGACGACACTCGTGTCGTTTCCCCAAGCGCTGTGGAAGATCGGGCTGACGGCTGCGGCGCTGTTCCTGGGAGCCTCCGTGGGGCGAGAAGGTCCGTCAGTGCAAGTGGGTGCTGCGGCCATGCTGGCATGGGGCCACTGGTGGCAACGGCGCGCCGGCGTGCAGGTCGGCTTTCATGCGCAGGCCCTGCTGACGGCGGGTGCCGCGGGCGGCCTGGCCGCAGCGTTCAACACACCGCTGGCGGGCGTCGTGTTCGCCATCGAGGAACTCGGCAAGGGCGCGGCCCTGCGCTGGGACCGGCTGGTGCTCGCCGGCGTCCTCGCGTCGGGTTTCCTGTCGCTGGCGGTGGTCGGCAACAACCCGTACTTCCTGGTCCGCGAGCCGATCCTGTTCCTGCGCGAAGCATGGCCCTGGATCCTGCTGGCGGCATTGATCTGCGGCATCTTCGGCGGGCTGTTCGCCAAGCTGCTGCTGGGCGGCGTCGCCGGCATCCTCCCCGCCGCCCTCGCTGAACGCGCGCAGCGGCATCCGGTGTGGGTGGCGTTCGGCTGCGGCGTAGCGATCGCCTGCATCGGCGCAGCCACGCATGGCGACACCTACGGCACCGGCTACGACCAGGCCGCCGCGTTGCTCAATGGCCATCCGATCGCAACCCACGGCTTCGGCATCGCCAAGCTGGCGGCGACAGTGGCGTCCTACTTCGCCGGCATTCCCGGCGGCATCTTCACGCCGTCGCTGGCGATCGGCGCGGGACTCGGCGAACACCTGTGGCAACTCACCGCCGGCTTCGGCCTGACCGACGAACGTGTGCTGGTGCTGGTGTCGATGGCGGCCTTCCTGGCGGCGGCCACGCAGGCGCCGATCACCGCCAGCGTGATCGTCATGGAGATGACGCGCAGCCAAAACATGATGTTCCACCTGTTGGCGGCGACCTTGCTGGCTTCGTTCGTGGCCCGCCAGTTCAGTCCGCGGCCGTTCTACCACGCAGCTTCTCGAAACTTCCGCCGCGAAGCACTGACCGTGGAAGCGACGTCCGCAAAGGCCGTACGCGCCTGAGGCGGCTGGCCTTGCTTGCGCAAATTGCGTAGAATCGCCGCTCGCCCGGAGCGGCCTGGACGCCGCCCGGACAAGGTCACTCGCCGTAGCACAATGGATAGTGCACGCGCCTCCTAAGCGTGAGATACAGGTTCGATTCCTGTCGGCGGGACCACCCAAGGATTTCAGCGCATCCAAGCAAATCCGAAAAACCGCGCAAATCCAGTCAAATCAAGGGCTTCAAAATCCGCACGCATCCAGGCGTGTGCGTTTGCAGCCACTCCAATGCGGGGGCACAATCGGGGGCACTACTTCACCCCCAGCCGGGCTGATGCCCCCAACCTTCTGCGAATGCCCCTTACCGATCTTTCTGCTCGCAACGCCAAGCCCCAAGACAAGCCCTACCGCCTCGCCGATGGCCTGGGCATGTATCTGGAGTCATGCCCAACGGCTCCAAGTACTGGCGCCTCAAATAATAAGCATTGCCGGCAAGGAAAAGCGGCTTGCCCTGGGCGTCTATCCGAGCGTCGGCTTGACCCAGGCCCGCACAGCGCGAGACGATGCCTGCCGCCTGATCGCCGCAGGCACCGACCCATCGCAGGCCCGGAAAGAAGCCAAGTTGGCGACTACCACGGCCCGCGCGCACACTTTTGAAGTGGTGGCGCGGGAGTGGCATGAAAAGCAAAGCGCCACATGGGTGCCGACTTACGCAACAAAAGTCCTGCACTCACTGGAAACCGACGTTTTTCCCGACCTGGGCGCGCGTCCCGTCACCGAAATCACCGCCCCTCAGACACTGGCAACGCTGCGCAAGGTAGAAAGCCGCGACGCGCTTGAAACCGTGGCCCGCTTGCAGCAACGCTGCTCAGCAGTATTCCGCTATGCCATTGTCACGGGCCGAGCGATACATAACCCATGCACCGACCTAAGGAAGCCCTGCACTGCACAAACCGAAACAGAGTGAGCTTGAGCGATAACTGTTTGGTTTGCGAGCGTCGGCGGAAGCGTTTCAGTCCGTTGGCTCACGTCCGGGGCGTGTCGGGCAGCACGTTTTGGCTGCGCGCAGGGTGCCGAAGCAAGCTGCGTGCGTGCTCATACCGCGATGCCAAGCTTGCTGCGCGCCATCCACAGATTGGATAGTGCGAACAGGGTCATGAGTTGCGCAGTGTTCTTCTTCAGCCCGCGATAGCGGACCATGGCGTAGCCAAACTGCCGCTTGATCACCCGGAACGGATGCTCCACCTTGGCACGGATGCTGGCCTTGATTCTTTCGACTTGGTCGATGAGCGCGTCAAGCGGTTTGCTTGGGTCCAGCGCGCGGCGTTTGCCAGGTTTCATGGCCACGTGCCAACGCACATCGGCCCTGGCATCGGGGCGCTTGTGTGCACCCAGGTAGCCCGCATCGCCGAAGGCGTCGGTTTCCTCGCCGTGCAACAGGCTGTTGGCTTCAAGCACGTCGCCCACGTTGCCCGCCGTGCCCCTGACCGTGTGCACCAGCCCGGAGTCGGCATCCACGCCGATGTGCGCTTTCATGCCAAAGTACCGCTGCTTGCCTTTCTTGCTTTGATGCATCTCGGGGTCGCGTTCGCCCGAGGCGTTCTTGGTCGAACTCGGCGCGCTGATCAGGGTGGCATCGACCACCGTATCCGCACGCAGCATCAATCCTTTGTCTCGCAGCAGGTCGTTGACCAGCACGAGTATTTGCGCGGCTAGCTTGCGCTTCTCCAGCAGGTGGCGAAACCGCAGGATGGTGCTCTCATCGGGCAGCCGGGTCGTCCAGTTATCCAGCCCGGCAAACTCTCGGTACAGCGGCACGTCGTGCAGCGCTTCTTCCATCGCCGGATCGGACAGGCCGAACCACTGCTACTGAGATGGACCCGACGCCTCTCCTTCGGGGAAACTGGGCATCTCTCAACAACGGTTGTGGTTCGGAGGCTCATCATGGAAATCGACATTCTCGGTATCGACCTCGCCTGCCCTCGGGTGCGTAGGGCGCAATCAGCGCCACCAGATCCGCCCACTGCGTCACGCCGTCCATCTCGTCAAGGAACTCACGCTTGCGAGTGCGTTTGATCGACAGGTTCAAGCCAAGGTCTGTTTGCTTCATGGGCCACATACTCGCTGGTGCCGCCTCCGCTTGCAACCACAGGATCCGACGCTTTGTGCAGACCTTCCCTAGCTTTTCCGTTTCTGTCGCAGCATAACAATGAGGCCCGCCATCCATGCGCGGGCCTATGGCTGCGGATGCGCCGGGGCCCCCTCTAGGTCAACACCGGCAGCGCCTCGAGCACGAGCAAACCCAGCAGCACCCCGATGACCGTCAACAGGACGCGGATCCCTACCCGCGTACTTCGGATCACCAGTGGCGCGGAGACCAGGCCGATCAGGCCCGCCACGCAGACGGCGAGCAACAGGTAAAGGTTGGAGAAGGCCATCGGGTGTTCCATCATCCGCCCCGCTTCCGGCCGTGAGTGACCGATGCTTCGAGTATAGGCCGCATGCCGGATGCGGCAACCCGGCCACGTTCGCCATCGTTTCGCTTTGACGCACAGCAAAAACCCTGCTAAAGTGCTCGGCTTGGCTGCTTACTGCCTTTTGCGGTTTTTTGCAGTTGGCCGATGTGCCGGGCTCCACACGCCGGCGCCCATCGCCCGCGATACCGCCCTATTGCATGCGCAGCTGATTGCCATTGTGCTTGGCATCGTCTCCGATCCCGCGTGATTTCAACCCACGCCGCAGGGACCGCCGCCCCACCTCGCTGATCGATTCAGCGCGAGGCCGGCCCACTCCCCCGCCTGTCCGTTTTGCAGCCCGTCTGTCGAACCGGCCTTATCTGATTGGCGCCGACGCCCGTGATTAACCGGTCGCCGTACCATTTCCGTCGTCTGCCTCCTTTGAAGCAGCGGCGCGGCAGCCTTACTACCTATTCGACATGACACAGCCTCAACTGGATGGCGGTGCGATTGCGCACACTGAATCCGACACCCCCAATTCCAACGCCCTGAATGCCACCGCCGCCAGCGCTTTTGCTGCACTCGGCCTGGACGAGCGCATCGTTCGCGCACTGGGCGAAGTGAACTACACCACCCCGACGCCGGTGCAGGCGCAAGCCATTCCGGCCTGCCTGTCGGGCCGCGACCTGCTGGTCACGAGCCAAACCGGTTCGGGCAAAACCGCCGCGTTCATCCTGCCGGCCATCCAACGCATCAGCGAGCAGCCCGAGCCGCAGCGCCCGCGCATGGACGGCGCGCCGCAACGCATCAAGGGCCGCCGCCCGCGCCCGGCGCCGGCCAAGCCGTCGCTGCTGGTGCTCACACCCACGCGTGAACTGGCCCTGCAGGTGACCACCGCCACCGCGCAATACGGCCGCCACCTGCGCCGCATCGTCTGCGCGAGCATCCTGGGCGGCATGCCCTATCCCAAGCAGCTCGACATGCTGGCACGCATGCCGGACATCATCATCGCCACGCCGGGCCGCCTGCTCGACCACATCGACTCGGGCCGCATCGACCTGTCGGCGCTCGACATGCTGGTGTTCGACGAGGCCGACCGCATGCTCGACATGGGCTTCGCCGATGACATCGAAGCCATTGTCGGCGCCACGCCGGAATCGCGCCAGATGCTGATGTTCTCGGCCACCATGGACCGCCGCATCGAGCAACTGGCCGAGCGCATGATGCGCGAGCCGCAGCGCATCGAGATCGCCGCCGCACACGTCGACCAAAGCAACATTGAAGAACGCCTGCACTTTACCGACGACATGTCGCACAAGCAGCAACTGCTCGATCACCTGCTGCGCGACGCGTCGCTCAAGCAGGCCATCGTCTTCACCGCCACCAAGCGCGACGCCGACTCGCTGGCCGAGCGCCTGACCGAGACCGGCTTTGCCGCCGGCGCCCTGCACGGCGACATGCACCAAGGCGCGCGTAACCGTACGCTGACGGCACTGCGCCGCGGCCACCTGCGCATCCTGGTGGCCACCGATGTGGCCGCGCGCGGTATCGACGTGCCCGACATCACCCACGTGGTCAACTTCGATCTGCCCAAGCAGGCCGAAGACTACGTGCACCGCATCGGCCGCACCGGCCGCGCGGGCCGCAGCGGCATCGCCATCAACCTGGTGAACCACGGCGACACGTTCCAGTGGCGCCGCATCGAGCGCTTCGTCGACCGCCGCATCAACGCGACCGTCGTCGAAGGCCTGGAACCCAAGCGCGCACCCAAGCCGCGCCGCGAAGGACCGCGCCCGGGCGGCGACCGTGGTTTCCGCGGCGGCAACGGCGGTAACGGCGGCGGCAACTGGCGCCAGCAGCGCGACGGCCAAGGCGCACGCCAAGGCAATGGCGGCAACAGCGACGGCCGCTTCCAGCGCAGCTTCGGTGGCGACCGCGACAGCTTCGCGCCGCGCCGCGATGACCGTGGCGGCGACCGCAACGGCTACCAGGGCGGCCAGCGCGACTGGAACCGCGACGAACAACGTGCTCCGCGCCAATCCTACGGCCAGCAAACCCGCGGCGACTGGCAGCAGCGCCCGGCCCGCACGCAGGACGGCAACCGCGGCAACAGCAACGGCGGCGGCTATGGCAATCGCGACAGCTACGGTAACCGCGAAGGTGCGCCGCGACAGCGCTTCGGCGACAGCAATGGCAATGGCGCCCCGCGCCGCAGCTATGGCAACCGCGACAGCTATGGCAGCAAAGACCGCTCGCGCGATTTCGATCGCTGATCGGCGACGCGCATCGCAGCCATGAAGAAAGGCCCCATCCGGGGCTAATGCCGTTCAGTTAAGGCAAAAAAGGCCGCCCCGATTGACGTCGGGGCGGCCTTTTTCCTTGTTGTTGACTCAGTTCGCGTTGCTGCGAGCCAGCCAAGTCACGCTTAACTGAACTGCATTACCCATCCGGGGCCTTTCTGTTTTTCCGGCGCCCGCCTTACAGGGCGCAGGTGCGGAAACCGACAAAGACATCATCCCGCTCCGGCAGCAGAAAGCCGCGGAAGCGCGGATGCTGCGTCCGCTGCGGCGTATGCGCCGCGGCGCCGCGCACCGTCTGCATGGTCATGAAGTGGGGCGCGGACAGTGTCGCCACACGCCCGTGGGGCGCGCCCGGCACGAAATCGGGATACGGCTCGAACGGCGACGACGTCCACTCCCACACCTGCCCCCAGTGAAAGCCCGCGCGGCCGAGCACGGCGGCCATCTCCCACTCGTCCTCGGTCGGCAGGCGACGGCCAGCCCAGCGGCACCAGGCCTGCGCCTCGTACAGGCTGACGTGGCGCACCGGCTCGTCGCGGTTGAGGGTGTGAGCCTCGCCGTACCGCACCGCCTGCCACGTGCGCGTGGCCGGATCGCGGCGCCAGCCGAGCGGCGCGGAACGCTCCTGCATCATCAGCCACTCCATGCCGGAGGCCGACCACCATTGCGGATGGTCGTAGCCGCCATCTTCGACGAACTCCAGGTATTGGCCGTTGGTGACCGGCTGTGCGTCGATCTCGAACGCCGGCACATAGGTCCGGTGCGGCGGACATTCGTTGTCGAACGCGAAGCCGTCGGCATCGGGCCACCCCATCTGGAAGCGGCCGCCGGGCAGCGACAGCGTCTGGGCGGCGGGCACCGCCACGGCGGCCAGCGGCGGCTGTCCGGCCGGCTGCAGCCCCAGGACCTGCAGCAGACCGTGCAGATGCTCGGCGCGCAGGTCTTCATGGAATACCGCCCAGCGGAACGGCTCGAGCGCCGTGTCGTCGTCGGTGCCGAGCGTCGCCAGCTTGCGCAGCACGCGGTCAAGGACATCGTGCGCATACCGCTTGACCGTCACGATGCCCGGCAGCGCCAGTTCCCAGCAGGCATCGGGCGGCATGCGGTCCATGTCGAAAAAGCTGTCGGCGCCGTCCAGCGCGGCCGGCTGGGTCGCCTGCCAGCGCAGCAGATCCCATTCCGTGCCGCCGCCGTCCTCGACCGGGTCTTCACCAACGCGGCGCGGCTCGCGCAGGCACCAGAATTCGGCAAACCATGCCAGTTGCCCGAGCGTCCACAGCGGCGGCGCATGATGGGGCACGCGCTCGACCTGCCAGCCGCGCTGCGTGTCGCCGAAGGCCGCCAGCAAGGCCAGCGTCCGGTTGCGCGCGTCGACCAGGCTGTGGGCAATGCCCTGGCGCGGCAGGCGGCGACCGTCAGTCCAGTCGGGGAGCGACCCGATGAAGGTCGGGTCGGGGAGCATGAAGAATTCGGCCATCGCGGCAACCTGTGGCAGGCGGGAACCGTTTCATTATCGCACCGGCCCGACACGCCTTCGCGCTCCCTGGCGGGTACCAGGCTAGCGGCCAACGCAAGCGTGGCACACCGCGAAATCCTGGTCGGCGTCGGTCCAGACATGCGGCACCTCGAAGCCGGCGGCCTCGAACAGTGCGTGCAAGCGCGGCAGGTCGTACTTGACGGAGTTTTCGGTATGCATCCGCTCACCCGCGGTAAAGGCACGCGCATGGTCGCCCCAGCGCACCGTCAGATCGCGCCGCGCCTCCAGGTGCATCTCGATGCGATGGAGATCCGCGCGATACAGCGCCACATGGCGCCAGTCCCGCACATCGAAATCCGCGTCCAGCAGACGGTTCAGATTGCGCAGCACGTTCAGGTTGAACGCCGCCGTCACACCGAGCGGATCGTCGTACGCGGCCTCCAGCCTGCCGGCGTCTTTGATCAGGTCGACCCCGATCAGCACGCAATCACCCGGCGACGACACCTCGCGCAGACGGACGAGGAATGACAGCGCCTCGTCCGGCGTGAAGTTGCCGAGACTGGACCCCGGATAGAACCAGACGCGACGCCCTTGCCCGACGGCATCGGGCAGCGCCAGCGGCGCGCACAGGTCGGCGCCGATGCCGACCATCGGCAGTTGCGGATGCTGGCGGGCCAGCGCGCGCAGCGTGTCGCGCAGGAAGTCCGCCGAAATATCGATCGCCACATAGCACGCCGGCGCCAGGGTCCGGAACAGGCGCGCGGCCTTCTGGCAATTGCCGGCGCCCAGGTCGATCAGGGTCGCGCCCCGGCCCACGCGCAGCGCGATCTCGGCGGCGTGCAGGCTGAAAATGCCCGCCTCGGTGCGGGTCGGATAGTACTCGGGCAGATCGGCAATGGCCTCGAACAGCCGCGATCCGAGCGTATCGTAGAAGAATTTCGGGCTGACGCTGGCCGACGGCGCCAGCAGGCCGGCCTGCGCCTCCGCCCTCAGCGCCGTATCGTCCTCGGTAAAAAGCTGGTAGAACGCCAGACCGGCGCCCGTCGTATCGACGCCCGATTGGGGCTGGATCAGACGGGCCAGCGCGCGGCGGGCGTAGGCATCTGCGGACGGCTTGGTGCCCTGCATGGTGTCTCCCGGTGGGGTGGAACGGGACGATACGGTGTTGTCATGAAGGTCGGTAGCAGCGAAAAATGTGCCACCGCCTTCGCACTGGCGAATTTGCAGCGTAGACGCCGCCCGACAACAGCGCCACCGTCCGTTCGTCCGAGAGTCCGGCCATGCCGCATGGCACCCGTCGTAAAAATCACCCGTGGGACTGCAAATCCCGCACGCATCCAACCATTGCGCGGAAATCGCACTTTTGCAGCGCAACATGCGCGATGTGCGCTATACTGCAGGCTTCCTCAAAGGGGAGTAGCTCGGGGGCTCTTCAGCCCCAGGCACGATCGTCATGACGAAGCTTGCGCTTCCGGTCGTGCCGGCATCAGCGGGTTCCACGGCCTGCCGGTGTCGAGCAAGACCTTTGCAACCGGATCCATGGTCTGCAAAGCGTCTCGCCCCAGCCTCCATGCATCCGGTCACCCCGTTTCTTGTCTGACCTTGGAGCCGTCATGGAGTGGTTGTCCGAAATCTTCACCATGCAGTTTGCCGCCGCACTGGCATCGATCATCGTGATCGACCTGGTACTGGCCGGCGATAACGCCATCCTCATCGCACTGGCCGCGCGCAGCCTGCCGCCCGACCTGCAGAAAAAGGCCATTCTCTGGGGCGCCGCCGGTGCCATCGTCGTACGGGCACTGATGACGCTGGCGGTGGTGTGGCTGCTGAAGATCCCCGGCCTGATGCTGATCGGCGGCCTGGCACTGGTCTGGATCGCCTGGAAACTGCTGGCCGACGACGGCCAGGACGATGGCGAACACGGCCCGGCCAGCCAGACGCTGGCCGGCGCGATGAAAACCATCATCATCGCCGACGCGGTGATGGGCATCGACAACGTGCTCGCCATTGCCGGCGCGTCGCACGGCAGCTTCCTGCTGGTGGTGCTGGGGCTGCTGGTCAGCGTGCCGGTGGTCGTGTGGGGCAGCGGCGTCGTGCTGCGGCTAATCGAGCGCTTCCCCGTCATCATCTACGGCGGCGCCGCGGTGCTGGCTTATACGGCGGCGCACATGATCGTGGCCGAGCCGCTCGTCAAGCCGGTCTTCGCCGAGCAGCCCGTACTGGCATGGGCGATCTACGCAGCCGTGTTCGCGGTGGTGCTCGGCGGCGGCTGGCTGGTGCAGCGCCGCCGCCAGCAGCCGGCTTAAAAGCTGATCGGCTGACCGGCCAGCACCCGCGCCAGCATGGCGCGGTCGATATTGCCGCCGGTCAGCGGCAGGCCGACGCGCAGGCCGGCCAACTGGTCGCGCTGCTGCCAGGCCGCTGCCAGGGCCGCAGCGGCGGCGCCCTCTGCAACGTTATGCGTGGTGGAGAAGTACAGGCGGATGGCCTCGGCGACCTCGTCGTCCGTCACCGTGACGATTTCGTCGACACCCGCGCAGATCACCTCCAGCGCCTGCACATCCGGCGTCCGGCAGGCCAGGCCGTCGGCGAGCTGCGTCGACACCGGCGCGGAAATCGGCGCACCGCAGTTGAACGAGTAGTCATAACACCGGGCATGCGCCGACACCACGCCGACGATGCGCGTCGACAGCCGGAACGCATCGCGCGCCGCCACCGCCGCGCAAATGCCCGAGCCCATACCGATCGGCACGTAGACCACGTCCAGCGGCGCGGCTTCCTCGAAAAACTCCAGCCAGTAGCTGGCCACCCCGGCCACCAGGTCTTCGTGGAAGGCCGGCACCAGGTGCAGGCCGCGCTCGGCGGCCAGCCGTGCGGCGGCTTCGCGGCTCGCCTGGAAGTCCTCCCCGGCCTCGATCAGCTCGGCGCCGAGCGCGCGCATGGCGGCGTTCTTTTCCACGCTATTGCCCTGGGGCACCACGATGGCGGCCGACATGCCGTGCTTCTGTGCCGCCAAGGCGATCGACTGCCCATGGTTGCCGCGCGTCGCAGCGATCACACCGCGCAGCTCCGGCTCGCGGCGGCGCAAGGCATGCAGGTAGTTCAGCCCGCCGCGCACCTTGAAGGCCCCCACTTCCGTATGGTTCTCGTGCTTGACCCACACGGCCGCCCCCAGCGCCTGCGACAGCAGGGGCCAGCAGTACTGCGGTGTCGGCGGAATCACAGCATTGACGACGGCCGCCGCCGCGCGCAGGCGGCGCAGTTCGGCGGCACGGTTGAGCGAGGCGGCATTGGCAATCGACGGCATGGCGGACTCCTGCGGACAGTTCGGAACGATGACCCGATCTTCCCAGCCTGCCGCCGACCGCGACATCGACAGTTCCGCGATTTGTCGGTCAAACTGTTCCGCCGGTCCGACCGGGCCAGTTGCCCGAAACGGCCGGTACAGCCACCGACCGCGGCGGTCCGGTCACGCTACAATGCGGCTCGATCGTTTTCCGACGCCCCGCCGCGCCATGCAGCCCTATCTCGACCTGATGCGCCATGTCTACGAGCATGGCACCGACAAAGCCGACCGCACCGGCACCGGCACACGCTCCGTGTTCGGCCATCAGATGCGATTCGACCTGCAGCAAGGCTTTCCGCTGGTGACCACCAAGAAGGTCCACATCAAGTCGATCGTCTATGAACTGCTGTGGTTCCTGCAGGGCGCGACCAACGTGCGCTGGCTGCAGGACAACGGCGTCACCATCTGGGACGAATGGGCCGACGCCGACGGCGAACTGGGCCCGATCTACGGCTACCAGTGGCGCTCGTGGCCGACGCCGTCCGGCGAGCACATCGACCAGATCGCCGAGCTGATCGCGCAGATCAAGCGCAATCCGGATTCGCGCCGGCTGATCGTCTCTGCCTGGAACGTGGGCGACATCCCGCGCATGAAGCTGCCGCCCTGCCACGCGTTCTTCCAGTTCTACGTGGCCGACGGCAAGCTGTCGTGCCAGCTCTACCAGCGCAGCGCGGACATCTTCCTCGGGGTGCCGTTCAACATCGCCAGCTACGCCCTGCTCACGCACATGATCGCGCAGCAGACCGGCCTGGACGTGGGTGACTTCGTCTGGACCGGCGGCGACTGCCACCTCTACAACAACCACTTCGAACAGGTCGAGACGCAGCTCGCGCGCACGCCGCTGCCGCTGCCGAAGCTGCACATCAAGCGCAAGCCCGAGAGCATCTTCGATTACCAGTTCGAAGACTTCGAAATCGTCGGCTACCAGAGCCACGCTGCGATCAAAGCACCCGTAGCCGTATGACCCTTCTCACGCTCATCGTCGCCCGGGCCCGTAACGGCGTGATCGGCCGCGACAACACGCTGCCCTGGCGCCTGCCCGAAGACCTGGCGCACTTCAAGCGCACCACCATGGGCGCGCCCATCGTGATGGGCCGCAAAACGTATGAATCGATCGGCCGGCCGCTGCCGGGCCGCCGCAACATCGTCGTCACGCGCAACGCCGGGCTGGCGCTGCCCGGCTGCGAGGTCGCGCATTCGCTCGAAGATGCGCAGCGGCTATGCATCGGCGTCGAGCAGATCTTCCTGATCGGGGGCGCGCAGCTGTATGCCGATGCCCTGCCGAGCGCCGACCGGCTGATCGTCACCGAGATCGACGCCGACTTCGAGGGCGACGCACGCTTCCCTGCGCCCGACCCCGCGGTCTGGCACGAGGTCGCGCGCGAAACCCACCACGCCGCGCCGCCCAACGACTTCGACTACGCCTTCGTCACCTACGAGCGGCCGCCGTCGGGCGAACAATAAGCCGGCAACCCCCATGAAAAAACGCGCTCACCAACGAGCGCGTTTTTCTCGGGCCGAGCGGAAGCGGCTTACTCGCCGGCGATCGTCATCTGCTCGATCAGGATCGAGCCGGTTTCCTTGGTGCCGCGCACCAGCGCATCCGCCCCGATGGCGACGATCTGGCGGAACATGTCGGGCAGACTGCCGGCAATGGTGATCTCCTCGACCGGATACTGGATCACGCCGTTCTCCACCCAGTAGCCCGACGCACCGCGCGAATAGTCGCCGGTCACGTAGTTGACGCCCTGCCCCATCAGTTCCGTCACCAGCAGGCCCGTGCCCATGCGGCGCAGCATGCCGGCGAAGTCATCTTCGGGTTGCGTCTTATCGGAGAACAGCGTCAGGTTGTGCGAGCCGCCCGCGTTGCCAGTGGTCTGCATGCCCAGCTTGCGCGCGGAATACGTCGACAGGAAGTAGCCCTCGACGACGCCATCCTTGACCACGTCGCGGCGCCGCGTGCGCACGCCTTCCTCGTCGAACGGCGCGCTGCCCATCCCGCTGGGCACGTGCGGGTCTTCCTTGATCTGCACGTGCGGGGCGAAGATTTCCTTGCCGAGCGCGTCGAGCAGGAAGGTCGACTTGCGATACAGCGCGCCACCCGACACGGCCTGGACAAACGCACCCAGCAGACCAGCCGCCAGCGGCGCCTCGAACAGCACCGGGCACTTGCGGGTGGTCAGCCGACGCGCCGACAGACGCGCCAGCGCGCGCTCGGCCGCGTACTGCCCGATGGCCTCCGGCGCCGCCAGGTCCTTGGGCGAGCGCTTGGACGAATACCAGTCGTCGCGCTGCATATGCCGGCCCGAGCCGGCAATCGGCGCGCACGAAATGAAATGCCGCGAATACGGATAGCCGCCCAGGAACCCGCGCGAGGTCGCCAGGACGAAATGCGAATGCTGCGCCGACACGCTGGCGCCGTCGCTGTTGCGGATCTTCGGGCTCACGGCCAAGGCAGCGGCCTCGGCGGCGCGGGCGATCTCGACGGCGGCTTTGGCGTCGAGCGTCCACGGATGGTAGAGCGACAGGTCGCGCGGATGCTGCTCCAGCAGTTCCTCTTCGGCCAGCCCGGCGCAATCGTCATCGGCGGTGAAGCGGGCGATGTTGTAGGCCGCCTCGACGGTGGAGCGCAGCGCGGCCGGCGAGAAATCCGACGTGCTGGCGTTGCCGCGCTTTTTGCCCAGCATCACCGTCACGCCGACCACCTTGTCCCGGTTCTGCTCGATGGTCTCGATCTCGCCCTTGCGCACCGTGACCGACAGGCCCTGGCCTTCGGAGATTTCCGTGGCGGCATCGGTGGCGCCGAGTTCGCGTGCAACGCGCAGCACATCGCGGGCCATTTCCTCGAGCTGCTCGCGGCGGTAGGCGAAAACGGAATCGGTCTTGGAATCGAGCGTGTCAGTCATAGGCAAGGAGAGGGAAACTTGGGGGCGCCGCCCGGTGCGTGTTCGGCGCGCTTTTTGGCGTAAGCGATCATCATAGCAAGATACAATGCGCGCCATGAGCCGAGCATCCCGCCACAACCCTGTGTATCTGCAACCCGTCGTGCGCACCGACATCGGTGACGAGGACGATCCGGATACGCCCAAAAGCAAATCGCAGCGCAAGCGCGAAGTCACCGCCCTGCAAGACCTGGGCGCCGCGCTGGAAGCGCTGCCCAAGGACCGACTCGCCAAGGTCCCGCTGCCCGAGTCGCTGGCCGACGCCCTGCGCGAGGCGCGCCGCATCACCAGCCACGAAGGCAAGCGCCGCCAGATGCAGTACATCGGCAAGCTGATGCGCGCGCTGACCGACGATGACATCGAAGCCATCCGCCGCGTGCTGGCCACCTTCGTGGGCGCCTCCAAGGCCGAGACCGCGCGCCTGCACGCCATCGAGCGCTGGCGCGACCGCCTGATCGCCGACGACGGCGCCATCACCGAGTTCATCGCCGCGCACCCGGACACCGACGTGCAGGCCCTGCGCACCCTGGTGCGCAACGCCCGCAAAGAAACGCAGCAGAGCAAGCCGCCCAAGTCCTCGCGCGAGTTGTTCCAGATCGTCAAGCAGGCGCTGGCCGGCAACGACCACGCCAGCGACGACGACGCACAACCCGACCTGGAAGACGACCAAGCATGACCGCCTCCGCGCCCGTCACCCGCCGCCATCCAGACGAGCTGATCGTCGGCTTTGTGTCGATTTCCGACCGCGCATCGACGGGGGTCTACCAGGACGAGGGGATTCCGGCGCTGCGCGACTGGTTCGGCGCCGCGCTGTCATCGCCGTGGCAGGGCGTCGAGCGCCTGATCCCCGACGAACAGGCCACCATCAGCGCCACGCTGATCGACCTCGTCGACCATGTCGGCTGCGACCTCGTGCTGACCACCGGCGGCACCGGCCCCACGCGCCGCGACGTCACGCCGGAAGCCACGCTGGCGGTCGCCACCAAGGAGATGCCGGGCTTCGGCGAGCAGATGCGGCAGATCAGCCTGCAGTTCGTGCCGACGGCGATCCTGTCGCGGCAGGTGGCGGTGATCCGCGAAACGCCGTCGCGCGCGGCGCTGATCATCAACCTGCCCGGCCAGCCGCGCGCCATCCGCGAAACGCTGGAGGGCCTGAAGGACGCCGAGGGCCGCGCGACGGTGCCGGGCATCTTCGCCGCGGTCCCCTATTGCATCGACCTGATCGGCGGCCCGTACATCGAGACGCACGACAGCGTGGTCAAGGCCTGGCGGCCCAAGCACGCCGTGCGCGCCAAGCCGCTGCAAGTCTGAAGCTTACGGCGCAACCGAGGAGGCCAGCGCTTCGGCCTCCGGCGTCTGCGGCACGTCGCGGATGAAGTGCTGGCGGTAGTAGCGCAGCTCTTCGATCGATTCGATGATGTCCGCGTACGCGGTGTGCTGCTGGCGCTTGATGAAGCCCTTGGCGATGGCGGGCTGCCAACGTTTACACAGTTCCTTGAGGGTGGAGACATCCAGGTTGCGATAGTGGAAATACGCCTCCAGCTTGGGCATGTAGCGCGCCATGAAGCGGCGGTCCTGGCAGATGGAGTTGCCGCACATCGGCGACTTGCTCTTGGGCACCCACTTCTTCAGGAAATCGAGCAGGTCGGCTTCGGCCTGCGCCTCGGTGGTAGTCGAGGCCTTCACCTTGTCGATCAGGCCCGAGCGGCCGTGCGTGCCCTTGTTCCAGGCATCCATGCCGTCGAGAATCTCGTCCGGCTGATGGATCACCAGCACCGGGCCTTCGGCCAGCACGTTCAGTTCCGAGTCCGTGACAACCATGGCCACCTCGATGATGCGGTCATTTTCGGGACTCAGGCCGGTCATCTCCATGTCGAGCCAGACCAGGTTGTTGTCGCTCTTGGCGGCGATCTTGTTGGTGACGTGGGCGGCGCTCGAAGAGGCCGCGCCCGGCTGGGAAAGAGAAGTGCTCACGCGAAAGCCTTGAGAAAATGACTGAAGGCTATAATTTTCGCATATCTGATAGCTGTTCCCACACATGCCCACCTTTACCGCCGTCTTCCTGATCGCCTTCGTGCTGATGGCCGCCACCCGCCTGTGGCTGGCCTCCCGGCAGATCCGCCACGTGTCGCGCCACCGCGACACCGTGCCCGCCCAGTTCGCCGAGTCCATCACACTGGACATGCATCACAAGGCCGCCGACTACACCATCGCACGCACGCGGCTGGCGATGCTGGAAGTGCCTGTGCAGGCCGCGCTGTTGATCGGGCTGACGCTGCTGGGCGGGCTGAACTGGCTGAATCAGGCCTGGCTGTCCGTCTTCGGCCCAGGCTATGCGTATGGCGTGGCGCTGATCGTCTCGGTCATCGCCATCAGCAGCCTGGTCGAACTGCCGTTCTCGCTTTACAGCCAGTTCGTGGTGGAAGAGCGCTTCGGCTTCAACCGCATGACCTGGAAGCTGTGGCTGGCCGACAATCTCAAGGGCCTGGCCATCGGCACCGCGCTGGGGCTACCTCTGCTGCTGGCGGTGCTGTGGCTGATGCACACGATGGGCGCGCACTGGTGGCTGTACACGTGGCTGGTGTGGATGGCCTTCACGCTGTTCGTCCAAGCGATCTACCCCAACGTGATCGCCCCGCTCTACAACAAGTTCACCCCGCTCGAAGACGGCGAGATGCGCACGCGCATCGAGGGCCTGCTCAAGCGCTGCGGCTTTGCCAGCAAGGGCCTGTTCGTGATGGACGGCAGCCGCCGCAGTGCCCACGGCAACGCCTATTTCAGCGGCTTCGGCGCCACCAAGCGCATCGTCTTCTTCGATACGCTGCTCGCGCGGCTGGATGCGTCCGAGATGGAGGCCGTGCTGGCGCATGAACTGGGCCACTTCAAGCGCCATCACATCACCAAGCGCATCGCCGTGATGTTCGTGCTGAGCCTGGGGCTGCTGGCCCTGCTCGGCTGGCTGATGACGCGCACGTGGTTCTACCTGGGCCTGGGCGTCGCGCCGAATCTGGTGGCCGACAACCACGCGCTGGCGCTGATGCTGTTCTTCCTGGCGCTGCCGGTCTTCATGTTCTTCGTCTCGCCGCTCGGAAGCCTGTCGTCCCGCAAGCACGAATTCGAGGCGGATGCCTTTGCCGCGCAGCATGCCGAGGCGTCGCGCCTGGTCTCGGCACTGGTCAAGCTGTTCCAGGACAATGCCTCCACCCTGACGCCCGACCCCATCTACTCGGCGTTCTATTATTCTCACCCCACCGCGTCGCAACGCGTGGCCCGACTGGTGCAGGCTGGCGCATGACGCGCGGCAAACCGGGCCGCGCGGGTCATAGCAAGCGGCAGGCCAGCACCGGCGAACACGGGCTGGTGATCGCCGCCCACGGGCGCCACTACCTGGTCGAGCGGGAAAGCGGCGGCCTGCTGCAATGCTTCCCGCGCGGCAAGCGCAGCGAGTGCGCAGTCGGCGATCACGTCATCTTCGAGGCGACCGCGGTCGACCAGGGCGTGGTGGCACGCGTGGAGGAACGCCGCAACCTGCTCCATCGGTCGGACCAGTTCAAGTCCAAGCTGCTGGCCGCCAATATCGACCAGGTCCTCATCATGCTCGGCACCGAGCCGGGCTTTTCCGAAGACCTGCTCGGCCGTGCGCTGGTGGCGGCAGAATCACTGGGGATCACCCCGCTGATCCTGCTCAACAAGATCGACCTGACCGCGCGGCTGGAGACGGCCCGAACGCGGCTGGCACTGTATCGCGAGCTCGGCTACGCGGTCGTGGAACTGTCGGTGCATGTCGCGCCCGAGGCCGCGCATGCCACGCTGGCGTCGCACGTGGCGGGGCGCGCCTCGATCCTGATCGGGCAGTCCGGCATGGGCAAGTCGTCGCTGCTGAACCTGCTGATTCCGGGCGTGGACGCACAGACGCGCGAGATCTCGGAAAAGCTCGACTCCGGCAAGCACACCACGACCTTCACGCGGCTCTACCATCTGCCCGCCGACTGGGGCCAGGGTGGCATGCTGATCGATTCGCCCGGCTTCCAGGAATTCGGCCTGCACCATCTGACCGAGGGCATGCTGGAGCGCGCCTTCCCCGAATTCCGCCCGCGCCTGACCGGATGCCGCTTTTACAACTGCCGCCACCTGCAGGAGCCCGGCTGTGGCATCCTGGGGGCGATGGCCGAGGGCAAGATCGACCCGCGCCGCCACGCGCTCTACGCGCAACTGCTGCACGAATCGGAGCAACAAAGGCCCTGGTGACCCACCCCGGAGGAGGACAGGTCGATGAAGCTGCTGATCAGCAGTCCATCGCTCGGCCTGGCGGCACACTGGCACAACGTGCTGGCCGCGGCCGGCATCCGCACGGAGCTGCGCAACCTCTACCTGAGCAGCGTCGCGGGCGACATCCCGCCGCAGGACTGCGCCGCGCAGGTCTGGCTGGTCCATCCGGAGCAGGAAGCGCAGGCACAGGCGCTGCTGGACCAGGCGCGCCATCCGCCGGCCGGACCGGCATGGCGCTGCCCGTCTTGCGGCGAGGAGCACGAGCCGCAGTTCGCCCAGTGCTGGCGCTGCGGCAAGGATCGCGAAACGAGCGCCTGAGGCGGACTCAGCCCAGCCACACGGCCAGCGATAGCATCGCCAGCAACAACATCCACAGCACCACCGCGCGCCACACCAGTCCCACGGCGGACTGCAGCGTACGCACGCTCGGCTCCTGCCCGACGTCCATCGGATAGGCGCCATCTTCGTCGGCGATGCGCTCGGCGGAATCGCGCTGTGCGATCGGCGCGCCCAGACGCACGCCCAGCGCGCCGCCGCCGGCGGCCAGCAGGATGCCGTTCACTTCATCGTTCCATTTGGTGGCGAGGTTGCGCCAGGCATACACGGCATCTTCGAAGTCGCCGACGATGGCGAAGCCGATGGCCGTCAGCCGCGCCGGCACATAGTCGATGACGCGGAACGCCTGGCGCGCGAAGAGGCCGAGCACTGGACTGCGCTCCATCGACGGCTCGCTCCAGTGGCGGGCCAGGTATTCGGCGCCGCGATAGAGCACCACGCCGGCCGGCCCGATCGGCACCAGGAACCAGAAAAACACACCGAACACATGGCGGTGCACCGCCACGATCGCGCATTCCAGCGTATGGCGCACGATCTCGTTGACCGGCATGTCGGCGGTCTCGTGCCCCGACCATTCGCAAAGAATCAGCCGTGCCGTGGTGAGATCGTCGCGGCGCAGCGCTTCGTGGATGTCCGTGAAGTAATGGCTGAACTGGCGGAAGCCGAGGGTCAGGTAGACCATCAGCACGTTCCACAGAAACGCCAGCCCGACGCTGATCGACGACAGCAGGTAATGCACCAGCGCCACGGCCACCACCGCCGGCAGCGTGACGAGGCACCATGCCAATACCGCATCGCGGCGCTGCCCCGTGTCGAACCATGTTTCCGCCCGCGCAGCCAATGCGCGCACGACATCGTAGATCGGGTTGTCCCGGCTGAGCGCACGGAACTGCTCGAGGATCAGCGCGCAGAGTACGGAGAAAAAGGTCATTGGGCTGGCGTTGCTGGGGCGCGCGGGCGCCATGAGAGCGATGAGCAAGACGATAGCACAGGGCGTGCGCATCACAGCGCGCCGTGCCGCTTTCGCTACGCGGCCAACAGGTGATAGAGGTTGCGCAACATGCCGGCGGTCGCACCCCAGATGAAGTAATCGCCACCGTCGGGGCGCCGGTAGGGCATGGCATAGAAGCGGCGCACGCGGTCGTCCCAGCGCAGCTCGCGCACCTCGTGGTTGGCCGGATCCATCAGGAAAGCGAGCGGCACCTCGAAGACTTCGGCGACTTCGCCCGGGTCCGGCCGCACGACGAAACCGGGCGTGAGCAAGCCCACCACCGGGCTCACATGAAAGCCGCTGCCCGTGATGTAGTCCGGCAGGCGGCCGACCACCTCGACATGCTCGGCACCGATGCCGACCTCTTCCGCCGTCTCGCGCAGCGCTGTCTCCACCGCATCGCGGTCCACGGATTCGCGCCCGCCGCCGGGAAAGCTGATCTGCCCGGCATGCTGACTGAGGGTGGCGTTGCGCTGCGTCAGCAGCAGGGTCAGGCCGGCGCTGCGCTGCACCAGCGGCACCAGCACGGCGGCCTCGCGCAGCTTGAGCGAAGCGTCGATCAGGCGCGATTCGTCGGTGTGCTCCGGCTCCCAGGGCGGCGGCGTACGCAAGCGTTCGCGCACGAATGCCGATGTCAACCGCCCCGGCCCAAGCGCAGGCAGCGATGCCGCGGGCGGCAACACCGGCAACTGCTCAGGATCGAATACGGGACGGCGCATGGGGCAAGCAGACTGAAATAGATGGGACAGGCAACACTCGCATCGAAGCAATCACCTGCCGCAAAAGAGAAAAAAGGCACCCGAAGGTGCCTTTTCGCAAAGCCTGCCGATTACTCCGCAGCAGCGCCCTTGCGCTTGAAGGACAGCTTCTCTTTGATGCGTGCCGACTTGCCCGAACGCTCGCGCAGGTAGTACAGCTTGGCACGGCGCACATCGCCGCGACGCTTCACTTCGATGCTGGCCAGCAGCGGCGAGTACAGCTGGAACGTACGCTCCACGCCTTCGCCCGAAGAAATCTTGCGCACGATGAACGACGAATTCAGGCCGCGATTGCGCTTGGCAATCACCACGCCTTCGTACGCCTGCACGCGCTTGCGGTTGCCTTCAACGACGTTCACGTTGACGATCACGGTGTCGCCGGGGGCGAACGGGGGGATCGTCTTGTTGGCCGTCAGGCGTTTGATTTCTTCCTGCTCGATTTGCTCGATGAGATTCATCTTTTTCTCCTGGACCATCATGCCGGCGTTCTGCCCGGTCGACTGACCGTGGCCCCGGTAGAGGATGGGGACTTCACTTGGCCGAGGCTTCCGCTTGGGAAGCGTCCGACCCCTTTGCCGTCGTCGCCGCGGCAGCGAGGAACACCTCATCACTGCGGGACAACAAACCCTGCCTGCGCGCCGCCTCGATCAGATCGGGCCGCTTGCGCATCGTATTCAATAGCGCCTGCTGGCGGCGCCACTTCTCGATCTCGGCGTGATGGCCACCCAGCAGCACATCGGGCACACGCACACCTTCGTACTCTTCCGGCCGCGTGTAGTGCGGGCAATCCAGCAGGCCGTTGACGAAACTGTCCTGCACCGCCGACTGCGCGTCGCCCAGCACCCCCGGCAACTGCCGCACCACTGCGTCGATGATGGCCATGGCGGCGATCTCACCGCCGGACAGCACGAAATCGCCGAGGCTGATTTCTTCATCGACGCGCCGGTCGACCAACCGCTGGTCGATGGCCTCGTAGCGGCCGCACAGCAACGTCAGCGCCGGCAACTGTGCCAGCTCCATCACCCGCCGGTGCGTCAGCGGGCGACCTTGCGGCGACAGCAGCACCACATGCGACGGCGCGGGCGCCTGCGCCTCGCGGATCACATCGAGCGCCGCCTCCAGTGGCTTGGCCAGCATCACCATGCCGGGACCGCCGCCGTAGGGCCGGTCGTCCACGGTGCGGTAATTGTCCGTCGTGAAGTCGCGCGGGTTCCAGGTGCGCAACGTGTACACCTGCTGTTTGGCCGCCCGGCTGGTGATACCCCAGTCGGTCAGCGCCCGGAACATCTCCGGGAACAGCGAGATGACATCGAACTGCATTGCCGAATTCTCCGGCCGCATGTTCAGTAATCCAGACCCCAGTCGACGACGATGCGCTTGCCTGCCACATCCACCGACTTCACATACACTTCGACGAACGGCACGAGCCGCTCGGTACCGCCTTCGTCCACGATGCGCAGGATCTGGTGCGCACCGTTGTCGAGCAGCCCGGCGACCGTGCCGAGCGATTCCTGCTGCTCGTTGACGACGGTGGAGCCGATCAGGTCGACCCAGTAGAACTCGTCGTCGGCCGGCGCGGGAAAGTCGGCACGGCTGATCCACACGGCACAGCCGCGCAACGCCTCGGCAACATTGCGGTCCGGCACGGCGGGCGACCCCGCCACCACCGAACCGCTGTGCTCCCGCGACGTCCCGACGGGCAACACCCGCCAGTCGGGCGAGACCGCCGGTACGCCAGCGGCCGGCTTCAGCCACCAGGTACCTGCGTGCAGCAACGCTTCGGCGTCGCCGTGCGGTTGCACCTTGATCCAGCCGCGAATTCCGTAGGCGCCGCCCACGTAGCCCACCTCGACCAGATCGTCGGGCAGGGACGGGTTGGCACCGGTACCCGGACGCATGCCTGCCAAGCGCTCCGCCACCTTTTGCGAGGTGGTTTGCGCGGAGGCAGCCAGCGGACCGGGCCGCGTACGGATCGGCGTCGACATGGGGCGCGTCACGGCAATACGTGCACGGACGGCACCATCGATCGACGCATGTTCAAAATTTAGGCAGCCGCTTTCTTGGCGCCCTGCTTCACCAGACGGGCAACGGTCGGCGACAGTTGCGCGCCCACGCCTTGCCAGTACGACAGGCGGTCTTGGGCAATGCGCAGACCTTCTTCACCTTCCGTGGCGACCGGGTTATAAAAACCCACGCGCTCGATGAAACGGCCATCACGGCGATTACGCGAATCGGCCGCAACGATGTTGAAGAACGGGCGCTTCTTGGAGCCACCGCGGGCCAGACGGATCACGACCATGGATCTTTTCCTTGAAAAACTGGGTATGCGTACAGAGAAACGCGCAAGTATAGCCCAATTTTCCCGACCAAACAAACACTTAGACCGGACGGGACTGAACACGGGATACACCGCGTGGCGTACACGGTACGGACGGTGGGCCATTGTGCTGGCGACGTGGCTTGGATGCGCACTGCCCGCCACAGCCAAGCTCCCGATCGGGACGTTGCGCGTGCCGCCCGGCTTCCAGGTCGAACTCCTTACCGACGCAATGCCGTCGGCGCGCGAAATGGCGCTGTCGCCCGCCGGCATCCTGTACGTCGGCAGCCGCACCGCGGGCAAGGTCTATGCGCTGCCGTTGCAGACACCCGGCGCGGCTGTGCGGGTGGTTGCCTCGGGACTGGAACAACCCGTGGGGGTCGCTTGGCGCGACGGCAGCCTGTATGTGTCCGCGGTGTCACGGGTGGTGCGACTGGACCGCATCGACACCCGGCTTGACGATCCACCCACCCCTGTCGTCGTCAACGACCGATTCCCGACCGAGACGCACCACGGCTGGAAGTTCATCGCCTTCGGGCCGGACGGCAAGTTGTACGTGCCGGTCGGCGCACCTTGCAACGTCTGTCATCGCGACGAAAACCGCTATGCCAACCTGATGCGCATGCATGCCGACGGCAGCGGCCTGGAGGTGGTCGCGCGCGGGATCCGCAACACCGTCGGCTTCGACTGGCACCCGGTCACACACGAGCTCTGGTTCACCGACAACGGCGCCGACATGATGGGCGATGACGTGCCCGACGATGAGCTCAACCGCATCACCGCGCCGGGCCAGCATTTCGGCTATCCGTTCTGCCACGCCGGCGATGTGCCGGACCCGGAATTCGGCGCGGGGCATCCCTGCAGCCAATACGTGCCGCCGGTGGGCAAGCTGGGCGCGCATGTGGCGGCCCTTGGCATGCGCTTCTATACCGGCAGCAGCTTTCCCCAGGCGTACCGCCACAACATTTTCATCGCCGAGCACGGCTCATGGAACCGCTCCGCCAAGGTCGGCTACCGGGTGGTGCGCGTAGTGCTCGATGCCGCGGGCAAGCTCGTGCGGCACGAGCCGTTCGTCGAAGGCTGGCTGCGCGGCCAACAGGCCTGGGGAAGGCCCGCCGACGTGGTGGTCGCGCCGGACGGCAGCCTGCTCGTCAGTGACGACTACGCGGGTGCGGTGTATCGCGTCCGCTACACCGGAAAATGAGCCGCTGCCTGGGCTGGGCGTGAGGGAAACATCTCGTTACACCGGTAACCTTCGGACAGTGGATGCGTCCTGAGTGAAGCCTTACATTGACACACATGGACACGCACCGCTGCCCTCGTTCGCAACTGCCAGGCACCTGTGCGGCGGCGCGTCCCTTCCGATCACTTGCCAGACAGGAGCTAGCCATGCCGATCCGCGCATTGCTTCGACCTCTTGCGGCGGGTGCTCTGATCGTCGCCTCTGCGGGCGCCCTGGCTGCCAACGCAACGACGCGTCAGGCATCCGTCGCCTTCGACTCTCCGGCACCGCCCGCCTGGACCCAGGCCACCAAAACGCCAGCGCCGAATGCCCACCCGCTGCTCGCCCAAGTCTTCTTCGTCGATGCGCGTGGCGACCAGGCCGCCCGCATCCGCGCGCAGATGGAGCGCATGGAAGCACGCGCCCGCGCCGATGATCGGCTGAACGGCCGCGTCCAGCCCCGCGAAGGCGGCGGTCGCGGCGACTGGCAGCAGCAGGAACAGCCGATGCGCCAGGAGCGTGGCAACCCGCCCGGCGGCTACGGCAACTGGCACGGCAACCGGCGCGGCTGACTGCCGTCCCGCCCCGCACACTCCGACGCCACCTCGCTGAACCCGACCGAGACAGCCCAGTCGCACTGGATCGCTGCGGCAACCGTTTAGTCTGCCGCAGCCGCCACACCGATCGCAACGACAACAAGTGCCTGCATGCTGCCCCAGCGTTCGCGCTATACGCGGCTCAGTTTCGGTCTCTTGTGGTCATCGGCCTTCATGACGACTCGCCCACCTGCTCTACGGCGAGGTCAGCCTGCGCCAGCAGGCGCCCAGCGACTGCAAGACCTGACGGCATCGATCAGCGTGCCGTCGCTGCGCCCCATCCCGGTTTAGCATCCCTGCCCGCCCCACTGCCAGCGAATCGCATCGCTGCGCGCATCCGGCCGGACCGACGGTCGCGGCCTCCGATTGCCGATCCCCCGATGATCCCCCGATCGCCGATCCGACATGCTCCCGGTGTCGCGCGAGGTGTGCGCTACAGCGAGCGTTGGGCGTAGAATGCCCGGCGCCGTTGCCGTCTTGCCGTGTGTCCCTCGCCTGCCATGCCTACAACTGCTCCGCTCAAAAAATCCAAGCTGCTGACCGTGCTGCTCGCCTTCCTGTTCGGCAGCGTGGGCGCCCATCGCTTCTACCTGAAGGGCGGACGCGATTTCTGGGCGTGGACACAGGTGGCGGCCATCGCGCTCGGCATCGTCGGCGTGGTCCTGCTGTGGTCGACGCATCGGAGCAGCCTGCCCGGCTGGGCATGCGCGATCATCGGCGGGGCCTCGGTACTCGCCGGCTTTCTGTCGGCGCTGCTCTACGGGCTGCGCCCCGATGACAGATGGGACGCGCAGTTCAATCCGGACGGCACGCCGACACGCTCGGGCTGGCCGGTCGTCCTGCTGGCCATTCTCACGCTGATGATCGGCACCGGCCTGCTCATGGCCGGCCTCGCCATCACGTTCCAGACCTATTTCGAATCGCAGGTGCAGGCAGCAAAAGCGCTGTCGCAATGATTCAGAACAGGCTGCCCTGACGCACATCGACCGGTCTGGCCTTGCCGGCGCGCGGCGGCGGTTTGAACTGCGACGTGTCGAGCCGCAGCTTGTCGTAGCGGTGATAGCTGAAGCCGAGCTTGTCGGCAGCCTTGTAGAAGCGCTGGCGCAGCAGGTCGGCCCAGATGCCGGTGCCGCGCATGCGGGTGCCGAAATCGGCGTTGTAGTCCTTGCCGCCATGCAGGTCGCGAATACGGTTCATCACACGTTGTGCGCGGTCGGGAAAATGCGCCGCCAGCCAGTCCTGGAACACCGGGTCCAGCTCGTGCGGCAGGCGCAGCACGATATAGCTGGCGAACATCGCGCCGGCTTCGCGCGCCGCTTCCAGGATCTGCTCCAGGTAGTCGTCGGTAATGAACGGAATCAGCGGCGCGACACTGACACCAACCGGGATGCCCGCCTCGGCCAGCGTGCGCATCGTGCGCAGCCGTCTCGACGGCGTGGCCGCGCGCGGCTCCAGCTTGCGTGCCAGTTCGGCGTCGAGCGTGGTGATGGTCACCGCCGCCACGGCCAGGTTCTTCGCCGCCATCGGCGCCAGCAGGTCGATGTCGCGTTCGATCAGGGACGACTTGGTGATCAGACCGACCGGATGATCGCAATCGTGCAGCACCTGCAGCACGTCGCGCGTGATGCGCAATTCGCGTTCGATCGGCTGATAGGCATCGGTATTGACCCCCAGCGCGATCGACTCGCAGCGATAGCCGGGCCGGACCAGCGTCTCGCGCAACAGCTCGGCAGCATTGGTCTTGGCGAACAGCCGGGTCTCGAAGTCCAGCCCCGGCGACAACTCCAGATACGCATGCGTCGGGCGCGCAAAGCAGTAAACGCAGCCGTGCTCGCAGCCCCGATACGGGTTGAGCGACACGCCGAACGGAATATCCGGCGACTGGTTGCGGCTCAGGATCGAACGCGCCCGTTCGATGGAGACGGTGGTCTGCAACCGGGGCGGCTCGTCGAGGTCCTGCTGACCGACAAGCGGCTGCCAGCCGTCATCGATGCGAGTGCGCTCGTCGCGCTCGAAGCGGCCTTGCAGATTGGAGGTGGCGCCACGGCCCTTGCGCGGGACGTGGCGATCGGATGGGTCGGACACAGCGGGACATGCGGAATGCGGGGCGCATCGATCGTATCCGATTCGCTCGCATTCCGCTGCCAACCCGCCGGGTGGAGGCGGCCGCGCTTGCGGCACCGGCATCGAGGCCCCGGAGGCTTGCCGTCCGGATCGCGCAGCGACACAGCGGACATGGCGGGGCCTCCGCTACGCGTCTTCCGTGGTCACGTCGATGGCAAGCGTCTCCTTGATCTCCTCCATCACGATGTAGCTCTTGGACTGCACCGCGCCCGGCAACTGCAGCAGGATGTCGCCGAGCAGGCGCCGGTATTCGCTCATCTCGCGGATGCGCGCCTTGATGAGGTAGTCGAAATCGCCGGAAACGAGGTGGCATTCCAGGACCTCGGGAATCCGCAGGACCTCGCGCCGGAACTGCTCGAACATGTTGCCGGACTTGCTGCCCAGGCTGATCTCCACGAACACCAGCAGCGACGCGCCGAGCATGGCCGGATTCAGCCGCGCGTAATAGCCGAGGATGAAGCTTTCGCGCTCCAGCCGCTTGACCCGCTCGATGCAGGGCGTGATGGTCAGGCCGACCGCCTCGGACAGCTCCTTCATGGACAGCCGGCCATCCTTCTGCAGCAGGTCGAGGATGCGCCGGTCGAGCTTGTCAAGGGCACGCACGGGCTTACGCTGGGTTCGCATGGCTGCAAATCGAAGTTATTCCTGTTTTTCACAAATATACAGAAACAATTGATGCAATGGTGAGAATACGATAGCGCTATCTATCGCAATTGCATCCCCGGGGAGTATCACCATGCGCGTGCTCGTTCTTGGCAGCGGCGTCATCGGCGTGACCAGCGCTTACTACCTGGCCCGTGCGGGCCACGAGGTCACGGTCGTCGACCGCGAGGCCGGTCCCGCGCTCGACACGAGCTTTGCCAACGCCGGCCAGATCTCGCCGGGCTACGCGTCGCCGTGGGCCGCGCCGGGCGTGCCGCTCAAGGCGATCAAGTGGATGTTCCAGCAGCATGCGCCGCTCTCCATCCGCCCCGACGGCACCCTCTTCCAGCTGCAATGGATGTGGCAAATGCTGCGCAACTGCAACGCCGTCAGCTATGCCGAGAACAAAGAGCGGATGGTCCGCCTGGCCGAGTACAGCCGCGACTGCATCCGCGCCCTGCGCGCCGAGACCGGCATCGCCTACGAAGGCCGCCAGCAAGGCACGCTGCAGGTTTTCCGCACCCAGCAGCAGCTCGATGGCGCCGCGAACGACATCGCGGTGCTCGAGCGCGCTGGCGTGCCCTACGAACTGCTCTCGCGCGATGACCTCGTGCGCAGTGAACCGGGCCTTGCCACCACCCGCCACAAGCTGGCCGGCGGTCTGCGCCTGCCCAACGACGAGACGGGCGACTGCCAGCTCTTCACCACGCGCTTGGCCGCGATGGCCGAACAGCTGGGCGTGCGCTTCCGCTTCAACAGCCGCATCAACAACCTGATCGTGCAGAACGACGCCGTGCGCGGCGCGCTGGTCGACGGCGAAGCGATGACCGCCGACCTGGTGGTGGTCGCGATGGGCAGCTACAGCACGCCGTTCCTGAAGGGCCTGGTGGGCGTGCCGGTGTATCCGCTCAAGGGCTTCTCGATCACCGTGCCGATGACGGATGCCGAGCGCAGCCCGGCCTCCACGGTGCTGGATGAGACCTACAAAGTGGCGATCACGCGCTTCGACGACCGCATCCGCGTGGGCGGCATGGCGCAGATCGTCGGCTACGACAAGCGCCTCGACCCGGGCAAGCGCAAGACGCTGGAGTTCGTGGTGAATGACCTGTTCCCGGGCGGCGGCGATGTCTCGCGCGCCACCTTCTGGACCGGTCTGCGCCCGATGACGCCGGACGGCACGCCCATCGTCGGCCCGACGCCGGTGCGCGGCCTGTGGCTCAACACCGGGCACGGCACGCTGGGCTGGACCATGGCGTGCGGCTCGGGCAAGCTGCTGTCGGATCTTGTCTCCGGCCGCTCGCCCGCCATCCGCGCCGACGACTTGTCGGTCTACCGCTACCTGCATGGCGGCCAGGTGCCGGCGACCCAGCCGGCGATTGCCTGAACGCCGGGAACGCGCCAACAAAGAAGGGAGGCCGGAGCCTCCCTTTTTTCATGCCCGCTGATGCTGGTGGCGCAGTTCAGAACAGCCCTTCCGGCAGCGCGCCGATGGTCTCGCCACCGGTAAGGATCGACTGCGCGATACCCGGCGCCTGCGTCAGCAGCACGTCGGCAAACACGCGCGCCGTGGCGATCTTGGCGCCGTAGAAAGTCGGGTCGTCGCCTTCGCGGTCGATTGCCGCCAGCATCGCGCGCGCCATCTGCCAACCCGACAACACGATGCCGCACAGCCGCAGGTACGGCACGCTGCCCGCGAACACGGCATTCGGTTGCGCCTTGGTCTGCGCGACCACGAAGCGCACCACCGCGTCCATCGCCTCACGACCGGCGGCCAGGCGTGCGCGCATCGCATCGCAGTGCGCTCCGCCCCTGGCGGCCAGTGCCGCTTCCACCTTGGCCATCTCCTCGCAGACGCCCAGCGCCACCGCGCCACCATCGCGCACCGTCTTGCGGCCGACCAGGTCGTTGGCCTGGATGGCCGTGGTGCCTTCGTAGATCGGCAGGATACGGGCATCGCGGTAATACTGCGCGGCGCCGGTCTCTTCGATGAAGCCCATGCCACCATGCACCTGCACGCCGAGGCTGGTCACGTCGATCGACATCTCGGTGCTCCAGCCCTTCACGACCGGCACCAGGAATTCGTACAGCGCTTCGTTCTGCTTGCGCGCGGCATCTTCCTCGGCGTGGTGACCGGCATCGCACGCGGCAGCGGCCACATAGGCCAGCGCACGGGCCCCCTCGGTCATCGCGCGCATCGTCAGCAGCATGCGCTTGACGTCCGGGTGATGGATGATCGGCACCGCCTTGGCCGCGGAGCCATCCACCGGACGGCTCTGCACGCGCTCCCGCGCATAGGCCACAGCCTTCTGGTACGCGCGCTCCGACACGCCGATGCCCTGCATTCCGACGGCATAGCGTGCCGCGTTCATCATGATGAACATGTATTCGAGGCCACGGTTCTCCTCGCCGACCAGCGTGCCGATGGCGCCGCCGTGGTCGCCGAACTGCAGCACGGCGGTCGGGCTCGCCTTGATGCCCAGCTTGTGCTCGATCGACACGCAGTGCACGTCGTTGCGGGCGCCCAGCGAGCCGTCGTCATTGACCAGGAACTTGGGCACCACGAACAACGAAATGCCCTTCACGCCCTCCGGCGCGCCCGGTGTACGGGCCAGCACCAGGTGGACGATGTTGTCCGCCATGTCGTGCTCGCCCCAGGTGATGAAGATCTTCGTGCCGAAAATCTTGAAGGTCCCGTCGCCCACCGGCTCGGCACGCGTGCGCACCAGGGCCAGGTCGGAGCCGGCCTGCGGCTCGGTGAGGTTCATGGTGCCGGTCCATTCGCCCGAGATGAGCCTGGGCACGAAACGCTGCTTCTGCGCTTCGCTGCCGGCCGTCAGCAGCGCTTCGATGGCGCCGTCGGTCAGCAGCGGGCACAGCGCGAACGACAGATTGGCCGCGTTCAGCATCTCGATGCAGGCCGTGGCGATCAGCTTGGGCAAACCCTGGCCGCCGTACTCGACCGGGTGCTGCACGCCCTGCCAGCCGCCCTGGCCGAACTGCAGGAAGGCCTCCTTGAAGCCTGCGCTGGCGGTCACCGCACCGTCCTTCCAGCTGCTCGGGTTGCGGTCGCCTTCCACGTTCAGCGGGGCGATCACCTCGCCGGTAAAGCGCGCGCTCTCCTCCAGCACGGCCTGCGCGGTATCGGCGGTGGCCTCTTCGAAACCGGGCAGCCTGGCGACGCTGTCCAGGCCGGCCAGTTCGTTCATCACGAACAGCATGTCCTTGACGGGGGCTTGATAGGTCATGTCTCTCTCCAATCCCTCTATGAAAAAACCGTTTCCAAACGGGTCGGAAACGGCTTCGGCGGTGCGGCACGGGGGCGCGGTCGCGCCGCGCTCTGCGATCAGCCCAGTGCGGCCACCAGCTCCGGCACCACGGTATTCAGGTCGCCCACCAGACCGTAGTCGGCCACGCTGAAGATCGGCGCCTCCGGATCCTTGTTGATCGCCACGATCACCTTGGAATCCTTCATGCCGGCCAAGTGCTGGATCGCTCCCGAGATGCCCACGGCGATATACAGCTGCGGTGCGACGATCTTGCCGGTCTGGCCGACCTGGTAGTCGTTCGGCACGAAGCCGGCATCCACGGCCGCGCGCGAGGCGCCCAGCGCGGCACCCAGCTTGTCGGCCAGCGGCGTCAGTACCTTGGTGTAGTTCTCGCCCGAGCCCACGCCACGGCCACCCGACACGATGATCTTGGCGGCGGTCAGCTCGGGACGATCGCTCTTGGTCACTTCGCGCGAGACGAACTGCGAGACACCGGCGTCGGCGACGGGCGTCAGCGTTTCGGTCGCGGCGGAACCGCCGGTGGCGGCTGCGGCGTCGAACGCGGTGCCGCGCACGGTGATCACCTTCACCTTGTCGACCGACTGCACCGTGGCGATCGCGTTGCCAGCGTAGATCGGGCGCTCGAAGGTGTCGGGGCCATCGACCTTGGTGATGTCGGACAGCTGGGCCACGTCCAGCTTGGCGGCCACGCGCGGCAGGATGTTCTTGCCGTAGGCGGTGGCGGGCGCCAGGATGTGGCTGTAGTTGCCGCTGGCGTTCACCAGGGCCAGGGCCTGCTCGGCGATGTTCTCGGCCAGGCCGTCGGCAAACTGGGGCGCATCGGCCACCAGCACCTTGGCCACGCCTGCGATCTGCGCGGCGGCCTGCGCGGCGGCGGCGCAACCGGCGCCGGCCACCAGCACGTGGACCTCGCCGCCGCATTGCGCTGCGGCGGTCACGGTGTTCAGGGTCGCGGCCTTGATGGTTTGGTTGTCGTGTTCAGCAATAACGAGTGCGGTCATCTTGATCTGCCTGTTCGGTGTGCTTGAAAGACGTGTGCGTTGCGGATGACCGCCTCACAGCACCTTGGCTTCCGTCTTGAGCTTGGCCACCAGCGTTGCCACGTCGGGCACCATCACGCCGGCGCTGCGCTTGGGCGGCTCGGCCACCTTGAGCGTCTTCAGGCGCGGCACCACGTCCACGCCCAGGTCTTCCGGCTTGACCGTGTCCAGTTGCTTCTTCTTGGCCTTCATGATGTTCGGCAGCGTCACATAGCGCGGCTCGTTCAGGCGCAGGTCGGTGGTGACCACCGCCGGCAGCTTGACCGACAGGGTTTCCAGGCCGCCGTCCACTTCGCGCGTGACCGAAGCCTTGCCGTCGGTGATCTGCACCTTCGAAGCGAAGGTCGCTTGCGGCAGGCCGGCCAGCGCGGCCAGCATCTGGCCGGTCTGGTTGGCATCGTCGTCGATGGCCTGCTTGCCCAGGATGATGAGCTGCGGCTGCTCCTTGTCGACCAGCGCCTTGAGCAGCTTGGCCACCGCCAGCGGCTGCAGTTCTTCGTTGGTCTCCACCAGGATGCCGCGGTCGGCCCCGATGGCCATGGCGGTGCGCAGGGTTTCCTGGCACTGCGCCGCGCCGCACGAGACGGCGATCACTTCGGTTGCCACGCCGGCTTCCTTCAGGCGGACCGCTTCTTCCACGGCGATCTCGTCGAACGGGTTCATGCTCATCTTGACGTTGGCAAGATCGACGCCGCTGCCGTCCGACTTCACGCGAACCTTCACGTTGTAGTCAATCACGCGCTTGACTGCGACCAGGACTTTCATGCGCTCACTCCATATTGATAAGACGATTTTGCAAAACGCCGGCCATTATACGGGCGGCCGGTCGGCCGCGTTATTTTTCCGAACGGTCGTGCTATTTTAACCGCGAAAAATTGCCGGACACCACAGGCTCGTCCGGCAATCGGTTTGGTAGAGCCCTCTAACAGATTGGGAAGTGCCTACCAAGCCACAATGACGGCATCCTTGTACTTCGTCTTCACGAAAGCCTTGACCGCATCGGAATGATACGCCTTGACCAGCTTGGCGACCCAAGGTTGGTCCTTGTCGGCGGCGCGCACGGCGATCACGTTGGCATACGGGCCCTTCGGGCTTTCGATGGCGATGCCGTCCTTGGTCGGGTCCAGGCCGGCCTTCTCGGCATAGTTGCCGTTGACGGCGGCGGCGTCCAGGTCATCCAGCGAACGCGGCAGTTGGGCGGCATCCAGTTCGACGAACTTCAGCTTCTTCGGGTTCTCGGCCACGTCGCGCGGCGAGGCCTTGAAACCGGCATTCGGCTTGAGCTTGATCACGCCCTGCGACTGCAGCAGCAGGAGCGCGCGGCCGCCGTTGGTCGGATCATTGGGCAGGCCGAAGCGTGCGCCTTCCTTCAGGTCCTTGAGCGACTTGATCTTCTTCGAGTACACGCCCATCGGGAAGGTGATGGTCTGGCCGACGCTGACGAACTTGTAGCCGCGCGTGGCGACCTGGTCGTCCAGGTACGGCTGGTGCTGGTAGCTGTTGGCGTCGAGGTCGCCGGCAGCCAGCGCGGCGTTGGGCTGGATGTAGTCGTTGAACTCGACGATCTGCAGCTTCAGGCCGTCCTTCTCGGCGACCTTCTTCACCTCTTCCATGATCTCGGCGTGCGGGCCGGCGGTCACGCCGATCTTGATCGGCTTGCTCTGCGCCAGCGCGCCCCCGGCAGCCAGTGCCAGCGCGGCCCCCAGGCTCGCGGACCATTGCAGCAGTTGACGGCGATTCATGAGACTCCCCTCTCGTGTGTCTGTCGATTGAATGATTAGCGATGGCTCAGGCGGCGCACGAGCCAGTCGCCCGTGGATTGCACCGCCTGCACGAAGACGATCAGGATGACGACCACCGCCAGCATGATGTCCGATTCGTAGCGCTGATAGCCGTAGCGGATGCCCAGATCACCCAGGCCGCCGCCGCCGATGGTGCCGGCCATGGCCGAATAACCGACCAGGCTGACGAAGGTGATGGTCAGGCCCGCCAGGATGCCCGGCATGGCTTCGGGCAGCAGCACCTTGCAGACCAGTTGGCCAGTGGTCGCGCCCATCGACTGGGCGGCTTCGATCAGGCCGCGGTCCACTTCGCGCAGCGCGGTCTCCACCAGGCGCGCGATGAACGGGATCGCCGCGAGCGTCAGCGGCACCGTGGCCGCCGCCGTGCCGATCGACGAACCGGCCAGCAAGCGCGTGAACGGAATCACCGCCACCAGCAGGATGATGAACGGCACCGAGCGCACCGCGTTGACGATCAGCCCGGCGACGCGGTTGAACACCGGTGCCGACAGCACGCCGCCCGGTGCGGTCAGGTACAGCAGCACGCCCAGCGGCACGCCGAACAGCGCGCCGATGCCGCCGGACACGCCCACCATGGCGAGCGTCTCGCCGAAGGCCGGCAGGAACAGATCGGTCAGGTCAGACCACATGGTTGATCTCCTCGACCACTACGCCTTGCTCGCGCAGGAAGTGCATTGCGTTGTTGATGTCGGTGGATTCACCCGTGGCCAGGATCGCCAGCGAGCCGAAGGCCTGACCCTGGATCTCGTCGATGTGGCCGTGCAGGATGTTGAAGTCAAGCCCATAGTGGCGGATCGCCTGGGCCAGCACCGGCTGGTCCACGCCCGCGCCGGTGAAGGCCAGGCGGAACAGGTGGTCGCGCCCGCCCTGCTCGCGCGCCACCAGGCGGCTTTCCACGCGCGCCAGCACGGACGGCGGCAGCTCCTGCGAAATGACTTCGCCAATCAGCGCGCGGGTCACGTCATGCTTGGGCTTCAGGAACACGTCGATCACGCGGCCCAGCTCCACCACGCGGCCGGCATCGAGCACCGCCACGCGATCGCACACCTGCTTGATGACTTCCATCTGGTGTGTGATCAGCACGATGGTCAGGCCCAGCTCGCGGTTGATCTTGCGCAGCAGGTCGAGGATGGAACGCGTGGTCTCCGGATCCAGCGCGGAGGTGGCTTCGTCCGACAGCAGCACGTCCGGCTGGCTCGCCAGCGCTCGGGCGATGCCCACGCGCTGCTTCTGGCCGCCGGAGATCTGTGCCGGGTAGCGGTCCTTGTGCGTGGCCAGGCCGACCAGCTCCAGCAGCGGCAGCACGATCTCGCGGATGCGCTCGCGCGGCGTGCCGGCCAGTTCCAGCGGCAGTGCCACGTTGTCGTACACGGTGCGCGACGACAGCAGGTTGAAGTGCTGGAAGATCATGCCGATCTTGCGGCGCGCCTGGCGCAAGCCGCCGGCATCCAGCGTCGTCAGGTTCTCGCCCGCCACGGTGACGGTGCCCGAGGTCGGCCGGTTCAGCAAGTTGATGACACGCACCAGCGTGCTCTTGCCCGCACCGCTGCGGCCGATGATGCCGAAAATCTCGCCCTTGCCGATGGACAGGTCGATGTCGCGCAGCGCGTGGACGTCGGTGCCGCCCGCTCCCCGAAAGTGCTGCGAGATCCCCTTGAGTTCGATCATGCGTTACATACAAAAACGGCAACTCGCTGGATCGCAGCCGTTGCCGTCTCTTTATCGTTGGAATGAGGCGCTAGTGTAAGGCAGGCCCTACATGCGCAGAACGATTTTTTGACGATGTCTTTATTACTTTTACAAATGTTGGAGACGATTCGTCCTCACAGCTCGGCCAGCGCCTTCACGTGCGCCACCACGCTGCGGCCGAGCGCGCTCAGGTTGTAGCCGCCCTCCAGGCAGCTGACGATGCGGCCCTTGGCGTGCGCGCGCGCCACCTGCATCAGTTGCTGGGTGATCCAGGCGTAGTCCGCTTCGACCAGGCCCATCTGGCCGAGATCGTCCTCGCGGTGCGCGTCGAAGCCGGCGGAGATGAACAGCATCTCGGGCCGGAATGCCTCCAGGCGCGGCAGCCAGATTGCCTCGACCACCTCGCGCACGGCTAGGCCATTGGTATAGGCCGGCAGCGGGATGTTGACCATGTTGGCGGCCACGCCCTGCGTACCGGAATACGGATAGAACGGGTGCTGGAAGAAGCTGCACATCAGCACGCGCGGCTCGTCGCGGAAGGCAGCCTCGGTGCCGTTGCCGTGATGGACGTCGAAGTCGACGATGGCGACGCGCGCGAGCCCGTGGTGGTCCAGCGCATGGCGAGCGGCCACCGCCACGTTATTGAAGAAACAGAAACCCATGGCCCGGCCCGGCTCGGCGTGGTGGCCGGGCGGGCGCACACAGCAGAAGGCGTTCTCCAGCTCGCCGGCGATCACCTTGTCGGTGGCCTGCACCGCCGCGCCGGCCGCCAGCACCGCCGCCATGTAGGTGTGCGGATTCATCGCCGTGTCGGGGTCGATCGGTGCGTAGCCGGCGATCGGTACGTTGGCGACCAGCCCGCGCACGTACTCGGGACGGTGCACACGGCACAGTTGCGCCTCGGTGGCCGGCGGCGCCTCGCAAGGCACGAGAAACTGATCGATGCGACTCGCGATCAGTTGGTCTTCGATCGCTCGCAGACGGTCGGGGCACTCGGGGTGGTGCTGCCCCATCTCGTGCTTGAGAAATTCAGGATGCGTGTAGAGGCCGGTCGCCATGTTCGTGTTGTGTGCCGGGGCGTCGTGGTGTCTCCAGCCGTTACGTTAGCACGGCCGCGCCGGGGCGACCGGCGGACCCATCCGCTACAATGCCCCGGTCTCGTCCTGCGCCCGTCCATGAGCCAAACGCCCCCCTCCCGTCGTCCCGTGCTGCGCGCCCTGATGGCGGGTGCCGCACTCTCCACGCTCCCCCTGTCTACGCTGTCGCTGGCCGCGCGCGCCGCCAAGCGCCGCGTCGTCGTGCACGAAGAGGAGATCGACCCGGACCGCTATCGCAACAATCCGCAGACTCAGGCCTTCATCGGCATGCTGGTGGCCGAACACAACTTCGACCGCGCCGCACTCGATGCGCTGTTCGCCGGCACGGCCTATTCCGCCACGGTGGCACGGCTGATCCTGCCGCCGCCCACGCCGGCGCGCCGCAGTTGGACAGCCTACCGCGGCCGCTTCATCGAACCGGTACGGATCGGTGCCGGCGTGGCGTTCTGGCAGCAATACGGCGACACGCTGCGCCGGGCCGAAGCCGAGTTCGGCGTGCCGGCCGATGTGGTGGTCGGCATCCTCGGCGTGGAGACCATCTACGGCCGCGACATGGGCAACTTCCGCGTGATGGATGCGCTGACCACGCTCGCCTTCGACTACCCGGACACGCCCAACCGCGAAGAGCGCAGCACGATGTTCCGCAATCAGTTGAAGGACTTCCTGCTGTGGTGCCGCGACACCGGGACGGATGCCTTCTCGGTGCTGGGCTCGTACGCGGGCGCGGTCGGCATTCCGCAGTTCATGCCGACCAGCATCCGAGAATACGCGCTCGACTACGACCGCGACGGACGCATCGACCTGCGCAACAGCGCGGTGGACGCTATCGGCAGCGTCGCGCACTTCCTGCAGATGCATGGCTGGGAGCCCAATCGCCCGGTGATGTGGAACATCGCGGGTGATGCCGACAGCCAGGGCATCGCAGCCGCGGCGGCCGATGGCCAGCCCTACCCGCGCATGACGCTGTCCAGGCTGACACGTGCCGGCCTAGCTCTGGCCCCCGGCGTCGATGCCGCCCGCGAGCAGGAGACCGACGTGCTCGTGGTCGACCTGCCGACCCCCGGCCAGCCGACCGAATGCCGCGTCGGCCTGCGCAATTTCTACGTGCTGACGCGCTACAACCGCAGCTTCTTCTACGCCGCCGCGGTGTACGAGCTGGGCCAGGCGGTCCGCCAGGCCATGCAGGGCTGAAACCGATCGCGCACCGGCGCGCCGCAAACAAAAAGCGCAGCCGGGGGCTGCGCTTTTTTCTTGCCGACGCGGACTCCGCTCAGGCCGGAAACACACCCGTGGACAGGTAGCGATCGCCCCGGTCGCAGACGACAAAGACGATGGTCGCATGCTCGACCTCCTCCGCTACGCGCAGCGCCACGCACAGCGCGCCCGCAGCCGAGATGCCGCTGAAGATCCCTTCCTCGCGCGCCAGGCGACGCGCCATGTGCTCGGCATCGGCCTGCGTGACCGGCTCGGTGCGATCGATGTACTTCGGATCGTAGATCTTCGGCATATACGCCTCCGGCCATTTGCGGATGCCAGGAATGCGCGAGCCTTCCGCCGGCTGCGCGCCGACGATCCGGATGGCGGGATTCTTTTCCTTCAGGAACCGCGAGACGCCGGTGATGGTGCCGGTCGTGCCCATCGCCGAAACAAAGTGGGTGATGCGGCCGTCCGTGTCGCGCCAGATTTCCGGGCCGGTGCCCTCGTAGTGCGCCAACGGATTGTCCGGATTGGCGAACTGGTCGAGGATGACGCCCTTGCCGTCCCGCTCCATCGTGTCGGCCAGATCGCGCGCGTATTCCATGCCGCCCTTGACCGGCGTCAGGACGATCTCCGCACCGTAGGCCGCCATGCTCTGGCGGCGCTCGACCGACAGGTCCTCCGGCATGATCAGCACCATCTTGTAGCCGCGGATGGCAGCCGCCATCGCCAGCGCGATGCCGGTGTTGCCCGAGGTGGCTTCGATCAGCGTATCGCCCGGCTTGATGCGGCCGCGCGCCTCGGCGTGCTTGATCATCGAAAGCGCCGGGCGATCCTTGACCGAGCCGGCCGGATTGTTGCCCTCGAGCTTGCCGAGGATCACGTTGCCGCGTCGCGCGTTGTCCTCGCCGGGAATGCGCTGGAGCCTGACCAGCGGCGTGTTGCCGATGGTGTCTTCGATGGTGGGATAAGCCATGGTGCGTATCGGATGGAATCGGGGCATTGTAATGCAGCGCGACAACCCTGCTGGCGACAGGCACATCACAGCGCCCCGCGCGGGCGGGGCATCGGCGGGCGGCTTACTTTTTCTTCGCGTCCCGGGCGTCCTTCCTGGCAGGCGCCGGAGCGGCGCCGCCCTTGCCGAAGGTCAGCCCCTCGTTCTGCAGCTTGGCGAGCGACTTCTCGCCGATGCCCGGTACGCGCGCCATGAAGTCGGCGGCATCCTTGTAAGGGCCGTTCTTGGTGCGCTCCTCGACGATCGCCTTGGAGCGCTTCGGGCCGACGCCGGACAGGGTTTCCAGCGCGGACTGGTCGGCAGTGTTCACGTCGACAGCCGCCCACGAGACCGACAGTGTGGACAGGCACATCAGGACAGCGGCCAACAGCTTCTTCAACATGGATTCCTCCTGGGATGAATGATTGAAGGGACCGCCACACGGTGTGGCGGCTTCAACTCATCTTAAGGAGGACGGCGGGCTGTCTGGCCGGCGCCAACAAAATGTAACGTGCGGTCTGATCGCCGATGTCAGGCCGACTGGGCCATCAGCCAGCGGCAATAGCGCGCCACGCCTTCCTGCACGGTCAGGAACGGCGCGGTATAGCCGGCCGCACGCAGCTTGCCCTGGTCGGCCTGGGTGAAGCACTGGTATTTGCCGCGCAGCGCGTCGGGGAACTTCACGTACTCGATCAGGCCTTCCTGCGCCAGTTCCTCGGTCGAGAGCGTCGGCTTGCCCTCGGCCTCGCGCAGCGTGTTCACCACGGTGGTCGCGATGTCGTTGAACGGCTGGGCGCGGCCGGTGCCGAGGTTGAAGATGCCCGACTTGTCCGGATGGTCGAAGAAAAACAGGTTGACCTTGACCACGTCTTCCACCGACACGAAGTCGCGCATCTGGCCGCCCTGCGGGTAGCCGTTGTACTCGCCGAACAGCTTGACGGTGCCTTCCTCACGGAACTGGTTGAAGTTGTGGAACGCCACCGATGCCATGCGCCCCTTGTGCTGCTCGCGCGGACCGTAGACGTTGAAATAGCGGAAGCCGACGATCTGCGACAGCGCGGTCGGCAGCGTGCGGCGCACGATCTGGTCGAACAGGAACTTGGAGTAGCCGTACACATTGAGCGGCTTTTCGAATTCGCGGTCCTCGCGGAAGGTGTCCGACGCGCCGTAGGTGGCCGCCGACGAGGCGTAGAGGAACTGCACGCCCTGGTCCAGGCAGGCCTTCATCAGCGCCAGCGTGTACCGGTAGTTGTTCTCCATCATGTAGCGGCCGTCGGTCTCCATGGTGTCGGAGCAGGCGCCCTCGTGGAAGATCGCACGGACCTTGCCGAAATCGCCGCGGGCAAAGCGCTCGACGAACTCGGTCTTGTCCAGGTAGTCGCTGATCTCGCAGTCGACCAGGTTCCGGAACTTGTCGGCACGGGTCAGGTTGTCGACCGCGATGATATCGGTCTCGCCGCGATCGTTGAGGCCCTTGACGAGGTTGGCGCCGATGAAGCCGGCCGCGCCGGTCACGATGATGGTCATGATGCTTGATTGAAGAGTTCTGCGTAGGTGACGACGGCGGTGCCCAGCTTGCCGACCACGATGCCGCCCGCGCGGTTGGCGTACTGCACGGCTTCCTTGATGTTGGCGCCGGCGCCCAGCAGCGTCGCCAGCGTGGCGATGACGGTGTCGCCCGCGCCGGACACGTCGTACACCTCGCGCGCCTGGGCGGACACGTGCAGCACCTCGTGCTCGGTGTAGAGCGTCATGCCCTCTTCCGAGCGCGTCAGCAGCAGCGCCTCGAGCTGCAGTTCGCGGCGCAGGTTCTGCGCGCGGATGGTCAGGTCGGCCTCGGTCTTCCAGCTGCCGACCACTTGCCGCATCTCGGCGCGGTTGGGCGTGATCATGGTCGCGCCCTTGTAGCGCGAGTAGTCGTCGCCCTTCGGGTCGACCAGCACGCGGCGGCCGGCGTGGCGCGCCGCCTCGATCATCTTGGCGACGTGGGTAAGCCCGCCCTTGCCGTAGTCGGACAGCACCACCACGTCATGCTCGGGCAGCAACGTGCCGAAGCGCTCCAGCACCGACATCAGCACTTCGTGCGTCGGCGGGTTCTCGAAATCGACACGGATCAGCTGCTGCTGGCGCGCCAGCACGCGCAGCTTGATGATGGTGTTCACGGCCGGATCGCGATGCAGATGACCCTGGACATGGCTGGCAGCCAGCAACGCCTCAATGGTGCGCCCCGGCTCGTCCTCGCCGATCACGCCCAGCATGCCGGCCCGCGCCCCCAGCGCGGCCACGTTGCGCGCCACGTTGGCGGCCCCGCCCAGCCGTTCGTCCGAGCGCTTGATCTGCACCACCGGCACCGGCGCCTCGGGCGAAATCCGTTCGACATCGCCGAACCAGTAGCGGTCGAGCATCATGTCGCCCACCACGAGAATGCGGGCGGCGCGGATCTGTTCAGAAGCGAGCGTGGTCTTGGTCATGGACACGGGCGTTGCCGATCTACGGTTACTGCTGTGGCGATTGGGTGGAGCGCCCGATGGCCTGGTATTCGAAGCCCGCCTCGCGCATAGCGAGCGGCTCGAACAGGTTGCGGCCGTCGAACACCATCGGTGACTTCAGCAAGGCCTTGACGGCGTTGAAGTCCGGGCTGCGGAATGCCTTCCACTCCGTCACGATGACGAGTGCGTCGGCTTGCTTGAGCGCATCCATCTGACCGACGCAGAACGTCACGCGTTCCAATTGTTCGGGCGACAGGTCGATCGCCAGCGCGTGGCGGGCCTCCTCCATCGCCACCGGGTCGTAGAGCCGCACGCGGGCGCCGCGCGACAGCAGCTCGGCGATCACGATGCGGCTCGGTGCTTCGCGCATGTCGTCGGTGTTGGGCTTGAACGCCAGGCCCCAGATCGCGAAGGCGCGGCCGGACAGGTCTTCGCCCAGGCGGTCGACGATCTTGCCGACCAGCACTTCCTTCTGCTTGTCGTTGACCGCCTCGACCGCTTCCAGCACGTGCAGCGTCTGGCCGTACTCCTGGGCGGTCCGCACCAGCGCCTGCACATCCTTCGGGAAACACGAGCCGCCGTAGCCCGTGCCCGCATAGAGGAAGCTGTAGCCGATGCGCGGATCCGAACCGATGCCCAGTCGCACCAGTTCGATGTCGGCGCCGACCTTGTCGGCCAGGTTGGCCATCTCGTTCATGAACGAGATGCGCGTGGCCAGCATCGAGTTGGCAGCGTACTTGGTGAATTCCGCCGAACGCACATCCATATAGAACGTGCGTTCATGGTTGCGGTTGAACGGCGCATACAGCGCGCGCATCGTGGCCTTGGCACGCTGGCCGGCTTCATCGGCGTAGGTGCCGAGCACGATGCGGTCCGGGCGCATGAAATCGTCCACCGCCGCGCCTTCCTTCAGGAACTCGGGGTTCGACACCACCGAGAAACCGGCGCCGGCCTTGCCGCGCGCGGCCAGCACCTCGGCCACCACGGCACGGACCTTGTCGCCCGTACCGACCGGCACGGTGGACTTGTCGACGATCACCTTGAAGCCGTCCATGTGCTCGGCGATGTTGCGGGCGGCCGCCAGTACGTACTTCAGATCGGCCGAGCCGTCTTCATCGGGCGGCGTGCCGACCGCGATGAACTGCACATCGCCGTGCGCCACGCTGGCCGCCACGTCCGTCGAAAACTGCAGGCGGCCCGCGGCGCGGTTGCGGTCGATCAGCTCCTTCAGGCCCGGTTCGTAGATCGGCACGCCGCCAGCGTTGAGGAGGTCGATCTTCTTCTGGTCGACGTCGAGGCAGAACACGTCGTTGCCCAGTTCCGCCAGGCACGCGCCGGTGACCAGACCGACATAGCCGCTACCGATGATGGTGATTCTCATGCGAACAATTCAAAAGTTGAAAACGCGCCGGCGCGGCCGCATGGCCACGCCGGACTGAATTACATGCTGGCGCCGCCGCTGCCGCCGAGCGTCTCGGTACGGCGCGGTGCGTAGGTTTCCCAGCGGTTGCAGCCGGGGCATTGCCAATAGAACAGGCGCGCACGGAAACCACACTCCTGGCAGGTGTAGCGGGCCAGGTTGCGGGTGCGGCTCTGCAGCAGATCGCGGATGGCGCCGAGGTCCTGCGCACGCTGGATGTCGGCGTTGCTTCCCGCTTCCACCGGATCGGCCAACGCACTGTCGCCGACAGACGCGACAGCCGTCGCAACCTCGTGGCTCACGGCCTCGGAAGCGCGCGTCGCTTCGGCTTCGACCAGGCGCGTCAGCGCCATCAACGACGGCTGGCGTCGGATCTGCTCGCGCATCAGCGCGACGGCATCGTCGATGCCATGCACGTCCAGTTCATAGCGGTAGACGACATCCAGCAGCTCCGGCCCCAGGCGCGCATCCATCTTGGAGCGCAGCCAGGCCAGGCCCTCGGCGGCCCGGCCGAGCTGCGCGTAGGCCTTCATCAGGCGCTCGGCCACCAGCGGCAGGAAGGCCGGGTTCTGCTGTTCGATGCTGCGCCAGCGCTTGATCGCGCCCTCGGTCTCGCCCTTGCCGAGCGCCACGTCGCCCAGCTGGATGGTGGCGCGGACGTTTTTCGGGTTTTCCTGCAGCGCGCGCTCGAGCCATTCGACGGCGGCCGCCACATCCTTGCGCTGCAGCGATTCCTGCGCCAGCTCGCAGCAGAACTGGGCGATCTGCACCGTATAGTCCTGGCCCTGCAGCGTCTGCAGCTCGCGCGCGGCATCGATCGCCTTGCGCCATTCCTTCTCGACCTCGTACAGCTCCAGCAGCACGCGCTTGGCCGGCTCGGCAAACGTGCCGTCCATCAGCATGCGCAGCGATTCTTCGGCGCGGTCCAGCAGACCGGCACGCAGGAAATCCTGGCCCAGCTCATACAGCGCATGGTCGCGTTCGTTGGGTGGCAGGTCCGGCCGGTTGACCAGGTTCTGGTGCACGCGGATGGCGCGCTCGGTCTCGCCGCGGCGGCGGAACAGGCTGCCCAGCGCGAAGTGCAGCTCGGTGGTTTCGGGGTCCAGGCGCGCGACCTCGATGAAGGCATCGATGGCCTTGTCCGGCTGCTCGTTGAGGAGGAAATTCAGCCCCTTGAAATAGGAGCGCGGCAGCGATGCCTGTTCGGTCAGCAGTTGCCGGGCATCCAGCCGGGCCGCCACCCAGCCCAAACCGAACACCAGGGGGATGGCCAACAGCCACCAGAGATCAAAATCCATGCGTCAGACCTTGGGGCCGGGAACGTGATAGGGAGCATCGGCGACGACCGGCGCCTGCGGCTCGACCGCCTCTTCGGCCTTCATGCGGCCGATCTGCCGCCGCAGCCGGCTGGCGGTGAAGCGGTGCCGCATGACGCGCGGCGCCATCGCCAGCATGGCCAGCAGCAGGCCGGCCACGAAAAATGCCAGGGCGATCAGGATCAAGGGTGCATGCCAGGCAATGCCGAACGGCAGCACAAGCGAGACTTCCGCCGTGTTGTGCAGCGCAAGCACGAAGAGCAGCACGAACAACAGGATGCGGATGACCCAGACGAACAATTTCATGCGGTTTCGGAAACGGACGGCGACGCGGCGACCCGCGCAGCCCGTGATGGCCGGGTTGTGCCGCATTGTAGCGGATTCGCATCGGGCCCAGCCACGCGCAGGGCCGTGCAGCAAGCCCACGCCATAAAAAAACGCCCCGGAGTAACCGGGGCGTCAGATTGCTGACAAAGGCCTCGCCCCCGGCGAGGCCTTTCCTTTGTATTTAATAGCGGGATGCTCAAGACACCGACACCCGCGCAGCACGAACTCGAGATGGTGACGCTCGAGGAGCTTGTGCCGAAGGACCATCTGCTGCGCAAGATCGACGCGGCGGTGGATTTCGAATTCATCCGCGCCAAGGTCGCGCACCTGTACTGCGCCGACAACGGCCGCCCGGCACTCGATCCGGTAGTGATGTTCAAGCTGCTGTTCATCGGCTACCTGTTTGGGGTGCGCAGCGAGCGCCAGCTCATGCGCGAGGTGCAGGTCAACGTCGCCTATCGCTGGTTCGCCCGCTTCCGCCTGACCGACCGCGTGCCCGATGCTTCCACCTTCTCGCAGAACCGGCGCCGGCGCTACACCGACACCACGGTCTATCAGGAGATCTTCGACGAGATCGTGCGCCAGGCGATGGGGCACGGCATGGTCGACGGCCGGGTGCTCTATACCGACAGCACGCACCTCAAAGCCAACGCCAACAAGAACAAGTACGACGTGGTGAAGGTGGAGCAGACGCCTTCTGCCTACCTGGCCGAACTGGATGCGGCGGTCGATGCGGACCGGGTCGCGCACGGCAAGAAGCCGCTGCCGCGCGATGACGGTGACGGCGGGGCGCCCGGCGGCAAGCCCGAGGAGAAGGACATCAAGCGCAGCCGCACCGACCCGGACAGTGGCTACATGGTGCGCGACGACAAGCCCCGTGGGTTCTTCTACCTGGACCACCGCACGGTCGATGCCAAGCACGCGATCATCACCGACACGCACGTCACCCCGGCCTCGGTGCACGACAGCCAACCGTATCTGGAGCGGCTGGACCGCCAGCGCGAGTGCTTCGGCTTTGCGGTGCAGGCGGTGGGGCTGGATGCCGGATACTTCATTCCCGCTGTCTGCAAGGGGCTGGAGGATCGCCAGATTGCCGGGGTGATGGGCTACCGCACGCCGAATCACAAGCCGGGCACGTTCTACAAACGGCAATACGAGTACGACCGCTATCGCGACGAGTATGTCTGCCCGGCCGGCCAGGCGCTGCCGTACAGCACGACCAACCGCAGCGGCTATCGCGAATACAAGTCCGACCCCAGCATCTGCCGGAGCTGTGCGATGCGCACGCAGTGCACGAACAGCGCCAACGCGGTGAAGGTGGTGACGCGCCACGTTTGGGAGTGGGCCAAGGAGCGGGTTGACGCCAGGCGGCTGACCGAATGGGGCAAGCGCCTGTATGCCCGGCGCAAAGAGACGGTGGAGCGCAGCTTCGCCGATGCCAAGCAATTGCACGGACATCGCTACGCGCGCATGCGGGGGCTGCGCCGCGTGGCCGAGCAGTGCCTGCTGGCGGCTGCGGCACAGAACATCAAGAAGATCGCGCTGCTGCTGGCGCGCATGCGGGCGCTTTTACGCCACTTCTGCAGCCCTCGCGCACCTATGCGCCGGCTCGTCGCCCACTTCTCGACCCCTTCGGGTCGATTCGGCTGCCGCCGACCCAAAATCCGCTTCGCATAAAAGACAAAACCCCACACTCCGAAAAATGTGGGGTTCGTCAGCAATCTGACGCCCCGGAGTAACCGGGGCGTTCTTGAAACCACTGTGCAACACGCAAGGCTCAGCGCGACATGGCCAACGTTGGCGTCGCCTCCGCCGGAAAACCGGCGGCATGGTGACCGCCGGCTTGCCGCGCCGCCTTCACAGCCGTCAGCGACACGGGCTCGCCCTCCGAAGAGGTTTCGCCCTGCCGCTCGAGGCTGCGGTCGACCCGTTCGCGCAACTCCTTGCCCGCTTTGAAGTGCGGCACCCGTTTTTCGGGCACCAGCACCTTCTCGCCGGACTTGGGGTTGCGCCCGACACGCGGCGGACGCCGATTCAGGCCAAAGCTGCCAAACCCGCGAATCTCGATGCGATGGCCGTCCGCCAAGGCGTCGGACATCGCATCCAGGATCGTCTTGACCGCGATGTCCGCATCCCGCAGCAGCAGCTGCGGAAAGCGGGCGGCCAATTTCTCCACGAGTTCGGACTTGGTCATGGGCATCGTGCGCGCGTCCTCGGGGCGTGACTCGGTGGACGCTTACTGGTTGGTCTCGTTCAGCTTGGCCTTCAGCAGCGCGCCCAGGTTCGTGGTACCAGCGGTGCCGGTGTCCTGCGCGAACTTCTGCATGGCTTCCTGCTGGTCGGCGCTGTCCTTGGCCTTGATGGACACGTTGATGTTGCGCGACTTGCGATCGATGTTGACGATCATCGCGGTCATCGTTTCACCTTCCTTCAGCACGTTGCGGGCATCTTCCACGCGGTCGCTCGAGATTTCCGAGGCGCGCAGGTAGCCTTCCACGTCGTCCGCCAACTGCACCACGGCGCCCTTCGGATCAACGGCCTTGATCGTGACGGACACGATCGAACCCTTGTCGTTGGTCGAGATGAAGTTGTTGAACGGGTCGCCCGACAGCTGCTTGATACCCAGCGAGATGCGTTCCTTGTCGACGTCGATGGCCAGCACCACGGCTTCCACTTCGTCGCCCTTCTTGTACTTGCGAACCGCCTCTTCGCCGGTCTCTTGCCACGACAGGTCCGACAGGTGCACCAGGCCGTCGATGCCGCCCGGCAGACCGATGAACACGCCAAAGTCGGTGATCGACTTGATCTGGCCGCTCAGCTTGTCGCCTTTCTTCTGGTTACGAGCGAAATCGTCCCACGGATTGGCCTTGCACTGCTTCATGCCCAGGCTGATACGACGCTTGTCTTCGTCGATGTCCAGGACCATGACTTCCACTTCGTCGCCCAGCTGGACAACCTTGGACGGGGCCACGTTCTTGTTGGTCCAGTCCATTTCCGACACGTGCACCAGGCCTTCGATGCCGGCTTCGATCTCGACGAACGCGCCGTAGTCGGTCAGGTTGGTCACCTTGCCGAACAGGCGGGTGCCTTGCGGGTAGCGACGCGAGATGCCGACCCACGGATCTTCGCCCAGTTGCTTGACGCCCAGCGAGACGCGGTTCTTCTCTTGGTCGAACTTGAGGATCTTGGCGGTGATTTCCTGGCCAACCGACAGCACTTCGCTCGGGTGACGCACGCGACGCCATGCCAGGTCGGTGATGTGCAGCAGACCGTCGATGCCACCCAGATCCACGAACGCGCCGTAGTCGGTGATGTTCTTGACGATACCGTTGACGATCGCGCCTTCCTTCAGCGTTTCCATCAGCTTCTGGCGCTCTTCGCCCAGCGTGGCTTCCACCACGGCGCGGCGCGACAGCACAACGTTGTTGCGCTTGCGGTCCAGCTTGATGACCTTGAATTCGAGGGTCTTGCCTTCGTACGGCGTGGTGTCCTTGATCGGACGCACGTCGACGAGCGAACCCGGCAGGAATGCACGAATACCGTTGACCATCACGGTCAGGCCGCCCTTCACCTTGCCGGTCACGGTACCGGAGATGATCTCGCCGGATTCCAGAGCCTTTTCAAGGTTCAGCCACGAAGCCAGGCGCTTGGCCTTGTCGCGCGACAGGATGGTGTCGCCGTAGCCGTTTTCCAGCGCGTCGATCGCGACCGAGACGTAGTCGCCGACTTGCACTTCCAGCTCGCCCTGATCGTTCAGGAATTCTTCGACCGGAACAAAAGCTTCGGACTTCAGGCCCGCGTTCACAACGACGAAGTTGTGGTCGATACGCACAACTTCCGCAGAGATCACTTCACCCGCCTTCATATTGGAACGGGCAATCGACTCTTCGAACAGGGCGGCAAAAGATTCGTTAGTTTGGGACATAAAAATAGGCATCCGCAGAACATGCCTCGCAATGCTTTCGCTCAGGATGGGCGAAGACACGCATGCGGGGTTACGAGTTGAACAACCGCCGGCAAATCGCCAAAGCCATTCACCGGCACCGATCGGACTGCCGGCCGTTCAGTGCGCCTTGACGCCCTGCACCTGCCGATACCAGTCCAGCACCTGCGCGACCACCTCATCGACCGACATGTCGGACGAATCGAGCGATCGCGCATCCTCCGCCGGCCGCAGCGGCGCGACACTGCGGGTGCGATCCCGCAAATCACGCGCTTCCAAGTCCCGCGAAAGACTTTCCACTGTAGCAGAAAAGCCCTTTGCAATCAATTGTTTATAGCGTCTCTCGGCGCGCGCCTGCACGCTCGCGGTCAGGAACACCTTGAGCACCGCCTCGGGAAAAATCACCGTTCCCATGTCGCGGCCGTCCGCCACCAGCCCGGGGGCCTCCAGGAATGCCCGTTGACGGGCGCGCAACGCCTCACGCACCGGCCCATGCACCGCGATCGCCGAGGCCTGGTTGCCGACCGACTCGTGGCGCAGCGCCAGGCTCACATCCTCGCCCCGGAGCCAGATGTGGTCTGCCTTGAAGCGCACGTCCAGCTCCGATGCGATCCGTACGAGGCTGTTCACGTCGTGATCGTCGATGTTCTCGCGGATACTGACGAACGCGACCAGCCGATACAGCGAACCGCTGTCGAGATAATGGAACCCCAGCAGGTCGGCGATCTGGTGCGCGACCGTGCCCTTGCCGGACGCAGTGGGGCCGTCGATGGCAATGACCGGATACGCGTTGGAAGCGGCAATGTCGGACATGATGCTTTGATAATTGGCGGTTAATTGCGTTTCAATCGGCGATCTCGCCGAACGCCGTGAAGTAATCGGGGAACGTCTTGGCCACGCAGCGCGGGTCGTTGATCCGCACCGGCACCGGCCCGAAGGCCGCCAGCGAAAAAGCCATCGCCATGCGGTGATCGTCGTAGGTATCGATTCCCCCGGCGGGTGCGGTCCAATGCGACGGAGGGGTCACGCGGATATAGTCGGCGCCCTCCTCCACCGCGGCCCCGAGCTTGCGCAGTTCGGTGGCCATCGCAGTCAGCCGGTCGGTCTCCTTGACACGCCAGCTGCCGATGTTGGTCAGCGTGGTGGTCCCGTCAGCGAACAGTGCGGCCACCGCCAGCGTCATGGCGGCATCGGGAATGTGGTTGCAGTCGAGTTCCAGCGCATGCAGCTTGCCGTCGTCGCGCTCGACGCCGCGCACCTCGATCCAGTTGTCGCCGGCCATGACGTTGGCGCCCATGCGGTTGAGCGCATCGGCAAAACGCACGTCGCCCTGGATGCTGGACATGCCCACCCCCTCCACGCGCACCGGCCCGCCGCCGAGCGCGCCGGCAGCCAGGAAGTACGACGCCGAGGAAGCATCGCCCTCCACGAACATCTCGCCCGGCGCCCGGTAGCGCACGCCTGTCGGCACCGTGAACGATGCCCAGCCGTCGCGCACGACCTGCACGCCGAAGCGCGCCATCAGGTTCAGCGTGATCTCGATATAGGGCTTGGAGATCAGTTCGCCGATCACCTCGATGGTCACCTGGCCCGCCGACTCGGCCAGCGGCAGCGCCATCAGCAGCGCGGTCAGGAACTGGCTCGATACGTCGCCGCGCACGCGGATCGGCGCATCGATCTTGACCGGCGCGGCGCGGATCGCCAGCGGCGGGAAGCCTGCATTGCCGGCGTAGTCGATGCGCGCGCCGACCTGGCGCAGGCCGTCGACCAGATCACCGATCGGCCGCTCGTGCATGCGCGGCACGCCGTGCAGCGTGTATGCGCCGCCCTGCAACGCCAGCGCAGCCGTCAGCGGGCGGATGGCGGTGCCGGCGTTGCCCATGAACAGATCCGCGGACTTGACCGGAAAACGGCCGCCCGTGCCGACCACGCGATAAGCGTTGGCGGTGCCGAGGGGCTCGCATCGCACGCCAAGTTTGTCGAGCGCGGCGAGCATCACGCGGGTGTCGTCCGAATCGAGCAGGTCGCGCACGACCGTCTCGCCCTCGGCAAGCGCCGCCAGCAGCAGCACGCGGTTGGAGATGCTCTTCGAGCCCGGCAACTTGACCGTGCCACGTGCCGCCTTCAGCGGACCGACGTCGAGGTGTTCCATGAATCGAGACAGGGAAAAACGTTATTCGGGTTGCGAGGTGCCGACCACACGCTGCGGCCAGGCCAAGCGCGCTTCGCTCGCGCGGCGGAACACGCGTTCGAGCGCATCGCTGTCGCGCTCGGCGATCATTTTCTTCAGGCGGCCCACCACGGCCTCATAGGTGGTCAGCTCGCGCAGCAGCGCGTCGCGATTGGACAGGCAGATATCGCGCCACATCTCGGGCGACGACGCGGCAATACGGGTGAAATCGCGGAAGCCGCCGCCGGCGAAATCGAGCTTGAGCGCGGCGTCCTCGGCATTGATGATCTGCGCGACCAGCGCGTACGACAGCACGTGCGGCAGATGGCTCACCGCCGCGAACACAGCATCGTGCTGCACGGCGGACATCACGTGGCAATAGGCCCCCGCGGCATCCCACATCGCCTGCACACGGGCGACATCGGCGCGGCGGTTCTCCTGCAGCGGGCACAGCACAGTCTTCTTGCCGACGTAGAGATCGGCCAGCGCCGCCTCGACACCATTCAACTCGCGTCCCGCGATCGGGTGGGCCGGCACGAACTGGCTGACCTGGTCGCCCAGCGCCGTCTTGGCGGCCATGATGACGTCGGACTTGGTGCTGCCGGCATCGGTGACGATGGTGTCCGGGCCCAGGTGGGGCTGCATCGCAAGCAGCAGCGGCAGCGTCTGCGCCACGGGCGCGCACAGCACGACCGTATCGGCGCCACGCACCGCCTCTTCCATCGGCAACGCCTCGTCGATCACGCCCAGGCGGATCGCCGTCTCCAGCGACGCCGCCGACCGCCCCACGCCGATGACCCGCCCGACCACGCCCGCGCGGCGCAATGCCAGCGCCAGCGAACCGCCGATCAGGCCGACACCGACGATCACCAACCGGGAACTGGAAAAAGAAGAGGCCACAACACCGCCCTGCCAGAAAAAACAAAGCGGCATTGTAGCCCGATGTGCGTGGCGGCCGATGCGTCAGCCGCGACTGCTGCGAAGCACGTCGCCGGGGGTCAGGCGACGGCCTTCGCCTGCGCCAATGCCGACTCCAGCGCAGCGATGCAGGCGGCATTCTCCTCCGGCAGCCCGATGCTGATGCGCAGCCACTGCGGCAGACCGTAGTTGGCCACCGGCCGCACGATCACGCCCTGCTTGAGCAGCGCCAGATTGACGCGCGCACCCGCGCCCGCATCGTCACCGACACGGACCAGCACGAAGTTGCCCGACGATGGCACATATTCCAACCCGAGGCGCTCGAATGCCTGCGTCAGTTGCGCATAACCCGCGGCGTTCAGTGCCGCCGATCTGCGCAGGAATTCGGTGTCGTTCAGTGCGGCGACAGCGGCGGCCTGCGCGAGGCTGTTGACGTTGAACGGCTGGCGGATCCGATTGAGCAGGTCCGCCAGTTGCGGCTGCGCGATGCCATAACCGACACGCAGACCGGCCAGCCCATAGGCCTTGGAGAAGGTGCGCGACACCAGCAGGTTCGGATACCGGCGCACCCACGCCACCGAGTCGTACTGCTGCGCGGGTGCGAGGAATTCGTTGTACGCCTCGTCGAGCACGACCACGACCGTCGGCGGCACCTGGGCCAGGAAGGCCGCGATCGCATCGGCCGACAGGAAGGTGCCGGTCGGATTATTCGGATTGGCGATGTAGATCAGGCGCGTATCCGGCGTGATGGCTGCGGCCATCGCCTCCAGGTCGTGGCCGTAGTCGCGGGCCGGCACCTCGATGGCCCGTGCGCCGACTTCCTGCGCCGCCAACGCGTAGACGGCAAACGAATGCTGCGCGTAGATCACGCCCTGCCCCGGCGCCACCAGCGCCCGCGCCGCCAGTTCGAGGATATCGTTGCTGCCATTGCCGAGCGTGATCCAGGCTTCCGGCACGCCGAACTTCGCGTGCAGTGCGGCCTTCAGGCTGAAGCCGTTGGCATCCGGGTAGCGCGCCAGCTCATCGATCGCAGCCGCCATCGCCGCCTTGGCCGATGCCGGCATGCCCAGCGGATTCTCGTTGGACGCCAGCTTGACGATGCGCGACGCGTCCAGGCCGAACTCGCGCGTGACTTCGGAAATCGGCTTGCCGGCCACATAAGGGGCCATGGCGCGGACGTACTCGGGGCCGAACTGCAAAGACATGGGGCTGCTCCTCAGCTATCGGCGCCCCACCCATGCGAGACGCGTCTGAATCCCTCAGTGTGCCGAGGGATAGGACCCCAGCACTTTGAAATACGCCGCGTCGTGGCGCAGCTTCTCCAGCGCGCGCGCCACCTGCGGATCACGCTGATGGCCTTCCACGTCGACGTAGAAGTAGTACTCCCACGCGCCGCTGCGCGCCGGCCGCGACTCGAAGCGGCACATCGATACGCCGTTCTCGGCAAGCGGCGCCAGCAGCCGGTAGACCGCGCCGGCCTCGTTCGGCACCGACAGGATCAGCGAGGTCTGGTCGCGCCCGCTGGGCTCGGTCTCGTAGTTGCTGAGCACCACGAAGCGCGTGCGGTTGTGCGGATCGTCCTCCACGTTGGCCCGCACCACATGCAGGCCGTAGCGGTTGGCCGCCTGCACGCTCGCCAGCGCGGCGACGGTCTCGTCCTCGCCCGCCATGCGCGCGGCCTCGGCATTGCTCGACACCGCCTCGCGCGGCAGGTGCGGGTAGTTCGTGTTGAGCCAGTGCTGGCACTGCGCCAGCGCCTGCGCGTGCGCTCGCACCACCTTGACCTGCGACATGTCGCCAGTCTTGTGCAGCAGGTTGTGGTGCACCCGCAGCGCGATCTCGCCGCTGATCTTCAGCGACGTCTGCAGGAACAGGTCCAGCGTGCGCGACACCACGCCTTCGGTCGAGTTCTCGACGGGCACCACGCCGCAATCAACGGTGCCGGACTCCGCTGCCCGGAACACCTCATCGATGCTCGGGCACGGCATCGGCTGGATCTCGTGGCCGAAATGCGCGATCACCGCCTGCTCGGTGAACGTCCCGGTCGGGCCGAGGTAGCCGATGCGCAGCGCCTGCTCCAGGCCACGGCATGCCGACATCACCTCGCGCCAGATCGCGGCGATGCTCTCGCCGTGCAGCGGCCCCGGGTTATTCGACTGCACCTTGCGGATGACCTGCAGCTCACGGTCCGGCCTGAACGCCGGCGACGCATAGCGCTTCTTCACCTCGCCCACTGCCTGCGCGACTTTGGCGCGATCCGACAGCAGCGTGAGCAGTTGGCTGTCGATGGCATCGATCTGCGTGCGCAACGGCGCCAATTCCGCCGCCAGTGCGGCGTCTTTGCTTTGACTTGTTTCGTCTGACTGACTGGTCATTGTAGGGATCGGGTTCGGCAACAGGTTGCAAATTGCCGCGCAAAGCGGGCGCTTTGCGCAATGTTCTGCCTTGATTGCGACGTACGGCTCAGGCCGCGGTCCGCTCGAACTCGCGCATGAAGTCGACCAGCGCTTCCACGCCTTCCAACGGCATCGCGTTGTAGATGCTCGCCCGCATGCCGCCCACGGACTTGTGGCCCTTGAGCTGCACCAGTCCCTGCGTGCGCGCCTGCGCCAGGAAGGCTTCGTTGCGGGATTCGTCGTTGAGGAAGAACGGCACGTTCATGCGCGACCGGCACGACGGATGGATATCGTTGCGATAGAAGCCGCTGGCATCGATGAAGTCGTACAGCATCTTCGCCTTGACGATGTTGCGGGTCTCCAGCGCCTCCACGCCGCCTTGGCGCTTGAGCCACTGGAACACCAGCCCGGCGACGTAGATGGCGTAGGTGGGCGGCGTGTTGTACATCGAGCCGTTCTCGGCCACCAAGCGCCAGTTGAAGGCCGACGGGCACAGCGGATGCGCATGGCCGAGCAGGTCCTTGCGCGCGATCACGATGGTCAGGCCCGCCGGCCCGATATTCTTCTGCGCGCCGCCGTAAAGCACCGCGTAACCGTTCCAGTCGATCGGCCGCGACAGAATGTGGCTGGAGACGTCGGCCACCACCACGCGCCCATGCGCCTGGCCGACATCCGGCGTCTCCTGGTATTCGACGCCGACGATGGTCTCGTTGGTGCACAAATGTACGTAAGCCGCGTCATCCGACAGCTTCCACGCGGAAACATCCGGAATCTTGTGGAAACGCTCGGCCTCGCTCGAGGCGGCGATGTTCACCTCACCGTATTTGCGCGCTTCCTGCTGCGACTTCACCGACCACGTGCCGGTGACGACGTAGTCCGCCTTGGGCGCATCGAGCGACAGCCGGCGCATCAGGTTGAGCGGAACGATGGCGTTCTCGGCGATCGCGCCGCCCTGCACGAACAGGATTTCGTAGTTGTCGGGCACCGCCAGCAATTCGCGCAGGTCGGCAAAGGTCTGCGCCATGATGCTCTCGAACTCGCGGCCGCGATGGCTCATCTCCATCACGCTCATGCCGCTGCCTTGCCAAGAGAGCATCTCTTCCCGTGCCTGCTCCAGCACCTCGGTCGGCAACACGGCCGGCCCCGCCGAAAAGTTGTAGACGCGCGCCTGGCTGGCTTGAAGAGCTCGATCCGCTTGGTTCATAGGGCAAAGGGCAAAAGAAAAATGGCTGTCTGGGCGCAAACCCAAACAGCCATTATCCATCAATCAGCGGCGCCACGGGGGTCACGCGCCGATCATCGGCCTACGCCATCGAATTACTTCGAGGCTCCAGCCGCGCCTGCGATTTCCTTGTCAGCCATATCGCGCATCGCCTTGCCGACCTGCGGGCCGTACTTCTGCATCACGGAGCCCCACACTTCCTGCATGGCCTTGCCCTGGTTGGCCATGAACTTCTGGCCGCTCGGGGTCTTCAGGAACGTGGTCAGGTCCTTGATTTCCTGCGCCGAGTAGTACTTGGCGAGGGAGTCGTAGTGGGCTTGCAGAGCGTCCTTGCGGAAACCATCGGTTTCGAAAGCCTTGCCCGCATTTTCGGTCATGCGCTGCACGGCGCCGTTCGCCTTCAGCCTGGAGACGGCAGCCTGCTTCTGCTTGTCGTTGAGGGTCTTGTTCTCGACCAGTGCCTGCTCCAGCACCAGCGGAGCGTCCTGCTTGGCGCCGTTTTCCAGTGCCTCACCCTGACCGCGGATCGCTTGGTCGACGTTCATGACCGTCAGCAGTTCCTTGATGGCTGCCGTCTTGTCGGCGTCGGCGCCAGCGGCTTGCGCGAAGGCGAGCAGCGGGGCGAAACCGGCCACCACGATCAGATGTTTGAGACTCTTGTGCATTGTTGCTCCCTTGAGAAAAGCGTTGCGTTTAGTCCGGACAGCGGGTCCCGAGTTCCGGACCTTGCCGCACGCAAGTCCGGCATCATGCCAGAACGAACCGTCGCGGCAAGCGAAAAATGTTTCGAATTATGTTTCGGTGGCGTCCGCGCTGGGCGCTTCGCCATCGGACTCGGTCGCGCCGTCAGCAGCATCCTCGCCCTCGGCATCCGACTCCACCACACGCTGCAGGCCGGACAATTTGTTACCTTCGCCCACCGCAATCAGCGTGACGCCCTGGGTGGCACGCCCCATCTCGCGGATCTCATCCACGCGGGTACGGATCAGCACACCACCGGTCGTGATCAGCATGATCTCGTCCTCGGGCGCCACCAGCGCGGCCGCGACCACCTTGCCGTTACGCTCGGAGGTCTGGATGGCGATCATGCCCTTGGTGCCACGGCCGTGGCGGGTGTACTCGGAGATCGGCGTGCGCTTGCCGTAGCCGTTCTCGGTGGCGGCCAGCACACTACCCGCCACCGCCTGCTCGCCTTCGCCCGCCGTCTCGGCCGGCGCCACCAGCATGGCGATCACCTGCTGGCCGTCCTCCAGATTCATGCCCCGCACACCGCGCGCCTGGCGGCCCATCGGACGCACATCGTTCTCGTCGAAGCGCACAGCCTTGCCCGCGTCCGAGAACAGCATCACATCGTGCTGACCATCGGTGATATCCGCACCGATCAGGAAATCGCCCTCGTCGAGGTCCACGGCGATGATGCCGGCCTTGCGCGGGTTGGAGAACTCGGTAAGCGCCGTCTTCTTGACCGTGCCCTTGGAGGTGGCCATGAAGACGAAATGCTGCTCATCGAACTGCTTGACCGGCAGGATCACATTGATCTTCTCGCCGGGCGACAGCGGGAACATGTTCACGATCGGCCGCCCGCGCGAATTGCGGCTGCCCTGCGGCACTTCCCATACCTTGAGCCAGTAGAGACGGCCCCGGTTGGAGAAACAGAGGATGTAATCGTGCGTGTTGGCGACAAATAGCGTGTCGATCCAGTCATCTTCCTTGGTGGCGGCGGCCTGCTTGCCGCGCCCGCCGCGCTTCTGCGCGCGGTACTCGGAGATCGGCTGGCTCTTCATGTAGCCGCTGTGGGACAGCGTCACCACCAGATCTTGCGGCGTGATGAGGTCTTCTGTATCCAACTCGGTCGCATTGTGCTCAATCTGCGAGCGACGCTCGTCGCCGAATTCCGAGCGGATCAGCGTGAGTTCCTCGACGATAATGGCAGTAATGCGTTCCGGACGCGCCAAGATGTCCAGCAGGTCGGCAATCTGCGCCATCACCTCGCGGTACTCCTGGACGATCTTGTCCTGCTCCAGCCCCGTGAGGCGTTGCAGGCGCATTTGCAGGATTTCCTGGGCCTGCGTGTCGGACAGTTTGTACAGCCCATCCCCCTGCATGCCGAAAACGGGTAGCAGCCCTTCCGGCCGATAGGCGGTACGGCCGCCGACGGTGTCGCTTTCGGCACGCGACAGCATGTCGCGCACCAGGCCCGAATCCCAACTGCGGCCCATCAACTCCTGCTTGGCGATCGGGGGCGTCGGCGCGGCCTTGATGATGGCGATGAACTCGTCGATATTGGCCAGCGCCACAGCCAGACCTTCGAGGATGTGGCCCCGCTCGCGCGCCTTGCGCAGATCGAACACCGTGCGCCGCGTCACCACCTCGCGGCGGTGCAGCAGGAAACACTCCAGCATCTGGCGCAGGTTCAGCAGGCGCGGCTGGCCATCGACCAGCGCCACCATGTTCATGCCAAACGTGTCCTGCAACTGCGTATTCTTATAGAGGTTGTTGAGCACCACCTCCGGCACTTCGCCGCGCTTGAGCTCGATCACCACGCGCATGCCCGATTTATCGGATTCGTCGCGGATATCGGAAATGCCCTCGACGCGTTTTTCGGTCACCAGTTCGGCGATCCGCTCGAGCAGCGTGCGCTTATTAACTTGATAAGGCAGCTCGTCGACGATGATCGCCTGGCGCTGGCCGCGATCGATGTCCTCAAAGTGCGTTTTGGCCCGCATCACCACGCGGCCACGGCCGGTGCGATAGCCCTCGCGCACGCCCGAAATGCCGTAGATGATGCCGGCGGTCGGGAAATCAGGCGCCGGAATCAGCTCGATCAGTTCGTCGACCGTCGCTTCCGGGTTGCGCAGCAGGTGCAGGCAGCCGTCCACCACCTCCCTGAGGTTGTGCGGCGGGATGTTGGTCGCCATGCCGACCGCGATCCCGGACGAGCCGTTGATCAGCAGGTTCGGAATACGTGCCGGCAGGATGGACGGCTCGGTCTCGCTGCCGTCGTAGTTCGGCTCGAAATCGACGGTTTCCTTGTCGATATCGGCCAGCAGTTCGTGGGCGATCTTCGAGAGGCGGATTTCCGTGTAACGCATCGCCGCCGCGTTGTCGCCGTCGACCGAGCCGAAGTTGCCCTGGCCATCGACGAGCATGTAACGCAGCGAGAAATCCTGCGCCATCCGCACGATGGTGTCATAGACCGCGGAATCACCGTGCGGGTGATACTTACCGATCACGTCACCGACAATACGTGCCGATTTCTTATAGGGACGATTCCAGTCGTTGTTCAGCTCATGCATCGCATACAGCACGCGGCGATGCACCGGCTTGAGACCGTCCCGCACGTCCGGAAGCGCGCGGCCCACGATTACGCTCATGGCGTAAGCGAGATATGAACTGCGCATTTCTTCTTCGAGCGATACCGGGAGTGTCTCTTTGGCGAATTGATCCATTGGGCGAACGATGGGGGCCCCGCAAAGGGCGCTGCGGTTGCGCGAATAACAGATTATTTTACCATGCCGTCAGCCCCCTCCCCTCACCGGCGGAGGCGGCGCATCGTCAACCCCGGGCACACTCCCTGCGACTGCCGGCAAAACCGGCGACCCAGTCCCCATAAGGGTTTGCGAGCCGTTTCCTGCCTTGTTGCGCACACACCACAAGGCCGTGGCGCCCCGTTCGAATCGCTTATATTTGCTTTTTAGGAGTGCGTGCTTGTGGCACAATCCCCCAGCGAAGAGGCAGACATTGTTCGAAGTGGCGCCTTCACCACACGAGAATGTTATACTCCGAAGAATGTATGACTTGTTTTCGTCCCATCTGCTCGCAGTCTTCTGCGGTGATCTCATCCTGAGAGGAGAAATATGAAAAAATTTACCAAGCTCGCGTTCGCTGCAGCTGCGGTAGCCATGGCTGCGTCCGCTTACGCTCAGTCGGTGCCCTACGAGAAGAAGGCCGTCAACGACAACTGGGGTAACGGTACGAGCGAGTGGGTCTGGAAGAACGGCACGAACGAACTCTGCTGGCGCAATGGTTTCTGGACGCCGGCAACTGCCAATGTGCAGTGCGATGGCGCCCTGGCTCCGGCTGCTGCTCCGGCTCAAACTCCGGCTGCTAAGCCGCCTGTCACCGTCGGCACCGAGAAGGTCACGTTCGCAGCTGACGCCCTGTTCGACTTCGACAAGGCCGTGCTGAAGCCGGAAGGCAAGGCCAAGCTGGATGACTTGGTCTCGAAGCTGAAGAACATCACCCTGGAAGTCGTGATCGCCGTGGGCCACACCGATTCGTTCGGTTCGGACAAGTACAACGACCGCCTGTCGGTCCGTCGTGCTGAAGCCGTGAAGGGCTACCTGGTGAGCAAGGGCATCGAAGCCAACCGCGTCTACACGGAAGGCAAGGGCAAGCGCCAGCTGAAGGTGGATCCGAAGTCCTGCAAGGGCGCTCGCAAGGCACAGATCGCCTGCCAGCAGCCGAACCGCCGCGTGGAAGTCGAAGTGGTCGGCACGCGCAGCGCGCAGTAATTCGGCCTCTGCCGATCAAAAAGCCCAGCTTTCGCTGGGCTTTTTTTTGCCCTGCACCAACCAACCGGCCCCACAGGGAAAGCAAATGGGCGATGACACTTTCGTATCATCGCCCACTAATAGACGCCTATATCCTCCGGCAATCCACCACAGGACACGCGCCCTCAATAGGACGGCGTCGCCTGGTCGTTCGCCACCATTGCACGATCGCCCACGCGCAGGTTATTCGGGTTGCGCTGCGTGACCGTGGCGACCCGACCGTCATCCAGCCGGACCGTCACCCGGTAGACAGTCTGCCCACCTGCGCCAGCCGCCCGCTCCACCTGGTTGCCCGCCAAGGCGCCCAGCGCCGCGCCACCGATGGTGGCGACCGTATTGCCGGTGCCGCCACCGATCTGGTGTCCGAGCACACCACCCGCCACACCACCGATGATGGTGCCGAGAATGCCGGGGCTGTTGGCCGGAGCCTGCATCGGCTCGATCGACTCGACCCGGCCATAGAGGGCGCCGGGTTGTTGGGGCTGGCCACCGTAAGCCGGCGCAGGTGCATAACCCCCGCCCGCGCCGTAACCCGCACCACCGTAACCACCGCCATAGCCAGGCGCTGCACAACCTGCCAACACCGCTAGACCTGCAATGCCAAGTCCAGCCAGAACCCGTTTCTGCTTCATGATTTCTCCTAGAGCGAGGGTGACAATTGGAGAGAGCGAATGCGCATTTGTTCGTTCTTGTTTCAATATGAAACGCTTTTATTGCGCAAGGTGATTTGGTCGGAACAGGCCTTTTTGGTACATTTCCTCACCTCAGCCGTTCAGCACAGGCGCAGCGAATCATGACCACGACTTACGCGAACGCCGATCCCGGCGAACTCGAAAAATTCAGCGAACTCGCCCACCGTTGGTGGGATCCGAACAGCGAGTTCAAGCCGCTGCATGAAATCAATCCGCTGCGCCTCGACTGGATCCAGTCCGTGGTGCCACTGGCGGGCAAGCGCGTCGTCGATGTCGGCTGCGGCGGCGGCATCCTCTCCGAAAGCATGGCGCGCGCCGGTGCCGACGTCAAAGGCATCGATCTGTCGCGCAAGGCATTGCGCGTGGCCGACCTTCACGGCCTGGAAGCCGGCGTGGCGGTGGATTACGAGGAAATCGCCGCGGAAGCCCTCGCGGCACGCGAGCCAGGCAGCTTCGACATCGTGACTTGCATGGAGATGCTGGAACATGTGCCCGATCCCGCCTCGGTTGTGCGAGCTTGCGCGGCCCTGGTCAAGCCCGGCGGCCATGTCTTCTTCTCCACCATCCACCGCAATGCCAAGGCATACCTGCTGGCCGTGATCGGTGCCGAGTACGTGCTCAACATGCTGCCGCGCGGCACGCACGACTATGCCAAATTCATCCGCCCGTCCGAGCTGGCCGGATTTGCCCGCACAGCAGGCCTGGAGCCTGCGCAACTGCGTGGCCTCGAATACAACCCGATCACGGGCCGCTACGCACTGACGCACGACACCAGCGTCAACTACCTGATGGCGACCCGCCGGCCGGGCACTGCACCGTGACCAGGTTTCCCGATCCGCTGGGCGCGGTGCTATTCGATCTGGACGGCACGCTGGCCGACACGGCGCCCGACCTGGCCGCGGCGGCCAACAAGGTCCGCGTGGACCGTGGCCTGGAGCCGCTTGCCTACGAAACGCTGCGTCCCATGGCATCGCACGGTGCCCGTGGCCTGATCGGGGTGGCCTTCGGCGTGGGGCCGGAAGATGCGGAATTCGAGTCGCTCAAGCATGCCTTTCTGGCCAACTACGAGGCCGATATCTGCATCCACACGCGGCTGTTTCCCGGCATGAACGACGTCCTGGCCGAACTGGGGCGGGCGGGCGTACCGTGGGGAATCGTGACCAACAAGCATGCGCGATTCACCGTACCGCTGGTGGCGCAGCTGACCTTTCCCGTGCCGCCCGCCTGCGTTGTGAGCGGCGACACGACCCCCCACAGCAAACCCCACCCCGCCCCGCTGCTGCATGCGGCCGAAGCGATCGGGGTGTCGTCGCGGCAGATCGTCTATGTCGGCGACGACTTGCGCGACATTGAGGCAGGCCGGGCCGCCGGCATGCCTACCATTGCTGCCAGTTACGGCTATTGTGGTAATGGACCGCCACCCGCGGAATGGCAAGCCGATGCACTGATCGCGCACGCGGCCGAATTGATCCCGCTGCTGCTGGCATCGCAACGCGCCTGAGAGCGCCGGGCCGGCGCGCCTCTTTCCGGCCGCCGGCTCCCGCTGTGAAGCCGCAGATGAGACTGACCTGACGAAGCGCGCCACACCGTGGCCGGACCGACACCAGCATGACGACCTCCCCCGACTCGCGTCCCGACCCGCAATCCAACACAACCGGCTGGCGCGCGAGACTAGGCCGCTTGCGGAGCAGCCCGGGCTGGCAGCGCACGGCCCGGTTCGGCGAGCAGGTGCGGGCATCGCGGCGCACCAGGCACATCGGGCTTGGCGTGCTGATCTTTCTGGCCGCGTTCGGCCTGCTGGGCGCGGTGGGCGGCCCACCGCTGCTGCATCACCTGGCCGAAACGCAACTGAGCAAGTACCTGGAACGGCCCGTGACGGTCGGCAAGATTCGATTGAACCCGTACACGTTGCGGCTCGAGATCGACCAGTTGCACATTGCCGAGCGCGACGGTAAGACGCCTTTCGTCGACGTCGGCCATCTGCATGTCAACGCGGCGTGGAGCTCGATCTTCCGCCGCGCGCCGGTCATCGAAGAACTGACGGTGGATGCCCCGCGCGTGCGTATCGTGCGGACGGCCGAACAGCGCTTCAATTTCTCCGATATCGTCGACAGGCTGACCCAGCCGGAAATCCCGCCCAAGCCCAAATCGAACGAGCCGGCGCGCTTTCTCTTCGCCAACCTGCGGTTGAACGACGGCGCCATCCAGTTTGTCGATCAGCCGCTTGGGGCACAGCACACGGTGGACGGGCTGCAGATCGGCGTGCCCTTCCTGGCGAGCCTGCCGGCCGACATCGACATCTTCGTGCAGCCGCTGCTGGCCGCGCGGATCGACGGCGCGCCGCTGCGCTTCGCCGGCAAGACAAAGCCGTTTGCGCAGTCGTTGGAATCCAGCCTGAACATCAAACTCGACGGCCTCGATCTGCCGCGCTACCTCGGCTACGTGCCGGGCCCCCTGCCGGTGGCGATACCGCGAGGCATGCTGACCACCGACCTGACCATCGACTTCCAGAAGCCCAAGACCGGCAATCCGGTGCTGCGCGTGCACGGCACGGCCGGCCTCGACAATCTGGAAGTGACCGACGCCGGGAAGGCGCCCCTGGTGGCGACGAAACAGCTGCGCGCGACGTTGTCCGACGTGCGCCCGCTGGACAACGTGTATCACCTGGATGCGCTGTCGCTGGACGGCGTGCGCGTGGATGCCGCACGCGCGGCGGACGGCTCGATCAATGTTGCGCGGCTGGGCGGCAAACCCGTTCCGGCCGAAGCCAAACCGGCGCCCTCCACGCCCGCGGTGCAGCCCGAGCCGCTCGACGTGGCGGTCGGCAAGCTGCAACTGGCGAACAGCAGCATCCGCTGGCGCGATGCCACCACGCAGCCGGCGGCCGATCTCGTGCTGGACGACCTCCACGGCGACATCGCCGTGCGTACGCTCGGCGGCCCGACCACGCTCGATATGGGCGCGAAGCTGGCCAGTGGCGGCACGCTGAACGTCAAGGGCAGCACCTCGCTGGACAAGCGCACCGGCGAACTCGAGCTGAAGCTGGATACGATCAAGCTCGCAGCCGTCGAACCTTATCTGCGCCAGGCCGGCGCGCCTCAGTTGCAGAACGGCGCGCTGTCGGCCGACGGCAAGATCGCGTTGGAGTTTGGCGCCGACAAGTTCAACGTGCGCGCGGAACCGCTGGTCGCCACGCTGACCGACCTGGCGCTGGCGCCGGCCACCCGCAACGACACCGCACTGCGTGCCAAGCAGGTGCGCGTCGACGTCAAGCGCTTCGATCTGGCCACGCGCACGCTGGCGTTGAACGAGGTGCACAGCGACGCTCTGCAGTTGGACGTGCTGCGCAAGCAGGACGGCAGCACCGTGCTGACCTTGCTCCATACCCCTGCGCAGGCCGCCAAGGCCGCACCGGCACCAGTCAAATCCGGCGCACCGGCCGAGAAGCCGTGGGCGGTGACCGTCCAGGCGCTGCGCCTGGACAATGGCGCCGTCGGCTTTGAAGACCGGACCAACTCGCGCCCGGTGAAGATACGCGTCGAACCGCTGAACATGGTGGTGCAGAACGCATCGACCGACCTCGGCAAACCGGTCGACGTACAGATCGGTGCGGGGCTCGGCAGCAAAGGCAAGCTCGACGTGCGCGGCAACGTGGTGCCGCAGCCGCTCAAGGCGGACCTGCGCATGAACGCGCAAAACCTGCCGCTGGCGGGCCTCGATCCGTATCTGGACAAATCGCTCAACGCGGCGATCACCAGTGCGCTGCTGACGATGGATGGCCATCTGGCACTCAGCCAGGGCAAGGCACTGAACGTCAGCTACCAGGGCAATGCCACGCTCGGCAATGTGCGCCTGCAGGACCGCGTGACCTCCGACGACTTCCTGCGCTGGCGCTCGCTCGCGCTCAACCGTATCCAGGCCAACTACGATGGCGCCACACCGCGCGTGCGCGTGGGAGCGCTGGCGCTGTCGACCTTCTATGCGCGGATCATCATCAACCCGAACGGCCGCTTGAACCTGCAGGACATCCGCGTGCAGCCGACCGAGGAACACCGCTCGCTGACACAGGCACAGGCGGTGCCCGGCGCGGCCTCGTCCCCCGTGGCGGCGCCCGGCGGTGCTGTCGTCGCCGCGTCGGCACCGGCAACCAGCCCGGCCTCGGCCGTAACGGCGGGCACGCCTGCTCCAGCCGTGGCGGCCGCGCCCAAGGCCGGCGGCGCGGACCTGCGGATCGACGCGATCACGCTGCAGGACGGCAACATCCGCTTCACCGACAACTTCGTCAAGCCGAACTACACCGCCAACCTGACCGCCATCGGCGGCTCGGTCGGCACCATCAGCACGTCGGCCGGCCAGCAGCCCGCCGACGTGGCCCTGCGTGGCAGCGTGGACGGCACCGCGCCGGTCGACATCCACGGCAAGGTCAATCCGCTCGCGCCCACCGCGTTCGTCGACCTGTCCGCCAAGGCCAACGACATCGAACTGACCAATCTGACGCCCTACTCCGCCAAGTACGCCGGCTACCCGATCACCAAGGGCAAACTGACGATGGACCTGCACTACCTGCTCGACCAGGGCAAGCTGAGTGCGGACAACCACATCTTCATCGACCAGTTGACCTTCGGCGACCGCGTGGAGAGCAAGGATGCGACCAACCTGCCGGTGCGGCTGGCGGTGGCGCTGCTGAAGAACTCGCGCGGCGAGATCGATGTGCGCGTGCCGGTGTCGGGCTCGCTGGACGACCCGCAGTTCAGCCTGGGCGGCGTGATCCTGCGCGCCTTCGTCAACCTGATCGTGCGGGCCGTGACCGCGCCCTTCTCGCTGCTGGCGAACGCCTTCGGTGGGGGCGGCGAGGAACTCGGCTACATCGAATTCGACCCGGGCACGGCCACCATCTCGCAGGCGTCGATGGCCAAGATTGACAAGCTGGCGACGGCGCTGAAGGACCGCCCGGCACTGAAGCTCGACATCATCGGCCGGGTCGATCCGGCCACCGACCGCGACGGCCTGCGCCACGAGGCGGTCAACCGCCAGATCCGCGAACAGAAGCTCAAGGATGCGGGCGATACCGCCGAGGCCGACAACACGGTCAAGCCCGAAGAGATGGACAAGTATCTTGAACGCGCCTACAAGGCCGCCAAATTCCCCAAGCCGCGCAATGCGGTCGGCCTGGCGAAATCGCTGCCGCCGGACGAGATGCGCAAGCTGATGGAAACCAATGTGCAAGTGACCGACGCGGACCTGCACGAACTGGCCCAGCGCCGCGCCAATGCCGTGCATGTGGCGCTGGCCGAGCGCGTGGAACCCGCGCGCCTCTTCGTGGTGGCGCCCAAGCTCGACGCCGAGGGCATCAAGGACAAGGGCAAGACCACGCGGGTTGATTTTGCACTGAAGTAGCCCATCTATGGGATAATTGCGACTTCCCTACTGGGGCCGACTTGGTTTCGACGTGGGTTGCGAAGCAGTGGAGGGCATACCGAGGACCCGTCACCTCGTTAATCAATGGGAATGCAATAACTGCTAACGAAGACCGTTACGCACTGGCAGCCTAAGGGCCGCCGTCCTCGCACTGGCTCGCTGACGGGCTAGGGTCGCAAGACCAGCGAGGTCATTTACGTCAGATAAGCTTCGGGCATGTCACGGGCCCGAGGACGAAAATTTAGTGACTCGCCGTCGTAGAGCGTGTTCGTCCGCGATGCGGCGGTTAAATCAAATGGCAGAACTAAGTATGTAGAACTCTCTGTGGAGGACTTGCGGACGCGGGTTCGATTCCCGCCGGCTCCACCAGTCTCTATTGCAAAGACACCCTCTTTGCATTCCGATCAACCCCGCCCGGCCCCAAGCCTGGCGGGGTTTTTCACTTCTGCTTGCGGACTTCGCCCCTTCCCTCCGGGGCCGTTTTCGGGCGTTTTCGCCCCATTTTCCTCTCTCTTTCTCTCCCCCTCGCGGATTTGCAAGGCGCCAAGTCCGCAAGGCAAAGCACCGAAAAATCAGTGACTTAGGCAACGCACCAGTCACTGAATTTTTTTCCGGTATCAGGTGCCACCTCAAAATCAGAGAAAGAGAGAACACGGTCAAGTTTGCGAAACCGCACGTGTTTTCCTCTCACGCGCCTTCGTCGCCACCTCCGCGACACGCTGCCGCTGCGCCTCCCAACACTGGGGCGTGTCCACCGCCAGGTCGAACAACGCGACCTCCTCCGGCAAGGTCTCGTTCAGGATCGCCGCCTGGATGTCCGGCGCCAGCGTCGTCAGATTGATCATGCGGCTCACATAGCTGCGATCAACCTTCTCCTCGCTAGCCAGCTCGGCAATGTTGCGCACCTGTCCGCTCTCGATCTGCCGCAGCCAGCGGTGACCGCGGGCCAGCGCAATCTGCAGGGCCGTCGGCGCATGTGTCTGTTCGCGTGCGGAGGCGATGCCCTGCGGCACCACCACCTGCCGCCGCCCGCTGTAGCGGCGCACACGAATCGGGATGGACACCTCAATCCCGCCGTTGTTGGTATGCAACACCATCGGCTCCCCTGGAAACTCCAATGTCGTGCGCCTCATGCCAGGGCCTCCCCTGCGGCCTGCGTGGACTTCCCGCCTGCGGCGCGCACCACGTCCAATGCAAAGTGCTCGATGCCGTTGCGATGCAACTGCACCCGCAGTTCCTGCGGCGACACGACGATGCGCTCGATCAACAACTGCACGATGCGGTGCTGCTCCAGCGGGAACAGGTTCTCCCACACCATGTCGATTCTGGACAGCGCCACGGCGACCTGCAATTCGCTCACGTCGTGCGTGTCGTTGCTCCTGGCCACCTCCCGCCAAACCCGGGCCACCATCTCCGGCGCGCGCAATATGCCGCGCAGCTGCGCCATCACGGCTTCCTCGAGCTCACCCGCCGGCAGCATTCTGACGTCGGATGCGCCGTACCCCTCCTGAGCGTCGCGGGTTGACAGGTAGTACCGGTACAGCCGCTCGCCGCGCCCTTTTGTCGCATGGGGCGTCATCGCGCGGCCATCCGTCGTAAAGATCAGCCCCTTGAGCAACGCCGGGCGTTCACTACGAATCTGGCCGCGGCTCACACCGGCCGGCTTGCTGGTCAGCGCCGCCTGCACCGCCTCCCACTGCGCCTGCGTCACGATGGGCTCGTGCTCGCCGGTGTAGCTGGCCCCCTTATGACGGATCTGGCCCAGGTAGACCGGGTTGTTCAGGATCTTGTACAGCGCCCCCTTGTCCAGCAGCTTGCCCACCCGGTCGTTGCCGGACCGCGCCACCCACGACTTGGTCGTCACGCCTTCATGGCGCAACCTCTGCACGAACAAGGTCGTGGATGCGGCGTGCGGAAACTCTGCAAACAGGCGGCGCACCACCACCGCCTCCGCCTCGTTGACAACCAGCTTACGGTGAAGCACGTCATAGCCCAGCGGCGGCACGCCGCCCATCCATATACCCTTGCGCTTGCTGGCCGCGATCTTGTCGCGAATGCGTTCGCCCGTCACCTCGCGCTCGAACTGCGCGAACGACAACAGCACGTTCAGCATCAACCGCCCCATCGACGTGGTTGTGTTGAACTGCTACGTGACCGACACGAAAGACACGCCATAACGGTCGAACACTTCGACCATCTTCGAGAAGTCCGCCAAGCTGCGCGTCAGCCGGTCGATCTTGTAGACCATGACGATATCGATCAGGCCGCGCTCGATGTCCGTCAGCAGACGCTTCAGCCCCGGCCGTTCCATGTTGCCGCCGGAGTATGCGGGGTCGTCGTAGTCATCCGCGACCGGAATCCAGCCCTCAGCGCGCTGGCTGGCGATATAGGCGTGGCCTGCATCCCGCTGCGCATCGATCGAGTTGAAGTCCTGGTCGAGCCCCTCCTCGGACGACTTGCGCGTGTAGACCGCGCAGCGCCGGCGCTTCTTGTTGGAATCCGCGCTCATGCGCCCGCCCCCTTGCGCTTCTTCGCGCCATCGCGCAACCCAAAGAACGCCGGCCCCGACCAGCGCGTTCCGGCGATTTCGCAGGCAATTGCCGTGAGACTGCTGTAGGGCTTGCCGTTGTACTCAAACTCACCATTGGACATGGCCACAACGCGGTGGGTCTGGCCCATGAAGTCCCGCGTCAGCACCGTGCCCGGCGCCAACCGGACAAGCTCCCCTCGCCCAGCCTTCTGCGCTGGCTTGACCTGCTCCAGCAACGCATCGATGCGCATCTTGTTGGTAGTCAGCAGGTGCGGTTGCTTCTTCGCCATCTCCAGCTCCTGCAGCCGATAGGCAATGCGTCGCTCGACATAGCTGCGGTTGTGGGTTGGCAGCGGCACATCGAACAACTGCCCCCACAATCTCTTGAGTTCGGGAAATGGTGTGTCCGGCAACTGCGCCACTCGGGCGGCGATGCTGGACTTGGTGGGTCGCGATGCGGATGTCGTCATTCAAACTCCTTGCTGTTGTTTGGCAACGGCCGCCCGGGCCGCTTTGCGGACTCGGGCAGCAGGGTTTGAATGAACGCGCTGTGGCAGCGAGAAGCCAAGGTCTTCCTGGTTCTCTCTGACGTCGTGGGGATTGGGTAACGCGCGTAGCCGGAGCAGCACCTTCGCCAGTGTGGCTGCGACTTCGGTGAGTCGCGCCTCGGCGCTCATGCTGCTGGGATCGAGGGGGGTAAAGGCTTTCATGGATAGCAGTCCTTCATCACAAAATCACTGGATGAAAGTCTGCGGCCGCACGGGGCCGGCTTGCCATCACAGAATCGGCAAGCGTTGACAACGGTTGATAGCGATACACCCCTGATCTGCAAAATCAGGGCCCCTTCCCCCACGGGGCCACGACGGATATGCGGTCGCCAAAGGTGCCCTTTCGATGGGCGCCGCTGTACGTTCGTGTTCGCGCCCGCTGCTAGCGGGAGGCCGTGTCCAACTTGCCAGTGGCCTCATAGGCGATGCGTCGCCAGTTGATCGGCTCGACATAGGGGAATCGAATTTTCGTGCGCTTTCTGGCGGCTTCGTCAGGAAAGTTTTCGTTCCGATCCTGACCCCGGAGACGAGATCGAACGATAGTCAATGTGTTCTGTTAGCCCATAGCCAACAGAATATAAAATCCATAACATCAGAGCGTTATTAAATTTAATTCACAGGAATATCGAGACGCCGGCAGGGGCATCTCTCGCCTGTCATACGTCACGGTGGCGCAAACGGCCTCTTGTATAGCGCGCCCCAAATTCCGACATACCCCGTGAATATACTCATTAGTGCTTTTGGGTGATTGCGTAGCCTTCCAGGGTTTCTAAGCTCCAGATCAGTAGCGCCATTGCGTATCTTCGCTGTTAATCACGCCGACTATCGCAGCCGATCGCGTCGGGTCTCTTGGCATACCAGAAGCCGGATGCTCGATGTTAAAAAACAGCGCTACGTGACGTGGCTGACAATCTTTGGAAATGCCACATGCAGACTTTTTCGATGACGGCATTCGGTGCGTTGCTACTGGGCTCGAGTGTTGCCTTGGCGCTCAGGCTTGCCTTTACGGACATCGACCTGGGGCAGTTCTCCAACCTGATCTGGTTTTCCGCGTTCATCGGCGCGGGAATAGGGGCGGGAGTCAGCACGTATCTCAAGCGCAAACGGGAAACCAAATGACCGACGCTGCCAGGAAGGCGCTCACGCTGATTTGTTGCGTCATGATGGCGTGGCTGCTTGCGGCATGCGCGGCGGTGGCCTTGCCTGAGCCCGCCAGCAGCACCCCGCTCGAGCTCGGCACCACGACAGACCGCGATACCGTCACCATCCACTTGTCCCGCCCAGTCACGGCACAACCACGCGATCCCTGGTCCGGCCCAAGAACCCGGCTTTACACCTACGTACTTGTCGGCGACATCGGCGACGGCAGCGCCAACGCCGCCACGCAGCGCGCGCGGCAGGCACTCGGCCATCTGCTTGACGAAGTGCAGGCAGGGGTATCTCCCGGCGCCGGCCCCAATGCGCCTTCGCCCGACATGCTGCGCATCGCCAACATGTTCTGCATCCCTGCCCGCAGCACAAACCCGACGCCGGTCACGCTCGAGACCTACGACTTCGCGCTTGCCGCAGCGTATCTCAATACGTTTCGCGCGATGCTGGCGGACAGTCCGCAGATGTCGGCGAGGCTGGCGGGTGTCGGTCCGTTTCTCGTCGCTACGAAACAGCCTGTCGGTGAGATGCCCGGCACTGGCGCCACGACTGAGCCGTTCGTGCTGGTCATGGATATGAGCGGGCGTCATCCCGGAACGATCTCCGAGCATGTGTCGCACTTCAAGGAGGCGGTACGCGTCAACGCCTCCGCCGTTGGGGAGTTCAACCCGATGCTGCCCAGGGTTGCCTCGGTCCTGATGGACCTGGACAAGAGTATCGCGATCGTCACCGAGTCCTATGCCGGCATTCGCCAGCCGACCAGGTAGCACGCTATGTCCCGACGTATTGCCATCGCCGCGATCCTCCTGGGTCTAGGGATGGTCTGCGGCCATCCGGTTCAGGCTGATACCCTGCCTTGCACGGTATCGCCTTCCGCGCCGCTCGCGCTGCAGGACGCTCGTGCGCTGTACGCGCAAGGCCGATTCCAGGCAGCCGCTGGGGCCTTTGCAGCGCTTGCCGGCAAGGACAATCAACCGACCGCCGCGCGGCTCGATGCGCTGTTTGGCCTGGAGCGCGCGTTGAAGGCCCAGGCTTGTGATACCGAGGCCATCGACGCGCAGCGCGCTCGCTTGGCGCTCGCGCAACGCACCGGCGATACTGAGGCAATGCGCGCGTCGCAAGCCCGGATCGCCCGATTGCTGGTAACGCGCGACACCGGCGAAGCTGAGCGCCTAGCGCATCAGGTCCTGACGGGACGCAGCGGCACTATGCCACCGGACGACAGTGCGTCGGACGCCTATACCACGCTGGCCATCGTGGCCACGAAGCGCGGTGCCTATAGCGATGCGAAGGCTTTGCTTGATGCCGCACTCAGCGCCGCCACGTCGAGCATGCGCCGCTCGGAGGCGTGGCGCACACTCGGCGCATTATGCGAAGCCGACCCACAGTTCGGCGATGCTGCGCGGGCGTGGCACGAGAGCCTGGCGGAAGCCGAGCGAGCATCGGATGCCGAAGCCCGCGCGCTCGCCCAGATCTACCTGGCCGGCACCTTCCACAATGCCACGGAGCCACCCGCCCGCGCGCTCTACGCCCAGGCTCGCGAGCAGGCACGCGCCAGCCACATGCGGCGCGTCGAGGCGTTTGCCGAGTTCGAGGAAGGCCGCCGGCTGCGAAGGGTTGCCGTCAACGGCGAACGCGTGCGCGGGGCGCAACTGCTGCTGCAGGCATCGGAGCACGACGCGGAAATCGGCGACTTCTCGCAAGAGCATGTTGCGCTGCTCGAACTGGCTTCTGCCCGCTTCGCGCTGGGCGACTACGCCGGCGCCAACCGCGCGCTGGAGCGCAGTGCCGCACAATCGCGCCGGCTTGGCTACCCGGCCGACGCCGCCAAGGCCAACCACCTCCTGGCGTTGATTGCCATGCGCCAGCCGGCGCCCGATTCCGCGGCCATCCTTGCCGAGCTGGAGGCGGCACTCACCGGCATGGCTGGCAGTGAGGCCCGAGTTCAACAGGCGCGCGTGCTGCACGACATGGCCATCTTCGCCTTGTCGAGAAAAGACACCACATCGGCAAGGCAGCGGCTGATCGAGGCCCAGGCCATCGTGGCGGCGTCGCGCGAGGCCGACGCCGTGCCGATGCGCCAGCGCATCGCGGTCGCACTGGGCTGGACCCTGCTCGAAAGCGGTCAGATAGAACCCGCTATCGTGCTGCTGCGAGCCGCCACGGCGATGGAAACAAGCGAGGCCGACACAGAAGCGCGCGGCCAGGCCTGGTGGGGCCTTGCGCGCGCCTATCGGCCAAGGTTCCACGAAGCCGCTCGGCTCTTCTACCTGCGTGCCGTGCGCGACATCGACCCGCTGCGGCCACGTGGGCGGGACCTGCAGGACACCACCGCCCGAGTTGCATTCATGCGCAGCTATGCGTCGCTGTATCGCGAGCTATCGTCATTGCTGCTGGACATGAACCGGTATGAGCAGGCGCACTACGCGGCGGACTTGATGCAGCGCACCGAACTCGTCGAGGCCAACTGGATCCAGACCCGCAGCGGCCGCGAGGAAGCGACGGCAGCCCTTGGCGGCAATCCCACGCTGCTCGACTGCGAAAAAGCGATCACTCCGCGCGAAGCCAACTACGCAGAGCAATGGCTCTCGCTCGAGCAACGAGGCGCCTGGTCCACCGCCTGCCGGAGCAGTGCAGGCAGGGAGCAGCCTGCCTGCGCGGAAGGCCGGAAATTGGAATCGGAACGCAAGGAGCTGGCGCTCGAACAGCGCGACTGCGTAGGGCAGTTGGAGCTGGTGCGCAGCGAGACTTCCAATTTCACCATCAAGAAATTCCTCGATGATTGGGAAACGGCCTTTGCTGACGACGACGTGACCCTGGTGGTGACTGTCCTCGAGGAAGGCAGTCTGCACCTCATGCTGCGCTCGCGCGCGACGTCAGGCTACATCGTGCGAACCCAACCGATCGGCCGCGCTGCGGTGGAGGACCTAGTCACGCAATGGAAGACGGCGCTCGACGAGGAGCATCAGCGGCGCAAAGGGCCCCTCGGCAAACCGGGTGATGACTCGACGGCGCGCGCCGCACTGTTACGCGACGACCTGCTGCGCAGGATGTATAAGGCCCTGTTCGCCGGCCTCGACCCGATACTCACCCCGGCCGCCCGTGACGGTGGACTTCCCCCTCTCGTCATCGCCCTGGACGGTCCACTGCGCGACTTTCCCATCGCGGCACTCTATGACGGCCAACGCTACCTGGGCGACAGAGCGGCGATTACGCTGCTGACACCCACGTTGGCCGTCACACGCGAAGTCGTCGATGCTGTCCCGCAGCCGGGCCTGGTAATGGGCATGTCCAAGCTTGCCAATCCGCCCCTGTCCTATGTGGACGGTGAAGTCCGGCGCATTGCGAAGATCCTGCGTGTCGATCCTCACCTCGACAAGGAGGCGTCGCTCGACCGGCTGAAGGATTGGCTGAACGGGCTCGATTCGCGGGCAATGGCACAAGTGCTGCACATTGCGGCGCATGGTAGCAGTGGTGGAACGGGCGACAGCACCGTCGTTCAGCTATGGGGCGGCGACCTGACGGGAACGCAGTTGGAGGACCAACGCGACTTGCTCCGCCACGTGCGGCTGGTCGTGCTGAGCGCATGCGAATCGGCTGTCGGGAGTGAGAACGGCGTCGTACTCGGGCTCGCCGGCCTGGCACAACTGGGCACGCGCAGCGTGATCGGTAGCCTGTGGAAGGTGGACGACCAGGCCACGGCCGACCTGATGGAAGCGTTCTACATGATCTGGACAGCGCAGCCGTCGAGCGGCCCTGCGCGTGCGCTGGCAGCCGCCCAGGCGCGCGTGAGAAAGGACTATCCGCATCCGTACTATTGGGCGGCATTTACAACCATTGGGAGGTGGCAATGATGCACGGTACCTTCAACTGCAAGCCACACCCCCGGCCACGCGCGGCGCTGCCCCCATTGCTCGCCGCCCTGCTGTGGGTCGGAGGCTGCGTGTTCGCCGGTGCGCTGCTTGCCGGCGGCGACGCGAATGCGAGCGACAACGATTGTGACCCAGCGATGTCCGGTTGCGGGCTGCAGCCCGCCGGTCCGATCAGCGGCCCCACGCCTCCGGCCATGCCGAAAAAGAACGTCCGCGAGACTGACGGCGGAAACAGCTTGTCCAACGAGGCCCGGGCCAACGCTGCCGCCGAGAAGGCACGGATCGAGCGCGGAACGGCTGCCAGGGGTGCACAGAAGCTGGATTCTCTGCCGGCGAATCAGAAGGCTGTTGGCAGTGAAAGATAGGGAGCCGCCATCATGGGTCGCACACGCAGAGACATCAATCTCTTCGCCCTGGCAGCCCCGGTGCTGAGCTCCGGTTGCCTGCTCGGAGGGTGCCTGGCTACCACGTCGGGACCGCCTGGTTCGCAGCCGGCGCCACAGCCGGCGGCGACCAGCAAGTGGGGAGCCACGCAGGACCCAGGGGCCGGCGTGGCTGGCCCGGTGGCGCCCCCGTCGCCACCTATCAAGCCCCCCGACGATCGGACGAAGAACATCAATCCGTCGCTGACAATTCAGAAGGGAGCAAAGGTCAATTCGCCGGTGCTGAGGCAGCAGCAGATTGAGAAGCAATAGTGCCTGCGCCGCGGGGTTGGCAAGCGAAGCGTTCTCGCCATTCGCGCGGCGCCTTCCGCTGTACCGGGCCTCGGCGGTCTGTCCGGTCCGAACGCTGGGAAGCGACAGGCTGCCGAATCCCGGGCACTCAGCCTCTTCATCGCCAGGCTCCTGTATCACGAAGAAACGGGAGACGATCGCCATTGCGCTGGCGACAGCGCGCAGGCACTTCACGCGCGGGACGGCAGCTCTGTCAATGAACCATCGGGGTAATCGTTCTGACCATGCAAAATCTGGCGGTGATCGCTCGCGGAACCGCACGCAGCAAGGAGTTGCAATTGTCTAGCACTCACGAATAGCCCCTCTCTGGGTAATCGTTCGAATTGTGTGAAGTCTGGCGGTAGCCTCCCGAAAAGCGGCTGACAGCTTGGTTTTGTGAATTCACCGCTTTGGTGAAAGCGATAGCCTCATAAGCCATTGATTCATAAGTGGTTTCATGTTGGAGCCGCCATTTCTTGCACGGAAAGTACGACCGTCCGCCGATGCCGTGCTCGAACACATGCGCACGCGCTACCGTGTCGATGCCCACTGGCTGCCCAACCGACAATCCGCGCAGACCCTGGCCGACGAGGCGCCCCGCCCTGGGGCAAGATGCTGGGTCCGGCCGGTCGCAAGAAATGGGGCGGCTTGCCGCTTGTCGTGCACAGACGTTGCGTCCGCCCGATGTATGAGCTGGCCAATCAGATCGCCTACGATGGTGTACGGCACCATCGCGCCTCGCCCTGACAAGGAAACCACGGCCAGCCTGCCAACAGGATGGCTGCACGCTGCGGGACCGTCCGTGGACAACTGGGCGCAGACCGGAGGAGACGTCCTGCGCCAGTTGCTCGCAGCCCTACGCGCCGACAGTGTGGCCAACGACGACATCTCCGTGATCACCCCCTTCAAGGCCGTGCGTCTGCGGCTGCGGGAGTATCTGCCCGCGAAGATGGTCCACGGCACGATTCACACCATGCAAGGCAAGGAGTCTGCTGTGGTCGCGCTGGTATTGGGCGGCAATCCGACCTCGGACAGTGCCTGCAACTGGACAGTTTCCGAGCCCAATCTGCTCAACGTCGCCCCCACCCGGGCCAAGCGGCGCTTCTTTGTCATTGGCGACATCGATGACTGAAAGGGGCGCCGGCTTTTCTGCGATGTGATGGATCTGCTGCCGCTCCAGCAGCTTCCTGCGGCAGCGTTGCCGGACTTGCTCGTACAGGAATAAGGGGTCATACCACTAAGGCGCTAGGACGCCATTCGTTGAGCGCTTACGAATGGAGCCATGAATAAGACGAACAAGTTCTCCCCCGAGGTCCGCGAGCGCGCCGTGCGGATGGTGCAAGAGCACCGAGGCGAGTACCCTTTGCTACGGGCGGCCGTTGAATCCATCGTGCCCAAAATTGGCTACGTACCGCAGACGCTGCTGGACTGGGTCAAGTGTGAGGGGGTCGCCATGTGAGCGAGCCCCCGCTGCGAGACGGTCACCCTTGGGCCCTCACCTTCGCCACCTAGCTGGGAAGGTCCGACAGCTTTATGGGGCACTTCTCGAAACCCCTCTGCCTGTCAGGCGAGATATGGCACGATGATGGCCATGATCGCGCCGCGCACCGACTCCAGCTTCTTCGCCCGCCAACCTGATGTCGACCTGTTAGTCGAGGAGCAGCGCATCAGCAAACTGCAGAGCTATGTCGCCACCTTGGCGCGCATGGCCGAGCTGGTGGATTTCCTAGCCATCGCTGCCTCGGTGGATGCGACCTGTCCCCGGCCGGATCGCAGTCGCGGCGGGCGTCGGCCATACCCCACCGAGATCATGGTGCGCATGGTCTTTCTGCAAGCGCTCTACAACCTCTCGGACGAGGAGTGCGAGCATCAGGTGTTGGATCGACGCAGCTTCCAGTGCTTTTGCATGCTCGATGGTGTGTTGCATATTCCGGATGCACGCACGCTGTGGGCCTTCAAGCACCGCTTGGCCCAAGGCGGGCTGGGCGCGCGAGCCATCTTCGATGCGGTGAGCCAGCAATTGCAGCAGCATGGTTACATTGCCCGCGGTGGACAGATCGTGGACGCCAGCATCGTGACGGCGCCCACCACCCGTATCAAGGACGAAGAGCGCCAAGCCATCAACCAGGGCAATACGCCCGAGGGTTGGAGCGCCAAGCGCATGGCCCATACCGACCAGGACGCACGCTGGACCAAGAAGCACGGCAAGAGCTTCTACGGCTACAAGCTGCACGCCAACGTGGATGCCCGCTACAAGCTGGTGCGCAGGCTCAAGATCAGTGCCGCCAATATCGACGATGGCCAGACTCTGGCCGATGTGCTGGACCCGAGCAACACGTGCAGTCGCGTGCTGGCCGACCGCGGCTACGACAGCGGGGCCAACCGCGACTTGCTCGAAGAACACCATCTGAAGGACCGCATTGCCCGGCGCACCCAGGCAGGCAAGGCGCCGGGGACCCGACTCAAAGCCCGCAACCGCGCCATCAACCGCACACGGGCCCGGGTGGAACACGTCTTTGCCGGCTTGCATCAACTCGGCGGCAAGACCGTGCGTGCGCTCACGCTGGCGCGCAACACGTTGGCCATCACGCTCAAATGCGTGGCCTACAACGTCAAACGCCTCGTCTGGCTGGCTGCGCACGATCCGGCATGAGGGCCGGCATGCGCGTGCGCGGCGCCGAAACGGCATCCTGCACAGCCGCCTGCGCCACAAACTGCCCAACCAGCCATCTCCGACCGACCAGTGTCATCTCCCGATTCGGCTCAATGACACCTCAGGCCACATTCAACGCGGCGTGAACTCTGAATTCTCGGTTCTGAGAAGGGCCCGTCGGGCAGCTTGACCAGCCAGTCCCCACTGACACGGGCCTTCTGTGCCAGGCCGCCATGGTGGGTCTGGCTGAGGCCCCAGCCATTGGCGACCACCCGATCACCCACGGCGAAGCCCGCGTGCGTCGATGTTTCGACGACACCGGCGAAGTCGATGCCCGGAATTAGGGGGAACTGGCGGATCACCGGCGCGCGGCCTCCGATAGCCATCGCATCCTTGTAGTTCACCGTCGAATAGTCGATGGCGACGGTGACGTCGCCCGGCATAAGGTCGGCCTCGTCAAAGTCCACGAGGTCTGTGGAAGTGGCAGCGCCCGTCTTGGTGGTCAGCAGTGCTCTGAATGTCATCGTTGTCTCCTGAAGTGCTGTTTCGTCGAATGTTGTGCTGTCGATCAGCTGCTCGCGCGCAGGCGTCGTGTGCGCCAGATCCCCCAGCCGCTGCCCAGGGCCGACTTCAGGAAGGCCGCCAGGCCGCTTTCGCCCGGCCGGGGCTCGGCGCCTTTGGCGATGCGTTTGAGCTGGAGCTCGTACCAGAGCACCTCCATGATGCCCATGCGATCAACCGCCTTCAGGCCGGTCTGGATGGCACGAACCTGCTGTGCGCTGTCGCGCCCTTGCAGCAGGGCGGCCGGTGCATCGGGGTCAATGGCCAGCAGCCGCGCTAGGCCGACTATGTCCAGTGCGCCGGAGGCCAGCGCGCTCTCCATGCCGGCGGCGGTGCGGAAGCCGCCAGTCACCATCAGCGGCACATCCACCGCTGCACGCACTTTCTCGGCGAAGCTCAGGAAATAGGCCTCGCGCGACGCCGTCGAGTCCTTTTTTGGCACGTGGTTGGCGCCATTCATCGCAGGCGCTTCGTAGGTGCCGCCCGAGATCTCGATCAGGTCGATGCCCGCCTCAGCCAGGGCGCGGATGGTGTCCAGCGACTCCTCTTCGGTGAAGCCGCCGCGTTGGAAGTCGGCCGAGTTGAGCTTGATGGCCACCGGGAAGCCAGGCCCAACCTGGCGGCGGACCTCGGCATAGACCGCCAACACGAAGCGGCGGCGCTTCTCCGGCGTGCCGCCCCATGCGTCCTCGCGCAGGTTGTGCCGGGGGAGAGGAACTGGCTGACCAGATAGCCATGGGCGCCGTGGATCTGCACGCCGCCGAAGCCCGCCTTCTTGCAGACCGCCGCGCTGCGCCCGAAACGCCGGATCACGTCTTCGATCTCTTCCTGCGTCGCCGCGCGCGGGGTTTCGAAGAAGGCGGCCATGTCCTCCCGGAACGGTACGGCCGAGGGGGCGATGTTGTAGGCGTTGAGCCCCTTGGTCGATTGTTTGCCCGGGTGGTTGAGCTGGGCCCAGATTGCGGCACCGCGGCTGGTGGCGGCCCGGGCCCATTGAGTGAGCAGGGCCAGGTCCGACTCGTCTTCGATGGCGACGTTGCCGGGCTCGCCCAGGGCTCGCCGGTCGACCATCACGTTGCCGGTCAGGATCAGGCCCAGGTCCGACGCGGCCCAGCGCTGGTAGAGGGCGACCAGGGCCGGCGTCGGCCGGTTGTCGTAGGTGCCGAGCGTCTCGCTCATGGCGGCTTTGGCCAGCCGGTTGCGCAAGACGGTGCCGTTGGGCAGCGTCAGAGGTTGGGCCAGCAGGCGGGGGGAGGAAGTGGATGTCATGGGCATGGAGGTATCTCTTTGTGAGGGGTCGCGGGTTTCAGAACGGGCTGCGGTCCCAGGCCGCGATGACCCTGGGCGGCTGCAGGAACGAGGTCAGCCCCTGGAACCACAACACTTCGCGGAAGTCGCCGCTGATCTCCAGGTCCTTGCTGCCGACACCGCGCAGGAAGGCCGGCTGTGCGTCCTTGGCCGACAGGATGTCGAAGCCCTTGGCCGCGGTCGAAAAGCTCAACGTGAAGCTGGGGTTCGCAGTCAGGCCGGCAAAGGAACGCACGGCGCCGTCCTGGATCACGTAGTGGCGGCCGGCGCCCGAGGCCGTGCGGATCTGGAAGACCAGCGTCTTGGCGCCGACATAGCGCGCGCAATCAAAGCCGCTGCGGATCTTTCGCTGCAGCAAATGGGCGAAGGCCCACAAAAGGAACTTGAATTTGAGCATGGCAGGCAATCTTCAAAAAGTGGGCGAGAGCGAATCGGCAACGGGGCGGCGGCAGTTGCCGTCACTCGGCTAGGAACTGCACGGCGTGCTGCAGGAAGCGCTGTGGGCACTGGAACTGCGCAGCATGGCCGGCGTCGGGGTAGATGAACAACTGCGCGTCGGGCAGGTTGCGCGCCATGTAGAACGAGTTGACGGTGGCCACCATCACGTCATTCACTCCGTTGAGAATGAGGGTGGGCTGCCGGATGCCGCGCAAATAGGCAAAGGGGTCGTCTTCCTGCACCCTGGGCAGGTAGTGCAGGTTGGCCTCGATCTGGGCGCTGGCGACCTCCGGGGAAGACGGCGGGTCCTGGTCCACCCGCTGGTGGCGCCGCGCCCAGAAGTCTCGCGCAGCCTGTTGGGCTTGCGCAGAGCGGCCAAAAAACAGGTAGGCGAAGTCGTCGACCGTGGGCACCGGGTTGACGGCGGTGGTCAGCACGCGCTGCTCCATCTCCGGGTCGCCGCCTCGCGGCCCGGTGCCCAGCAGCATCAGCTTGCGCACCAGCTCGGGATGGCGCCAGGTCAGATCCAGGGCCTGGAAGCCGCCCAGCGAAAAGCCCAGCACATCCACCTGGCGCAGCCCCATGGCGCGTATCGCCGCCGCCGCGTCATCGGCCATGTCCTCGATCCGGGTGCGCGGCGTCCCGCTGGACGAAGCGACACCGCGACCGTTGAACAGGATCACCTCGCGCCCGGCGGCCAGTCCGTCGCGGTGTTGCCCCAGCGGCGGTAGGCGAAACGGTCTCCGCTTACCTCAACATAACAGGTAGGGGCGGTGAGGTGGGTGTGGCTCATGGAGGCCTCCTGGTGATAGCGAGCGAGTTCCGGCACCGCTTTAGCGGGCCAGGAACTCCAGCGTGCTGCGCACGAAGTCGGCATGGAACTGGAACGCACCGCCGTGCCCGGCATCGGGGTAGATGATCAACTGGCTGTTCGGCAGCCGCTTCGCCAGGTCGTACGTGTTGACCGTCGGCACCATGCGGTCGTTGTCGCCATTGACCACCAGCACCGGTTGCTTGACCACCGAGAGATCGGCCGGGGCCTTGTTCCCCCAGTCGCGCAGCGCCGTCAGCTGGGCAAGGAACGCGCTGTTCGTGATCTCCTTGTCACGGTTCTCGGTGCGCTCCTGCAGGCGCGCCAGGAAGGCCTTGCCGGCTTCGATGCCGCTGGGGGTGCGCGTGAAGAACAGGAACTGCTTCGGGTCCTGGCCCGTGAAGAGGCCGCGGAGGATGTCGTAGAAGGTCACGCCCGCCACGGTGCTGATGCCCTCGCCCCCGGCAGGGCCGGTGCCGGCAAGAACCATCTTGCGGACAAGCTGGGGCTCCTTGAGCACGACTTCCTGGGCCACCATGCCGCCCATCGAGAAGCCCAGCAGGTCCACCTGCTGGAAGCCCTTGGCCTTGATGAAGGTGATGGCATCGTCGGCCATCTGCTCCATCGAATTGGCCGGTGAACCGCTGCTGGAGCCAATGCCGCGGTTGTTGAACGCGATCACGTGGTGCTTGGCCGCAATGCCGTCCATGATCCTGGGGTCCCAGTTGTCCAGCACGGCGGCCAGGTGCACCAGGAACACGACCGGTGTGCCGCCGTTTTGCTGGCCCATCTCGCGGTAGGTATAGTCCACGCCACCGGCCGTGATGGTCTGGGTCGGCACGGTTTTCCAGGACAGCTCGGACTTCTGGGTCATCGACGTCTGGCTTGGGGCAGCGTCCGTGGCGGCAGGCTCCGCCGCTCCCGCCGTGAGCGGGAGCAGGATCGTGGACAGGGCAAGGCCGAGGGCAAAGGTGGTGAGCAGGTTTTTCATGGAGGGTGTCCGGGTTATTCGTTGAGGATGGGGTAGTCGGTGTAGCCCTGGGCGCTCGGCGTGTAGAGCGTCGCCGCGTCGACCGGGGTCAAGGCCGCCTTGGCCTGCAGGCGTTCGACCAGGTCGGGGTTGGCGATGAAGGGGCGACCGAAGGCGATCAGGTTCGCGTGACCCGCATAGAGCGCACCCTCCGCACTGGCCTGGTCGAAGCCGCCAGCCAGGATGAACACGCCTTGGAACGCCACGCGCAGGCGGAACTTGAACTCGGCGGGCACCGGTGGTGCGCCCATGGCCGAGTGGTCCAGCAGGTGCACATACAGAACGCCCAGCTGCGCCAGTGCTTCGGTCAGGGCCACGTATTGCGCCTCCACGTCGGGGAAAGCACCCGTGGCGTTGAGCGCCCCGTAAGGCGAGAGCCGGATGCCCACCCGCTCCGCGCCGATGGCCGCGACCGTGGCGCGGACCACCTCCAGCGCGAAGCGGTTGCGGCCCTGGATGCTGCCGCCGTAGGCGTCGGTGCGCTGGTTCACGTTGGCGTTGAGGAACTGTTCGATCAGGTAGCCGTTGGCCGCATGCAGTTCGACGCCGTCGAACCCCGCCTCGATGGCCAGCAGGGCCGACCGAGTGTACTCCGCCACGGCGTGGAGGATGTCTTCCTCGGTCATGGCGCGTGGCGCGCTGTGCGGCTGCATGCCGTGGGCGTCGGTGTGCATCTCTCCGGGGCAGACCTCGGCGGACGGCCCGACCACTTCGGCGCCCGCGGGGAGGTTGGCCACATGGCTCACGCGCCCGGTGTGCATCAGCTGGACGAAGATCTTGCCGCCCCGGGCGTGCACGGCATCCGTCACTTGTTTCCAGCCCTGCACATGGGCCTCGTTGAAGAGGCCCGGAATGCGGGGGTAGCCCAGCCCGTTGGGGGAGGGCGATGTGCCCTCGGTGACGATCAGCCCGGCCGATGCGCGCTGGCCGTAGTACTCGGCCATCAGAGCATTCGGCGTGTTGTTCTCCACGGCGCGGTGCCGCGTCATGGGTGCCATCACGACGCGGTTGGCGAGCTGCAGGCTGGGCGTGGAGAGGGGTGAGAACAGCATGGTGGGTCCTTGGCGGGGGTAGATGGGGTGATCCGGGTTCAACGGTCTTGCGGCAGGTAGGACGGGCGGGGTGCCGTCAGGCCCTGCCTGACCTGCTCGGTGAGCGTGTCGGCCAGCACCTCGTCGGCGCCGGCGGCCAGCCCGTCCAGCGCGCGCCGCACGATGTCTTCGGCGCTGCTCTTGGGCACTTCAAAGCCGCGCGTGAGGTCGGTGTCGACGTAGGCCATGTGCAGGCCCAGCACCTGGGTGTTCTGCGCGGCCAGCTCGTGGCGCAGGGCGTTGGTCAGCGACCAAGCCGCCGACTTGCTCGCCGAGTAGGCTGCAAGTTCGCCGCCAGTGACCCAGGACGCCACCGACAGCACGTTGATCAATGCGCCACCGCCATTGCGCTTGAGCACGGGCGCAAAGGCCTTGCTCACGTTCAGCACGCCGTAGAAGTTGGTCTCGAAGATGCGCCGCGCCACCACCTCGCTGTCTTCGGCAAGAAAGCCGCCGGGCTGGGCGATCCCGGCGTTGTTGATCACCAGAGTCACATCGGCGGCCCGCCGAGCGGCCGCGGCGATTTCATCGGGCTTGGTGACGTCCAGCTGCAAGGCCTGGACTCCGGGCAGGGTCACGGTGGCGGGGTTGCGGGCGGCGGCGTAGACCTTGCGGGCGCCGCGGGCGAGCAGTTCGCGTGCAAAGGCCAGACCGATGCCACGGTTGGCGCCGGTGACGAGAACAACGGCATTTTCAATCTGCATGGAGGACTCCTGAGTGTGTTGAGGTCTTCGTATGACGATCGTCATATTTATAAGCGTGAAAAAACGTTCGGACAGAATGTTCAGGAGGAGCGGTTCATCGCACCTTGATCACCACCTTGCCCTTGGCTCGGCTGCTTTCGACGTAGGCCAGGGCTTCGTTGGTGGCTTCGAACGGGAAGACCTTGTCGACCACCGGGCGGATGGTGCCCGACTCGATGAGCTGCGCGATCTGCTTCAGCTGGCTGGCGTTGCCCCTCATGAACAGGAAGCTGTAGTGGACCCCGAGGCGCTGGGCTTGCCGGCGAACGCCGAAGCTCAGCGCTCTGAAAATCTGTTTCACTGGCCACGAAGCCTTGATGTCCTCCCCGAACTGCAGGTCGACTGGCGCGGTGATGGACACGACGTGCCCGCCGGGCTTGACCACGCCCAGGGACTTCTTCAAGGTCTTTTCGTCCTGGCTGTTCAGCACTACGTCGTAGTCGTGCAGTTGCTCTTCGAACGCTTCCTTCTTGTAGTCGACGACGACATCGGCCCCCAGGCCCTTGACCAGCGGGACGTTCCCGGTGCTGGTGGTGGTGGCCACCTTGGCGCCCAGGTGCTTGGCCAGCTGGATCGCGAACGTGCCCACGCCGCCGGAGCCCGCCTGGATGAAGACCTTCTGACCTTTTCGGAGCTTGGCTTTTTCGACCAGCGCCTGCCATGCCGTCAAACCGATCAGGGGGATGGAGGCGGCCTCCTCCATGCTGATGTTCCTGGGCTTGAGCGCCACCGTGTCTTCATGGGCCGCCACGAGTTCTGCAAAGGTCCCGATGCGCAGGTCATAGGGCCTGGCGTAGACCTCGTCGCCCACCTTGATTCGACTGACGCGCGAGCCGACACGCACCACGACGCCGGCCACGTCGTGCCCGAGCACGAACGGCGGTCGGTACGGCAGGATGAGCTTGAATTCGCCGTTTCGAACCTTGACGTCGATCAGGTTGACTGCAGCCGCGTGGACCTCGATCAACACCTCGTCGGCACGCAGTTCCGGCTCAGGCACGTCGCCAGCACGGAGCTGCTCACGCTTGCCGTAGCGATCCAAGATAAAGGCTTTCATGGCTTCTCCTTGTTGTTGTCAGATTCAGCACCCCAACCGGTGGCGCCGGTTGATGGAGAATATTGAATGATGATCATCATATGTAAAGTCAAAAAAAGAGACGTTGTCGTTACGCCCCTGAGGGGGCCAGTTGCTTCAATGTGGCGCTGCGCAGCGCCTCCGACAACGCAGCATCGTCTACGGCGCGGGCGATCATTAAGGCGCCCACCATGGTGGCCACGGTCACCAGAGCGCGTTCATGGGCGTCAGGCTGCCCCCAGTCCGGCGACTGACGGGCCACCAGATCGATCATCTCCTTGATGCGGCGTGTGGCCGCCCGGCGCACTTCGGGCGCTTGGCGGGGCATCTCGGAACCCAAGGCCGCCACCGGGCAGCCCGTCTCGATGCCCGCAAGATGCTCCTTCGAGAGGTAGACCTGTACCAAGGCCTGCAAAGCTTGTTCTGCGGGTGCAGTGGCGACGACACTGGCCCCGAAGGCATTGGACTCGGCGCCTGCACGGTCTGCCGCCTCGGCCAGCATGGCCTCGCGGGAGGCGAAGTGGGCGTAGAAGGCGCCATGCGTCAAGCCAGCCTCTTTCATGATGTCGGCCACACCCGTGCCGTCGTAGCCGCTGCGCCGGATGGCGCGTGCAGCAGCCTGCACGATGCGCTCGTGGGACGCCTCCTTGGCGGCGGTTCGGGCATTGATGTGTGTTTTTCGCATGATGCGCATCATAAATTAAGCGAAACGACGACGCAAGAGTTGAACGGGAGGAATTCGTCAGGACCCTTCGGCTTAAAGCTGAATCAACCGAACTCGAGGTCAGGCGGGCCTCCTGGATCGGCGGGTTCAGCAGCGCAGGCGCAGGAGCGGCTCCGGCCAACCCGAGAACTGCCTTTGGTCAACCGTCGCCCTTACCGCCAAACCCATTTCCCATCGCGAGGGCAGTCATACCCAGGGAGCCTATACAGATCAAGCACTTCGGACAGTCGTGACGGGTTGTTTCGCGTCACCATGAGATCCGCAAGTCGTTGATTTTAAAAGTCTTTTTACCGACCGGATTCAACTCTATTGTATTTTGTTGAAAAAACATGTCTATCATCAATGACTTACAAAATAATTCAAAATGGCACCGAACTCGCCATTCGCATCGATAGATAACACAGTTTGGCATCCAATCAAGGCACTTACGGGACCTCAAGTGTGCCGGCGAGGTGGGCCGAGCCGCGTGTGGGCTCAACGCGCGATTGCTCAACAATGGTGTCAAAATCTGTCACTATGGTCACCTAGACTGAGTTTCCTCACCAACGAAAGGAAACCATCATGACCAACACGACCGCTCTGCAGATTGCTCGCACTTACGTTGAAGCGATGGCCAAAAAAGATGTCGAGACGATCGTCTCCATCTCGGCCGAGGATGTCGTCTGCACGTCGCCCATCGGGCAAACCACCGGCATCGAGCGTTTCCGGGCCTTCCAAGAGGGCTTCGCTCAGATGATCACGAACTTGATCGTCCTCGCGGTCTATGGCGACGACGAGCAGGCCGTAGTGGTCTATGACGTTGCCACGCATCCGGTTCCGCACTCGATGGTCGCGGAACTCGTCAAGGTCAAAGATGGCAGGCTCGCCTCCACTGACGTGATCTACGACGCCACGCCGTTCGCTGCCTACATGGCAACGGTTCAAGCCCACTGAGCCACCCCGCCATGCAACGCATTCAATATGTTCAGTACGGCGACCCGGAGTTGATGCGCCTCGAAGACTTCGCACTTACTGAGCCGGGCAAAGGCGAAGTCGCGGTGAAGGTGAAGTTCGCGGCCATCAACCCCATCGACTGGAAGGTACGCAACGGCTATCTGAAGATGGTCACTGGCAAAGCCTTCCCGCGTGCGATGGGCAGCGACTTTTCCGGGATAGTGATCGCGATAGGCCCTGGTGTGACGCGCTTCAAGCCGGGGGATGCGGTGTTCGGCTTAGCCCGGATCAAGGAAAGCGGTGCACTCGGACAGGCGGTGGTCACCAACGAAACCTTCCTGGCCAAGAAGCCTGACAACGTTTCCTTCGAAGATGCGGCTTGTCTTGGAACGCCGGGCGTCACCGCCTGGAATGGCCTTGTTGACAAGGCGAAGTTGACGGCCGGCAAACGTGTTTTCGTCAATGGCTGCGCCGGTGCGGTGGGCGAAGCAACGGTGCAACTCGCGCGGATGCTGGGAGCCACGGTCGCTGGCAGTTGCAGCGCAGGGGGGATGGAAAGGGCACGATCCCTTGGCGTTGAAGTTGTCTTCGACTATCGGACAACCGACTTGTCGAAGCTCGGCAAGCGCTTCGATGTGGTCTACGACACGGCCGCCACGATGACCACCGAGACGGGCCTCGGACTGCTGGACCCGGGCGGTGTGTTCCTGGACATCAACCCGACTCCGGGCAAGTTTATCCGCTCAATCTTCAACCATCGGTTGAAGCCGATTGTCTGTACGCCACGGGCAGACATCCTCGATGGCCTCGCCCGTACTGCCAAGGAAGGAAAACTCCGGCTCCTGGTCGCCGAGAGCGTGCCTCTGAGCGAAGCAATCCGGCTGGTCACAGCACTCGAAGGGGGGCTCAAGCTCGGCGGGAAGGGCCTCGTCGCTATGGATTGAGTGTGTCACGCAGCCTCCGACTATTCGACCTCATGCAGGTACTTCGCCGACACCGTGGAACGGTGTCCGGCGAGGTGCTTGCGCGCGAAGCAGGCGTGTCGCTACGCACGATCCGCCGCGACATCGCCACGCTTCAAGCGATGGGGGCCGATATCGATGGTGCGCCAGGCGTGGGCTACATTCTGCGACCTGGCTTCCTGCTGCCGCCCCTGTCGTTCTCCGAGGAAGAGCTGCAAGCGCTCGTGGCAGGCGCGCAGTGGGTCAGTCGCCAGACCGATGCCGCTCTAGCGCTTGCTGCTCAGAACGCGCTCGGCAAGATCGGCGGGGTGCTTCCTCCTGAGATGCGGCGAGCTCTGGACGATGACGCGCTCTACATCGGCCGCCAGAAGGAGGACACATCCGGCCTCGACTTGGCGCGAGTGCGGCAAGCAATACGCGAGCAGCGCAAGATGCTCATTGCGTACACGGATCAGGCCGGGCTTGCTTCGGAGAGAATCATCTGGCCGATCATGCTTGGCTTCGTCGAAGGCCGACGGTTCATCGCGGGATGGTGCGAACTACGCGAGGACTTCCGTCTGTTCCGCGCTGACCGGATCGCGAAAGCCACCTTCCTTGACGACCGCTATTCGCGCAATCGCAGACAGCTTGTCAAAGAGTGGCGTGCTCAGGAAGACCTCCGCCGTGGAGATCGCTAAATAGCCTGTCAATGCTGGGCCACGCGCGGGAGTGCGACGCCTGGGGCAGTACAGCGGTAGCCCCATCTTAGGTTAGGGACATTTCGAGGAATGCGATCAAAGGATGCCGACGTCCTGCAGTTCCCTGTAAGCCGCCGTTAAGAAGTCCCACCATTCGTCATCTTTGTAGTCGATTACCTCTGCCATGATGGTGCTGCCGCACTCCATCACTCGCTGTCGCCAGTGTTGTTCTGTCTCTCCCGATTGCGTCACATCAAGCAGGACGTCGAGCGCTGCAAGGATCCGATCACACGGTACATCGCAGTTGCTGTCGATCCGCATGCGCCGAGCGGCAACGAGTTGCACTCGAACGTGTAAAAGCGCTTGCTCGAATACTCCGGCATTACCTCGCAGCGGCAATCGCATGATCGTTGCCGTTATCGACGGGCAGTAGACCAAACAAGCGCTGCAGCACCGCGTCGAGGGTGTCAAGTACCTCGAACTCGCGGCGATGGACGACCCGGTGTCCTGGCCGCATTGGCTTTATTCCGTCTGCGTTGGCCCGCGTCTGGCGAGCGCTCCGATGCCCATCCAGATCCGGTAGTGGTTCCCCCGGAGGGCCGCCGAACCAGCGAAAGGTGAGCAGGTTCAACGCGTGGTCCACGACGATCCAAAGGACACAGCCACTAGGCTTTTGCACGAGCCTCAGGTTGACAACTACACGATCCGCCTGGCCGGCGTCGACCGATGTCTTCAGTTGCAGGTGGCGCACGGTCGCGCGGTGGCTGAGCACCAGGTCGTAGCCGCCGGCGTCAAATTCGGCTCGCAGCACCTCCACATCGGTCACGCCGCGCTGCCACAACCGCCGCAGGACTTCACCCACAAAGAGGTGTTCCACAATGCGCTCGCGCAGCACGGACTGGGCCGCATGCCGGTCAGCCTCTGCTGTCATCTGGTTCGGATTCTTGCGCATTGCCATCTGACGAATGCTGCTCGATTCGGATTGAGATGCGGACCACTATACCTGCAAGCGGAGACCGGCAAGTGGGAGTGGCTGTATCAGGAGCGGATGTATTTGATGCTCGACGGGTTGATGGTCCTGAACTGATGACAGACAGCGTCAAGGGCGGACGAAAGTCCTCGATCAATGAACGCGATTTCCACCCTCCAACCTTTCTCATTCGCCCTTAGCAACGGCGGCACATAATCGGCATCTCCGGCCACAAGCACAATGGTCGCGGGCCCATCATGCTCGTAAAGAGTCGAAGTGATTTCGGTGATCAGATACGCATCGTCTTGCTTCGAGCGCGTCTGACCGCCGCTCGAACTTAAATAGCCGCGTCGTACGGTGAAGCCCTTACTCTTCGCGGCCTCCCAGAACGAATCGTCGTCTGGAATTACGCCTGCAATATAGGTACTCTTGACAAATCGATCTTTCCCGTTGGAATCCTTGGCGGCAGCAGCCAGAAGCAGGCCGAAGTCGATGCGATAGTCTCTGCGCTGCCCTGAATTTTGTAGACCCCAAAATAGATTCTGATCATCAACGAAGACGTGCACGCTCTCCGTCACCAGGTCCTTATGCGCTGGAGCGGAGCCTGGGCGAATATAGGCTGCTGGTACAGCGGCTTGCTTTTTTTTCCCATCACTCCCTCCTGGATGTTCTGTTGGCCCACTCACGAGTAATTCGCGTAGAGCATCGGTGATTTTCTTGTATGGGCAAGGTATTTGACAATGCCCTCCGTCGGGGTAATGGCCGGACGCTTTGGTTGTCATGCCGGAGGAAGCTGCTGGATAGGCGGCACTAACCATGAGACGTGGATACCCTTCATTTCCTGTGGCACGCGCATTTCACGCACTTGACGCAAAGCTCACTTTCTCTGTTATCCGATAGCTTCGGGGCGACGTGGCTGGACTTCGGCCGGCCGCTCTGGAGCTGTAGTTGGCCCTTCATGGCGAATCGGCAACTTTGCGTAGACGAACATCCCCGTTCGGCAGTCGGCTCATCTCTAGGAGATCGTCCGTTGACCAACCCAACGTTGCCACCAAGTGATCTGGCAGTGGGAGAATCTGGTCTCCGCTCCCGTCGTCAACGTCGCCAAGCGATACGCGGCGCGGTGAAGGATGAGATGAAACAACACTCAAAAGCGGCCCCTTAAGCTCCAGCAGGGTGGCGAGCAGTTGATGATTGCTGGCTGGTAGTGTGGGCCACCTTGTGACGGTCCCTTCAGACTGAGATAGCCACGCTGCCGCCAGATCTTCGTCGCTAACTTGGTAGCCAGCCTCATGAAGGCACGCTTTCATGCGAAGAATGTCATGGCTGTGGTCTGTCAAAACCCGTTGAATACCTCTCGGGCGATGACCGAACACCAACCGCTGTAGTGGTTTGCTTTCCATGATGCCCCCATCCGGACACGTGCCCCAGTGGGCTGCTGCGCCCCAACAACCTATCAGCCACCCATCCAAAACCGCCTAGTACTACTGTGTTAAAAAATAAGGCACTATTCGCGTGTCTTCAACTGCGTTATGAGGAGAGCGATGGAAATCTCTGCGAAGCGGTTCGAGGAGTACGTGTCTCTGATGGCCCGGTCGCTTGGACACGCTGACCGTGTCGAGCCGTTTCGTGGCTACTGCACGGGGTTGATGCTGCCGGTTAAGCGTAAGAGCGTTGAGCCCATGGCGGCGCATTTGTCGCCAGAGCGGGTGCGTTCGGAACACCAACGTCTGCATCACTTTGTGGCCGATGCGCCGTGGTCGGACGACTTGGTGCTTGATGCGGTGCGCAGTTACGTACTTGAGCGAATTAGCCGGCGCGCGGGTTCGCCAGAGGCGCTGATTATTGACGATACCGGTTTTCCGAAGAAGGGTAAGCACTCGGTCGGGGTCGCTCGGCAGTACTGCGGCCAATTGGGTAAGCAGGACAACTGCCAGGTCGCGGTCAGCATCTCGCTTGCCAATGAACACTTCAGTCTGCCGGTGCGCTACCAACTGTATTTGCCGCAAAGCTGGGCAGATGACCCACAACGGCGTAAGCATGCCAAAGTGCCCGAGGCGCTGGAGTTCGTCACCAAGCCGATGCTCGCGCTGCAACTGCTTGAGAACCTCGGCGAAGTGGGATCGCTGCCCGAACTGGTTCTGGCTGACGCCGGTTACGGGGCGAGCACGGAGTTCCGCGAGCAACTCACGGCGATGGGCTTCACTTATATGGTCGGGGTGACCGGGACGGTCAGCTTGCAGTCGCAAGCGCTGGCGCCGCTGCAAGCAAAGGAGCTGGCCATGCAATTGCCGTCGCGACGCTTTCGCACTGTCACGTGGCGCGAAGGCACCAACTGCGCCTTGTCGTCGCGTTTTGCGGCGGTACGGGTGCATTGCGCCTCCCGTGCAGCCCGGCCAGGCGAGGCCAGCGCGGAGCAATGGTTGCTCATCGAGTGGCCCAAGGCAGAAGTCGAACCGACCAAGTATTTCCTCAGTACGTTGCCGGCTGATACGCCAATCAAGGAACTCGTGCGACTCGCAAAACTGCGCTGGCGTATTGAGCGCGATTACCAGGAGCTCAAGCAGGAACTCGGCTTGGGGCATTTCGAGGGACGCAGCTGGCGCGGCTTTCACCACCACGCGACGCTGTGCATAGCGGCTTACGGCTTTCTCGTCACGGAACGTTTGGTGGTGCAAAAAAAAACTCCAGCTCATCGGTTACTCGGCGAGGTGTCTTCCTTACCCGAAGGCTTCCGGCCCCGGGGCGCCACTGCGTAAGCTGCGACACGTGGCGCATTCCATCACAACGTTGCGACTGGAGCTTGCTGCCGCGCTACTTACTTGTCTTGAACGGTGCCCGTGCTGCGGCCGGAAAAACGAGTAATTGTTACTAACCTTTTGGAAAGTAATGTCATGTGAGACAATGTTTGCATGAAATGCAAACGAAACTCGGATGCTCGGTCGATCGAACACCAAACCTTGCAGGTAATGCGGCAGCAGGCAGTCAAGGCGATTCGCGAAGGCCAGACGGTAGAAAGCGTGGCTGCAGCCTTTGGTGTCAATGTGCGCAGCGTCTATCGCTGGCTGGCCGACTTTGCCAACGGCGGGCAGAAGGCGCTGCTGGCCAAACCGATCCCTGGCCGCCCACCGAAGATCAGCGCCGAGGAGATGCGCTGGCTGGCCAAGGCAATCAGGGACAACACGCCGCTGCAGTACAAGTTCGAGTTCGGCCTCTGGACCCTGTCGCTGATCGCTGAGTTGATCCATCGCGAGTTTGGCAAGAAGCTGTCGCTGGCCTCGGTCAGCCGAATCATGAAGCTGCTGGGGTTTAGTGTGCAGAAGCCCCTCTATCAGGCTTGGCAGCAGGACGCTGCGCTGGTGCGACAGTGGGAATCGGAGACCTATCCGCAGATCCGGGCTGAGGCACGGGCCGTGGGGGCAACAATCTACTTTGCGGATGAGTCTGGGATTCGCTCGGACTACCACACTGGTACCACCTGGGCGCCGCGTGGCCAGCCCCCCGTGGTTGGCGTGACCGGCCGGCGCTTCTCGCTGAACATGATCTCGGCAGTCAGCCCACGTGGCGAGTTTCGTTTCATGGTGCATGACGGCTCGGTCAACGCGACGGTGTTTGTCGAGTTTCTCAAACGATTGATGATTGGCGCGACCAAGCCTGTCTTTGTGGTGGTGGACGGGCATCCGGTGCACAAGAGCAAGCCGGTCAGAACGTACGTCGAAAGCCAGCAAGGCCGGCTCAAGCTGTTCTACCTGCCGCCGTATTCTCCACACCTGAACCCGGACGAGCAGGTGTGGGCGCACGTGAAGCGGCAAGTATCCAAGCGCTTGGTCCAGGGAAAGAACGAAATGAAGAAATTGGCGCTGAGTGCGCTGCGCCGTATTCAACGACTACCTGAGTTAGTCAAGTCGTTCTTTCGTCAGCCGGAGTGCCAATACGCTGCAGCATGACAATACTTTTTAAAAGGTTAGTAACACAGTAGTACTGGGGACGTGACGGCTTGAGACATCACCACGTTCCGGCAGCTACATCGCTAGTATCTACCTGGCATTGTCAAAGCACCACTGCTTGCCATAGAGCATCACCCTGTGGTCGATTTACCTCGTGCGGGTAGCGACGATCTCGCCAGTGGTCGAGTACATCCTTGTTCGGTAGCCAACGCACTTCGCAGTCGAAAAAGGCTGACGAAGATCGTCGCCGGCAACCGAGTAATATTGTGGCGAACCAGCGCACTCCAACCGAAGCGAGTAGAGGCCGCACGAAAACAAAAGGCTAGATTCCATGGACCTTGGGAAGCAGAATGAATCGCCCCGGCTTTCGAGGAGGCCGGTTGGTTTAAGTTGAGACCGCTACAGCGGCCTCGCTGGCGAGTTGCCGCCAGTAGTTTGCCTCAGCTTCAGCCGGCGGGATGTACCCGATGGGCTCAAGCAGTCGGATGTGGTTGAACCAGTGCACCCATTGCAGGGTGGCCAGCTCGACGGATTCCCTGGACTTCCAGGGCCCCCGACGGTGAATCAACTCGGCCTTGTACAGCCCGTTGATGGTTTCGGCCAGTGCGTTGTCATAGCTGTCGCCACGGCTGCCGACCGAGGGTTCGATGCCGGCCTCGGCCAGTCGCTCGGTATAGCGAATGGACAGATACTGCGAGCCACGGTCGGAGTGGTGCACCAAGGCATCGGAGCTAGCCGGTTGGCGGTCATACAACGCCTGTTCCAGGGCGTCCAGCACGAAGTCCGTACGCATGGTGCGGCTCACGCGCCAGCCCACGATACGCCGTGCGAACACGTCGATGACGAACGCTACGTACAGCCAGCCCTGCCAGGTCGAGACATAGGTGAAGTCCGACACCCACAGTTGGTTGGGCCGCTCGGCTTTGAACACTCGCTGGACCCGGTCCAATGGGCATGGCGCCGAAGTGTCCGGCGTCGTGGTACGCACCACCTTGCCGCGACGCACGCCTTGCAACCCCTGACGCTTCATCAAGCGCTCGACTGTGCAACGCGCAACACGGATGCCTTCACGATTCATCTGCTTCCAGACCTTGTCGGCGCCATAGACCTGCCAGTTGGCATGCCAGACACGCTCGATGTCTGGGATGAGCGCGTCGTCGCGTTGGGCACGTTGGCTGCGCAGTGCCGGGTTGCGAAGCCGCGCCGCGTGGCGCCGGTAGCAAGACGGGGCAATCTGCAAGACCTTGCAGATGGGCTCGACCCCGTACGCATCGCGATAGCGGTCGATGTATGCCTTCACGACTTGAGTCGGCGGTCGAGCTCCGCCTGCGCAAAAAACGCGCTGGCCGTCTTGAGAATCTCGTTGGCGCGGCGCAATTCCTTGACCTCGCGTTGCAACCGCTTGAACTCCTCGCGCTCGCTGCTGGTCAGGCCGTCGCGTTCCCCGCTGTCGACTTCTTCGCGCTTGACCCAGTCCAGCAGCGTCTGCGGTACGCAGCCAATCTTGGGTGCGATGGATTCAACGGTCGCCCAGAGCGACGGATACTCGCCTCGGTGCTCCTGCACCATGCGCACGGCGCGCTCGCGCACCTCGGGTGAGAACTTGTTTGTCTTGTTCATGGCTCCATTCTCTCAAGAGTTGGAGCCTCCTCGAATCCCGGGGCGATTCAGAAGGAGCAGTTCAATATTGCGTATGTGCATGCCATCGCCGCACAAGCCGGATTCAATCCGGGCAAGCTCGAGGTCGACGACGACAGTATTGACTTGGAACTGAGCGCTCGCGGATTCGTTGGGATTGTCCGCAACCCACGAGTGCAATTGCAGCTCAAATGTACGTCCCAAGATCTCGTGTCGGGCGATGTGATCAAGTTCCCGCTTTCCCGGAAGAACTACGACGACCTGCGCGGTACCGATGTGATATGCCCTCGCTACCTTGCGGTGCTGGTGGTGCCCGAGAAACCTGCTGAATGGTTGAACCATCATCCCGGGCATATGGCGCTGCATAACGCCTGCTATTACCTGTCGCTGCGCGACCACCCGAGCTCCACAAACAAAACAACCGTCACCGTCGACGTGCCTTTGTCCCAGCGGTTGACGACCGAGAGCCTGATTCAGCTGATGACTGCGGCCAGTAATCAGGGAAGCTTATGAGTCGCGAAGATATCCTCAGGCGCTTGGCCGACATCACACCAGACCAGCTATCGGCATACTTGACGCTGCGCGGCTGGTCGAACGACGGGAGCATTGGTTCTCTCGCATCTATCTGGCATCGGCCCGAGCCCCAACGGAAGGACGTCGAGATCCTGTTGCCCATTGCGGTTCACGCAAAGGATTTCAAGGACCGACTGTACGATGCTGTCGACGCGCTCGGCGCGTATGAGGCACGCTCGCCCATCGATGTAATCTCCGATGTGTTGGGGCATTTTGCCGACCGAATCCGTGTTCGAGTGTTTCACATTGACGTCGAAGGCGGGACGATCCCGCTCGACGACGGTGTGCTGTTGAACGAGCGGGCGCGAGACCTCATGGAGGCTGCTGCCTGTGCGTCCCTGTCCAAGCGTCGTCAGTTCATGGGGCGCAAGCCGGAGGAAGCTACCGAGTACATCAAGACGCTGCGGCTGGGCCAGACAGAAATCGGCAGCTACGTCGTGAACATCATCGCACCGGTGCCGCCACAGGAAACCAATCAACTGGGCCTGCCGTCGATTCCAATAACAAATTTGGTGACTGCCACTCTGTCGTCGGGGCTTCGGGCTTTGGATAGTGCCATCCAGGCAGTCAGCAACGGCGGCAATACTGTGGCGTATGAAGAGGCAGTAAATAACGGCGTCAGCGCCAATCTTTGCGACGCGCTGGTGGGGCTGAGCGGCGCAAACATACGGCGAGGATTTGAAGTGGTCATCACCCCAGCTGGCGCCAGCGCAGAGGTGAACCGCGTATCAACGTTCCTTTTCGACCGTGACAAGGTGGAGCGCGTGGCTGAGGCTGCGGCCTACTACAAGCGTGAAGACTACACGTTGCAAGATCGCACGATCACGGGATCGATCGAGAAACTCGACCGGCCAGTGGCTGAGCAGCGAGGCACAGTTACGATCGCTACCGTTCTCAACGGACAGCATAAAAACGTATCAGTTGAACTGGACGAGAGCGAGTATCAGCAGGCAGTGGATGCACACGGCCGCAAAGATGTTGTCCAATGTTCAGGCGATGTTCGGGTCACCGCACGAACTGCGCGATTGATAAATGCACATAGTTTCCGGGTTATCCGAAACGGCGAGCTATTGTGATCTCGCATGTGAGAGTGCATGAAGCAAGATGCAGATCCCTCGTTTTCCGACGAGCTAGTCGTCCGCACCGAACTCATCATCCAGCAGCCCAGCACCACCTCGATGCTCTGCGGGCTATGGTAGCTACTCAAGCTGAACAACGCCGCATCAATAGCAGCGACGCTATTGATTCGGTATGAATGGACTTGAAATTTCGGTTTGCGCCCTGATGTCGGAGAGATGGAAACGACCGACATGAGAACGCTGTCGCCAGAGGCGAGGCACGAGAGGCGAGTTCAGGTAATCCGGCTGCGTCGCGCAGGGCGCACGTACGAGGAAATCGCTGAGTTGACCGGGCTGAGCCGCACGGGCGTGTTCGACATCTGCAAGCGGCACCAGGCATTGGGAGCGAAGGGTCTGCGCGACGCGCCGGGAGGACGCAAGCCAGGTCAGGGGCGGTCGTTGGACGTGACGCAGGAACTCTTGGTGCGCCAACTGATTGCCGACAAGACACCGGACCAGCTCAAGATGCCCTACGCGCTGTGGACACGCGCGGCGGTGGGCCAACTGATGGAGCAGTGTTTCGGCATTCGGCTGGCGGTACGCACGGTGGGGCTGTACCTGTCGCGCTGGGGCTTCACGCCGCAAAAGCCGATGCGCAAGGCATACGAGCAGTCGCCTGCGGCGGTGAAGAAATGGCTCGAACACGACTCCCCAGTCATTGCTGCGCGGGCCAAAGCCGAAGGCGCCGAGATTCACTGGGGCGACGAGAGCGGGCTGCGCAGCGACGACGTGCGCGGGCGCAGCTATGCCCCCAGGGGGCAAACGCCGGTGGTTCGCGTGAGCAACAAGCGGCACGGCTTGTCGGTGATCTCCACCGTCACCAACAAGGGCGAGATGCGTTGGAAGATCTTCGATGGCGCGCTCAATGCCGGCATCCTGATCGACTTCATGCAACGGCTCATTCGCGGGGCCAAGAAGAAGATCTTCCTCGTGCTGGACAACCTGCGCGTGCATCACGCCAAGCCGGTCAAGGAGTGGCTGCAAGCCAACAAGGAACGCATCGAAGTGTTCTACCTGCCCAGCTACAGCCCCGAGCTCAACCCGGATGAGATGCTCAATGCCGACCTGAAGCAGGCTGTCACCAAGCTCGCGCCGGCACGAACCAAGCTGCAGTTGGTCAAGGCAACTTCCAGCCATCTGCGAAGCGTGCAGCGGCAACCCGCACGCGTCAGAAAATACTTTGAGCATGAGCCTATCCGCTATGCGGCTTGATTCAAGTGCATTGATGCCGGATTAATAATTCGATCCGGCATATTTCCCCTCGTCAAAGTCCCATATTTCATCCTTTTCACCCGCTTCCAGCAAGGAGTAGACCTTTCGTACGTCGGTCGAGGGTGGGACATCAATTGCGTACATATACGCAGATCCAATCAAAAAGGATTCGTATGTACAACCTAGCTCGGCCAGGCCACCCCACCTTCCCTTGAAAATTTCGTCATCGACAGACTCATTCCGAATGAGACGATAGGTGGAGTGTCCCCCGCTCGATACGACTGAGTTGAAAAAAATTCCATCAGATTCAACTTTTATTGAAATAACATCTTGATAGCTTAAACCTTTAGCAAAGAATGGAGTATTCAGCACACGCATGGTCCCATCCTCTAGCGCCTCCGCCCAAAGCAACTCTGATGAAAAGTTGTGCCAGGCATCCTCTGGCAAAGAAACCACTACCTTGAAGACACCTTCTCTTTCATCAACCAAGTTATGCAGGTCTGCTTCCATCAGTTACCCAATAATTTTTTCAGCCAATCCAAATATTCTACAGTACTCTTCCCGCCCTTCTGTCGATTGCAGGTTCTGCAGGTGTTTTGCCCGTTGTTCTCAGAATTATTTCCGCCATTCTTCTTCGACTCCGCGTGATCAATCTCAGAGCGATCCGGACCTGGTTTATTAGTTGTTTCAATTTTACAGAAAACACACTTATACCCATCCCGCTCCCGAACTTTATCCTTTATCTTTTCGCTAAAGTCCTTGCCAGAGCCCTGACCACCCTTTTCACCAGCTCGAGGCTCACCTGCACCGTCGTCACCAGCTTTGCCATTAGCCGCATCACCGGTCGCAGCGGCATCCCCTTCATTCCCCGAACTGAAAAGCGGCCTGCCACCCTCAATCCCATCCAAAAACGCCCCATACAGGCCACCAACCGTTCCGCCAAGCGCGGAACCACCAGCAACCTCCGCCGGAGTCGCAAGGATGTTCAAGCCTCCAGTCGCAACATCTACGCCGACAGAAGCAGTCGCCGTAATCGCGCCCCCCACAACGGCGCCCGCAGCAGCGTACTTTTTGCCGCAGCCGTTCGGGTCCTCGCTGCCGCACGTGTTGTTCAGAACCTCGTTTTGTGCCGCAGTTCCTGCGGAAAGCGCATCGTGCCCCAGCGCTGCGGCCACGCCACCACCGGCGATCATTGAAAGCGCCGTGATCGCCGCCAGTTGTGCATCCGTCGGATGCCCCTGCCCATTCGTGACAGCCGCCGCTATCGGATTTGCCACCAGTGCGCTGACAGCACCGCCGATAGCGCCACCAGCACATTCGTTACCGGACAAGCTGGCTGCCGCACATCCAAGCAACGCGTGCAAAGCCACGTTCAACGCAATCGACGAGGCGCTGGCATTCGCCATGCCGATGCCAGGAATCTCCGCCCCGATCGCGTTGGCCCCCAGCGCAGCAGCAGACTGCACCATCCCATTGGCAAACGCCTGCCCGAAGCTCCCCCCATACGCAACGGTACTCACGCCGGCGCTGATCGCCGAATGCACCACCGCGCCTTCAAGGTAACTGCCAAGGCTCGACTGCGCCGCCGCCCAGTTCCCCGTGGAGATGTTGTTGCCGATCGTCGAGGCACCCACGCTGCTCACGTTCAGCGCAGACAAGGCACCCTGCGTGAGCCCGGCCGTCACCACCGCGACCACACCCGCCTTGATGACCTGCCCCATGTTGACCTTGCCGGTGGTCAGCACCTGGCTCGCCGCGCTCGACAGCATGCCGGCCATCATGATGACCATCAGCCCCGCGCCGGCACCCGCCGTGATGATCGAAATCGCTACCGCCACCGCTGCGCCCACCCAGCTCGGCAGCGGCCCTTCTTCCTTGATGAAGTTCTGGTGGATATCGTCCTTCACCGTCCCGCTGGTGTAGTTCAGCCCCAGGTTCGCCTTGAGCTGCGCCACCAGCGCATCGCTCGCCGCCTGGTTGGTCGTGCCGTCCGGGTTCCGGACGATGAACGCCTCATTGATCGCATTGATGGAGTTGGCGGTCACGTTCAGGTGCAACGCACTCATGAACCCGCCCGGCTGCACCTGCGTGCCGCTCACCTCCAGCCAGCCGCCTTCCACCTTGTAGGCCGAGGTGCCGACGTTGACCACGTTCGGCGCGGCGTCGATCCTGCCAGCGTGCACGTTGAGCGTGTCGGCCGCCGTGATCTGGCCGCTGTTGCGCAGCGTGCCGTCGACGTTCACGTTGACATTGCTGCCGGCGATCACGCCGCCGGCCGGTTGCGTGATCGCGTCCGCATAGCCCGCCGGCAGATACAGTTGCGGCACCAGCGCGCTCACCATTGCGCACGCCGTGCTCGCCACGGTGTTGCAGTTCGGGTCCGGCACCTGCTGCGTCACGTACCACAGCATCGGCTTGTCGAGCTGGGCGATCTGCTGCTGCGTCAGCGCCTGGCCGAGCTGGATGTTGTGGGCCTTCGCGTAGTCGGCCGCGTTGCCGTACAGGATCAGCTTCTCCTGGTCCGTGACGGAGAGCCGGTGCTGGCTGTCATAGGTCAGGCCGTTGACGAAGCTGCTCTGCCCGGTCTGCGCCAGCGCTGCCTGTTGCAGCTTCTGGTTTTCGGTGAACGGGTCGTAGTAGAACGGCGTGCCGCCCGGACGCAGGGCGGGCGGCAGCTGCGACAGCAGGCTGTCGGGCGTGACGCCGGCCAGCACGGCCGTCGCCGGGTTCGGGTTTACGTAGGTCGAGCTGTTGACGGTGGACGCGGAGGTGCTCACCGCGCTGCCGGCCGCCGGCGCGTTGAAATGCCAGCTGACCTGCGTGCTGCCCGGCGCGCTCGGCGCCGTCACGATGGCCGGCTGGAACGTCCAGGCCGGCGTCTGCACCGGCGTCACGCTGGCCTGCGTCGCATCGGCCGATTGCGTGGTCGGACCGGTGCCCGTGTTGCTTGCCGTCGGCAGCGCGCCCGACGGTGCCGGCGGCGGCGCCAGCGAGATGACCTGCTGCCCCGCCACCGAGGGCGGCGTCGGCTGGGTCGGGCTGGTGATGCCGTTGACGAGCGACGCGCTGCTCAGGTCCACCGTGCTGCCCAGCAGGTTGCCGGTGTTGACGGTCCGGCCGCCCGAGGTCACCGACAGCACGTTGCCGGCCTGGATGCCCGAGGCCAGGTTGCCCAGCACGGCCACGCCGTTCGTTTCGTGGCGCTTGTCCCCCTTGAGCCAGCCGGTCTCTTCGACCCAGTGGCCGTACCAGTTGGCGTTGAGCGCAATGCTGTTGTTGTCGACGTTGCCGGCCATGTTGACCGTCACGTTGCGGCCGCCGGTGATCAGCGCGCCGTTGTTGGTCAGCGTGGTGCCCGACAGGTTGACGTCGCGCGCGGCCGAGATCACGCCGGCCGGGCCGGCCGCCGTGGTTTCGTCCGAGGCGCACTGGCTTTCCTTGTACGTCCCGCCTGCGTTGCAGCCGCCGGCGTAACTCGGGTTCCTGTTGCCGTAGCTCTTGTGCAGCGTGACCGGCGCCATGGTCGTGTTGACCACGGTCGGCGCGGCGATGGTGACATCACCGGCCGTCGACTGGATCGCACCGGCGCGGTTGGTCACGCCATTGCCCGCCGTGAGCGTCACGTTGCCCACCGCCGCCAGCGTCCCGTTCAGGTTCTGGATGTTCGCGGCGTGGACGGTCAGGGTGTCGCCGGCCGCGACCGTGTTGGGCGCCTGCTGGTAATTGAGGGTATCGACGTGCGCGCCGGCCTCCCGGCAGGTGATCGCGCCGGGCAGGCAACCCGACGTGGTGGTCACCGAAGACACATAGGTGCCCTGGTTGGTGAAGGTGCCCGCCGCGGTGATCGAGACCTTGCCGGCGGCCGCGATGTCGCCGGCGTTGGTGAGGTCGCCCGAGCCGGCCAGCGACAGGTTGCCGCCGCTCAGGATCTGCCCCGCCTTGCCGAGCGTGTACGTCACCGTGGAGTGGACCGGCGCCGTGGCCTGGGCACCATTCGCCGCATGGCCGACATCCAGAACGACCGCCGTCGGCGGCGGCACCACGCAACCATCGCAACTCGACCCTTGCGAATCCGGCTGACCGAACATCAGGTACTGGCTGCTCGACAGGAAGGCCGGGTTGGTGAACGACGACATCGTGTTCGCCCGGGCGATGGCACTGATGCGGTCCAGGAACGCCGCGAACTCCGCAGCATTGACCGCATCCGTCTGGCTGCTCACCAGCGTGGCCGAGCGGCTGTTGTCCAGGCTGCCGACGTTGAGCGTCACGTCCTTGCCGGCGCGGATCAGCCCGCCCTTGTTCGAGACCGATGCGGCCGTGACATCCATCGCACCGCCGGCCGTGATCTGGCCGGCCGTGCCGTCCGCCTGGCGCACGATCGTCCGGTCCACCGTCGGCAGGGGAACCCTCTTCTGGCCAGGATCGTTCGGGCTGATGGTCTGTCCGCTGGAACCGACGAACCAGCGGCTCTCGAAGCCGGAGCCATTCTCGGTGCTGACGGCAACCGAGCCGAGATACAGCGTGGTGGTGCCGTCCGCATTGCGCACCAGATCGCCGATGGTGGCATTAACGGGCGGACCCGCAACATAAGCGCTGCAGCTATCGCAACTGCCACCGGAGACGATCGGCGCGTAAGACCCGATGATGGTCGAGTTCAGCAGCGCATCGTTGACCACCTTGCTGACGCTGCTGCCCGCATCCACCGGCGCGGTCCGGTCGTTGATGACGTTCTGCGCGGCGATGTGCACGTTGCCGTTGGCGCCGATCACGCTGCCGACGTTATTAAGCGTGCCGCCGATATCGAACTTGATGTCGCCGTTGGCCTGGGTCTTGCCGCCACGGTTGTCGTAGTCGGAACCGGTGACGGCGATACCGCCCAGCGCCTCGACGTTGCCGGCGTTACGGATGTTGCCCGCCAGCGCGAGATTGCCGTCGGCGTGGATCGTGCCGGTGTTCGTCAGCGTGCCCGCTGACAGCGCCACGTTTGAGCCGCCCACGATCTGGCCGCTGTTGGCCAGCGTGCCGCCCGTCGACAGCGACAGGTTGCCCGCCTTCTGGATCGTGCCGCTGTTGAAAATGCCCTGGGCCGCATTGATCGCCACGCTGCTGCCCTGCACGTTCCACGTGCTGGTGTTGTTGATCGACTGGACCGACAGCGTGAGCGTGTGGTTGGCATTCAGCGTCCCGGCCGTCGCCGCCGACGGATCGAAGGCCTGATTGGGCGTGTTCAGCGTCAGGTTGTTGCCGGCCAGGATCTGCCCGCCGGCATTGTTGAAGCTGCCCGCGCCGCCAGTGACGGTGAAGCTCAGGTCGCCCGTGGTCGGCGACTTGCCGGTCAGATCGCCGCCGAAGAACGTCCCGCCCCGATTGCCCGTGAGCGCGCCGGCCGTGACATTGAGCGTCTGCGCGCCCACCACCAGGCCGCCGGCGTTGTCGAGCGTGCGGGCCGCGTTCAGGCTGACGGCCTGGCCGGCCACCGTGCCGCGGTTGACCACGTCGGTCGCGTTGACGGCAAGGTGATTGGCGGCCAGCGTGCCCGCATTGGTCACCGTGCCGCCATTGACGGTCGCCTGTTGCGCGGCGAGTGTCGAGCCCTGGTTGGTGATGGTGGCACCGCCGAGGTTCAGCGCGTTGGCGGTGCTGTTGCCCGCGAGCGTCAGCCCGCGGGAAGCAACCGCATCCAGCGTGCCCTGCACCGCATTGGATTGGCCCGCCGGCGCACCGACCGTGATGTCATTGCCGCGCAGCGTGGCGCTGCCACCCACGTAGTTCAGTTGCGCGACGCTCAGCGCGCCGGCGGCACTGGCCTGCAGGTCGCTACCCGTCTTGAGCTGGCCGCTCAAGGTGGTGTTCTGCCCAGCGCCGATGCTCGCCTTGCCCAGGCTGGTGAGATTGCCCGAAACCGTAGCGTTGCCGCCGCGCGCAGCCAGAGCGGCGTTGCGGCCGGCGTAGACGCTGCCGCCCACGTTCAGGTCCTGCCCGGCCGTCGCATTGACATCGCCCTGATAGGCCACGATCGAGCCGGTACTGGCCAGTTGCCCGGCCTGCGCGTTCAGGTTGACGTTGCCGCCAGTGCTGGCGGCGGAGCCGTTGACCGTGAGGTGACGCCCGGCCGTGGCCGTCAAATCGCCGCCGGCAATCGCATTGCTGCCCAGGGTCGCGTCGCGCGTCGCCGAGATCGTCACGCTGCCGGGCGCGCTGACCGCGCCGCCCAGACGGACGTCACCCAGATTGCCGCTGCCGTTGGCCGTCAGCGCAACCTGCTTGCCCTTGACCTGGCCACCCAGATCGATGCTGCCGCTGGTCACCTTGGCCGACTGGACCGCGCTCAGATTGCCCGGGCCGGTAACGGTCTGGCTGGCATTGAGAGTCGCATTGCCACCCGCGGCTACATCCCCGGCCAGCGCAATCGATTGGCCAGCCATGACGCTGGTATCGCCGGTGCTGGTGAGCGCCCCATTGACGGTGACGTTGCTGCCGGCCTGCAGCTTGGTATCGGCGCCGCTGCCGACCTGGCCGCCAATGGTGAGGTTCTGCCCGGCCGTGAGCGTCAGCGTGCCGTTGCTGCCGATCTGGCCGGCCGTGCTCAGGTTGCCGCCCGCGTTGACGGTGGCCGTGCCCGCCGCGCTGACCTGACCGCCCAGGCTGGTATCGGTCCCCGAGTTGACGACCAGATTGCCCGGCGTGATGACCGCGCCCTGGGTCGTCAGCGCACCCGTGCGCGCGGTCAGGCTGACATTGCCCTTGGTACTGCCGACCACGCCCCCCACGCTCAGATTGCGCTGGGTCGCGAGATTCAGATCGCTGTCGGACACCACGCTGCCGGCAATGGTGGTGTCACGTGCGGCGTTCAGGGTGATCGCGCCCGGCGCGCCGACGTTGCCGCCCAGACGGATATCACCCAGGCCGTCGCGGCCGGCGGCCTGCATGGCGATCCGGTTCGCGTTGACATTGCCGCTCACGTCGATGCTGCCGCCCGCCTGGACGTCGATGGCTTTGGAGGCGGTGAGGGTGCCCGCGCCGGCAACCTTGCCGCCCGCAGTCAGCGTCAGGTTGTTCCCAGCCTGCGCTGCACCACCGATGGTCAGGTCACCGCCCGCCCCGATCGTCACGTCCTGCTGCGCCCGCACGGCGCCGCTTGCCGTCACCGCCCCCGTTGCGGCAATGCCGACCGCCTGCTGCCCATACACGTTGCCGACGCTGACATCCCCGTTGGCATCGATATTGACGTTGCCGGTGTTGGCCGCCAGGTCCCCCGCGGCCCGCACCCCCAGCCCCTGCGCCGTCGAGATCAGCTTGATCTGCCCCGCCGTCATCGCGCCGAACGCCGTCGCGTCGATGGCCAGGCCGTTCTGCGCTCTCGCGCTGTTGGCCGCCGCATTGGCGCCGGTGCCGCTCACCTGCCAATCGGAGCCTGCCCGACCCGTGCCCGTCGCCACCGGTGCGACCTGCTGGTTCCCGGCGATCACGTTGATCTGGTTGCCCGCGTACAGCGGCGCGTTGACGCCCACCGATTGGCCGATCAGGTTGATCGCCCCGACCGTGCCCTCGATCCCGGCACCGGCCGTGGAGCCCGCCGCCGGGTCGATCTGGATCCGCCCGCTGTTGACCAGGAAGCCGACCGCGCTGGCCTGGTCGAATGGAACGTTTGCGCCGCTGCCGTTCAGAAACTGCGGCGTGCCGCTGGACAGGGTCACCCGTGGCGTGTTTGTGAAGCCCACGCCCTGCGTGTAGATGCCCGCGGGCGCGGCGAATATCACACTGGCCGGTGTCCCGAACACTTCCACCGTACCGTTGAGGCGAATCGGATCGGTACCCGTGACCTGCGTCAGGATGGTCGAGGCCGGCCCGGACGTGACCAGGTTCGCGTTGCCGCCGACGTTGCCACCCAGCAGCGTGCCGCCGCCGGCCAGGCTGTTGTTCAGGATCAGGCCAATGCCATCGACCGTCAGCGAGCGCAGCAGGTTGTACGACAGGCCGCTCGGGTTCGGCGTCGTGACGTTCACAACCGGCACGCCCCCGCCTTGCCCCGTGGTCTGCGTGAGGGTAGGCGTGAAGCGGATCGGCGCGGTGGGATCGGTGATGGCGCCGGCCTGCGCCTCGCGCATCCCCCAGCGCACCAGCAGGCGGCCGGTGGTGAGCCACGACGTGAACGGGCTATCGTAACCATCCGAGGCGGCGGCGCCGTGCAGTGCAATCGTGGCGGCGCTCTGCCGGGCGGCCTGCCAGGAGACCTGCACCGGACCGAGCCAGCTGATGAGTGCAACGGCGGCAGCAATCGACCGCGCCACGAACGAGCGCCTGGCGCGGTCGTGGCGGCTGACGGTGTCAGCGGTACCTGCGCGATCGCAGTGTTGTTCTTGTTGTTGTGCAACGGCACGCGGCTGCTCCAGCGCAGCGCGTGCGCGGGCCGGTACCGGCTGGCGCATCGATGAAACTCCCCGAACGTCTTGTTGTACGGGGTGGCTTCATGGCGGCCGGTCTGCCGGCCGCAGGCACCCCTATTTAGACTTGGGGCGGATCACAGCGAGTCACCGTGTGAAGGACATCCCTCGAAATCGTGAAATTCGATGAAATAAAGATGAATATTCCAAACAACTGATCTTATGCACCCTTAATTCTTAAGATCGGCAAGCTGCCTGCCTGACCGCCACATCCGCGCCATCGGGTTTACTGCCCCACCAGTTCATAGCCCGTGCTACGCCCGCCGCCGGGCGATTTCTTCAACACGCCGAGTTCCAGCAACTGTGTGATGTCGCGAAGCGCGGTGTCGGGCGAGCACTTGGCGATGGCTGCCCACTTGCTGCTGGTGAGCTTGCCTTCGAAGCCGTCGAGCAGACGGTTAAGCAGCTTCACCTGCCGCTCGTTCAGCGGCGTGCCCGCACAGCGTTGCCAGAAGCGCGCCTTGACCAGCACGGCATCCAGCGTGGTCTGCGCGCTGGCGACGGCACGCCCGAGCGTGCCGAGGAACCACGACAGCCAGCCAGTCATGTCGAGCGTGCCCTTCTGCGTGCGCTCAAGCACGTCGTAGTAGTCCTTGCGCTCGCGCTGGATTTGCGCCGACAGACTGTAAAAGCGTTGCGGACTGCCATCAGCTCGGGCAAGGAACAGGTCGCCCACGGCGCGGGCGATGCGTCCGTTTCCATCGTCGAACGGATGCAGCGTGACGAACCACAGATGCGCAAGCCCTGCCTTGATGAGCGCAGGTGCGCCGGCTTCTTCGTTGGCCCACGCCAGAAAGCGTGCCGTTTCGATGGGCAGCACATCGGCGGGCGGCGCCTGGAAGTGGACCTTGCGCCGCCCTACTGGGCCGGAAACCACCTGCATCGGCCCAGCGGCATCATCGCGCCACCGGCCCACGGCGAGCTTGTTCATGCCCGAGTAGCCGGTGGGGAACAAGGCCGCGTGCCAACCGAACAGGCGCTCTGCGGTCAGTGGTTCGGCGCTGTGGGACGTGGCGTCGAGCACCATATCGACCACGCCCTCGACGTGCCGGTCCACCGGCGCGACCGCGCCGATGTCCACTCCCAGACGCCGGGCGATGGAGGAACGCACGGATTCGACGTTCAGCACCTCGCCCTCGATTTCGCTGGTCTTGACCACGTCTTCGGTCAGAGCAGCAAGGCTGGCCTGATCGCGCAGCGCCATGCCCACGTCGGCCAGACGGCCCAGCAGCACGCCCTGGGCGCGGCTGACCTCGGTCAACGGCCCAGCGAGCGCCGACAGGTCGTAGCGCCAGGCCGGCCAGTCGGCGGCCTGCCAGATGTAGATTTTTTCTCCGCTATCCATGCGGAGATTAAACACCCGATTCGCCGCAAAGGCAAGATTTTCTCCGCGCTCAATGCGGAGAATAAGGCCACTAATCGCCGCACCGGGCTGGTGAGGAATGGTGAAATGGGGTAGATATCGTCCGCCGAGTAGGCCATGAAACGATGTGGCTGACCCTGGTGCTCTTTGACCTTGGTCCCCGTCGATACAGGCAGACGGTATCCATGCCCAGCGCCTCGTCGTATTCCACCCAGTCATCGATGCCTTTGACGACTTCTTGTGAGTGAAACGCCACGCGCATAGCGCTTGGCTTTGTCGCCGAACAGCGCAATGGAATGGACCCCTCCGTCCCCGCAAGGGGTACGGTAGTGGGCTTCACCGCAACCAGGAGACCAAAATGAACCCGATTGCAGTCATTGGCATTGACCTTGCCAAGAATGTCTTTCAGGTGCATGGCACCGATGCCACCGGTCATGTGATGCTGACCAAAAAGCTGTCCCGTGGCCAGATGATTGAGTTCTTCGCCAAGCTCACACCCTGCCTGATCGGCATGGAAGCCTGCTCATCGGCGCACTACTGGGGGCGACGCTTGACCGAAATGGGCCACACCGTCAGGCTCATGCCGCCGCAATACGTCAAACCGTATGTGAAAACCAACAAAAACGATGCGCGGGACGCCGAGGCGATATGCGAGGCCGTCACCCGACCAAACATGCGATTTGTACCGATCAAGACGGAAGAGCAACAAGCCGTGCTCGTGTTGCACCGGGTCCGTGACGGCATCATCAGACAGCGAACGGCGGCGGCCAACCAGATTCGTGGCCTGCTGGCGGAGTTTGGCATCATCGTGCCCAAAGGCTTCAAGCAGCTCAACACACGCTTGATGCAACTTCTGAGCGCGCGCCGGACAGCCCACTGCCGGTCGATCTGCGCCAGACCTTCTCGTCGATGCTCCTGGAGCTGGCCAACCTGACAAAACGCACCAAGGAATTCGACAAGCAGATCGAGGCGCAACTGCGCACCAGCAAGGAATGCGTGCGTGTCCTCCAGATCGAGGGCGTCGGGGTGCTCACCGCAACGGCAGTCGTGGCCTCGGTAGGCGACATTCGGAATTTCAAAAATGCCAGTCAGTTCGCCGCCTGGCTCGGCCTTGTGCCCCGGCAGAACTCGAGCGGCGGAAAAAACCAGTTGCTCGGCATCAGCAAACGCGGCGACAGCTATCTGCGCAGGTTACTGGTGCACGGTGCGCGGGCCGCACTGGGATTTGCCCACCGAGCCGACAAGCTCTCCGGCTGGCAACAGGCGATGTTGCAGCGAAAAACCTACAACAAGGTCGTGGTGGCCATGGCACATCGGACAGCGCGCCGGATCTGGGCGGTGTTAGCCAAAGACTGCGCCTACGACCCGAGTTACCCACAGCGGCCAGCCGCTACGGCGCTATAGAGGGAGCGTGTCTGCCCACTATCGATAGCCGCGTGTACCTCAGAACGGCAATCGTCTTGGCTTGTTGCGAATGCAGTGGATGAATGACGGCGTGGCACGAGCGTAAAAGACTGAATTCTCTAATTTGCAGTGTGATTTCGAGTGATGGCAAAGCGGACACTTCCGCAACTGGGTTGCCTGAGAGATGAACAGTGGCAATGACCACGGCAGCGCGATGAGGCCCCAGTCGCGAATTTCCATCAAGGTCAGGGAGGCAAGCATGCTCCCGTTACAGGCCGGATATACGAGTGCAAGTGTTTCAGCCCAGCCAAAGCAAAAAATCTCGTGCAAAGCGGAGGGGTCCATATACGTTCATGTCATCACACCAACCACACCGGAGTTCAAGATGTTCACGTCCATGCGATTCAAAACCCCCGTGATTGATGACGTACTGTCCAGCAACATAGACGCCATGCTGGAGGACAAACTGCTCGATCTCTTTAAGTACGCTATGCGGTCCGTAGCCGCGACCTTGGCGCGCGCAGCGCAATTCGACACCAGCGATTTCGCAAACACGGCAGTGAGCGGCTGCGATGGTTTCACGCTGGCCATCCGGCAGGTCTTCCCCGGCGAGCGCGAAGCATGGCTCGGCGTCTTCGAGAACGGCGAGCAGCAGCTTGAAGTGATTGGGCATCTCGAATAAGCGCCAATGTGGCCGGGATCTACCCCGGCCACAAGAACAAGCTGTCAGCCCACTGGCCTACAGCATCCGCTGCACATCCTCCAATGCACCATCCAGTTCGACCTTGAGCGGCACCAACAGGCAGTGCAGGCAGCGGCATTCCCAAACCCGGTCACTCCATACGTCGAGCAACTGCAGGATGCCGACGAGACCGATACTGACATTCAGCAGACGCGCGCACGCGTCCTCGGTCGTTGTGTAAATCTGCTCGCTCACAACATCAAGCTGACGCACTGTCGCGATGACCGGTGTCTTGGCGCGCTTGCCAATTCGTCCTGCGTGTGTCGCAAGTTGAGCGATCAGCTGCCGCTGCCGGGCGAGCGCAAGTATCTGCGGGGAGTGTTCCTGCTCATGCATGCCTTGCCTCCGTCCGGACAGTGGACGCAGGAAGGGCTCGGCTGGCACGGCGAGGCACAAGGCTTGCCGACGCCGTATGGCCGATGATGGCGAAACTGATGGGGAAAGCTGGCTGCTCAGGACGAGCAAGGACATCAGGCATAGCGACCTCTACGTTTGGTGGAGGCCCGCCGCTCACTCTCACGTGAGGGGTGGCGGGCCAGACGGCGGGGGTGAGAGAACCGGCAACGTAGAAACCGGCCAGCCCGAAGGCTGCCCCGCCCGGCCCGCGATGCACATTGTAAGCATGCATGCTTGCTACGGATAGGGCGCCGGCCGGTCGCCGCGCGTTGCTCGGGTTACCACTCCCGGTCACCGCTGTTCGGCGACGGCTACAGTCTTGGGGAACCAGGCGGTAGAGTCAAGGCGAGCCTCCGCATTTCTACAACCCCAGCCGATCCGGCCGCACAATCGTCGGCCCGATGAACACCAGCTTGCGCAGCGATGCATTCGGCCCGTGCGGTTGCATCTTGAAGTGCGGACGCCGCCAGTGGCCTCGCACCTCACGATGCCCATCGTCAGCGGACAGGCCATGCGTCGGCCCGGCATCCAGAATGGCCGGACCGACAATATGCCGGTCGTACAACTGCTCGATCTCAGCCAGTCGTTCTGCTCGCTTGCGCTTACCCAGCCCGCTGAAGTTCCTCGGGGCATCGGTATAGGCTCGGTCATGCACGACGTGCGCCTCCCGCACGGTCAGATACAGCAGCATCTTGATCGCGTAGTCGAGCGCGCCCCGCCAATGCTGCCTGAGATTCTCATCGCCCGACGTTGACACACGAAAGACGTCGTCCAGGAGTGCCTGAATCGTCTTGTCCGGAGCGCTTGATGACAGATTCAACAGATCAGCGACCGCCTCCTCGCTTCCATCTGCGGGGTGCGACCATGTTGCGAGACTGATCGACTGCTCTCCCCTGAAAAGCACAATCGCTTCGATTCCGTTCGGACGGTTCCAGCTCGACGGCTCGGGGATGATGCACAGCGTCTCGGCGGGCAGCTTCAGCATACCGACCGGCACGTCATCGGCGACGAAGGATGCATCAAGCAAGCGGTGCAACGCCGGCGTTGGTTCGTAGAAGACGCCGTTGCGAACCTCGAAGGCTTGCCAGACGGCACTTTGCGATGCGACCAGCCTGAGTTCGCCCGGCGGCCAGTCAGATTGCACTTGCGGCAGGGCACCGACCACAGAATCCGCGAACTGGCGAACCAACTTGGGGATCGGCTGCGTTCTCAATGCCGTCATCAGGCTTTCCCGAGACGGCACATCCATCTGCTGCCAGAGTGTTTGCCACGCGGCGAGAGCGCCTGTCACCCGGTACCGGATTGGCACAGGCAAACGCGCGAACAACGGCTCCCAGGTTCGCCGGCATTTCTCAAGTGCGTCAATCAGCAGACGGCTGATCGTAGCGGCATGGGCTTGACTGACCTCCTCTCGGGTTGCCGCCCGCTCAACCAGCGGGCGCTGCCTGCGCCTCCTGTAGTAGGTGGCGGCAAAGGCTGGATCGTGCCGGATATCGATCTGCATGGCTCCCTCATCGATCCGATATGGGCCGTCCCAGCCAAATTCGAACTCGACCCCGGAGTTAAGCCCGATGGTCAAGCCCGGCGAGGGCGAACGCGTGGTCAGCCAATCGACCAGCTTGGAACGGATCGCCTTCCACATTCCATCGACCGCACCGTCCCATTCTTCCCCATCGTGCAGCTTGAACAGTCCAGTAGAGACCGACATGGTGACGCCGGGGACGACACCGGAGCAACGAACAGGTTTTCCTCCGAGGGCCATCGAACTGCTCAGCACGATACCGACCAAGGTTTCCGTGCTTTGCCTCGAACCGTTCTCGACCATAATGCGCGCGCCCTCCCGGCATTCGAAGCTGCCCGGTCCATCAATCACGATGGGCTCTTCGGACACAGACCCCGTGGCCGGATCGACCACGTAGAGGCGCCGAGACTCGGTGAGTTTCCTCGTAAACTCAGCGAGGAGTGAATCATCTTCACCAGACTGCGTCTCGGGCGGAAGGGAGGCAGAAGATTTCTGAGGTGATGGCATAGGTCAAGATTTCCCTGAGGACAGCGCACTCGACATCAGCACGGCCCCGCACGTAGTCTTATGTCCGTCGAACGCGGCGGGCTGGCCGGCGACGATGAACGCCGCATCGCCCTCCGCAATCGTGCAGTCCTGATGGCCCGGCACCGGGCAGGAGCAGCGATCGCCTTTGCGGGCCACGGCGCGGCCCATCACCGTGCTGGCCGGGGCGCCGGTTTCCACGCGGCCGCCGTGGCTGGTGAAATCGCCCACTCGAATGATTCCTCGCATTGAATGCCTCCGTTTGTGCTCGTCTTTGCAAGAACAGCAACGCTCACCGCGTCCCGTCAGGGGCCGATGCCAGTCGCGGCGAGTTTCGCGAGGGTCATCCCCACCGGAAACAGCACAACCGCACCGATCATGAGCACGCCATCGACCGTGAGGGTCACCGGCGTGGCAAGGAGCCGGACGGCTTTACCGGCTGACGTCATCGTTTCAACCACGTCGATCCTGTAGGGCTCATTGAATGCAGACGGCACCTGTTCCTGCTTGAAGCCATCCGTTCGGTAGCGTGTGCCGCTCACCGAACCGACCAGCTCAAGGTTGCCGCCATGTTGCGTAAATCCGTCCACCAGTGCGCGTTGACGATCTCCCTCCGTCATGCGGGTCCGGTCGCGACGGACGTAAAGCTTGAACTTTCCAGAGATCTTGTCGCCGTCCGCGACGAAGCCATAGAACGCCGCCGTGACCGATTGCCGGTACGACGCCTCTAGGACGGCCTGAAGATGCTCCGGCATATCCAGGATGTAGTGATACCGCTGACCGAGCACCACAAGTTTCTTGCCGTTCTCGCTCACGAGGAAACGATCGACCGTTTCCTGGTACTTGTCATCCTCGAATAGCTTGGCCGTTGCACACCCAGTCAGATTGGCACATGCGAGGAGTGCACCGGTGGTCAGCAGCGATCTTCTTTTCATGATGATGTTTGTCTGTTGTCGATCTCGGGTAAGAATGCACGCGCAATCGGATGGGCAGCCGGCATGCGAGAGACATCTCCGCTGAGAGTGATATCCGGCTGTTCGCCTTTACCAGGAATAGCCCTGCACAGTGCCGTACTTCTCGCCATGGCGATGGCCCCACCATGGCAGATAGGCGTTGTTCTCACCGCGGGCGCGGAACCAGTCCTTGTCGGGGTCGATGGGCGTGAGCTTGGCCGGCGGGGCCACCACCACAGCGGCGGGATGCTCCGGGTCGGTCGTGCCGGCCACCAGCACGCTGCCGCCCAGGTGGTTGGCGCGGGCAATCGCCAGCGCTACGTTGGTCAACGCCGAGCCCGCGCCCATGTCACCCAGCAGGCCCGCCGTGTTGAAGGTCTGCTTCTGGTAGTCGAACTCCAGCATCGTTTCCGTGAGCGTGCGGCTCAGGCCCGCGAGGCGATCCGATGCGGCGTCCGAACCCTGGCCCGCGTCGTGGATGGTGTACTGGATGTCCTCAGTGCTGCGGCCGGCATTCTTTGCTGCGGCCTCGATGGTGGCCTTCCACGCCTGGATCACGCGGGTCGTGCCGGCCTTGCGCTCGTAGTCGTTGACGTTGCCGGTGGCGGCGCGGCCGATCCAGGCCAGCGGGTCGCGCTCGGTTTTCAGTTCCGGGCCGGCCAGGAAGAGCACGGCGAGGTTTTCGTTGATCTTCGCTTCCTTGGACGGGAAGTCGGGCGCGTCCCAGTTCATCACCCAGACGCTTTCCTGCGGGTGGGCTTGCAGGTAGTCGAGCGCGGCATTGAGCGAGGTGAAGCCGACGTTGGCGCCGCCCTGGGTCACGCGCACGTCGGGGGGCGTATCGCGGCTCCACAGGTCGGGAGCGGAACGGTTGCCGATCTCGAAGAAGCTGACCATCTCTTTGCTTAGATAGGTCTGCGTCTCGACTGGATCGAGCCGGTTCGCCGGTACCGCCAGTTCCACACGGATACCCGCCAGTTCCCGCCACTCTTTGCGGTCCTCAGAGGCCACCGTGTAGAAATAGCTCGAGTTCATCAGGTAACGCTGACGGAGCAGCACTAGCAACTTGGTGATGTATTTCTCGTAATAGCCGTCGAATGATTCCTTTCCCCAATTGCCAAAGGCAACATCAGCGACAAGTTGCAGAGTTGTAAAGCTCTTGGGGTCCGTACGCACCATGTCGTCGTTCTTGTTGGGCTGAACAAGGCCCAGTGTCCACAACAGTTGCCACTCGGTCGGGTAGTCCCGACGTTGCAGCGGGTTCAGCCATTCGAGGCCCACCACCTGCGCCATGAAAGGCTTGGCCGGTTCCGCCGCCGCGGTCGCGGCTTCCGCCTTAGGGGTGGCCGCTTGCGCCGACCGTTGCATCAGCGCCGTGCCGAACAAAAACACGATACCGGCCAGCAAGGCCGGCATGATTACCAATCGCTTCATCAATTCCTCGTCGCTGTAAAAGCGCGGTGTCGTTTGCGCGTCGTGCACCATCCACGCCAGCATCAACCCCACCGATCACACCGGGACACCCAATGCCGGTCCAAGCCAGCGTGGCCACGTTGCAATCAGAGACCTCATGCCCCCTCTCTGCTGTCCGTGCGCGTCGTTGCGCCACGCTCGCCTACGATGACCTTCGGCACGGACAGCCCGCGTAGCGTCGCCACGCGGACGATACCTTGCGTGCCGTCCGTGCTTACCAGGAATAGCCCTGCACAGTGCCGTACTTCTCGCCATGGCGATGGCCCCACCATGGCAGGTAGGCGTTGTTCTCACCGCGGGCGCGGAACCAGTCCTTGTCGGGGTCGATGGGCGTGAGCTTGGCCGGCGGGGCCACCACCACGGCGGTGGGATGCTCCGGATCGGTCGTGCCGGCCACCAGCACGCTGCCGCCCAGGTGGTTGGCGCGGGCAATCGCCAGCGCTACGTTGGTCAACGCCGAGCCCGCGCCCATGTCACCCAGCAGGCCCGCCGTGTTGAAGGTCTGCTTCTGGTAGTCGAACTCCAGCATCGTTTCCGTGAGCGTGCGGCTCAGGCCCGCGAGGCGATCCGATGCGGCGTCCGAACCCTGGCCCGCGTCGTGGATGGTGTACTGGATGTCCTCAGTGCTGCGGCCGGCATTCTTTGCTGCGGCCTCGATGGTGGCCTTCCACGCCTGGATCACGCGGGTCGTGCCGGCCTTGCGCTCGTAGTCGTTGACGTTGCCGGTGGCGGCGCGGCCGATCCAGGCCAGCGGGTCGCGCTCGGTTTTCAGTTCCGGGCCGGCCAGGAAGAGCACGGCGAGGTTTTCGTTGATCTTCGCTTCCTTGGACGGGAAGTCGGGCGCGTCCCAGTTCATCACCCAGACGCTTTCCTGCGGGTGGGCTTGCAGGTAGTCGAGCGCGGCATTGAGCGAGGTGAAGCCGACGTTGGCGCCGCCCTGGGTCACGCGCACGTCGGGGGGCGTATCGCGGCTCCACAGGTCGGGAGCGGAACGGTTGCCGATCTCGAAGAAGCTGACCATCTCTTTGCTTAGATAGGTCTGCGTCTCGACTGGATCGAGCCGGTTCGCCGGTACCGCCAGTTCCACACGGATACCCGCCAGTTCCCGCCACTCTTTGCGGTCCTCAGAGGCCACCGTGTAGAAATAGCTCGAGTTCATCAGGTAACGCTGACGGAGCAGCACTAGCAACTTGGTGATGTATTTCTCGTAATAGCCGTCGAATGACTCTTTCCCCCAATTGCCAAAGGCAACCCCGACAATCTTTTGAAGTGTCGTAAATCTCTTGGGGTTCTTGCGCACCATGTCGTCGTTCTTGTTGGGCTGAACAAGACCCAACGTCCACAGCAGTTGCCACTCGGTCGGGTAATCGCGCCGTTGTAACGGGTTCAGCCATTCCAGCCCAACCACCTGCGCCATGAAAGGCTTGGCCGGTTCCGCCGCGGCGGTCGCGGCTTCCGCCTTAGGGGTGGCCGCTTGCACCGACCGTTGCATCAGCGCCGCGCCGAACAAGAACACGATACCGGCCAGCAAGGCCGGCATGATTACCAATCGCTTCATCAATTCCTCGTCACTGTAAAAGCGCGGTGTCGTCTGCGCGTCGTGCACCATCCACGCCAGCATCAACCCCGCTGATAACACCAGAATACCCAGCGCCAGCCCCAGCCGGCGCGGCCACGTTGCCATCAAGACCCTCATGCCACCGCCCCCAGTACCAGATGCATGCCGCCCTCCCGCTCGTCCACGATGCCCGGCGGCATTTGGGCCTCCTCGTCGTGCTTGACCCACTCCTGAAGAAACTTGTCGTTGAGCTTGCCCGTGAAGAAATACTTCGCATATTTCTTGTTCGGATGGTCCTTATCCAATCCGTCCCCGAACCGCCAATCGGCTTCAATGCGCAGTTCATTCATCTGTTCGAGCGTCAGATAGTTCACGCCAATCGCCACGTCATAAGCCAGCGCCTTCTCCGCATGCATCGGGTTGGTCATGATGGTCGAGTGGTTGGACGGGTTGTTGTTCTTGCCGCTGTCCAGGATCTCCACCACTTGCCTGGTCTGCCAGTCCTTGTAGCCCTCCGGCATTTGGCTCATGCCGTCCTCGCCGATCACGTGGCCGTCCTCGTCCACCCAGGCACGGTTGCCGGCGCGCCGCGCACGCATGCGCACGATGGCATGGTCTTCGTAGCGCTGCGCGGCCTCGGTGCTGACGTTGCCCTGCGCCGCCATGTCGGCCTGCTTGCCCTGGTAGGTGTCGTAAGGGTCGTCCGCCCGCTTGTCCTCTGCCGCCTTGTCGGCATTGCGCGCCGCTGACTGCGGGTCGTTGCCTTCATTGAAGTCGCTTTGCGCATGACCATCCTGCACGGACACCACCGTACCGTAACGCTTGGCCTGCGGCGCAAAGGGTTCATCCAGCGGCGGGGCATCGGCTGTCACCTTCCAGCCCTCAGGCGGGTCAGCGTTGACGCGCATCATGTTGAGCGCGGACGTAGCGAACGTCACGATGTACAGCACGGGCGCCACCGCCGTGGTCGCCACCGTGCCCCACACGGTTTCATTGCCGCTCAGCGCTCGCACCAGCCCGAACCGGGCGGGCGGCGATGGCGGATACCAGAACCCTTTCGTCTCGCCCTTGCCGTGGCGCCAATCGTCGTTCCACGTGTCATAGACGGGGGGCTTGCCGCTTGTCCACTGACCCACCATGAAACCCGAGGCGAACACCCGCTGCGTGAACACGCCTGCGCCCCCGGTCGCCTTCACTTCGGCATCGCTCATGCCGCGCCAGCCGATGCCGCGCACGGTGGTGGCGGAAATCACCTGGTCGTGCGGGCAGCTGTACAAGGTCACGCGACCATAGGTCTTGCCGTTCAGCCCATGCGCCTTGCGGTCGTCCGCCGCGTTGAAGGGCTTGCCGCCGCTGTCGGAGGTGCGCGTGTTGGCCATCTCCTCGTCGATCTCGGCGGCGTCCATCTCGCCATCGGCGCGCTTGCGCAGGAGGTCGAAGAAGGCTTTGAGCGTCTGCGTGCGCGCGCTGTAAGTTGCCCGGCCGTAGCGGCCCCGGCTGTCCTTCGTTTCGCGCTGCGCCCAGTTGTCCATGCCGATATTCTCTTCCAGGCTGTACGGCGCGTTCGCCAGTACGTAGGCATCGGCCACGCAGCGCCCGCTGCGGCCCCAGGGATCCTTGACCTCGGGCATGCGGTCGCCCAGGAAGGCGGCGGTGAGGCCGACCATATTGCCCTGGCTGTGGCACACCACCGTGATGGGCACGTCCGCCTGCTTCCTGCGGATCGACTCGATCAGCTTGGCCAGCCGCAGCGCGGCCAGCACGCCATAGGCGCGCGGCGGGGTGCGGTAGAGCGGGCGGTTGGTCGGGTTCATGCCTTGCAGGCTGATGAAGCCGAAGGCGCGGGTGTCCAGCCCCTCGTGCCACAGGTCCGGCAGGGCGGTGCAGCCGTTGGCGAAGGGGCCACCGCCCCAATAGTCCTGCTCGTTCAGGAAGATCTTGTCGCCGAACTCCTTGAGCTCTTCCCCGTTGGCCTTGTAGCCCCAGCGGAAGTGGATGGCCGGCGAGAACGAGGGATCGGGCTGGATGTAGGTTTCCGCCGCCATGTCCGGGTTGATGAACCCATCGGCGGTCAGACTCTCAATGTACTGCGCCGGCTTCAACTGCCCGTGGGGATAGTCCACCTGATCGTCCAGGCGGCCGATGCGCCGGTTCAGGCCCTTGCACAGGCCTTCCTCAGCGGCAGTGAACCACTCGCCATCGGAGTTGACGCCATGCACGAAGATCACCACGCCCGGCAGGGGCGACGGCTTGACGCAGATGAGTTCGCTGTTCTTGTCGAACAGCGGGACAAACGGGGTGCTGCTGACCTCGATACGCGGTGCTGCACTGGATTCCGCCATGGTTGTTCCGGAGTGTTCTGAATGGGGTTACTTGGGTTGCTTGAAGAAACGGGCCACCATCTGAGCAAGCTGATTGCTATCGATGGGCGCGAGCTTGCCGGCGGCATCGGTCTGCCCCGGCAAGACCTCGCCGGTGGCCTTGTGAATCTCGCCTTGGTAGCCGCTCACCGGATGGCCGTCCAGATCGCGCACCAGCTTGGGCACCCGCCCCAGCGGGGCATGGTCGAACTTCGGCAGGTCCGCGCGCATGCCGGCCGGCCCCTCCCACTGGTGGCCCACGGTCCTGGAAATGAACGGACCGCTCCCGCCCACTTCAACGGTGTTGCCGTGCAGCTTCAGATAAGCCCCTTCCGGCGTCATGAGCAGGATTTCCTTGCCGATGCCCACGAGCTTGCCGTCCGCCGCCGTGAAGTGGATGTTCCTGGCCGAATCGATCTGCGTGTCGTCGGCCTGGCTCTGCAAGTGCAGCTTGCCCTGGTTGGCGATGCCCGAGAGGCCATCCCGATGCGCAAAGAGGCAGACGCCACCGCCCGCATGTACGTTGGTGCGCTCGCCGCTGGTGATCTGCACATGCTTCTGCGCGACGGTATCGACGTTGGCCCCGGCATAGGTCGCCACCGCCTTGGGCGTCGCCATGCTGATGCCGGCCGGCGCGGTGATGCCGATGGCGGCCTGCGCGGCCGGATCGCCCTGGGCCGCGCCCGGTTTGTCGGGCCAGCCCTTGATGGTGGATGCCAGCGCTTCCTGCGGCTCGGCATCCATCGCCACGCCCTGGTGCTGCCCGGCGTAGCTGCCCAGGCTCTTGAACAGGTCGAGGCAGTCCTGCATCAACTGCACGTAGTCCTCGCGCTCCAACTGCTCGCCGCTGGCCTTCAGCCGCTGCCACGCGGACAGCAACATCGCCATGCCGCTGCGCAAGGCCACATGGGCATCGCTGCGCGCTTCCAGCCCTTCGCCGCGCGGCGTGCCCCGGCCTTCCTCGCGCGGGTGGGTCAGATAGCCGAGGTTGATCTGGCTGTGCGCATGCGTGCTGGCCAACTGGCCGCTGATCTCGCCGGACGTATCGTCCAGGCGGAGCTGGTTGTGACCCGGGCCCTTGATCTCCTGGGTCTTGATCCCCGAGACGTACCGGTTGCCGGGCAGCGAACCCGTGTTGCTGAACGTGGCCGGCATGTTGTTCCACCCCGGCAGGACGGCCGTGATGTACGGCCGGTCGGGGTCGCCGTTGGCGAACGCCACCAGCACCTCCATCCCCGCGCGCAGCGGCATGCTGATGCCGTACTGCTGCCCCGCCCAGAGGTTGCCCGCCCGCACCCAGGCGCTGTCCCGCTCGGTGCCGCTGGTGCCCGCGCCTTGCGCGTGTGCGTGGTCTTCGGCGTGCTGCCCGACGAACTGCAGCTTGTAGCGGCCCATCGCATCGCAGTGCACGTCCTCGCCGGGCGGGCCGACGACCACGGCGCCCATCGGCTCGGTGCGCGGCAGGTCGATGCGCGGGTCGTAGTCCGGGGTCAGCGGCACACCGCGCAGCACGCAGGTGAAGGTGTTCTCGTAGCGCACCGCGGCCTCATCGCCGTCCGCGCGCATGTCGATGGGCCAGCCGCTGGCCTCGGCCAGCGCCCGCGCCTGTTCGCCCAACGCCTTGGGAAAATTGTTCATGACCCGCTGGTGCTGGCCGGTGACCACGAACTCGCGCTGCTTCGCCTCGCGCCGGTCCACCTGCCGATGGCCGCGCAAGGTGAACCAGAACCCGGGCGTCAGGTTGCGCACGTCGCTGGCCGCATGCACGCACGCGGCGCGGCGCTCGTGTGCCTGCATGCGCAGCCTGCCCAGGCGCTGGTAGTCTTCGCGCGAATCGCCCGCGTGCGGCCGGTCGACGGCCGCATCCGTCATCAGGCGCGCGAGGTCGTTGCCGGCCTTGCCCTGGTCGATCATCGTATCGACTTCGACCCGATCCACCCTGCCGGTCTCGTGATCCGGGCTGGCCCCCCGGATGGCGCCGGGCACCAGGCTGCGCGCCTCGCTCCAGCGGGTGATCGCATCCCGCGCCTTGACGGCAGCGCCGTAGTGGTAGGGCACCGTGCCCGCTGCCGACTGCGGCAGGCGCATCGGATCGTCGCAGAACACCAGCGTGTGCACCGGCGTGTCGCTGGCGGAGCCGTCGCGCGTGCCGGCCTTGACGAAACACCAGATGCCGTCGTGCCGGGTGAGCCGGTCGACAAAGCCATGGTCCGATTCGTCCAGCTGGAGCGTCTGTGCGCGGACGGGATACCGGCTGCGGTCGAGCAACAGCTCGAAATCGAACACCCGCCCCATCGTGGCGCTGCGCTGCTGCCACTCGCCCAGCAGCGTTTCGAGAATCTCCGGCACGCGCTTGCCGACGAAGGTGCGCATGTTCCGACGCCCGCGCATCAGGGACATGGCATCACCGACTGTCAGGCGATAGCAGGTGAGCGCGCCGTCGGACTGGCCGGACTGCACGTTCGTGACGATGCCGTTGACCGGGTACAGCGTGCCGTCGTCCGTCGCCAGTTGGATCGACACGGGCAGGCCGAGCAACGCCTGCTGAGGCAAATCGGGATGCTCCGACAGGCAGATCACCTGGGCCTGAAGGCCGGTGCACAGTCCTTGGCGGATCTCGGCGTACTGCGGCACCAGCGTTCGGGCCGCGGCGCTTCCTGCGCGGCCGAAATCCAGGCGCATGGCGCGGCGGTTTTGGATGAGTACACTCTGCAACTCGGTTCGCGGCACGTTCGGACTCACTTCTCGAAAAATTGACAGACAAGCGGACACAGCCACGACCAGGACGGGCGCGGCGACCTACGGGCGCTGATTCAGAGGGAAGCGGTGAAGGAATCGGGTGGATACTCTGAAAACTAAATCCAGAGATTTAGTTCATTGAATATCGCCCTGGTCATGAGGGTTGAAACACCCTTTTAGGAATCGCCCCATCCCTTTTATGGCTGCGCAGCTTACAGAGCAGGGGAAACGCGCGCAAGAGCACTTTCGTGCCTTTTTTGACCCGACATCGGATGGCGCACGGCCTTGCTCGACTCAAATTAAGATTTGTTAACAAAGCAAGCGGGGGCGGGGCGGACATCACAGGCCCACGGCTGATTGGTGCGAACCTGATCTGGGTGGAGTGCGAACCTGTGGGGTGCGAACCTCAGCGGGGCAGGTTTCGCACCGCCCACAAAGCAAAAGACCCGCGCTAACGCAGTGTTGGCGCGGGTCTGGAGGAAATAGCCGGATCGTTGTGGTCGGCGGCGCGTACCGTGCGAACCTGGGTTCGCACCCCGACGGTGGGCAGGTCCTGCGCTGGTCCCCCCCGTATTGCACCTTTTGGAGGAAGGACCCCTTCCCCCTGGGAGGCCCTCGCTGTTGATTTGCACCGAATCCTGACCCACCCGAGGTAGGTTTTTGCATCGAATGTTGACCCACGTGTAGAACACTGTCCCGCTCGGCAACGAGCGGGAGATCGGAGTGATCGACGTGGCCATATTGAGCATCATTCGACGCTGGCACCTTCGCGACCAGATCCCGCTGCGCGAGATCGCCAGGCGCCTGGGCATCTCCAGGAACACCGTCAGGCGCTATCTGCGCGCTGACGTCACAGCACCGGCCTATCCTGCTCGGCACAGTCCGAGCAAGCTCGACGGCCATGCCGCCAAGCTCTCCGCCTGGCTCAAGACCGAGGCTAACAAGCCACGCAAGCAACGGCGCACACTCAAGCAGATCCACACTGATCTGTGTGCCTTGGGCTTCACCGGCTCCTACGATCGCGTTGCCGCATTCGCTCGCCGCTGGCGCCAGGAACAACAGGAGCAAGCCCGCACGTCGGGGCGCGGCACCTTTATCCCGCTGCGCTTCGCAGAAGGTGAGGCCTTCCAGTTCGACTGGAGCGAGGACTGGGCGATCATCGCCGGCGAGCGCACCAAGCTGCAGGTGGCCCAGTTCAAGCTGAGCCACAGCCGCGCCTTCTTCCTACGCGCGTATCTGCTGCAGACCCACGAGATGCTGTTCGATGCCCATCACCACGCCTTTGTGGCCTGGGGCGGCATCCCGCGCCGTGGCATCTACGACAACATGAAGACCGCCGTGGATCGCGTGCGCCAAGGCAAGTTGCGTGACGTCAACCTGCGCTTCAGCACCATGGTCAGCCACTACCTGTTCGACGCCGAGTTCTGCAACCCGGCCTCGGGCTGGGAGAAGGGGCAGATCGAGAAGAACGTGCAGGACAGCCGTCACCGCATCTGGCAGCGCCTGCCGGCATTCGGTTCGCTGGCTGCGCTCAATGACTGGCTGGCTGACCAGTGTGTGTGCCTGTGGCAGCAGACCCGCCATCCTGAACTGGACATGACCCTCTGGGAGGCCTGGTCGCTGGAGCGGCCACACCTGATGCCGGTCGGGCAGCCGTTCGATGGCTTTGTGGAGCACACCAAACGCGTCTCACCAACCTGTCTGGTGACCTTCGAGCGCAACCGCTACAGCGTGCCGGCCTCGTTTGCCAACCGGCCCATCAGCCTGCGCGTCTATGCCAATCGGCTCGTGTTCGTCGCCGAGAGCCAAGTGATTGCCGAGCACGTGCGGCACATCGACCGCAGCCATCATCCGGGGCGCACGATCTATGACTGGCACCACTACCTCGCGGTGCTGCAGCGCAAGCCCGGCGCACTGCGCAACGGTGCACCGTTCGCCGAACTGCCCGAGGGCTTCCGGCGCCTCCAATCCACATTGCTCAAGCGACCCGGTGGCGATCGCGAGATGGTCGAGATCCTGGCGCTGGTGCTGTTGCACGACGAGCAGGCTGTGCTGACTGCAGTGGAGCTCGCGCTAGAGGCCGGTGCCCCGTCCAAACAAACCATCCTGAACATCCTCAGTCGCCTCCTGGAAGGCGAGCCCGTGGCGCCAATCACTTCACCGCAGGCGTTGGCACTGCACGTCGAACCGCAGGCCAACGTCGGCCGCTATGACCGACTGCGCGACCGGGAGGTGCATCATGCAGCATGAGGTCATGTTGGAGATGCTGAAGTCATTGAAGCTGCACGGCATGGCGCAGGCGCTGGGCGACCTGGCGGCGCAGGACTCGCCGGCCTACCAGTCGGCCGTGGCCATCCTGTCGCGTTTGCTCAAGGCAGAGCTCACCGAGCGCGAGGTGCGCTCGCTGGCCTATCAGATGAAGGTGGCGCGCTTCCCGGCCTATCGAGACCTGACCGGCTTCGACTTCAGTTGCAGTGAGGCCAACGAGGCACTGGTGCGGCAGTTGCACCGCTGCGAGTTCCTGGAGTCGGCACACAACATCGTGCTGGTCGGCGGCCCAGGTACCGGCAAGACCCACCTCGGCACCGCCATCGGCGTGCAAGCCGTGGAGCACCATCACCGCCGGGTGCGCTTCTTCTCGACTGTGGAGTTGGTCAACGCGTTGGAATTGGAGAAGACCTCCGGTAAGCCAGGCCATCTGGCCACGCGACTCATGTATGCCGACTTGGTGATCCTCGATGAGCTGGGCTATCTGCCGTTCAGCCAGACCGGCGGCGCATTGCTATTCCATCTCATCAGCAAGCTCTACGAGCGCACCAGCCTCGTCATCACCACCAATCTGAGCTTCGGCGAATGGTCCAGCGTCTTCGGGGACGCCAAGATGACCACCGCGCTATTGGACCGCCTCACGCACCACTGCCACATTGTTGAAACCGGCAACGATAGCTATCGTTTCAAGCACAGCACCACCCAGCCCAAGAAGGAGAAACGCACCGCCAAACAACCCGCACAAAGCGACACCTAACAGCCTTTGGGGTGGGTCAGTTTTCGATGCAAATCCTGGGTCAGGATTCCGTGCAAATCAACAGCGACGAAAATGTGACTAAACAGTCTCAAATTTCTTCAACTTGGGCGCGCGAGTGAGGAATCCTGGGAGAATCTGCGCACCATCCTCCTCGCTCCCCCCAAGCGAGCCTCCATCGCCCACGTTCATCGTGGGCGATTTTTTTTTGTTCTTCACGCATCAACGTCGACCACCAAGACGCCGCGTCGGCACCACTGATGCCCTGCCCCGATCGATGACGGAGAATCCGGTGCCGACACGCATCGGCGTGTCATGCGTGACCGACTCGAATCGTTCGAGCAACGCCGCCAGTGCTGCCTGCGCGGCGGACAACGGTTTCAAACCGCTGCGTGCCGCACGCGGCCGGCCTGGGGTTACGCCGCTCCAGAGTGGGTGCGCTCGACGGGGTAAGGGTCCTGCAGAACGGCCGAGCCGGTCTCCAGCAGGGACTTGAGATTGGAGATGATCTTCGGCCAGCCGCCGGACACCGCTTCGATGAGCTTCGACGATTCGCGCTCGATGGTGTGCGTGATGGACAGCTTGACCGCCGTTCCACTGGGTTCCAGTTCCATCGTGCAGAGCGACTCGCCTTCGGCCTTGAGCTCGGGCTTGTTCTGGTGCTGCCAGCGGATCACCAGGCGCCGTGGCGGTTCGGCCTCGACGATCTCGCCGGCGTCGAAGAGCTGGCCGTCGCCGGACACCAGCTTCCAAGAGGATCCCGCCGTCCACTGGCTTTCGCAATGCATGCCGAACCAGTACTGCTGCATGAACTCCGCGTCGGTCAGTGCCGACCACAGCTTCTCCGGCGTGGTGCGGATGTAGGTCACGTAGACAAAGGTCGATCTAGTCATGGTCTTTCTCCAGTCGTCGTTTCAGGTCACCCAGCGCCTTGAGGCGCGGCTTCTCGAACTTGGCGATCCAGCGCTCGTAGATCTCCTGCAGCGGCACCGGATTGAGGAAGTGCAGCTTCTCGCGGCCGCGCCACGTGGTGACCACCAGGTTCGCCGTTTCCAGCACGTGCAGATGTTGCGTCACGCCCTGCCGCGTCATGTCCAGGTGCTCGCACAGGTCGTTGAGGGTGCGGCCGTCGTGGGCGTGCAGCACGTCCAGCAGCTTGCGCCGGCTGGGATCGGCCAGGGCTTTGAACAATAGGTCGGTGTCATCGGGGCGCTCGGCCATGGGTGGCTGCATGCAAGTCATCTGTTGGATGAACAATAGGCAAGCAATTACTTGCATGTCAAGCACGAGGCAACGATCGCCGGTGCGCGCACTAGCGCACCAATCGAGATGCTCGCCGCGCTGCACGGTGCCGTTGCTGCGTCCAATGTTGCGGGTGTCGGCTGCCCGTTCGCACCGGCAGGCGATCGGTCGTATGGATACGTGGGCAACCGCATAGGGCGGCGCTACCGCGCCAAGCGTGCCCGAAGGAACTCGATGAAGCGCTGCGTCTTCGCCGGCAGCAGGCGGGTTTCGGTGATGGCATAGACGGGCATCGGCGTGCCGTGCCATCCGGGCAGGATGCGGCGCAGCTTCCCGCTGGCCAGTTCGTCGGCGACGATTTCTTCCGGCATCAGGACGATGCCGAGATCGAGCACCGCCAGGCGGCGGATCATGCCGACGCTGTTGAGCGTGAACCGCCCGCCGACCGATACCGTCGCGGTCCGCTTTCCGTCCTGCAGCGTCCACGAACCGGCCTTCAGGATGCTCAGGCACTCGTGCCGCTCCAGGTCCGCGGGCTTGCGCGGCTCGCCCGATCGATCGAGGTACCCCGGCGAGGCGTAGAGGTGCGGCGCGAGCGACGCCAGCGGGCGGGCGATGAGCTGAGAGTCTTCGGATGGCCCCATGCGAATCGCCACATCGAAGGGTTCGCTGACGGGTATCGACAACCGCGATTCGATCGGCACCCGCAACCTGATCCGGCCCGGCGGCCTGCATTGGACGACGGCCGGGAGCGGCATCGTCCACGAAGAGGTCCCGGCAGAAACCGGCAAGACCGTCCATTCGCTGCAGATCTTCGTCAACCTGGCTCGCGAGCGGCAAGACATGGCGCCCTTCGCGTTGCGCCTGGAACCGCAGGACGTGCCGGCCGTGCAACGGCCCGGGGTCAAGGTGCGCGTCCCCGTGGGCCGCTTCGGGGACACATGCTCCCCGCTGAACCCGCCCACCGACGTCACCATGCTGGACCTCTCGCTGGAGGCAGGCGCCGAACTGGTCGTGCCCGTCGCGGCGGGCCACTGCGCCTTCGTCATGCCGATCTTCGGCACGGCGATGGTGGATGGCCTGAGCTTCGGGCTCAACGATCTCAAGCTCCCCGTTTTTCCGGCCCGGGACGCACCTCGAGCGATCACGCTCCGGGCCCCGCTCGGCAGCGCCAAGGTCATGCTTTTCGCCGGTGCGCCGCTGCACGCTGCTTTGACCTGAGCATCAAGGCGAAAGAGCGCATCGTCGCCGGCATGATCAACGACGCGTGCGCGGTGTTCCCCTGCGCTGAGCCTGGTGAGCGACGGTGCTGAGTGCAAGCCAGTGCGGAGGTTTCTGCGTTCGACTCCTCCGGATTCCACCGCCAGTCCCTAGGGTCTGTCATCAAATAGTCCAGCTCACAGCGGAGGCCAGATGGATGGCGCCGAGGAAAGCGGCGGCAGTCTTATCGTAGCGAGTGGCAATGGCCCGGTATTGCTTGAGCTTGGCGAAGAAGTTCTCGACGAGGTGGCGAGCTTTGTACAGGTGCGCATCGTATTCGCGCTGCACCTTGCGAGTTCGAATGCTGGGGATGACGACCGCCTTGCCGGCCTGCAGTAACGGCTCAACGACGCGCTGTTGTGCGTCGTAGCCCTTGTCTGCGATGACCGTCTGCGCTTCGGTGTCCTTGAGCAAGACGTCGGCACCCTCCAGATCCGAGGCTTGCCCAGGCGTCAGATACAAGCCCGTGGGATTGCCCAGCGCATCCACGGTTGCGTGGATCTTGGTGCTCAGGCCTCCTCGGCTGCGCCCGATGGCTTGTGAAGCGGCCCCCCTTTTCCTCCAGCGCTGTGCTGATGGGCTCGCACGATCGTAGCGTCAATCATGGCGTATTCGTTATCTGCGTGTTGAGCCAGCGCTTCGAAGACCCGCTGCCACACTCCGCGCCGACTCCAGCGCATATGGCGTAAATGCACTACCCGAAAGTCACCAAAGCGTTCGGGGAGATCGCGCCAGGCAATGCCAGCACGGTAGCGATAGAGCACGGCATCCACAAACAATCGATTGTCCTTCGCTGGCGCTCCCACATGGCCGCGCCTACCAGCCAGCAATTCTTGTATGCGCTCCCATTGCGCGTCTGTCAGGGCGTATCTGCGAGTCATACACTTCTAACGCTCATCGCGGGAATTCGATGACAGACCCTAGTGCAAAGACGCCCGCTCCGCATTCCGCTCCACCCCGCCCTGCACCCAGCCTGGCGGGGTCTTTCACTTCCGCGGACCGGGACTGCGCTCTCCGACGTCCCTTCCGAGTCGGCACTCACGCGATGCCACACACGCATGCAACCGGGCGCATACCACGTTCAACTGACAACTGGCTTGCAATCGGTTGGGGGCACGCCCAATGCGGTCGCATTTTTTCGTACATGAGGCATGAATTTCGCTTGCCAATGGGCAAGCGATACACCTCCCTTTCTTATACTGGCTCGGCGTTGCAGTTGTTCGCCATTCGCATCCGCGCGCCGATGCGCACAGGCCGAATGGTCGACCATAGCGATTCAACGGTGGCCACCTTGCGCGATACCGTCACGGCGAACGGTGGCCCGCTACGTTGAATTGAGCCATCGGGCGACATGCGCATCCGCGATGCCCCGTGCCATCGCCGACGGCAACCCGGACAACGACATCGGCACGGCTGAAGCACTGCGAGACAGGGTGCCGGTGAGATTGCCGCCTTCCGATGATGACGATCCGGCCACGCTGAAAAGCCGCCCGCATCGTTAGGTGCCGGCACACGTGGCTGGCATCGGACCGGCATGGCCACCGCGAGGGCTCACGTGCGCACTCACCGTGTCCGCCGTCGTCGGCTGCGCCGTGCCTGCCCCACCCATCGCCGGCAGATCGCAAAACGCCTCGATTGCCCGCGTGGCCGGAAGCCCCGCCCCCCATTCCCATACGTCGCGCCACCCCGGCAGCGTCCAGGGCATCCCTCGCGTACGAAAACGCGGGATGCCACACGTTTCCATTGATGCACAGACTGCGTACACCATGAAATCCGCTCGGCCCCACCGACACCTCCCTCCCGTCCATGCCGCTCACACTGCAAGGGGTGACGGCCCGGTCCCGGCCGGATCGCACGCTTCACGCGCGCCGCGCGCCAGGCCACGGGACGTGCCCCACCGGGCGAATGCGCCGACGGGCGTTGCGCGGACGAATCGGACATCGTCTTCGGCGCCGGGCGAAGCGCTGTCGAAAGCGCTGAACTATCGCAAATACGACCTCGCCGGCGAGCGGGCCGCGACACTCGAAGAACAGCAACAACAGCAGCAGCATGAACTCTGGCGCAAAAGCGGCATCGGTTTCCCGCAACGATGCATCGACATGGCCCAAGACAACGTCCTGGCCGAATGCAACGGCTACGGACGCGCATTGGCATTCCTGATCCCGGACGGCGACCCCGCATCGAACCTCGATCTGCTGGGCCACTATCTCGCCAAACTGGGCGACTGCGGGCATGGGCAGATCGAACCGGCATTGAGCCACAAGATTCGCGCCTGTGCCGAGCTGTGCGCGCATTACCTGCTGCATACCCCGTGGTTCGAAGGCGAGCCCGCCGCCGCGTACTCGCACCTGGCAAACAAGCTCTGCAAGTTCCCGGACAGCGGCGCCTGCCTGGATGCGCTGGACTGGATCGCCAGACAGGCCCTGCAGGCCAGGGACCTGGATCGGATGCGCGACCGGCAAGCGGCGACGCTGGTGGGTGCGCTCGCGAAGAACGTGCGAAGCGAATCGTGCAGGGACGCCACCCTGCGCATTGTCCATGGGCTGCTCGAAGACGGCACGGTACGCGCCAAGCTGGGAGCCGTTTCGGTCTCCATGCTGCTGAACGCCCTGAGCAAGTGGCCGACCCATGACGACGCGAAGCGCCTCGCGCTGCAACTGGCCGACCTCCTGGCCGCGACACCGCGACTGCGCGAAACGCTGGACAGGCAAGGCATCGCCAATTGCCTCAACGCATTGAGCAAGTGGCCGCAGGAAAAGCGGGCGGAGAAAGTCGTCCTGCAACTGGCCGGCCGGCTGGCGACAGAGCCCGACCTGCGGCTGTCGATGTGGGGGCAGGAGCTGATCAACTCGCTGAACGCGTTGAGCAAATGGGCGCACTGCGACGCGGCGAAGCAGACGATCCTGCAATTGGCAGACCGCCTGGCGACGGAGCCGCAACTGCGCCGGCAGCTTAACGCGTCGCTCACGGCCAACGGGCTGAACGCATTGAGCAAGGTGTCCGGTGAAAGCCGGGCCAAGGAAGCAGCCCTGATGCTGGCCGACGGCATCGCGGCCGCTCCCCGCTTGCAGGAAAAGATCGACGCGCAATCCGTCGCCAACATGCTCAATGCACTGAGCAAATGGCCCGGCGACGAGCGGGCGACCCGGGCGGCATGCCTGCTGGCGGAGCGTCTTGTCGCGGATCCGAAACTGCGGCGCGCGCTGAAAACGCAAGAGATCGCCAGCACGCTGAATGCGCTGAGCAAGTGGCCGAACGACGACACGATCGGGCAGGCGGCATCGCTGCTCGCCGCACGCATCGCGGCGGAACCCGGGCTGCGTGCGGCCATGGGGGCCCTGCACGTCGCCAACACGCTGAACGCGCTCTGCAAGTGGCCGGCATCCGAGGCGTCGAAGCAGGTGATACTGCAGCTGGCCAGGCGGCTCGAAATGGAACCGCGGCTGCGCAGCGACATGACTGCCCAGCATGTCTCCAATGCCCTGAGCGCACTGAGCAAGTGGCCCGACGAGGAACAGACCGGCCGGACGGCGCTACTACTGACCGAACGCCTCCTGGCCGAGCCTCAGTTGCGGCAGGCGCTGGAAGCACAGGGTGTCGCCAATGTGCTGAACGCATTGAGCAAGTGGCCGCAGAAGGACGTGGCAAGGCAAGGCGCCCTGCTGCTGGCCGATCGCGTGGCGGCCGAACCAAAGCTGCCGAAGGCCATGGATCGGCAACAGGCGGTCAATACACTGAGCGCACTGAGCCGATGGCCCGGTGAGCAACGGGCCACGCTTGCAGCGCAGCGGATGACCGCGCACCTGATGGCGGGACCCGCCGGCCGATGGACAGCCCTGGACGCGCGCAGCCTCTCCAATACGCTGATCGCACTGAGCAAGTGGTCCGATGAAGCCTGGGCCAGGCAGGCAGCCCTGCAACTGGCCGAACGCGTTGCCACGGAACCGCAACTGTGGGACGGTGTGGATCCGCAAAGCGTGGGCAATGCCCTGCTCGCGCTCGCCAAGTGGCCTGGCGAAGACCGGGCGCGGCTGGCAACCCTCGAACTCGCCGGCCGGCTCATCGCGGACACCAAGCTGCAAGCGTCGCTCGATGCGCAATCGCTGGCGAACACCCTGAGTGCGCTGGCGAAATGGCCGCGCGAGCCGGAAATCATGCGCGCGTTCTGGCAACTGTCCGCCCTTCCGGGGCGCACCAGCCACCCATGGCGAACGTTCAACATCGTGGACATGGCACAAATCAGCAACGCGTTCGCGCGCCTGATCCAGGATGAAGGCGAGGATCTCGAGCGGGCCCGCAGCACCCTCCAGCGCCTCGCGATCCACCTCGAATTGCACCCCGAATGCATCGAGCGTTCGAGCGCCGGCCATATCGGCGTGCTGTTCAAGTCGTTCGCCAACCTGCGGATGCTGCCGTCCCTGCGCCCGTTGAGCCGGCCTGCGCTGAACCGGGTGACGACGCTGTGCCGCGAGACGCAACTGCGCGACGAACCGCTCGAAACCATCGGCAACCTGTGTCTCGGCCTGCTGCCGCTGGCCCGCAGCCCCGAACTCGTCCGGCATCGCGTGCCGGCGTTGCGGGCGTTCGATACCCTGCAGCCGATCGTGGCGCGCAAGATCGACAGCTATCTTCAGCAAGAAGAACGAGTGGCAATCGGGGCGGCCCTGCTCGTGACGGATGGGCAGGAAGCCTGCGGCACGCGCGGCCCGGCCCTGACCTTCTATCAGATCCTCAAGGCTTACGCCCTAGTCGCCCGGCAATGGAAGCACCGCTATATCCAGGACGCGCGCCAGACGGTCAAGGACCGGCAAGCCGCCCTCCAGCAATGGGTCAACGACACGCTGGTGCGCACGCGGGACGTGATCGAAGCAGACTTGCAGGAAATGAGCTGGAACCTCATCGCGCAAATCGAAGCGGGCGACGATGTACTGAATGCGCTGGATCTGCGCATCGGCAAGGATCCGAAGACCATCACGCAGCGCCATCCGCCGACCCGCTTCGACCTGACCGGCGAGCACGCGCGCATGCGCACCCGGCCGGGGCAAGTCCAGCCAGTCAAGGCGGGCGTCGGCGATACCCGCCATGTCACGGTCGACCTGCAGGGACGCGAGCTCAAGGTGGACGACGAGACCGATCAGCCGTATTCGCTCTACGCCCGCCTGACCGGCCAGCCGCTGGTCGAAGTCCGGCTGCCGGGCAAGCTGAGCGCCTTCATGCTGGCGCGCACCTTGCAGTACCAGGGCGAGCCCTGGCGCTTCGACCTCTTCGGCGGCAGCCGGCTGACACGCGGGCGCAACAGCCAGGTGTCTGCCATCCTGGCGGGCGATCAGCCGCTCCCCTCCGTGCTGCCGGCCATGCGGTACGCCGACAGCGCGCCGGGCAGCGCGTTCATGGCATTGACGCACAAGCTGGCCCCTCAGCGCGAGGACTGGTCGCGCATGCAGCGCGCGCTGCTTGAAATGGTGCCCCACGACCACGTCGTGGAAGGCACGACGCGCATCGGCTGGTTCCAGGACGTGTCCGGCGCACGGCACCCATTCAAGCTCACGGGGCCCGACGGCCGACGCATCGCGGTGTGCCCCAACGACGGCTGCGGCTTCCTGAGATGGGAGGTGGCCATGCGGATTCCCGCCGTGCGCGATCACATCGAGGCTTGGCAAGCCGTGCGGAAAGGACGGGCCACGGACGCCCAACGGCAGCTCGTCGCCGACCAGCAGCCGGGTGTCAACACGATGCCGCCGCAAGCGCTGATGCATTTCCCGCGTGACGAGGGGGTACTGGCGGAAGCCCACGAAGCGATGCAGCGCAGGCTGGACAAGCTGCGCGCCGAGGTCCAGGGCCGTGCCGGCACCGCCTCGCAGACAGAGGCGTCCGCGCTCTCGCCGGACGCCGTGGACCTTCTGACGCTGTACCAGTTGACCACCTGCGGCGGTTACGAGGGACGGCGGATTCGCGCGGTGCCGTCGGCGGACGACAAGCTGTATCTGCCGTCCATCCCGATGGAGGGCTGCGCGCACCCGAAGGGCGACCTGCTGGTCGGCAAGCCGCCTTACGACAAGGAGAACCTGCTGCCGATTCCCGCCGAACGAGTGGGCACGGCCGCGCAAGGCGACGCCACGGGCCGCTTCCTGGACCAGTGCTTCGCCATCCAGTACAGCTACACCGGCTTTGACGATGATTCCGGCCGGGCGGAGGACATGCTGCACAGCAAAGGCATGCTGATCATCCCGCCGCCGGGGTACTGGTCGTCCGCGCACGAGCACATGGACCTCGCCTGCTCCACGGAGGACCTCAAGGTGCTGTCGCGCTGGAAGCATGGGCGCGACCGGGCCGGTGTGCCGGCAACGATGCTCAGCACCGGCAGCCTGCGCGTCAAGGACATCCTGATGCCGGGGCGGCTCGGCGCGCTGCCGATCCCGGAGCTGCGCAAGCGCAACATGGATACGGACGGCGACGAGGCGTTCGTCTATGCCGGGTATCCCAAGCTGGCGGCGCATATCCGGCGGGTCATGGAGGACCGCGACGACAGGCGCGGGACCGAGCACTCCTTCAAGCCGCCGAAAACCGCGAGCCCGGCGTTCGACGAACAGGGCCAATACCAGGCGGGGCGCGCCCGGGAGATCCTCGCCGAACAACGCGGCGGCCAACTGATCGGGGCGGCCAGCAATGCCGCCACGCGCTTCCTCTCGCAGCCGGACGAGCTGCGCGGGGCGATGGCGTTGAACATGATGTTCGGCACCTACGACGGCACCGAGCGGCACGTGCGCAATGGCCTGCGCGCCCTGCTCGAGGGCCGCGAGCATGCCCCCGCGCTGCAGGATCTGCAGGCGCTGGCGTACAAGTCGATCAACCGCGCGCATCTGCCCGAGGCCCGCGAGGTCGCGGTGCTGCTGCATGCGCTGACGACACAGTTGGGCGCGGCCGAAACCCGACCGGCGCCGCCGCTGTCCGCGGAACTCGCGCGGCGATTCGGCCCGCTCGCCGAGGCCTGGTCGGAGGCGAAGGATACGCCGGCGCGCATCCACGCGATCCTGGACCACTACCCGGTGTGCCGTCTGTCGCCCGAGCAGTTCCCCAAAGGCCAGCCGGGATACGTGGAAGGCGAACCGGAACTGACGATGCGCAACCTCTTCACCCTCGCGGTGAAGGTCGGCACCGATGCGCTGAAATCGGATACCGGCACGGAACTGTTCGCGTCGCTCATCGAGCGATGCGAGATCGTCGAACGGTCGTTTCCCGACCGGGTACGGCACGTGCCGCATACCAAGCAGACCGCGCGCGCGTTCCGCGACGATCGCTTCGATCCCGAACGGGCCATGGCCGCGCTGGAACAGATTCCCACCCTCGCGGCAGGGATCATGGAGGATGCCGTCGGTTCGCTCCAGCAGGCAGGCTTGCTGGTCGCACGGCCCGCACCGGCCGAGCGATTGCGGACGGTATCGCCCACGGCCCTCGATCGGGCGGCCATGTTGCTCAACGAGCGGGCGCACGTGGCTGCGGAGCAGATCACGCCACTGCTGCAGACGAACCTGCACGCGTGGGTCGGGGCCGACACCGTGCGTCTTGCCGGGCTCGAACATGCCGTCAAATCGGTGGGCTCATTGCGGGAGAAGCTGGGCTATGCGATCACCAGCAAGCAGCAGCCGGATCTGCAGGAAGTCATCTCGCAAGCCAACGATGCGTTGCGCTATAGCATCGTGCTGCCGCCGGACACCTTCGCGCCGGCGTCCCGCCGCATCCTCGCGGGCCTCGAACAGCGCGGGCATTCAATGACCGCGCGGACAAACCATTTCAACCATGAGGGCACCCCGTTCGGGGCGTTGAGCGTGACCCTGCAGGATCCGGGCGGCAGTTTCCTGTGGGAAATCCAGTTCCACACGGAGCAGACCTTTGCACTGAAGGCGCGCCACCACAACCTGTACAAGCAGGCGCAGCGAGAGCGGCATCAGGGCACATCGCCCGACGCACTGCGCGTGCTGCTTCGGCCTGCGTGGCAAGACTTCCGGGCAGTCACCGTGCCGGCCGGGTGCGAGGAGATCGAAGACTGGCAGCAGGCGTCGCTCTACACCGCACCGCCGCTTCATCCGAAGCACGAAGCGCAAGGCGCGCAAGCGATCGCGGCGTACCTGCGGCCGCTGGCGCGCCAGCTCAGTGCGCAGGCCCACCGCATCGAAGCGCAGGTCTCGCCGAAGCTGCGGCCGGTACTGGAGAAGCTGGGCGGAAAGCTGCGCGAAGACAAACCGGGCAACTGGCGCACTTTCATCTTCAAGAAAGACCGCTCCATCGCGCGCAAGATCGCGCAGCGCCAGCGCACCGATGAGCGGTTGACGCCGGAGAGCGCGGCGGCGCAGATCCGGGATGCCCTGCGGTACGAAGTCGTGCTGCCCGCCGAAGGATTCGGCAAGGCCGTCGACACGATCCTCAAGACGCTCGGCAGGCACGGCCTGAAGGCAATGCGCCTGAAAAACGCGTTCACGCGGCAGGACACGACTTATGCCGGCGTGAACGTCACCCTGCGTCTTGCCGAGGCCCAGGCACCCGGAGATTTCGAAATCCAGTTCCATACGGCCCACAGCCTGAGCACCAAGCTCAAAATGCACAAGGACTACGAGAAGGTCCGGGAATTGCCGCCCGCCGGCACGCGCAACGCACCCGACGAAGCCAGTGCCGACTTCGACGCGGAGCGCGAGCGACGCCTGAAGAAAATGCGCGACGCGGCAGCCCTGGTCGAACGCCCGCAAGGGATCGAAACCTTGATCCCGTTCGACCACTATCAGGATGCACAGTGATCCCGCACGCGGACGGACCGGCGCCGTCCGCGCGCGCCTTCGCGCCGATCCCGCGCCCGTTCGGAGCTCGTCACCCCGAGCGGGCGCGGACACCCCTCATGGGCCGCGCCTGATGTCCGCTCTGTTTTAACACCACCGCTTACTCGGGAAACTGCACGTTTCCCTGGACAAAATAAGGCTTGCTGCACGGCGATGCCTGGTTCGCGTTCTTGGGTGTGCAATCCTTGAGCAGCGGAGGAAGCTTGTCGACGAGAATCCGGCCACGGATATCGGTGATCCGGATCACCAACGGCTTGTCGCCGAGCTGGGTGCCGACGAAGTGGTTGTAGTCGGCTTTCGGCAGGCTCACCCAGGCCTTGCCCTGGAAGACTTCGAGCTTGACCACCGGATAGGTGTGATTGCGCACCTGGATCGCGGCCCACCACATCGTGCTGCCCTCTTTGATGCGGTAGACGACATTGCCGGTGACCGGTGCGGCAATCAACTTCCATTGGATCGGAATCCGTCCCTGCTGCAGGTCGCCGATCTTGGAAAAAGCATTGTAAGAAAGATCCAGTCCGCCGGACGCCGCCTCGGGGTAAAGATCGGTGACGTACACCGTGGTGCAACCCTTGGGACCTTGCACACGCAGATAGGCCCCGGCCATGGCCGCCCGGATGCCGCCAAGGTTGGCCTGCACCGGATTGAGCGCGGTGATTTCTGCATCTTTGGCAATCGGATCGAGCAGGAAGGCGCCGCCCGAGTATCCCGAGCCGGTTGGGGTCGCAATGCCGGTGAACGTACTGTCCCAGGCACTGGCCGGCGTGGCGGTGCCATTGCCGGCGGCCTTGCCGGTACCGAGGCACGAACCTTGTGCCGCGGCGACATTGCCGGCCGCAGTGGTTTGGCCATTGGCGCGCACACTCAGGACCGGAAGCATCAACAACATGATTGCAATCCATTGCCATTTCTTAAAACATGACATTTCGTACCTCCTGCATTGGGCATGGAAAGGTCATTCACCATAGCCCATGGCACTCTCGAAATGAAGTTTAAAAATCGGCTTGAAATCGATTTGCAATAATTATCTTTTTTTGTAATTCAATCCATCTTGCATCGATCGGGCGAATCGGCGGCCACCTTTCGAAAAGAAACGGGCCCGAAAGCCCGTTCCATTGGCGCGGCGTTGACGGCAGTGTTCCTGCCTGACTCCCGACCTTACGCCCCCGCCTCGGCCAGCAACCCCTCCGCCTCCAGTGCAGCCAACACCGCCGGCCGCGCCGCAACGCGCTGCTGGAACGCTGCCAGCGCCGTGAACACCGACAGATCGAGGCCCACGTGCCCCGCCCAGTTGGTGACCGTGAACAGATAAGCGTCGGCCGCCGTGAAGTGTTCGCCCAGCAGCCAGGGATGGGTTGCCAAGTGCGGCTCCACCAGCGCGTAGTGCCTGCGCAGGGCATCCTTGCGCTCCTGCCGGACCGTCTCGGGCGTGGACGGATTGAAGAGCGGCGAGTACCCCTTGTGCAGCTCCGAGTTGATGCAGCCCAGCCATTCCTGCAGGCGATAGCGTGCCATCGTGCCGTTGGCGGGTGCCAGGCCGCTTGCTGGCTTCAGGTCTGCGAGGTACTGCACGATCGCCGGGCCTTCCGTCAGGCGCTCGCCGTTGTCCAGTTCGAGGACTGGCACGGCACCCTTGGGGTTGATCCCGTGGAAGTCTTCACCGTGTTCCGTGCGCTTGGCCTTGAGGTGGACCTTGACGAGTTGCAGATCGATGCCCGCCTCGCGCACCACAATGTGCGGCGAGAGTGAACAGGCTCCGGGAAAGTAGTAGAGCTTCATCGTGTTTTCCGAGTGGTTGGACAACTGCGCGCGGCCTCCGGAACCGTCTGCCGGGATCGCTGCGCGCGGTGCATGGCAGTCGAGCCCGCCGGTCCGCGGCACAGGGCCGCCGATATCATCCGGTGACGCCAAAGTTACCGACCGTCGCCGAAACAAACGCTCATGGGCCTGCCGCTGCGCCAGAACAAAGCCGCGCCGCCGCCCGCCTGCCAGGTCACCGATGCGCTCGGCTTCCTGCGCGGGGCCTGGGCACTGAATGTCGTCTGGCAACTGCGCGATCAGGCCCGACGCTTCGGTGAACTGCGCCACGACCTTCCACGGATTTCGGCGCGCGTCCTGAGCCTGCGCCTTCCTGAGCCTGCGCCTTCCTGAGCCTGCGCCTGCATGAGCTGGAGTCGCGCGGACTGGTCGTGCGACGCGCGCTGGACAGTTCGCCGCCGTCGGCCGAGTACGCGCTGACGCCGCTTGGCCGCGAACCGCTGCCCGCCATCGATATCCTCGCTTCGGTCGGCCAGAAGCTGATGGCCGCGTGGGAGGATCCGCCCCCTTCGGCCTGAGCCGCCGTTGCGGCAACAAAAAACCCGCGAAGCCTGGCTATCGCGGGTTTTTTTTTGGCGGGAGACGCGTATCAGCCGCCAATCACCACGTTGAGGACGATACCGCTCGGAGCGACCAGGAAATAGTCGCCGCCGACGCTGACCCAGTGGTGGCCGCGCGGCGGCGGCGCCAGGTGGTAGGCGCGCCAGTCGTCGACGACATATTGGCGCTGGCGGTATTCGGAAGGGATCCGTTCGCCCTTCTGCCACCTGCCCGGGCGGTCGCGGTCCGCGCGGCGGTCGATGTCGACCGGACCGCGGCCCTCGTCGCCGTGGCGGTCCCAACCGCGATCCCTGTCCCCGCGGCCCATCGGGGGCCTGCCCCGCTCGTCGCCCCGGTCCCGGTCCTGGGCATGGCCGGCAAGCGGCAGCAGCGCGCTGGCCGCGAGTAACAGGCAGGAAACTGTCTTGGCTTTCCGCATCGTTCGTTTCTCCAGGAAAACGTCCGCCTCATGCCGGACGTGCCATCCAGTCTAGGACGCGTTCGCGGCACCGTTGGGCAAGAATCCTTGCAACAGTGTCACGGTTTGTATCCGGCTCGCCGCCACTGGGCGGAATGCGCACATTTTGATGGGTTATTGACACGCGTGGCGATCTCTTTACGCCATCTTTGCGCCGCATCCCCTATAAACACAGCAGGTTCCGATGCATTCCGACTCGCCCCGGGGGACACCATGTTGAAACTGCTGGTACCGGTCAACGGCTCCAGGCATGCGCTCGATGCAGTGCGGCACGCCGCCTTCCTGTATCGGGACCGCTGTGCGTGCGGCATTGTGCTGCTCAATGTGCAGGAGCCCATCGAGGGCGGACGCGCCAGCGCTTACCACCGGCTGGAAACGCTGCGCCAGCTCGAAGAACAAAGCGGGGAAGACGCGCTGCGGCAGGCCCGCCGCATCCTGGACGATGCCGGTGCCCGCTATGTTGCGCAAATCAAGGTCGGACCGGTGGCGGAAACGATCGCGCAGACGGCGGCCGCCAACGCCTGCGACATGATCGTGATGGGAACGGCGGGCCGCACGCGGCTGGGCTCACTGGTGGCGGGCGGGCTGTCGAACCGGCTGATCCGCATGTCGCGGGTGCCGGTCACGCTGGTGAAGTGACGCCGCCGCCCGGCGCGGGTCGTCGCAACCAATACAGAATCCGCCAGATTTCCAACATTCTGTATCTGTCACCCGTCCTGGCATGGGTGCTAGGCTGCAGGCTCCTCTTCCTGTCGCCCGCAGCACTAGCACGACTACCATGCCCACCTTGACCAACCTCCTCACCTTCGCCCTGGTCGCCCTGGGCATGGTGCTGACGCCCGGCCCCAACATGATCTACCTGATCTCCCGATCGATCAGCCAGGGGCGCAACGCGGGGCTGGTTTCGCTGGCGGGCATCGCCACCGGGTTCGTGTTCTACATGCTGTGCGCGGCGTTCGGCATCACGGCACTGCTGATGGCGGTGCCGTTTGCCTACGACACGCTGCGCTTCGGCGGGGCGATCTATCTGCTTTATCTGGCATGGCAAGCAGTGCGTCCGGGCGGGCGGGCTCCGTTCCAACTGCGCGAACTGCCGGCGGACAGCCCGCGCCGGCTGTATTCGATGGGCCTGCTGACCAGCCTGCTCAATCCGAAGGTGGCGGTGCTGTATCTGTCGCTGCTGCCGCAGTTCATCGAGCCGGCGCACGGCAGCGTGCTGGTGCAGTCGGTCTGCCTGGGGCTGACGCAGATCAGCGTGAGCGTGACCATCAACTCGATGATCGCCTCCGCCGCGGGCAGCATCGCCGCGCTCCTGTCCCGCAAGGCGAGCTGGCTGGCGCTCCAGCGCTACCTGATGGGCTCGGTGCTGACGGGCCTGGCGCTGCGCATGGCGATGGAAGCCCGCAAGTAGGCTCGCCGAATTGACACGGCGGTCGCCATGTCCTTGGATAGCTGTAGGCCACAGCCAAGGAGACGACCGCATGCATCCACTCGATCCGCCGCGACGCACCACGCGGCGCAGCGTGCTCAAGGCACTGGGCACGCTCGGTGCCGGCGCCACGCTGGGCCACCCGGCACTGACAGCGCTGGCCGCCACCGCGGGCCACGTCACCCTGCCGTTCGACAACGGCGAGCGCGAACTGATCGTCTTTCCGCAGAAGCGCCCGCTGATCCTGCAGACCAGCCGACCGCCGCAGTTGGAGACACCGTTTGCGGTGTTCAACGAAAGCCTCATCACGCCCAATGACGCGTTCTTCGTGCGCTACCACTGGAGCGGCATTCCCACCTCGATCGATCCGGCCACCTACCGGCTGCAGGTGAGCGGCAACGTCGACACGCCGCTCGATCTGTCGCTGGGCGAGCTCAAAGCACTGGGCGAGGCCCGCGAGATCGTCGCCATCAACCAGTGCTCGGGCAATGGACGGGGCCACTTCCAGCCGCGCGTCGGCGGCGGGCAGTTGTCCAACGGGGCGATGGGCAATGCGCGCTGGACGGGCGTGCCGCTGCGGCAGGTGCTCGACAAGGCAGGCGTGCGGGCCGGCAGCGTGCAGGTCGTGTTCGACGGACTCGACCATCCGCCGCTGGCCGATGCCAAGAGCCCGGACTTCATCAAGGCGCTGGACATCGACCACGCGCGCGACGGCGAGGTGATGATCGCCTGGGCCATGAACGGAGCCGACCTGCCGATGCTCAACGGCTATCCGATCCGCCTGGTCGTGCCGGGCTACTACGGTACCTACTGGATCAAGCACCTGTCGGAGATCCGGGTCGTCGACAAGCCGTTCGACGGATTCTGGATGCGCACGGCCTACCGCGTTCCCGACAATGCCTGTGCCTGCGTGGCCCCCGGCACTACGCCGGCGCGGACGGTACCGATCGGCCGCCTCAATGTGCGTTCGTTCATCACCAGCCTGGCCGACGGCGCGACCGTTGCCGCCGGACGCGAACACCTCGTGCGCGGCATCGCCTTCGACGGCGGCTACGGCGTGACGGAGGTCGCCTTTTCCGCGGACGGCGGACGCACCTGGAGCGCAGCGCGGTTGGGCGAGGACCTGGGCAACTACTCGTTCCGCGAGTGGCATGCCCCGTTCAGGCCCATGCGGCGCGGCGCGTACGAACTGAAGGTGCGCGCCGTCAACCGCATCGGCCAGAGCCAGCCGCTGACTGCGCTGTGGAATCCGGCGGGCTATATGCGCAACGTGGTCGAGACCACGCGCGTCACCGCCGCCTGAGGAGCGCGCCATGTCCGATCGCGAGACCCTGCCGGGCCGCTTCGTGCGCGCTGCATTGGCCTGCGCTGCCGCATGGGCGACGGCCCCCGCCTGGGCGCTGGATGTGACCCTGCCGCCGGAGACCGCGCAATACCGCCCCAGCGAACTGCCGGGATACCAACTGGCGCTGCGGCACTGCATGATCTGCCACGCCGCGCAGTATGTGCAAACGCAACCACCGACGCTGCCGCGCAGCTACTGGGAAGCCACCGTCAAGAAGATGAAAGTCGCATTCGGCGCGCCCTTTCCCGAAGAGGACATACCGGCCCTGGTGGACTACCTGGTGAAGACCTACGGTGCCGAGCGCACCGGCGCGACGGCACCGGCACAGGGCACCCGCCCCGCGACGCCGTGACTGCTAAACCGTTATAACCAACCGCCGTCATGCGGAATGCGGCGGATGACGCGGCCTCAGCGGCGGCGCATGTAGAAGGTGAAGACCTTGTCCTGCTCGCTGTGCGCGAGCAGTTCGTTGCCGGTCTGCTTGGCGAAGGCCTGGAAGTCGCGCGTGGCGCCGGGGTCGGTGGCGAGCACCTTGAGCACCTCGCCGCTCTGCATGTCGGCGAGCGCTTTCTTGGTGCGCAGGATGGGCAGCGGACAATTCAGGCCGCGCGCGTCGATCTCTTTCTGGAACTCCATGTCTGACCTCTGTGGCAGGCGCGGCGGCCGCGCCGCGCTCATGCCGTGATTGTAGCCGTGCCGTCAGGCTGCCAGTGGCGCGGCGGCGGTTCGGCGGGCGCGCCGGTGCGCAAGTCGATGTAGCTGACCGGCAGGCCGCGCGCGGTAAGGAAATCGGCCACCGCGTAGCCGGTGCCGGCGGTCCACGGGCGGACCCGCTCGAACGGCAGCAGGCGGTATTCGGCCAGTTCCTCCGACAGCGCGATCTCGCCGTCGGCCACCACGTGGTAGGCGATGATCAGCTCGTTCTTGCGGATGAATTCGTAGACGCCGATCAGCGAGACCGAGCGGGCATCCAGGCTGGTCTCTTCCTTGAGCTCGCGCGCGATGCCCTGCTCGGGCGTCTCGTCGCGCTCCAGGAAGCCGGTGACCAGCGCGAACATGCCTTCCGGCCACAGCGCATTGCGCGCCAGGAGCATCTGCCCGCGATACTCGACCACCGCCGCCAGCACCGGCAGCGGATTGTTCCAGTGCACGAAGCCGCAGTCCGGCGCCGGGCACGCGATGCGCAGCCGGCCGCCGGCATGCTGCTCGACGAGCGGCGTCGCGCATTGCGGGCAGAAGCGGTAGTCGAAGCTCATGGTGCGGCGTTCGGTGTCATGCGGCCTGTCCGCAGGCCAGGCGGATGTCGCCGGCGAGCGCCTCCACCGTCTCGGGCTGCAGGTCCCACGCGCACATGAAGCGGCAGCCGCCCGCGCCGATGAAGGTGTAGAAGCGCCAGCCGCGCGCGCGCAGCGTCTCGATGGCGGGCAGCGGCAGCTCGGCGAACACGGCGTTGGCCTGTGGCGGGAACATGATGCGCACGCCCGGCACGTCGCGGATGCGCTGATGCAGCAACTGCGCCATCGCGTTGGCGTGGCGCGCGTTGCGCAGCCACACGTCGTTCTCCAGCAGGCCCAGCCAGGGCGCGGAGATGAAGCGCATCTTGGAGGCCAGTTGCCCGGCCTGCTTGACGCGGTAGGCGAAGTCCTCGGCCAGGCGGCGGTCGAAGAACACCACCGCCTCGCCCACCGGCAAGCCGTTCTTGGTGCCGCCGAAGCACAGCACGTCCACCCCCGCGCGCCAGGTGATCTCCGACGGATGCACGCCGAGCGAGGCCACCGCGTTGGCAAAGCGCGCGCCGTCCATGTGCACGCGCAGCTGGCGGCGCTTGGCGATGGCGGCGATCGCGCGCACCTCGTCCACGGTGTAGACCGTGCCCACCTCGGTCGACTGCGTGAGCGAGACGACCTTGGGCTTGGGGTAATGGATATCGGAGCGGCGCGTGACCAGCGCTTCCACCGCGTCGGGCGTCAGCTTGCCGTCGGCGCCCTCGGCGGTCAGCAGCTTGGAGCCGTTGGAGAAGAATTCGGGGCCGCCGCATTCGTCCGTCTCGATGTGCGCCAGTTCATGGCAGATCACGGAGTGGTACGACTGGCACAGCGCGGACAGCGCCAGCGAATTGGCGGCGGTACCGTTGAAGACGAAAAAGACTTCGCAATCGGTCTCGAACAGATCGCGAATGCGGTCGCACACGCGCTGCGTCCAGGAATCGTCGCCGTAGGCGGGCTCGTGGCCGCTGCCGTTGGCTTGCAGAAAGTACGTCAGGGATTCCGGGCAGAAGCCGGCGTAGTTGTCGGAGGCGAAGTGCTGCATGGCGGATCGGGTTGGCGGTGCCAGGCGGGAGGGAGGGATGTCGTCTTACGTCTGCTCGGACCAGAGCGCGCCGCCGGTCGCCCAGTTCTCGCGCTTGACCTCGGCGATGATGATGTCGACGGCGCCGGGCGCGCAGGCCAGGGTCTCGCAGGTGACCCGCGTGACCTCTTCGACCAGCTTGCGCTTCTGGTCGGCGGTACGGCCCTCGAACATCTCGATGCGGAACGTCGGCATGGTGGTCCTTGGTCAATCGCGATACGAATGGTCCATTCTATCCAGTTTGCGCAGCAGGGCCGGCCATTCCAGCACGCCTTCGACGGCACCGCCGTCCTCCAATTGCTCGGCAGCGCGGTCGGCGGCAGGCAGCGCGGGCGTGACGACCGCACCGGCCGTCAGCGCGTGGATCTGGATCTCGCACGCCTTGATGAGCGTGGCCATCAGCACATGGGCCTCGGCCACGGTGCGGCCCACGGTGAGCGTGCCGTGGTTGCGCCGCAGCATGGCGCGATGGCCGCCCAGCGAGGCGGTCAGCCGCGCGCCCTCTTCCGGCGTGAAGGCCAGACCCTCGTAGTCGTGATAAGCGAGGCGCCGATGAAAGCGCAGCGCGTGCTGCGACAGCGGCAGCAGCGCGTGCTGCGACAGCGGCAGCAGCCCGTGCCGCTGCGCGGACACGGCGATGCCCGCCGTGTTGTGCAGGTGGACCACACAGAGCGCGTCCGGACGGGCCGCATGCACGGTGGCATGCAGCGCGAAGCCGGTGACATTGACGGACGGGCGCGCCGCGGGATCGGGCCAGTCGCCGACCGGTTGGACCCGTTGGCCGGCGCGGTTGATCTTGACGAGGTTGGACGCGGTGATCTCGTCGAAGGCCAGGCCGAAGGCGTTGATGAGGACATGGTCCGGCTCGCCGGGCACGGTGGCCGACAGGTGGGTGTACATCAGGTCATCCCAGCCGTTGAGCGCGGCCAGCCGGTAGGCGGCGGCCAGGTCGACACGCACGGCACGCTCGGCCTCGCTGATCTGGCCGCCGGACAGGACGGCGCCGGGGCGCAGGGCAAAAGACATCGCGGCTCCTCCAGTGGAGGAGGCATTCTAGAGCGCGCCGGGCACGCGCGCAGCACCGTGCCCCGCATGCCCGGCATCACGCACGGACCGGTGCGATGCGCCTGACCGCCAGGAACATCGCCATGCCCAACACGAGCGTCGCCGCCGCCACCGCCAGCGAGGCATTGAACCCGCCCGTGGCCGCGAACAGCCGGTTGGCCAGCGGCGGCCCCGCGATCTGGCCGATGCCGTACGCCGCCGTCATCAGCCCCATCAGGCGCGGCACGGCATGCGGCCACAGACGGCGCGCCTCGCGCATGGCGAACAGCGTGATGGCCGTGAACGGCAGGCCGAGCAGCAGGCTGGACAGCGCCAGCCCGCCCACCGTCGGCCAGGCGATGCTGGCTGCCACGGCAACCGCCTGCATCGCGTACGCGGCGGCAAGCAGCGCGCGGTTGTCGCGCGCCAGGCTGATGCGCGTGGACAGAAACGCGCCCAACGCCACGCCCACGCCGAAGATCGGCCAGAACAGGTCGGGCCAGATCGAACCGGCCGGCAGCACCCGGCGCGCGATCACCGGCAGGAAAGTGGCGGTGATGATGTAACCGAAGCCGGCCAGGCCATAGGCCAGCGTCAGGGCGATAGTGGGCACATCCAGGCGCGGCGCGGCGCCCGCAGCCCCCGGAACAGGCGCAGGCGCGTGCAGCTGGCGTTCCGGGCGGATGGTCGGCCACACGACCGCCGACAGCGCGGCGCACAGCGCGCCGAACGCGATCCACGCCGACTGCGCATGCCAGCCGAGCGCCACCATGCCGCTGGCGATGAGCCCCGGAAGGGTGATCCCCAGCCCCGGCCCGCAGAAGATGATGCCGCCCAGCTTGGCGTGCCCGAGCTCGGTCAGCCGGTGCAGGCACCAGCCCGCCGTGAAGACGAACACCAGCGCGCTCGCCATGCCGGCCACGAAGCGCAGTACCAGCCACGCGGGCTGGCCCTGCAGCACGCCCATGCCGGCCGTCAGCAGCACCGTGGCGACGAGCCCGGCGCGGGTCAGCCGCGCCGCATCGCCGCGCACCGCCATGCAGGCCAGCGCACCGACGAAGTAGCCAAGGTAATTGCCCGTTGCCAGCCAACTGCCCTGCGCCAGGGTGACGTTGCCGTCGTGCAGCATCATCGGCAGGATCGGCGTGAAGGCGAAGCGGCCGATGCCCATGGCCACCGACAGCGCGATCATGCCGGCGATCGCCACGCGCCAGGCGGAAGCGCGCGCCTCATGGGCGGCGGGCAAAGGAGACGAAGACGGAAGCGCGTGCTGCATGGCGGGAATGGATGGGAACGAAAACAACCGGCACTTCATGCTAGGCGCCCTCGTTCATCCTGAAAAATGAATTATATTGAACAAGATTATTCTGATTTGAGATGCATCATGGATCTGGCCTCGCTTGAAATCTTCCGCACCGTCGTCCGCGAAGGCGGCGTCACACGCGCGGCGACGCAACTGCATCGCGTGCAGTCCAATGTGACGACCCGCATTCGCCAGCTCGAGGCGTCGCTCGGTGTGCAGCTGTTCGTGCGCGAAGGCAAGCGCATGGTGCTGACGCCGGCCGGCCAGACCCTGCTGGCCTACGCCGACGACATCCTGCGCCTGGCCGCGGAGGCCCGGCAGGCCGTGCAGCCGCGCGAGCCGCACGGCCGCCTGCGCATCGCTTCGATGGAGAGCACCGCGGCCAGCCGCCTGCCCGCCCTGCTGGCGACGCTGCACCAGCGCTGGCCGCGCGTGCAGCTAGAGCTCGTCACCCTGCCGACGCGGCAAGCGCTCCAGGCGCTGTCGCGCTTTGAAGTGGACTGCGCCTTCCTCGCCGAGACGGCCTGCCTGGCCACCATGCGCGCATCGCTCACCACGCTGCCGGCGTTTGCCGAGGAGCTCGTGCTGATCGCCCACCGCGCCCACCCGCCGATCCGCCGCGCGGCCGACGTGCGCACGCCCGCCCTGCTCGCCTTCGAGCCCGGCTGCGCCTACCGCCAGTTGATCGAAGACTGGTTCGAGGCCGATGCCGTGGTGCCGTCGCGCGTGCTGGAGCTGGGCTCGTACCACGCCATCATCGCTTGCGCGGCGGCGGGCATCGGGGTCGCGCTGGTGCCGCGCTCGGTGCTGGAGCTGTACACCAACGCGCCGGAGATCAGCGTGCACAGCCTGGGCAAGCCGGGGCGCGTCGACACCCTGCTGGCGTGGCACCGCGACATGGCCGGACCGGCACTGCAGGGGCTGGTGCAGGTGCTGGGCGAGCCGCATGCGGCAGTGCCCTCGCCCACCGGCGAGGCTGTCGCCGCCTAAACTGAATGCGAAGGCCCCGCCGCAGGTCTCACAAGAAGCGCAGGCAAGCGCGGCAGTGGCAGTAACGAACGGAGGCGCGCATGCGACCGTCGTTGCGGATACGGCAGTGGACCGGCTGGCTGGCGGCAAGCGTGGCCGCCGTCTGGAGCGGCCTTGCCCTTGCGGCCGCCGCCCCGGTGATGGTGCTACCGCTGACCGGCGCCATCGGGCCCGCCAGCGCGGCCTACGTGGTGCACGGACTGGAACTGGCCCGCAAGGAAGGCATGCAGCTCGTGGTGCTGCAGATGGACACGCCGGGCGGGCTGGACGCCTCGATGCGGCAGATCATCCAGGCCATCCTCGCCTCGCCGGTGCCCGTGGCGGGCTATGTGGCGCCGGGCGGCGCGCGGGCGGCCAGTGCCGGCACCTACATCCTCTACGCCAGCCATATCGCCGCAATGGCGCCGGCGACCAACCTGGGCGCTGCCTCGCCGGTGGCGATCGGCATCGGCGGCCATGCGCCCGCCGGGCCGACGCCGGCCAACCCCACGCCCACCCCGGGCGACACCGCCAAGCCGGCCAGCGCACCCGCGGCGTCCAGCAACGAAGACACCCTCGCCCGCAAGCAGATGCACGATGCGGCGGCCTACATCCGTGGCTTGGCCCAGCTGCGCGGCCGCAACGCCGACTGGGCCGAGCGCGCCGTGCGCGAAGCGGTCAGCCTGTCGGCCGACGAAGCCGCCACGCAGCGCGTGATCGACCTGATCGCCGCGAACATCCCCGACCTGCTCAAGCAAGTGGACGGACGCGCGCTGCGCACCTCGACGGGCCTGGTCACGCTGCATACGGCGGGAGCCGCCATCGAGACACTGGAGCCCGACTGGCGCAACCACTTCCTGGCCGTCATCACCGATCCGAGCCTGGCCCTGCTGCTGCTGACGGTGGGCGTGTACGCGCTGATCTTCGAGTTCTCGACGCCGGGCATGGTGGTGCCGGGCATCCTGGGCGCGATGTGCATCCTGGTGGCGCTGTACGGGCTGCAGATGCTGCCCATCAACTACGCCGGGCTGGCGCTGCTGGCGCTGGGCCTGGGCTGCATGGTGGCCGAGGCCTTCCTGCCGACCTTCGGCGCGCTGGGCGTGGGCGGCATCGTCGCCTTCATCCTGGGCGCGGTGATGCTGATCGATACGCAGACGCCGGGCTACGGCGTGCCGATACCGGTCATCGTCGGGCTCGCCGTGGTCAGCCTGGCGGTGATCCTCGCGCTCTCCGGCATGGCAGTGCGGGCCCGCCGCCGGCCCAAGGTGTCCGGCGGCGACATGCTGATCGGCATGACCGGCGAAGTCGTCGATATCGATACGCTCGCAACGGACGCCGACAGCGACGGCTGGGCGCACATCCACGGTGAACGGTGGCGCGTGCGATGCGACACCGGCATCGCACGCGGCGACCGCGTGCGCGTCATTGCCCGCCAAGGGCTAACGCTGCTGGTCGAGCCCGTGGCTCCAACGGCCGCGGCATCCTGAGGAGAACAGACATGCTCTACGGCTTTTTCAGTGCAGGCGGTTTTGTCTTCCTGATCGTGCTGCTGATCATCTCGTCGTTCCGCGTGCTGCGCGAGTACGAACGCGGCGTGGTGTTCCTGCTCGGCCGCTTCTGGCGCGTGAAGGGGCCGGGGCTGGTGCTGATCGTGCCGGCCATCCAGCAGATGGTGCGGGTGGACCTGCGCACCATCGTGATGGACGTGCCGCCGCAAGACGTGATCTCGCACGACAACGTGTCGGTCAAGGTCAACGCGGTGGTGTATTTCCGCGTGGTCGATCCGGAGCGCGCCATCATCCAGGTCGCCAACTTCCTGGAGGCGACCAGCCAGCTGGCGCAGACCACGCTGCGCGCCATCCTCGGCAAGCACGAGCTGGACGAGATGCTGGCCGAGCGCGAAAAGCTCAACCTCGACATCCAGAAGGTGCTCGACATCCAGACCGACCCGTGGGGCATCAAGATCGCCAACGTGGAGATCAAGCATGTCGACCTGAACGAGTCGATGATCCGCGCCATCGCCCGCCAAGCCGAGGCCGAGCGCGAACGGCGCGCCAAGGTGATCCACGCCGAAGGCGAACTGCAGGCCTCCGAAAAACTGCTGGAAGCTGCGCGCATGCTGGCCCAGCAGCCCGAAGCGATCCAACTGCGCTACCTGCAGACGCTCACGCAGATCGCCGGCGACAAGAGCTCGACGATCGTGTTCCCGCTGCCGATGGAGGTGCTGGGCGCGATCAAGAAGGCGTAGCGCGGGCGCTCACTTGCCGCCGGCCGCGGCCCAGTCGATGGCCGCGGCGAACAGCTTGCGGCCGGCGGGCGCCAGGTTGGGGAAGGTCTCGTTGTCGAGGAAGAAGAACACGCGGCGCGCCGGGGCGAGCGTCTCGTAGTCCATCGTCGCACCCTTCTCGTAGCCGAAGATCACGGCCTTGGCCGGATCGCCCGACACCGTGGCGATGATGCTCGCGCCCAGGCCCGGCTTGCCCCAGCTCATCGGCGCATCCTTGGCGTAGCCGACCGCCACGCCCGCCGGCAAGCCGGCCGACAGCGGATGCGGCGCGTTGACCATCCACAGGTAGTGTTCCTTGTCGACCATGCCGAAGTCGACATCCTTGCGCTTGCCGGTCATGGCCATGTCGTCGAGCAGGTCGTTCTCCCACGTGACCAGCGGCACCGGCACGTTGCGGTAAGCGCCGAGCAGGTCGCGCGAGCGCACGGTGGACGACAGCACCACCAGGTCGAACGCCTTGGCGCGCTCGGCCGGCTGGTACTGGTCGTACAGCGTGACGGCGTAGCCGCGCGCTTCGAGGTGGGCCGCGATCTGCTTGTCGACGGCCAGGCTCTTGCCTTCCAGGCGCACCACCATCAGCACGGTTTTGCCGGCGCCGGGCAGCGGTTCGGCGGCGGCGGGCCGCAGGCAGGCAAATGCCATCAGCGCGACGGCGCACAGGCGAAGAAACGGTTTCATCGGTCGGACTCCCGGAGTGAATGACATGACGACATCAGAGATCGATCTTCATCGACAGCTTGAACACGCGCGGCGCGCCCATCGCGAGCCGGTTGTTGCCGGCGGCCGCCCAGTAGCGCTTGTCGGTCAGGTTGTCGACGTTGAACTGCCAGGTGGTGCGCTTGCCGGCCAGGCGCGTGACGTAGCGCGCGCCGGCGCCGAACAGCGTGGTGCCGCCCAGCCACGCCTGGTCGGCATCGTTGACCGGGCGCGGGCCGACGTAATAGGCGCCAGCATTGAGCGAGACCGAGCGCAGCATCGGCAGGGTGTATTCGGCGAACAGGCTGGCGGTGGCGCGCGGCGTGTTCTCCGGCGTCTTGCCGTCGAGGCCGTTGCCGACACCGCGGAACCTGGCGTCGATCCAGCCGCCGGAGGCCAGCAGCGACAGGTCGCTGGTGACGCGTCCCTGCGCGTTCAGCTCCACGCCGCGGATGCGCTGGCGGCCGTCCTGCACGTAGACGTTGGAAGCGTTGGTATAGCTGGCGGCCCGGTCGATCTCATACAGCGCCGCCGACAGCTGGGTACCGAGCGGCGTTTCATAGCGCACGCCCACTTCCTTCTGGTTGCTGACCGCGGGCGGCATCGCCACGTTGGCGTTGGCGGCAGTGTTGGGCGCGCGGTCGCCCGCCTCCAGGCCCTGCGCGTACGAGGCATAGGCCGACAGGGTCGGGGTGAACTTGTAGATCAGCGCACCGAGCGGCGTGGTCTTGCTGGCGTCGTAGCGGTTGGGCGCCTGGACGCTGGTATAGCTGGTGTAGCGCAGGCCGGCGATCACCTGCCAGTGCTGCGTCAGCGTCATGCGGTCCAGCGCATAGACACCGGTATCGACGGCGCGCTGCGCGGCGGTGACGCTGGTACCGGTGGTCGGCAGCCAGCCGAGGTCCACCGGGTTGTACAGGTTCTGCGTCCCGGTAAAGCGGCTGGAATACACCGCGGCCTGGCGCATCTCCGAGCGCGCCACGCCGAAGGTCAGCTCGTGCTTGATCGTGCCCGTCATCTGCGTGCCGTTGAGGTCGGCGCGCAGGTGGCCGCTGGTCCAGCGACCGTCCTGGCGGTTGCCCGAGATCGTGCCCTTGCCGGTCACCGCATTGACGCTGCCGATTTCCGTGAAAGCCCGCGTGCGCGCCAGCTCCGAGGTGCCGCCCTCCACCGTCACCAGCCAGTCGTCGTTGAGCGCGTAGTCGGCGCGCAGCATGGCGGTGGTGCTGTTGGCGCGGAACTTGGCCCAATCCGGCGACAGGCGCTTGCTCGGGTCCGGCATGGCCGGCAGCGAGATCACGCCGTTCTTCGCGGCCGGCAGCGTCACCACCGACTGCTCGGTGATGACCTGGCGCGCGTACTCCACGTCGGCCTTCAGGCTCAGGCGGCTGTTGACCTTCCAGTCGAAGGCCACGCTGGCCATCTGGCGATCGCCGTCGATGCCGCTGGTGGGCGATTCCAGCTTGCCGCCCGCGGCGTTGAAGCGCAGGCCGTACTGGTTGTCTTCGCCGAAGCGGCGGGCCACGTCGACACTGCCGATGGCGGTGCCGTTGTTGTCGATCGACATGCCAACCGAGGTGACCGGCGTATTGCCCGCGCGCTTGGTGACGAGGTTCACGATGCCGCCCGGCGTGGTGTAGCCGTAGTACAGCGCCGACACGCCCTTGAGCACCTCCACGCGCTCCTTGTCCTCCAGCGGGATCGTCATCAGGTTGAAGAACGGCATCGAGCCGTTGAAGCGAAAGTTGGTGCGGTTCTCCATCGTCACGCCGCGGATGGCGATGTTGTCGAAGGTCTCGCCGGAGAGCTGCTGGCGCGTCACGCCCGCGGTGTTGCGCAGGGCGTCGTACAGCGTGCGGTCCTGCTGCGCGTCGAGCGCTTCGCGGGTGATGACGTTGACGGTAGCCGGAATGTCGCGCAGCGACTGTCCGCGGAACGAGCCGACTTCCGCCGTGCCGGCGGCAAACCCGCGCTGGCTGCGCGCGGTGACGGTGGTTTCGTCGAGGTCGACGGTGGCGGCGGCCTGCGCGCCGGAGGTGGCATCGGCACGCGCCAGAGTCGACACGGCAAGAGGAATGGCGGCGAACGCACACGACAGCGCGCGGGCCGCGAGACGGCTGGTCATCGCGAACAAAGATCCATCAGGATGGGTGAACACCGGACGCGCCCAGAACATGCGCTGGGGAACGGAAAACGCGCCGATGCGGTCAGCATGCGGCGCGTTGGTCAAATGGCTGGCGGCTGAACAGCCCGCTGGCTCGCCCGGCAGGAACGATGGCCAGCGGTCAGGCAGGATGCCCTTTGCCGCCCATCAAATGAGAATGGTTCTCATTATATGTTGCGAAATGCGATGTAAGCAATCGTTAATTCGCTGGCACCCCCTGCATCCACTGCGGCCAGCGCTGCACGATGTCATCCAGCAACGGTTTGGCGGCATTGACGAGATTGTGCGTGGCCGGCACGAAGCCGCCCTGCTGCGCGTAGTGGATCAGGCCATCGGCGGCGGACTGGCCGTCGTACGGGCGGTCGAAGTCCGAGCCCGCGCGCAGCAGCGCGACACGGCTGAAGTCGACCTTGCCGGCACGGGCGCCGCGCGTCAGCACTTCGAGCGTGGCGTTGTCCTCCTGCGCGGTGGTGCAGTAAGTGCCCTTGCCGTCGGTCATGGTCTTGGTCCAGTCGCGGGCGCGCTGGCCCAGGTTGCGGCCGGCCCACCAAGTGTCGGCCGAAGCGACATCGCACTGGATGACCGCGGGCGGCTGGTTGGCCGGCGCGTACGCGTAGTGCTGACGGAAGGCGACCGCCTCGGGGCTGTCTTCCAGCGTGACCGACCTCGACAGCGTGTACGCCTTCTGCAGCAGCGCCTCGTTGAGCCGGAACACCTCGGTGCGGTAGTCCATCGGCGGCTTCTCGCCCGGCCCCTTGGTGCCGATGCCGAAGTAGCCGTAGGGCCACGCCGACGGCATCTCGCGCGCGTCGATCTCGTGCGAGATGCCATAGTCCACCGCATAGCGCGCCCACGCGGCCGAGCCCACCGTGCCCTGCCCCGGATCGATGCCCGCGATGCCGGCGATCACGAAGTAGGTGTGCGTCAGGTCCAGCTTGCTGCGATAGAGCAGCGCGGAGAGGGTCGCGGCGGCGTTGGCGTAGCCCATGCCGGTGGTGACCTGGCAGATGCCGTCGTAGTTGCACAGCAGGTTCGGCGCATCGGGCGACAGGCCGGAGATAGCGATCGTCTCTTTCAGGCCGTAGCGATCGATGAAAGGCTGGGCTTCGCCCTGGAACAGGTTGATGACGATGACCTTGATGCCATCGTAGGCGCAACTGTTCAAGGTCAGCGCCGCCGCGCCCGCGGCGAGCAGCTTGGCGACGGTGCGCAAGGGCGTGGTGGTCAAGGCATGGATCGGGGCATGGGTCATGGCGAGGGCACTCCGTGTTTCCACACGCTCCAGCGCGTGACGATGTCGCCCACCAGCGGGCCGCCCGCCAGATAGAGGTTGTTGAGCGAGGGCACGAAGCCGCCCGAGTTGCTGCCCACCAGCGAGTCGTACGGCGTCTGCCCCGGATACGGCCGGTCGAAGTTGGAGGCGGTGCGCAGCACGGCCACGCGCTGCAGATCGAGCAGGCCCGCCTTCGATCCGCGCGTGAGCGCCTCGAAGGTGGCGTTGTCTTCCTGCTGGGTGGTGCAGTAAGTGCCCTGCCCGTCCGTCAGCAGCTTGACCCAGGCGGCTTCGCGCTGGCCGAGCAGCGCGCCGTGCCAGTACGTGTTGCCGGCGGCGGTGTCGCATTGCACGACGCTCGGCGGCTGGTTGGCGGGTGCGCCGGGGTAGTTGGCACGGTACGCGCGCGCGGTGGCGTTGTCGTCCAGCACGGCGCCCTTCGAAAGCGCCAGCGCCTTCTGCAACAGCGCCTCGTTCACGCGGAAGACTTCCGTCTTGTAGTCCAGCGGCGGCTTCTGCCCCGGCCCCTGCGTATTGATGCCGATGAAGCCGTTGGGCCAGCCGGCGGGTATCTCACGCGCGTCGATCTCCCAGGCGAGGTCGCTATCGACCAGGTAGCGCGCCCACGCGGCCGTGCCGAGCGTGCCCTGCGACGGATCGATGCCGGCAATGCCCGCCACCAGGAAATACGTGCGCGACAACTCGAACTGCCCGCTGTAGATCAGCGCCGACACCGACGCCGCCGCATTCGCCTTGCCCATGCCGGTGGTCAGTTGGCAGACATCGCTGGCATTGCAGAGGACGTTGGGGTAGTCGATCGACAGGCCCGGCACCGGCACTGCCTGCGTCAAGCCCAGCTTGTCGATCCACGGCTGCGCCTCGGGCGCGAACATGCTAATGATCAGCACCTTGACCTTGCGCGCATGCGATACCGGCGCCTGCTGCGCGACCGGCTGCGTGGACGCGCTGATGCCGGCGGCCAGCAGCGCGCCGGCGGCGACGGCCCGCAGCCATCGTTTGCCGCGCCGCGCAGACGGCGGCCGCGGCGGCCGGGCAGCGGCCTGTTCGGATAGGGCGCTCATGGTTCTCCTCGTTTTGGGGTGGGTAGGGGAACAACGGGGGCTCGCCATGCAAAAAACCGGCCACCCCCGGAGTGCTTCCCGGTATAGGTGACGCCAAGGCCTGCCACCAGTCGCACGACCGGGCGCAACTTGTCCATACCGCGTAGACAAGCACACACCGGTGCGTAGCGTGCCCCACAGAAATCATCCCGCCTCGCACGAAGCCCGCATCTTCGCCAGCCGCTCCATGGCAATCGGCGCGTTCCACATCGGCAGATCGACTGCCCCCTCCAGCGGCATCAGCACAAGCGCGTCGATAGCTGCTGGAAAACACGCCGGATACGCCGGTGGATGCGCGCCCGAAACTGCCCGCGCCCGCTCAGCGGAGGGGCACTGTCCGAGATTGAACTACCATGACCTCCGCTTGAAGAACAAACCGCCATCGCCACCCGCTTCTCCGACATGGACACCGAAATCGCCGAGTTGGAAGCCAAGCTCGCCAAAGCGCGCGACGTGAAACAGGGCATGATGCAGCAACTGCCCACCGGAAAAATCCGTCTGGTATGGCCTCCCTCCCCGTCAATCACGCGGCCCTGGTCGCCGACATCCGCCAACTGATCGACAGCGCGCGCCAACGCGTAGCGCTGGCCGTGAACGCCGAACTCACCCTGCTCTACTGGCAGGTCGGCCGACGCGTGCAGGTCGAGGTGCTGCAAGGCGAGCGCGCGGCCTACGGGCAGGAAATGGTCAAGGCGCTGGCGGCACGATTGACGGCGGACTACGGCAAGGCTGGAGCGAAAAGCAACTGCGCCATTGTCTCCGCCTTGCGGAGACTTTTCCCGACGAGGCAATGCTCTCCGCACTGCGGAGAGCATTGAGCTGGCCCCACATCCAGGCGCTGATCTACATCGACGACGCCCTGAAACGGGACTTCTATATCGAGCTGTGCCGGCTCGAGCGCTGGTCGTCACGCCAGTTGCAGGAGCGGATGAACTCGATGCTGTACGAGCGCAGCGCCCTCTCGAAAAAGCCGGAAGAGGCCATCCGCCACGACCTGGCCGTGCTGCGGCAGACCCAGCAGGTCTCGCCCGCGCTGCTGCTCAAAGACCCCTACGTGCTGGACTTTCTCGGCCTGAACGATCGCTACCTGGAAAAGGATCTGGAAGACGCCATCCTGCGCGACATGGAGCAATTCCTGCTTGAGCTGGGCGCCGGCTTCAGCTTTGTGGCGCGGCAAAAGCGCATCCAGATCGACCAGGATGACTTCTATATCGACCTGCTGTTCTACAACCGCAAGCTCAGGCGCCTGGTGGCGATCGAGCTGAAGCTCGGCGAGTTCAAGGCGGAGTACAAGGGGCAGATGGCGTTGTATCTGCGCTGGCTGGCCAAGCACGAACAGGAACCGCAGGAAGACCCGCCGATCGGCATCATCCTGTGCGCCGGCAAGAAGCAGGAACAGATCGAACTGCTCGAACTCGACAAGAGCGGCATCCATGTCGCCGAGTATCTGACCGTACTGCCGCCGCGCGAGGCCTTGCAGGCCCGGCTGCACCAAGCGGTCGAAAACGCCCACCTGCGGGTGCCGGGAGGGGAACCCGTATGAACAGTGCCGGCAATCCGCTTCGCCATACCAGCTCTGGTCGCCAAATGGGAGCCACTGATCGGTGTCAAGGTCGGACGCGTGTTCGTGCAACGGATGAAAACCCAATGGGGAAGCTGTAACCCAGCCTCCGGCGCAATTCGACTCAACACCGATCTTGCCAAAAAGCCGCCAGAGTGCCTTGCGTACATCGTGGTGCACGAGATGGTTCACCTGCCGGAACCGACCCACAATGCCAGGTTCGCGTCGCTCATGAGCCTGCTCCTGCCGCAGTGGCAGCAACTGCGCGAGATGCTGAACCGCCTGCCTGTGCGGCATGAGGATTGGCGATATTGATGCAAAAAATGCGTGTGGATTGCATGGACCGCCATCCGCCATCCGATACGCCTTGCCGCAAGACAGTAGCAATCCTGCTGCCCCAAAACAAAATGGCGCGCGCCCCGTTGCCGGGAACGCGCGCCGTTCAGCGCACCAGGTCGAAGAGGCGTTACATCACACCTTCTGCTGCACCCACGCCGTCACACCGGCCAGCGCCTGCGGCAGCTTGTCGGGCTCGGTGCCGCCGGCCTGGGCCATGTCGGGACGGCCACCGCCCTTGCCGCCGACCTGCTGGGCGACGAAGTTGACCAGTTCGCCCGCCTTGATCTTGCCAGTGGCATCGGCCGTCACGCCGGCGATCAGCGCGACCTTGCCCTCGCTGACGCTGCCCAGCACGATAGCGGCGGTCTTGAGCTTGTCCTTGAGCTTGTCCATGGTCTCGCGCAGCGTCTTGGCATCGGCGCCATCCAGCTTGGCGGCCAGCACCTTGATGCCGGCCACGTCCACGGCCTGCTCGGCCAGTTCGTCGCCCTGGCTGGCGGCCAGCTTGGACTTCAGGCGCTCCAGCTCCTTCTCCAGCGACTTGACCTGGTCCTGCACCTGGACGATGCGCTGCGTCAGTTCCGACGGCTGCGCGCGCAGGGCGGCAGCCGCTTCGCTGACACGGGTGTCGAGCGTCTGCAGGTAGTGCAGCACGTTATCGCCCGTGATGGCTTCCACGCGGCGAATGCCGGCGGCCACGCCCGATTCGCCCACGATCTTGAACAGGCCGATGTCACCGGTGCGCGCCACGTGGGTGCCGCCGCACAGTTCCTTCGACGTGCCGATCGACAGCACGCGCACTTCGTCGCCGTACTTCTCGCCGAAGAGCGCCATGGCGCCGCTCTTGACTGCATCGTCGAAGCCCATCATCTGGGCGTTGGTGGCAGCGTTGGCGAAGATCTCGGCGTTGACGCGCGCTTCCACCTCGCGGATCTGCAGCGGCGTCATCGGCGCGTTGTGCGAGAAGTCGAAGCGGGTCTTGTCGGCATCGACCAGCGAGCCCTTCTGCTGCACGTGGCCGCCCAGCACTTCGCGCAGGGCCTTGTGCATCAGGTGGGTGGCCGAGTGGTTGCGCATGGTGCGCGCGCGGCGCACGGCGTCCACCTCGGCGGCGACGGCGTCGCCGACCTTCAGCACGCCGGTGCGCAGCTCGCCGTGGTGGCCGAACACTTCCGGCAGCACCTTGAGCGTATCGGCCACGTCAAACCAGACGGTGGCGGCCTTGAGCGTGCCCTGGTCGCCGACCTGGCCACCGGACTCGGCGTAGAACGGGGTGTGGTCCAGCACCACCACGCCGGTCTGGCCCGGCTGCATGGCATCGACCGACGTGCCGTCGACAAACAGCGCCGTCACGCGCGCGGTGTCGCGCACGAGCTGGTCGTAGCCGTGGAAGGTGGTCTTGTCGCCGGTGTAGTCGAGCGTGCCGGCGGTCATCTTGAACTTGCCGGCGGCGCGCGCCTGCTCGCGCTGGCGGTTCATGGCGGCATCGAAGGCGGCCTCGTCGACGATCACGTCGTTCTCGCGGCAGACGTCTTGCGTCAGGTCCAGCGGGAAGCCGAAGGTGTCGTGCAGCTTGAAGGCGAGTTCGCCGTCGAGCATCTTGCTGCCCGAGGCCTTCAGCTCGCCCAGCGCGCCGTCGAGGATCGACATGCCATGCTCGATGGTCTCGAAGAAGCGCGCCTCTTCCGTGCGCAGCACGTCGACCACGCGGTCGCGCGCCTCGCGCAGTTCCGGATAGGCCTCGCCCATCTGCGTGACGAGGTCGTCCACCAGCTTGTGGAAGAACGCGGCGCGGCAGCCCAGCTTGTAGCCGTGGCGGATGGCGCGGCGGATGATCCGGCGCAGCACGTAGCCGCGGCCTTCATTGCCCGGGATCACGCCGTCGACGATCAGGAACGAGCACGCGCGGATGTGGTCGGCGATCACGCGCAGCGAGTTGTTGGCCAGGTCCTTCGTGTTGGTCTCGCGCGCGGCGGCGGCGATGAGCGCCTGGAACAGGTCGATCTCGTAGTTGCTGTGCACGTGCTGCAGGATCGCGGCCAGGCGCTCCATGCCCATGCCGGTGTCCACGCACGGCGCGGGCAGCGGGGTCAGCGTGTATTCGCCGGTGGCCGGATCGAGCTGGCGGTCGAACTGCATGAACACGTTGTTCCAGATCTCGATGTAGCGGTCGCCGTCGGCTTCCGGCGAGCCCGGGGGGCCGCCCCACACGTCCGGGCCGTGGTCATAGAAGATCTCGGAGCACGGGCCGCACGGGCCGGTTTCGGCCATCTGCCAGAAGTTGTCGGAGGCGTACGGGGCACCCTTGTTGTCGCCGATGCGCACCACGCGCTCGGGCGGCAGGCCGATGACCTTGGTCCAGATGTCGTAGGCTTCGTCGTCGGTCTGGTAGACGGTGGCCCACAGCTTGTCGGCCGGCAGCTTGTATTCCTGCGTCAGCAGCTCCCACGCCCACACCAGCGCATCGCGCTTGAAGTAGTCGCCGAACGACCAGTTGCCCAGCATCTCGAAGAAGGTGTGGTGGCGCGCGGTATAGCCGACGTTCTCGAGGTCGTTATGCTTGCCGCCGGCGCGCAGGCAGCGCTGCACGGAGGCCGCGCGCACATACGGGCGCTTGTCGGTGCCGAGGAAGACGTCCTTGAACTGCACCATGCCGGAGTTGGTGAACAGCAGCGTCGGATCGTTGCCCGGCACCAGCGGCGAGGAGCGCACCACGGTGTGGCCCTTCGTCTCGAAGAACGTCAGGAATTTTTGGCGGATATCGGAGGCTTTCATGTCGCGGGGTGCCGGTGTCAGCATCGCGCCCGGGAGCAACCCGCTCCCGCGCGTCTTGGATTAGTGCAAACCGTTGATTATACGGGGTTCGCACCGCTTCCGCGCCCGTTCGCCGCACGGCGCTGGGGTGACGCGGAAGGCTGGTGTACAGTGCACGCGTTCCAACCGTGCGGAAACGCTTGCCCATGGGCGCCCTGAGCCATCTCCGAGTCCTCGACCTGACGCGCGTGCTTGCCGGCCCATGGTGCGCGCAGAATCTCGCCGATTTCGGCGCCGATGTCATCAAGGTGGAACGCCCCGGCGCCGGCGACGACACCCGCGCCTGGGGCCCGCCCTGGCTCAAGGACGCGGCCGGCAACGACACCGCCGAGGCCGCCTACTACCTGGCCGCCAACCGCAACAAGCGCTCCATCACGCTCGACATCAGTACGCCCGAGGGCCAGGACATCGTGCGCCGGCTGGCCGCCCACAGCGACGTGGTGCTCGAGAACTACAAGGTCGGCCAGTTGAAGAAATACGGGCTCGACTACGAGGCGCTCAAGGCCGTCAAGCCGGACCTGGTCTACTGCTCCATCACCGGCTTCGGCCAGACCGGCCCCTACGCCGCGCGTGCCGGCTACGACTTCATCGTGCAGGGCATGGGCGGCTTCATGAGCCTCACGGGCGAGCGCGACGACCTGCCCGGCGGCGGCCCGCAAAAGGCCGGCGTGGCCATCTCGGACCTGATGACCGGCATGTATGCCACCGTCGCCGTGCTGGCCGCGCTGGCCCACCGGGACCGCACCGGCGAGGGCCAGTACATCGACATGGCACTGCTCGACGTGCAGGTCGCCATGCTGGCCAACATGAACACCAACTACCTGGCCAGCGGCCAGGCACCCCGGCGCTGGGGCAACGCGCACCCGAACATCGTGCCGTACCAGACCTTCCAGACTGCGGACGGCTGGATCATCGTCGCCGTGGGCAACGACGGGCAGTTCCGCCGCTTCGTGGACGCCGGCGGCCTGCCCGAACTGGCCGACGACCCGCGCTTTGCCACCAACCCGCGGCGCGTGGCCAACCGCGACGTGCTGGTGCCGATCCTGGCCGGCATGGTCCGGCGCCTGGGCAAGGCCGAGTGGATCGAGCGGCTCGAAGCCGCCGGCGTGCCCTGCGGCCCGATCAACACGCTCGACGAGGTGTTCGACAACGAGCAGATCAAGGCGCGCGGCCTGCGCGTCGACCTGCCCCACCCGAGCGCGGGTGCCGTGCCGCTGGTCGGCAGCCCGGTCAGGATGAGCGCGACGCCGCCGCGGGCCGTCGCCCACCCGCCGCTGCTGGGCGAGCACACCGAGGCCGTGCTGCGCGACGTGCTGGACCTGCCGCAGACGCAGATCGACGCCTTGCGCGCGCAGGGCGTCATCTAGCGCCCCCCATTCCCCACCGAGACGAGGTCAATATGTGGTCCGATGCCTTGCTGGCTTACCTGCATTACCTGTCGATCTTTACCCTGATCGTCTTCATCACCGCCGAGGCCGTGGTGCTGCGCCCGGGCATGACGCCGGCGATCCGCAAGCGCCTGGCGATCTACGACGCGGTGTATGGCGCCTCGGCGGGTGCCGTGCTGGTCAGCGGCCTGCTGCGCCTGTTCTACGGCGCCAAGGGCGCGGCGTTCTACGTGCACAACCCGGTCTTCCATCTCAAGATGGGGCTGTTCATCCTGGTGGCGCTGCTGTCGATTCCGCCCACCCTCGCCATCCTGCGCTGGAAGAGACAGGGCAAGACGCTGCCCGACTTCGTGCCGACGCCGGCCGAGATCGCCAAGGTCCGCCGCTGGGTCATGGCCGAGGCGCACCTGATCATCTTCATCCCGCTGGCGGCGGTCCTGATGGCGCGCGGCATCGGGATGTGATCTGATCGCGCAAGGCGGCCCGCCCCCGGCAAACGGACCCGCAACGCGATTCGGGACACCCCCGAACCCGTTGCCGAGGCATCGACCTGGACATCGCAATCGCCCGCCGGCCCCCCTCTGCAAGGTGCTTGAAAGCCGGTCGACTTAGCGTGCACACTTGGGCGCCCTTCGGGCCGCCGGCCAGCCGACGGCGCCGAAGGGCGCCCGCACGAGGAGAACCGCTTTGCCCACCGATCCACCGCATCCACCGGTGATCCGCAGTCACCAGGATTTCGCCTCCGGCATCCTGTTCATCATCACCGGCGCCACCTTTGCCATCCTGGCGCGCGGCTACCGCATGGGCACCGCCAGCAGCATGGGGCCGGGCTATTTCCCATTCTGGCTCGGCGTGGTGCTGGTGCTGCTGGGCGCGGTGGTGGCAGCGCAATCGTTGTCGCGCAAAGGCGTGGCCGACCGCATCCCGCGCTGGGACATCAAGACGCTGCTGTGGATCCTCGGCTCGGTGGTGCTGTTCGGGCTGCTGCTCCAGCCGCTGGGGCTGGTGCTGTCGCTGGTGGTGCTCGTGCTGGTCTCCAGCATGGCGAGCCACGCGTTCACCTGGAAGGGCGCGATCGGCACGGCCATCGTGATGGTGCTGCTGAGCCTGGCGGCCTTCGTCTACGGGCTCAAGCTGCAGTTCCCCGTGTGGCCGGCCTTCATCGGCAACTGAGGCGCATGACATGGACCTCGTTGCCAACCTCGCGCTGGGCTTCTCCACCGCGCTGTCGATCCAGAACCTGATCTACGCCTTCATCGGCTGCGTGCTCGGCACGCTGATCGGCGTGCTGCCTGGGCTCGGCCCCATCGCCACCATCGCCATGCTGCTGCCGGCCACCTATGCGCTGCCGCCGGTGGCCGCGCTGATCATGCTGGCGGGCATCTACTACGGCGCGCAGTACGGCGGCTCCACCACCGCCATCCTGGTCAACCTGCCGGGCGAATCGTCCTCGGTGGTGACCACCATCGACGGCTACCAGATGGCGCGGCGCGGACGCGCGGGCGTGGCGCTGGCCACCGCCGGGCTGGGGTCGTTCTTCGCGGGCTGCGTCGCCACGCTGGTGCTGGCCGCGTTTGCCACGCCGCTGTCGGAGTTCGCGTTCAACTTCGGGCCGGCGGAATACTTCTCGCTGATGGTGCTGGGGCTGATCGGCGCGGTGGTGCTGGCGTCGGGCTCGCTGATCAAGGCCATCGCCATGATCGTGCTGGGGCTGCTGCTGGGGCTGGTGGGCACCGATGTCACGTCGGGCGCCGCGCGCTATTCGTTCGACGTGCCGGAGCTGGCCGACGGCCTGAACTTCGTGTCGGTGGCGATGGGCGTGTTCGGCTTCGCGGAGATCATCGCCAACCTCGAGCAGAAAGAGCACCGCGAGACTTTCGTCGACCACGTGCGCAACCTGTGGCCCGGCCGCGAGGATTTCAGGCGCATGATTCCCGCCATCCTGCGCGGCACGGCGCTGGGCTCGCTGCTGGGCATCCTGCCCGGCGGCGGTGCGACGCTGGCCTCGTTCGCGTCGTATTCGCTGGAGAAGAAGGCGTCCAGGTACGCGCATGAATTCGGCACGGGCGCCATCGAGGGCGTGGCCGGGCCCGAATCGGCCAACAACGCGGCGGCACAGACCTCGTTCATTCCGCTGCTCACGCTGGGCATTCCGCCCAACGCGGTGATGGCACTGATGGTGGGCGCGATGACTATCCACAACATCCAGCCGGGGCCCCAGGTGATGACCAGCAACCCCGCGCTGTTCTGGGGCCTGATCGCCTCGATGTGGATCGGCAACCTGATGCTGATCGTGCTGAACCTGCCGATGATCGGCGTGTGGGTGCGCCTGCTGAAGGTGCCTTACCGCTTCCTGTATCCGGCCATCCTGGCGTTCTGCTGCATCGGCGTGTACTCGGTATCGAACACCACGTTCGATGTGTTCCAGACGGCGGTCTTCGGGCTGCTCGGCTATGCCTTCGTCAAGCTGCGCTGCGAGCCCGCGCCGATGCTGCTGGGCTTCGTGCTCGGGCCGATGATGGAGGAAAACTTCCGCCGCGCCCTGCTGATGTCGCACGGCGACTTCACGACCTTCGTCACGCGGCCGCTGTCGCTGGGGCTGCTGATCGCGGCGGCGATCCTGGTGCTGCTGGTGGCGATGCCGGCCATCGGCCGCAAGCGCGAGGAAGCGTTCCACGAGGAGTAGCGCTGCGTCGCAAGGCACACCAGGCAACCAGGCAACCGGAGGCGCGCCCTCCGGTTGCCGCTGGCACGCGCCACCCCGCGGCATCCGAACCTGCATGCCACTTCGGTTGACGCCCCCGGACCCGATTCGGATTTCGGATAACGGAGGGCGACCGGCCCACAGAGGCGAGCGACCCAGCCACCGATTCGACGACCAGGCCGAGGCCGATTGGCACGCCCGCCACACCGCCCACGCCCGCGAGCCCCTCGCCACCTTCCCCCGGCCTGTCGGCGGCCGGCCACGCCGCGCAGGCCGCGCAACTGCGCCGGCAAACGCTCCCGCATCGAATGAGGCGTTGCGCGCACAAGCATTGGATGGCAACCCGCGGCGCGAATGAAGCGCGGCGACGGCACAAAGCGTGCGTCACGGTAAAATCACAGGATTGCCGAAATTCGCCTGCCCATGAGCCAAGACAACGCCACCGGCGCCGCTGCCGCCTCCACTTCCAACTTCCTGCGCCAGATCATCGATGCCGACCTGGAGCAAGGCACCTACGCCGGGCGCCAGGACGCCGCCGGCCAGGCCCTGCCGCCCATCATCACGCGCTTCCCGCCGGAGCCCAACGGCTACCTGCACATCGGCCACGCCAAGAGCATCTGGGTGAACTTCGGCCTGGCCAAAGAATACGGCGGCCGCTGCCACCTGCGCTTCGATGACACCAACCCGGTCAAGGAAGACACCGAATACGTCGATTCCATCATCGACGCGGTGCACTGGCTCGGCTATTCGTGGCAGAACGGCACCGGCGAGCACCTCTACTACGCCAGCGATTACTTCGAGCAGCTCTACGGCTTTGCCGAAGTGCTGATCCGGCGCGGTGCCGCCTACATCGACAGCCAGAGCGCCGAGCAGATCGCCGCCAACCGCGGTGACTTCACCCGGCCAGGCACGCCGTCGCCGTTCCGCGCCCGTTCGGTGGACGAGAACCTCGCGCTGTTCCGCGACATGCGCGCCGGCAAGTACCAGGACGGCCAGCACGTGCTGCGCGCCAAGATCGACATGGCCGCGCCCAACATCGTGATGCGCGATCCGGTGCTGTACCGCATCCGCCATGCGCACCACCATCGCACCGGCGACGCATGGTGCATCTACCCGATGTACGACTTCACGCATTGCATCTCCGATGCACTGGAGAACATCACGCACTCGCTGTGCACGCTGGAGTTCGAGAACAACCGCCCGCTGTACGACTGGGTGCTCGACCATCTGCGCGATGCCGGCGCGCTGCCCGCGCCGCTGCCGCACCAGTACGAATTCGCGCGTCTGCACCTGACCTATGCCATCACCAGCAAGCGCAAGCTGCTGCAACTGGTGAACGAACAGCGCGTCGACGGCTGGGACGACCCGCGCATGCCGACGCTGGTGGGCATCCGCCGCCGCGGCTACACGCCGGAATCGATCCAGCTGTTCTGCGAGCGCGTGGGCGTCTCGAAGGCCGACAGCTGGATCGACATGAGCATCCTGGAAGCCGCCGTGCGCGACGACCTCGATGCGCGCGCGCCGCGCTCGGTGGCGGTGCTGGACCCGGTCAAGCTGATCCTCGGCAACGTGCCGGCGGACTTCAACGAGCCATGCTCGGCCCCCGTGCACCCGAAGCAGCCCGAACTGGGCCGCCGCGAATTCCCGCTCACGCGCGAGCTGTGGATCGAGCGCGAGGACTTCACCGAGACGCCGCCCAAGGGCTACTTCCGCCTGTTCCCGGGCAACAAGGTGCGCCTGCGCTACGGCTACGTGATCGAATGCACGGGCTGCGACAAGGATGCCGACGGCAACATCACCGCCGTGCACGCCAACATCATCCCGGACACCAAGAGCGGTACGCCGGGCGCGGACAGCGTCAAGGTCAAGGGCAACATCCACTGGGTCAGCGCCGCGCACGCGCTCGAGGCCGAGGTGCGCCTGTACGACCGCCTGTTCAGCGACCCGCAGCCGGACTCCGGCGACAAGAATTTCCTGGATGCGCTCAACCCGGACTCCAAGCGGATCGTCACGGCCTACCTGGAACCGACCCTGGCCACCGCCAAGCAAGAAGACCGCTTCCAGTTCGAGCGCCACGGCTACTTCGTGGCCGACCGCATCGACTCGCAGCCGGGCAAGCCCGTGTTCAACCGCGTGGTCGGCCTGAAGGACAGCTGGGGCAAGTAAGCCCGGGCCCATGCTCGCCGTGGGCCTCTGACATAGGAGGTGCCATGCGTGCATGGATCTGGATGCTGACGGGGGTGCTGAGCACCTCCGCCCTTGCCGCGCCGTTCGCGCCGGACCTGGCCCACACGGCGGTCTACTTCGGCACGTCGCATTTCGAGCGCTCCACGCTGCGCGGGCGCTTCGACAAGATCGACGGCGCGATCGACTTCGATGAGCCCAGCCAACAAGGCGGCATCGATTTCACCGTCGATGCCGCTTCGGTCGATACGCGTCTGCCGGTGCTGGACGGCGTGCTGAAATCCGAGCAGTTCCTGGATGCTGCGCAGTTCCCCATCATCCGCCTGCGCAGCGATCGCTTTGTCGTGGAAGGCGGCAAGCTGGTCGCCGTGGAGGCCAAGCTGACGCTGCATGGCGTAACGCAGCCGGTGCGGCTGGACGTGCGCCGCTTCAACTGTGGCGATGTGAAGATGCCCGGCACCACGCACCATGTGTGCGGCGGCGATTTCCATCTCGCCATCCAGCGCAGCGCCTTCGGCATGACGCGCCACCTGCCCGACGTGGGCGACCGCGTCGATCTCGACATCAGCGTGGAAGCCACGCCCCAATGACAACCCCATGCCCAACATCGATTTCGCCCTGACCACCGAGTACATCGAACTGCACAAGCTGCTCAAGCTGACCGGCGTGGTCGACAGCGGCGGCGCCGGCAAGGCGGTGGTGGCCGACGGCGGCGTCACCGTCGACGGCCAGCCGGAGACCCGCAAGACCGCCAAGATCCGCGCCGGCCAAGTGGTCATGCTGGGCGACGTGCGCATCGCCGTGCACGACGCTGAGTAGCACCCGGCCGCGCCACCCGCTCCCCCGACGAGGAAGACCGACCATGCCGATCGCCCTGTGGTGTGTCCTGATCGCCGCCGTGCTGCCCTACGTCTGCATCCAGATCGCCCGGTTCGCGGGGCCGAAGCGCGACAACCACCAGCCGCGCCAATGGGCCGCCGGCTTGACCGGCCTGGCGCAGCGCGCCAACGGTGCCCAGCAGAATCACTTCGAGGTGTTCCCGTTCTTTGCGATGTCGGTGCTGGTGGCCATCCTGGGCGGCAGTCCAGTGGATCGCGTCAACGCGCTGGCGGCGGCGTTCATCGCCGTGCGGGTGCTCTACACGGTCTGCTACCTGGCGGACTGGGCGAGCGTGCGCTCGCTGGTGTGGACGGCGGGCTTCGGCCTCACCATCGCGCTGTTCGTGCAGCCGGCCTTCGTGCACTGACGCAGCGCGTGCGCGGAGCAGAAACGGCGCCGTGACAGGCGCCGTTTTCGTTGGGGGGCGAATGCGGTTGGGGGCTAATGCGAAGTATCGGCCGGCGTGCCCGACACGCGGAACAACCGCCACGCCATGCCGCCCAGCACGGCGACCGCGGCCACCAGCGCACCCCACAGAACCCACTGGCGCGTCGTTCCGCCCGGCGGCTCGCGCCGCAGCGCCTGCGCCGGCGAGGCCGTCATCATCCCCAGTTGCGCCGGCACGATCGCCGGCGCTGCGCCCGCCAGCAGCTCCGCGCGGGCGACCGGGCTGCCGTCGGCAACCTCCCCGACCGCCAGCACGAACGGCACGTTGCCGCGCGCCGCATAGGTGACGGTGGCCGGTCGCCAGCCGATCGACAATGCCGGCGCGCCCACGCCCAAGCCACCGCTGCGGATATCGACCTGCAGGCGCCAGTAGCGCTCGCCGGTGGCCGGCACGACGATGGGCGGGCTTTCCTGCTCGCCCTGCCCGCCCGCGCCGGCCAGGCGGAACAGCCGCACCGAGGTCACCGGCCGCCAGGGCGCCCGGGCATCCGCACGCGCGGACAGCGAAGCCTGCACCACCGTATTGCTCTGGGGCAAGCGGATCTTCACGCGCTCCACCGGAAACGCACCGCCGGTATCGAACAGGTAATCGCCGGCACCCGGCACCTGCGCCGGCACCAGGCCGGCACGCCATTGGATGCCGCTGTCGGCCGGCACGCCCGGTGCCCCGGCGGCCAGCTCGACGCGCACGGTATCGGGAGCCGGCGGCTTGCCTTGCCAGGTCAGACGCAGGTATCGGGCATGCACACCGGCGAGTTCGATGCGGTCCTGCACCAGCGTGCTGCCCTGGTTGGTCAGGCGGAACAGCATGGCGCGGGTGATCGGGCTCCAGTGCTGCAGGTCGTCGCTCGCCTGCACCGACACGCCGCCCTGGAACTCGGCCGCGGGCAGGCCGACCACCACGGCCGTCACCGCCTCGCGCAGTGGGCTCAGGTCGAGCAGCCAGGCGCGTGCCGACGCCTGTGCCGGCGCGGGGCCCGTGGCACGCAGCACGCCGTCGGTGCCGAGCACAACGCCGGGCGTGCCAGGGGTGCTGCCCTCTTCGGCCGGCGTGGCGAACCAGCGCACCTCCCGCAGCGTACGGGCCTGGGGTGCCGCATCGCGCGGCGTCTCGATGGCGAACGGCACCGGCTCGCCGTCGCCGTTGAGGATGCGCAGATCGGCCAGGCCGGCATCGCGGCTATGGGCATACACGTCCGCGCCGAGCGTGACGGCGTAGTACGAGGCGCCGGGTGCGCCCGTCAGGGCAAAGCGCTCGGCCCAGGCCGGCGTGGACAGCGACAGCGCGGCCACGGCCGTCCACACGATGTTTTGCACGCGGCCTCCCGCGGCTCGTTGACGGCTCATACCGGTTCCTCCACCCTGGCCTTCGGCGGCAGCGGCGACAGATAGCCGATCAACAGCAGCAGCACGCCGATACCGATGAACGAAACGATGCGCTCGACCCCCGCCACGCGCGACAGGTCGAACAGGAACAGCTTGACCACGGTCACCCCCAGCAGCACCGCGCCGGTGAACCACAGCGCGCGGCTGACTCGACGCGTGGCGGCCACCATCACCGCCAGCGCCAGCACGGTCCAGAACATCGACAGCGAAGCCTGCACCAGCATCGAGTTGCCCAGCTCGTCCGCCGTGTACGGCACGTGCGCCCAATGGTGCAGCGTGCGCAGCAGCACGGCGTTGGCCCAGATGAACAGCGTCGCGCCGACTGCGTAGCCGATCAGCGCGGGCTCCGGCACCAGGCGTTGCAGCGCGGTGCGCCGCATCCACAGCGCGATCGCCAGAAACACCAGCAGTTGCGCCACATCCAGCGGGTTGAGGATCGGCAGGTAGAACAGCGGCGCGGCATTGCCGTCGCTGGCGGCACCCGCCAGGCTCCACAGCCACAGCAGCGCGGCCAGGGGTGCGGCGCCCCACACCAGATAAGCCCGCTCGAAGCGGGCGATCGGCCAGCGGAGGCGCCAGCCCGCACCGGCCAGCAGCGCCAGCAAGGCGCCATAAGCGTAGGCCCAGGCCGCGAAGCTCCAGGTGCCTTCCGGCACGTAGGCGTTCAAGCGCCAGTAGCCCTCGGTGGCCAGCACGCCGCAGATCAGCCAGAACAGCACGGTGTGCAACGGCGCCAGGACGGCGTCCGCCACGTCGCGCTCCTGGCGGCGCAGCAGCACGAAGGCCAGCGCCACCGAGGCGATCCACACCAGCCCGCCCCATCCCGCCAGCGGCGACGGCACCCAATGCCCGCACGCCGTAACCGCCACCAAACCGAGCGCGGGGGCCAGCGCCAATGCGGGCCATTCGGCCAGCGCCCAGTCGAGCCGACGGCGCAGCCCATGCGCGACCCACGCCGTCAGCACAGCGAAAGCGGCGTTGAGCGGAATGTCCGGCCGGTCGACGATCTCGCTGCGCAGGCGCCACGCCCAGCGGTCGATTTCCGCGCTGGCGCTGCCCAGCCACCACAACAGTCCCCACACCGCCGCGGCAATGCCCAGCCCCGGCGCCGCCTTCAGCCAGTCGCGCGCCTCGGCCTTGCCCTGCAGGCGCCAGCCGCTGAACACGCCGGCGGCCGCGATCAGCAGTGCGCCGATGTAGCGGCTGTTCAGCACCGGCCAGCCCGCCGTGGCCCCCTCGAACAGTTGCCCGAGACCGAAGGCCACGCCCGCCGCCAGTTGCAGCAACAGGCCGGCCGCCAGCGCCAGCCGGCGCTGCTGGCGCACGCTCACCCACACCACGGCAGCACCCTCCACCGCCCACACGGCGCTGGTGGTGCGCCCATCGAACGCCAGCGGGATCGCCAGCGTGATGAAGATCACGCCCAGCGCGAACGTCGCCTCGAACAGCAAACCCAGCCGAGCCCGCCGTGGCGCCAGCCAGGCCGCCACGACCAAGTAGAACGCCGCCAGCGCCGCCGCGCTCCACGCCATCGCCAACGGGATGTGGCGCACCAGCGCGGCCTGCAGGCCCATCGCCACCAGCGGTGTGCCGAACACCAGGCTGCCGTCCACGTAGTGCTTGAGACTGACCTGGCGGCGCAGCGCATACAGCAGTGCGATGCCCGCGTACATCAGGAAGAACAGGACCAGGAAAGGCTCGGTGCTCGCCAGCAGCGCCGGCTCATAGCGCAGCGCCCCCCATGCCGTGGCAATGCCGAAGGTGAACACGAAGCCCAGCAGATTCAGCATCCGCCAGGCGCGGAACCATGCAATGGCAAAGATGCCCGCGTTGAGCAGTGCGTAGTAGCTGAACAGCGCGACATGGCTGCCGGCGCCGGCCGAGATCAGGATCGGCGCCAGGAAACCACCCGCGCTGCCGGTGAAGGCCAGCGCCGGCGCGTTCTGCCTGACCGCCAGCCCGGCCGCCAGCGCGCAGATCAGCACCAGCAGCGCAAACGCCGCGCCCGGCGCCAGCAGCGGCACCATCCGCGTCGCCGCGAACACCGTCAGGTACAGCACGCCGACCCCGCCGCCCTGCAGCACCAGCGCATAGCCGGGGCGCTTGTCGCGCAGACGCCACCCGACCACGAGCAGCACGATGGACGCCAGCGCCACGCCGGCCAGGCGGAACTCGATCGGCAGCAGGCTGTTGTCCGCCGCGTACTTGAGCAGGAAGGCCACCCCGAAGAACAGGATCAGGATGCCGACCCGCACCACGCTGTTGCCGCCCAGCAGCCAGTCGCGCGCCGCGGCCACGGCCTGGTCGGCCCAGGTCGGCTCCAGCGGTGGCGGCTCCGATGCAGGCCAGGGCGCAGGCACGGCCTCCGGTTGCGGCGCAATGGCCGGCGCAGGCGAGACGACGGGCGGCAGCGCCTCGGCCATTGCCGGAGCAAGATCGGGCACGGATGCTTGCGCCGCCGGCTCCGGCGCCTCCCGCGTGGACGATGCGGTGGCGAAGGACGGCCCCTTCAGCTCGGCGATCTGCCGCCGCAGCAGCGCCACCTCATGCTCGAGCCGCGTCACGCGCTCGGTGATCGGCGGCACGCCGGGTTGCGTGGCGGCGTCGGGTGACGCGGCGGCATCCTGATCGGCCCACTGCGAACTCGCGCGCTTGTCCAGATGAAGAATGAACGACGCCAGGCCGACGCCGATCAGCGCCCCAATGATGGCGCCCGTGATACCACCCGACGCGACGCCCACGATCAAACCGATGATTCCGAATATCCAACGCATCGTTCTGGTTGTCCTGTTGGTTGGGAGGGCAGGCGTGCGCCGCCCTGCGCCCGGGCACCCCGGTGGGCCGGCCCGGGACGCACGCACCGCTTGCGTATACCGCAATCGGCATGGAATGGGAATGCACCAAAGTACAGAAGCGTATGCGATGCGTGTCATCGGCCCATGCGACAATGCGCGCTCCGTTGAACAACCCCCTGCTCCAGACCTGTCCGCATGGCCCTGAAATCCACGATCTACAAGGTCGATCTGCAGATCGCCGACATGGATCGCCACTACTACGGCAGCCACGCGCTGACCGTCGCCCGCCACCCCAGCGAGAACGACGAGCGCATGATGGTGCGCGTGCTCGCTTTCGCCCGGCACGCGAGCGAAACACTCGCCTTCACGCGCGGCCTCTCCGAGCCCGACGAACCCGAATTGTGGCAGCGCGACCTGACCGACGCCGTGGAACTGTGGATCGACCTGGGCAATCCGGACGAGACGCGCATCCGCAAGGCGTGCAACCGCGCGCAGCAGGTGGCCGTGTACACCTACAGCGGCAACGCCACGCGCGTGTGGTGGCAGCAGACCGGGACCAAAGTGGCGCGCTTCGCCAACCTGTCGGTCTACGAAGTGGCGCCCGACACCGTGGCCGCGCTCGCCGCACGGGTGGAGCGCTCCATGCGGCTGCAGGTCACCATCCAGGACGGCGAAATCTGGATCGCCGACGACGCGGACAACATCCAGATCCAGCTCGATACGCTCAAGGCCGCCGACGCTTGAGTCCCGCTCTCAACCTTTCCCGCACGACCCACACGAGGCTCACCATGACCATCACCACCACCCCGAGCGGCCTGCAGTACGAAGACGTCACCATGGGCGACGGCGCCGAAGCCACGGCAGGCAAGTACGTCACCGTGCACTACACCGGCTGGCTGTACGAGAACGGCCAGGCCGGCCGCAAGTTCGACTCCAGCAAGGACCGCAACGACCCGTTCGCCTTCCCGCTGGGTGCGGGCCACGTCATCAAGGGCTGGGACGAAGGCGTGCAGGGCATGAAGGTGGGCGGCACGCGCAAGCTGATCATCCCGGCCGAACTGGGCTATGGGGCGCGCGGCGCGGGCGGCGTGATTCCCCCGAACGCGACGCTGCTTTTCGAGGTCGATCTGCTCGAAGTCTGATCCTGCGTTAGAATCGCGGCCGGTCGACGCTGCATCACGCGCGCCGGCCGATCCCTCCCCCGGCGGGGTGGCAGAGTGGTCAATGCTGCGGCTTGCAAAGCCGTATAAGTCGGTTCGATTCCGTTCCCCCGCCTCCAGTTTCCCCGGCCACCGGTCCCGACCGTTGCGGCCGCGCCATAACCAAACGCTTCCGACGGCCCGAACGCCCCGTTTCCGGCACGTGCGCACGCTCCCGGCGTGACCGCCCGGAACGATTGCTCTATGCTTGCGACATGGCCGTCACCCGAGAGGATCTCGAACAGAACCGGTTGCGCGCCGCCCTGGGTGATTCACCCGTCGCGTCGACGCTGCTGACCGAGGCTGCGCTGGAAGCGTCGCTCACATCGACGCTCGCACGGCTGTCGGCGCCGCCCTGCGATGGGCAGGACGCCTGGGTGTTCGGCTACGGCTCCCTGATCTGGAACCCGATGATCTTCCACACCGAGGCCACGTGCGCCACGGTACACGGCTATCACCGGGGCTTCTACCTGTATTCCCGCATCAACCGCGGCACCTGGGACAACCCCGGCCTGGTGCTCGGCCTCGACCGTGGCGGCAGTTGCCACGGCGTGGCCTTCCGGGTGCCGCGCGCCCATGCCGAACGCGAATTCCGCGTGCTGTGGCGCCGCGAGATGATGACCGGCGCCTACCTGCCGCGCTGGCTGCCGACCGAGATCCACGGCGAGCGCATCCTCGCGCTGGCGTTCGTGATGAACCGCACCCATGAAGCCTACGCCGGCCGCCTGCCCGACGAGCGCGTGCTTGGTTGTCTGCACAAGGCGGTCGGGCTGTACGGTCCGGCCCGCGAATACCTGCAGCGCACGCTGATCGGCCTGGCCAGCAACGGGCTGCACGATCCATACCTCGACCGGCTGTGGCAGCGGCTGCAAGCGATGGACGCGGCCAACGCCCCGTTGCAGGCCGAGGACGCCACCGGCACGGGCCCGTCGCCCGATCCCTATCTCAGCGCCTGAGCCCCCTATGCTCCTCGCCCCGCACCCCGCGCTCAATCAGATCCTCGGCATCATGCTGGGCGTGGCGCTGGCACTGGGCGACATGGCGAGCGCCTGGCAGGAGCGGCACCTGCCGTCGGTCCGGGCGGCCACGCCGGCCAAGGTCGCCCCGGCCAGCGCCGGGCCCGACGCCCGCTCCGCCCGCCGCAGTGACCCCGCCGCACGCGACCGCGACCTGATCCTCGCCGCGCAGACCGGCAACACCATGGCCATCCAGTCCCTGCTGGCTGACGGCGCCAGCCTCAAGGCGCGCGATGCCGAAGGCCGCACGGCCCTGATCGCGGCGGTCTATGCGCGCATGGGCGCGGCGGCCCGCCTGCTGATCCAGGCCGGCGCCGACGTCAACCTGCAGGACAACGTCCAGAACAGCGCCTTCCTGCTGGCGGCCATCCAGGGCGACGCGGAAACCGTGCGGCTGGCGCTGTCGCACGGCGCCAACCTGCGCGCCACCAATGCCGACGGCGACACCGCGCTGATCCCGGCCGCGCGGCGCGGCTATGTGGAAGTGGTGAACGAACTGGTCAAGGCAGGCGTGCCGGTCAACGCCACCAACAACCTGGGCCTGACCGCGCTGATCGAAGCCGTGTCGATGGGCGACGGCGGCGACAAGTACGAGAAGATCGTGCAGTTGCTGCTCGACGGCGGCGCCGACCCCAACCTGCCCGACCGCGGCGGCGTCACGCCGATGCGCCATGCGCGGCAGCGCGGCTTCCACGGCATCGGTGCGCTGCTGTTCAAGGCGCGCGGACACTGAAAAAGAAGGGCCCCCCGCAGGCCCCTTTCCCTTTTTCTCTCTCGTGCCGGCCCCTCGCGATCAGGCCGCGGCGGGCTTCTGCGCCGCCGCGTTGCGCGCATTCTCCTGTTCCTGCAGCGTGCGCCACATCACCTTGCCCGTGCCGGACTTGGGCAGCGCATCGACAAACTCCACCACGCGCGGGTACTTGTACGCGGCCATGTGATCGCGCGCCCAGCCGATGATGTCGTCCTCCGTGGTCTTGCCCCGGGCATGCGCCTTGAGCACGACCACCGCCTTGACCGACTCGCCCCGGTAGGCATCGTGCGTACCGATGATGCAGGCCTCCTGGATATCGGGATGCTTGTACATCAGGCTCTCCACCTCGGCCGGCCAGACCTTGAAGCCCGAGGCGTTGATCATGCGCTTGAGGCGGTCGGTCAGGAAGAAGTAGCCCTCCTCGTCCATCCGGCCCAGGTCGCCGGTGCGGAAGAAGCGCTTGCCCTCGAACTCGATGAAGGCCTCGGCGGTGGCCTGCGGCTTGCCCCAGTAGCCGAGGAAGACCTGCGGACCGTTGACGATGATCTCGCCCACCTCGCCCGGCGGCAGTTCCTCGAGCGTCTGCGGGTCGATCACGCGCGCGTCGGTGTTGAAGAACGGCATGCCCAGGCACTGCAGCTTGGGCCGGTCCGACGGGTTGCTGTGCGTGGGCGCGATGGTCTCCGACAGGCCGTAGCCCTCCTGGTACAGCAGGTTGAATTCCTTCTGCAGGCGCTCGGCCACCGCCTGCGGCATGGCCGCGCCGCCGCCGCCGATGTAGGCCAGGCTGGACAGGTCGAACTCCGCCAGTTGGGGGCTCGCCAGGAAATCGATCACCATGGTCGGGATGTTGGTCCAGTGCGTGACCTTGTAGCGCGAGATCAAGCGCCCGGCCACCTCGCGGTCCCAGCGCGGCAGCATCACCACGGTGGAGCCCATGTAGATCGGCGCGTTCATGCCGTACTGCATGCCGGTCACGTGGAACAGCGGAATGATCGACAGGCTCACGCCCTCCATCGTGGTCTGCGACCACAGCGAGCCGCCCACGACGTTGTGCATGACGGTGCGGTGCGGATGCATGCAGCCCTTCGGGAAGCCCGTGGTGCCCGAGGTGTACGGCATCACGGCCAGATCGTCCGGCCCCGCGGTATGCGGGCCGGGCGCCAAGCGCCGCGCAAGCGCATCCTTCCATGCGACCGCGCCGGGCTGCGGCGGATGCTGCGCGGTCAGCCAGGCGGGCGGCGCGTCTTCGGGGTAGGCGCACGTGGCCGGCAACGCATCGGCATAGGCCGTGGCGAGCAGGTGCCGCACGCGCTGTGCTTCGGGCAAGTCGGCGCTGGCGGCCGTCACGTTGGCGGCGAGCTCATCGCTGCAGATGACCACGCCGGCGCCGGCATCGGTGATGTAGTGCTTGAACTCCTCGGCCCGGTTCATCGGGTTGACCGGCACCACCACCGCATCGGCGCGCAGGATGCCGTAATACGCGGCGACGAACTGCGGGCAGTTCTGCATGTACAGCAGCACGCGGTCGCCCTTGCGCACGCCCGCCACCTGCTGCAGCCAGCCGGCCACGGCCAGCGCATCGTCATGCAGTTCGCGATAGCGGAGATGGCCGCCGTAGAACACGATCGCGTCCTTGTCCGGATAGCGCCGCGCCGACACTTCCAGGTTGAACCACAGGCTGGTCTGCGGCGCGGTGAGATGGGTCGGCAAGCGCCGGGGCCAGAACGGGAAGTGCGGTCGTGTCATGCCGTGTCTCCGGAAGTGTTTCTTTTTGTCCCTTTGTTTTACCGGATGGTATCTGAACGATCGTTCGATTTTCAACCGTTGTCGCGGCATGGATTCGCGCCATGGGAAAACGCGCCGGCAGGCCCCAAGTAGAATGCAGGACACCCCGCCGGCACGCGTCGTGCCGGCCGCTTTTTTTCCTGGAGAACCCCGCCGATGAGCGACGTCACCTCGCAGAATTTCACGCAAGAAGTGATCGAAACATCTCGCCAAGTCCCGGTGCTGGTCGATTTCTGGGCGCCATGGTGCGGCCCCTGCCGCACCCTCGGCCCGATGCTGGAAAAGCTGGAGCACGAATACGCCGGCAAGTGGAAGCTCGCCAAAGTCAATTCGGACGAGAACCCCGAGCTGTCGGCGCACTTCAACGTGCGCAGCATTCCCTTCGTGGTGGCCTTCGCGGACGGCAAGCCGGTCGACCAGTTCGTCGGCGTGCTGCCGGAAGCGCAGTTGCGCGCATTCCTCGACCGCGTGATCCCGCAGCCGGCCGAAGTGGCCTACCGCGAAGGCTTGGCCGCGCACCAGGCGAACGAGATCGCGCACGCGCGCGAGGCCTTCCAGAACGCGCTGGCCTATGACCCCGGTTTCGATGCGGCGCGGTTCGCCCTGATCGACCTGCTGCTCGACATCGGCGACGTGCGCGCCGCGCAAAGCGAATTCGCGCTGCTGTCGCCCAAAGCGCCGCAGGACGAGCGCCATGCCCCGCTGCAGACCCGCCTCAAGGCCGCGGAACACGCCGGCGCCCTGCCCGATGCCGAGGCACTGCGCCAGCGCATCGCCGCCGCGCCGGACGACCTGCAGGCCCGCCTGGACCTCGCACAGCAGTACATCGCCCGCCAGAACTACGAGGACGCGCTCGAACAGTTGCTCGCCATCGTCGAGCGCGACCGCGCGTTCCGCGACGACATCGGCCGCAAGACCATGGTGTCGGTGTTTGATCTGATGCGCGATCCGCAGGCGGTCTCGCTCTGGCGCCGGCAGTTGGCGTCCAAGCTGAATTGAGGGCACCGATGCGACTGGTCTACGTTGCCGATCCGATGTGCTCGTGGTGCTACGGCTTCGGCCCGCAGCTGGCGGACCTGCGCGCGCGGCTGGCCGACACGCTGGGCACGCCGGTGCCGCTCACCCTCATCACCGGCGGCCTGCGCCCCGGCCAGCGCGAGCCGCTGGCCGCGGCCAAGCGCGACGAGATCCTGCACCACTGGCACGCTGTCGCCGAGCGCAGCGGCATGCCGTTCAGTCACGCACCCGATGCCGCCATGCGCCGGGACGGCTTCGTCTACGATACCGAGCCCGCCTGCCGCGCCGTGGTGATGGCGCGCGAGCACTGGGGCGAAACGGACGAGCGTGTGCTGGCCTGCTTCCACGCCATCCAGCAGGCCTTCTACGCCGAGGGCCGCGATACGACCCGCCCCGAAGTCCTGCGCGAGATCGCCATTGCCGGTGGTCTGCCGGCGGACCATGTCGACGCGGTCTTCGATTCCGAAGCGCTACGCAGCGAAACGCGGGAAGACTTCCGCCTGTCGCGCCGCTGGGGCATCACCGGCTTCCCCAGCCTGCTGGCCGAACAGGACGGCACGCTGTACCAGATCGGACGCGGCTACGCGCCGTCGGTGGCGCTGTACGCGCGCGCCGTGGAAGTGCTCGCGCAGCACCCCGCGCCCGACGCCGGCTAACAGGTTTGCCCGGCATCAAACCGTGCGGCCGGGGCCGTCCGCTAAGCTGACGGCCTCGTTCACACCGCCCGCCCGACGTCCGCCATGCCCGTGATCCAATGGTCCGAAGCGCTCCATCTCGGAGACGCCGCCACCGACGCCAACCACGCGGCGTTCTGCACCCTGCTCAACGCCGTCGCCGATGCGTCGGATGCCGACTTCCTGCCGGCGCTCGATGCCTTCATCACCCACACCGAGGCCCATTTCGCCGAAGAGAACGCCTGGATGGAGGCCTCGGCGTTTCCCCCGCTGCACTGCCACCGCAACGAGCACGACAACGTGCTGGCACTGTGCCGCGAAGTCCGCCGGCGCGCCGCCGACGGCGACATGGCGCTGGGCCGCAGGCTGATCGCTGAACTACCCGCCTGGTTCGCCGACCACGTGGACGTGATGGACCGGATGATGACGACCTGGCTCGCGCAGCAGGGCTCCGACGCCCGCGCGAAAGCCGCGGCCTGAGCGGCATCGCGCAAAGATCACGCCGCCGAGCATCCCCACCAGGGATGCTCCGTTCGCCCCGCACTTCCCTGTCATCGAGGCCGCCCTCGCCGCACCCCCGCAACGCAAGGGGACAAGCCGCCCGGCCCGCGCCGACAACCCGTCACGACGCCGGCACGGGCCTTAGCTTTTTTGCAGCGTGGTCATCAAATAATCCAATTTCCCAGCGCAACATGAAAAGCATTACTCTGCGCTGACGATGATTGACCCTCGAACTGCGCCGGCTGGTACGGACGCAGGTGCCCACAGGAGAACGCACATGACGACGGAAGCAAAGTGTCCTTTCAAGCATGCCGCCACGGGCGGCGTGTCGAACCGTGACTGGTGGCCCAATCAACTGAACCTGAAGATCCTGCACCAGCATTCGTCCCTGTCCGACCCGATGGACAAGGACTTCAACTACGCGCAAGCCTTCAAGCGTCTCGACCTGGCCGCGGTGAAGCAAGACCTGCTGGCGCTGATGACCGACTCGCAAGACTGGTGGCCGGCGGACTTCGGCCACTACGGCCCGCTGTTCATCCGCATGGCGTGGCACAGCGCCGGCACGTATCGCACCGGCGACGGCCGCGGCGGTGCCGGTGCCGGCCAGCAGCGTTTCGCGCCGCTCAACAGCTGGCCCGACAACGCCAACCTCGACAAGGCGCGCCGGCTGCTGTGGCCGATCAAGCAGAAGTACGGCCGGAACATCTCCTGGGCCGACCTCATGATCCTCTCGGGCAACGTCGCGCTGGAGTCGATGGGCTTCAAGACCTTCGGCTTCGCCGGCGGGCGCAAGGATGTCTGGGAACCGGAAGAGGACGTCTACTGGGGTTCCGAAACCACCTGGCTGGGCGACCAGCGCTACACCGGCGAGCGCGATCTCGAAAACCCGCTCGCGGCCGTCCAGATGGGCCTGATCTACGTCAACCCGGAAGGCCCGAACGGCAACCCCGATCCGATCGCGGCGGCCCGGGACATCCGCGAGACGTTCGCCCGCATGGCGATGGACGACGAAGAGACCGTCGCGCTCATCGCGGGTGGCCACACCTTCGGCAAGACCCACGGCGCCGGCCCGGCTTCGCACGTCGGACCGGAGCCCGAAGCGGCTGGCCTCGATGAACAGGGCCTCGGCTGGAAGAGCAGCTTCGGCAGCGGCAAAGGCGGTGACGCGATCACCAGCGGTCTGGAAGTGACCTGGACCACCACGCCGACGCAGTGGAGCAACAACTTCTTCGAGAACCTGTTCGGCTACGAATGGGAGCTGACCAAGAGCCCGGCCGGTGCGCACCAGTGGGTCGCCAAGGGTGCCGGCGCGACCATTCCGGACGCCCATGACCCGTCCGGGAAGCATCTGCCGACCATGCTGACCACGGATCTTTCGCTGCGCTTCGATCCGGCCTACGAAAAGATCTCGCGGCGCTTCTACGAGCATCCGGACCAGTTCGCCGACGCGTTCGCGCGGGCGTGGTTCAAGCTGACCCACCGCGACATGGGTCCGCGTGCGCGCTATCTCGGCCCGGAAGTGCCGGCGGAAGCGCTCATCTGGCAAGACCCGATCCCCGCCGTGGACCACAAGCTGATCGACGCGCAGGACATCGCCGCCCTCAAGGGCAAGGTCCTCGCTTCGGGGCTGTCGGTCTCGCAACTGGTGTCGACCGCCTGGGCGTCGGCGTCCACCTTCCGCGGCTCCGACATGCGCGGCGGCGCCAATGGTGCACGCATCCGCCTGGCACCGCAGAAGGATTGGGAAGTCAACCAGCCGGCCCAGTTGGCGAAGGTGCTGGAGACGCTCGAGGGCATCCGGGCCGAATTCAACCGCGCCCAGTCCGGCGGCAAGCAAGTCTCGCTCGCCGACCTGATCGTGCTGGCCGGCTGCGCCGGCGTCGAGCAGGCGGCGAAGAACGCCGGCCATGCGGTGCAGGTGCCGTTCACGCCCGGGCGCATGGATGCCTCGCAGGCGCAGACCGACGTGACGTCCTTCGCCGTGCTCGAGCCGATCGCCGACGGCTTCCGCAACTACCAGAAGGGCCGGTACACCATCCCGGCCGAGGCCCTGCTGGTCGACAAGGCGCAATTGCTGACGCTGACCGCGCCGGAAATGACGGCCCTCGTGGGCGGCATGCGTGTACTGGGCACCAACCTCGGACAGAGCGGGCACGGTGTCCTGACCCAGCGGCCGGGGTCGCTGACCAACGACTTCTTCGTGAACCTGCTCGACATGGGCACGGAGTGGAAAGCCGCGCCGGACGCCAAGGACGTGTTCGAAGGCCGCGACCGCGCGACGGGCGAACTCAAGTGGACCGGCACCCGGGTCGATCTCGTCTTCGGTTCGAACTCGCAGTTGCGGGCCCTGGCCGAGGTCTACGGCAGCGCCGATGCGCAGGAGAAGTTTGTCCGTGACTTCGTCGCGGTCTGGAACAAGGTGATGAACCTCGACCGCTTCGAGCAAGCGTAATCACGGAAGACGGGCCTCCAGGACGCGAGGCCCCGGGCAGTACCAGGAACGGCCGGTCGCGGGATCGGCCGTTCTTGTTTCCGGCCCGCCGGCGGACCTCACACGGCAGCGATCGCGCGCAGCGCTGTCGACGCCGCCACCATGCCGAACACCGCCGTCACGCAGACGGACGAGCCGAAGCCCGCGCAGGCCAGCCCCTGCGGCCCGCTCGACGGCTGCGCGGCCGGCGGCGCGTTGACCACCTCGATCTCCCCCGCCGCCGCCAGATCGTCGATGCCCGCGTGGCTCGACTCGGCCGGCACCTCCACCGCGCAGGCCTGCTGCTCCGGTTCCGGATAGCGCAGCGGCTCGTCCGAATACACCGCATCGATGCCGAAGCGCGCCTTCGGATCGCGCGGGAAACCATGCTGGCGACGCAGGTTGCCGCGCACCTTGGCGAGCAGCGGATCCTGGATGGTGCGCGCGAGATCGGCCACGCGGATGCGCGTCGGGTCCAGTTGCCCGCCGGCCGCGCCGCAGGTCACCACGCGCATGCCGATGCGCTTGCAGAAGGCCACGATGGCGGTCTTGACCTTGACCGCATCGATAGCGTCGACCACGTAGTCGAACGGATGGCCGAGCAGCGCATCGACATTCTCGACGGTGACGAAATCGTCGATGCGGCTGATCTCGGCACGCGGATTGATCTCGGCGATGCGATCGGCCATCGCATCCACCTTGGCCCGGCCGTAAGCGTCACCGAGCGCGTGGATCTGGCGGTTGGTGTTGGAGACCGCGATGTGATCGAGGTCGATCAGCGTCAGCCTGCCGACACCGCACCGCGCGAGCGCCTCGGCCGCCCACGAACCGACGCCGCCGACGCCTACCACACAGACGTGCGCCGCGGCAAAGCGCTCCAGGGCCCGCGGGCCATACAGGCGTGCGACACCGCCGAAGCGGCGCGCATATTCGTCGTCCAGGACGGGGGGATGCGCGGGCGCGCTGATTGCTACGTGACTCATGACACAATGGATTTCGGGACTGCGCCAAACTATATAACAACGGGCACTGTCCGAAACGCTGCACCACGCCAATCAGAACGCCATGCGCACCTCCACCAGAGTCATCCTCGGACTGGTCATCACACCCGTCGTCATCATGGCGGCGGCGGTCGTCTTCGTGCTGACGTTCGACTGGAGCCGCGCCAAGCCCTATCTCAACGACCACGTGTCGCAGGCTATCGGGCGCCCCTTCGCCATCAACGGCGACCTGTCGCTCACATGGAAGAAGCCCGAGGGCGAATCCGGCTGGCGCACCTATGTGCCGTGGCCGAGGCTGATCGCCAACGACATCACCATCGGCAACCCCGACTGGACGCGCCGGCCGCACGCGGCCACCGTGCAGCGGCTGACCTTCGTGCTGGAAGCCCTGCCGCTGCTGGCGCACCGCATCGTCGTCCCGAGCGTCACGCTCGATACGCCGGTGGTCGCACTGGAGCGCGACAACCAGAACCGCAACAACTGGACCTTCCACCTCGGCACGCAAGACAACAAACCCTCGGACTGGAAGCTGGAGCTGCGCGAGATCGCCTTCAGCAAGGGCTCGGTGCAGTTGGATGACGACATCAAGCGCATCCACCTGGCCGCCACCGTCGACACGGTCGACAACCAGACGCTCTACACCGCCGCCAACGGCACCGCCATCAGCGGCAGCGAGCAGCCGCCGGTGGTGCCGACCGCCTCCGGCGCGGCCGCTTCCGGGGCCGCCGCCAAGGCCCCCTTCGCAGCAGCCCCGCAGCAGCCCTACGGCCTCGCCTGGACCGTCAAGGGCACCTACAACAACGCCGCCATCCACGGCGGCGGCAAGGCCGGCGGCGTGCTGCGGCTGCAGGATGCGCACCGGCCGTATCCGCTGCAGGCCGACGTAACGGTTGGCAAGACCCGCATCGACCTGGCGGGCACACTCACCAATCCGGCCAGCCTGACCGCGCTGGACCTGCGGCTGCACCTGTCCGGCGCGAGCATGGCCCACCTGTATCCGCTGACCGGTGTGGTGCTGCCCGATACGCCGCCGTTCGACACGCGCGGCCGACTGATCGGCGAGCTGCGCAGGCAGGGCTCGAGCTGGCGCTACGAGAAGTTCACCGGCCGCGTGGGCGGCTCCGACCTGGGCGGCACACTGACCTTCGCCATGCGCCCGGAGCCGGGGCAGCGCCCGCAACTGACCGGCGAGCTGGTCTCGCATCAACTGCTGTTCGCCGACCTGGCCCCGATCATCGGCGCCGACTCCAACGCCAGCAAGCAGCGCCGCGACGAGCCCGTGCGCCAGCCGGCCGACAAGGTGCTGCCGGTCGAGCCGTTCCGCACCGACCGCTGGAACGCCATCGTCGCCGACGTGAAGTTCACCGGCGAGCGCATCGTGCGCACCACCGACCTGCCGATCGACCATCTCGTCACCCACATCAAGCTGCAGGACGCGGTGCTGACACTGGACCCGCTGAACTTCGGCGTCGCGGGCGGCACGCTCACCTCCAACCTCCAGCTCGACGGCAAGTCCGCGCCGATGCAGGCGCGCGCGGCACTGGCGGCGCGGCACTTCAAGATCCGGCAACTGTTCCCGAACATCGAGTCGATGCACGCCAGCGTCGGCGAGATCAACGGCGACGCGCGGCTGTCGGCCACCGGCAACTCGGTCGCCGCGCTGCTGGGCTCGTCCAACGGCGAGCTGAAGATCCTGGTCGAGCAAGGCACCGTCAGCAAGTTCATCCTGGAAGCGATGGGCCTGAACGTCGGCAACGTGATCCTGACCAAGCTGTTCGGCGACAAGCAGGTCAGCATCAACTGCGCGGCCGGCGACTTCGCGGTGAGCAACGGGTTGGCGCAGGCGCGCACCTTCGTGGTCGACACGCAGGACGCGGTGATCGATGTGACCGGCGCCACCAGCTTCAAGCAGGAGACGCTGGACTTCACCATCCACCCGGATTCGAAGGGGCTGCGGGTGTTCTCGCTGCGCACGCCGCTGTACGTGAAGGGCACATACAAGCAACCGGATGTGTCCGTCAATCCGGCCGTGGTGGCGCTGCGCGCCGGCGGCGCGGTGGCACTGGCCTTCGCGGCGCCGGTGGCGGCCGTGCTGCCGGTGCTCGAACTCAAGCCCGCGCCCGACAGCCCGTGCGGCAAGCTGCTGGCCGACGTGCGCCAGCGGCCCACTGCGCCGCCGCCGGGCACGGTCTACCGCAACGGCAAGAGCGGCCGCACGGCGGACGGCTCGCCCAAGACCTCGGCGGCCGCGGCCGCCACGCCGGCGCAGCGACCGGCGCAGCCTTCGCGCGACGCGGCCACGACGGGCGGCTAGCCGCGCCCCGCATGGCCCGTCACTACGGCAGCCGCCGCTTGGCGATCGACTCCGCCGTCAGCACGGGCGTCGCCGGATCGCCGAACGGCTTCGTCACGTGATTGGCCAGCGCCGCGAGTGCGCGTCCGACCACTGGTGCCCGAACGCGGGCATGCCGATGTGCCGGTCGCCCGCTTTACGCTCGATGCCGTTCAGCATCACCTGCACAAGATTGCGCGTGTCGCGTGCGCCGGACGGTGGAGTTGTGCGGCAGCGGCGGATAGCAGCCGTCCGCGCTCACCCCAGCGCAAGCGGAACCGGTGCCTCCGGCCACGCTCAGTAGCGCATCCCGAAGCCGCGCGCGTACCGCAGTGAACCCAGCGTGCCGTCCGAATTCACCTCGTACACCGAAACCGGCAGACGGCCCAGCGGCGAGCGCACGCCGGCCAGCGCATCGACCAGCGCCGGCATCGACGGACCGCGCCAGACGCCATTGTCATAGCCGTAGTACGCATAGGTGGCGACCGTCGCGTCGGCCACGTCGTCGAACGAAGGCACATCGTACGGCGCGCGCAGCGATACATGGATGACGGTCTTGCCCTTCGCCTTGGCATACTCCATCGCGTAGCGCATCTGCTGCGCTTCGCTGGGCGCGGCGATCTGCTGCGTGCGCAGCGCCCCGGACACCACCGGCCCGTCTTCCTCGACGTTGAAGACCAGCGAGCCTTGCCCCTGCGCGATGGCCTCGGGGCGCTTGGCCGCCGTGGCGCGCGATGCCGGATCGCCGGCGGGCCGCGCGGCGCGCGCTTGCACCGCGGCGGTGTTCGTCCGCGCATCGGCTGCGCGCGGATCGCCGTTGCGCTCGACCGGCGAAGGGCCGCTCGACAGGGTCCCGAGAATCACGATGTCGGCCGCATCGATCAGCCGCTGCTGCTCGGCCCAGGACGTTTCCGCCAGCTTCGCGCCGGTCACCGAACCGTAGCCGAGTTCGGCGAAGCGCCGGCGCATCCCCTGGGCCTGCTCGCCCCAGGGCGTCATGATGAAGACCGGCCGTTGCGGCGCGTTCAGCGGCAGCGTCGCGCTGCGATTGCGCAAGAGCGTGATCGATGCCTGCGCAATGCGCTGCTCGACCGCCCGATGGCTGGGGCTGCCGATCGACACGGCCGCGGACGTCCGCGGCCGCGGCCGCGGCGCGTTCGGTACGATCCCGTAGCGCAGCTTCATCTGTACGATGCGCGCGACCGACGCATCCAGTTCGGCCCGGCTCAGCGTGCCGGCATCCAGCGCCGCCACGACGCGATCGATCAGCGCACCGAGCCGGCCGGCCTGGTCGGCTGTGCGGAACTCGACGGGCATCAGCGCGATGTCGACATCGGCGCGGAACAGATTGATCACCGCCTGACCTGGATCGAAGTGGTTCGCGATCGCATCCATGTCGAGCGCATCGGAGACCGTCACGCCGCGGTAGCCCAGCTCGCCGCGCAGCAGGTCGTGCTGGATCTTGCGCGACATGGTGGCCGGCACGAGGATGGACTCGCCGGTGCGCGTCGCGATCCGGGTTGCGTCGAGCGACGGATACTGGATATGCGCGGTCATGATCATCTCCGGCGCTTCGCCCAGGTCGATCGAAGCGCGATACGGCGCGAGATCGGTCGCGTACGCGTCGGCACGCGACTTGTCCACGCGCGGCAGCCCATAGTGCGAATCGGTTGCCGCATCCCCGTGGCCCGGGAAGTGCTTGAAGGCGCTGATGACGCCCGCGTGGGCCATGCCGCGCGCCATATCGCGGCCGAGCAGGCCGACCATGTCCGGATCATCGCCGTAGGCACGCACGTTGATGACGGGATTCAGCGGATTGCTGTTGACGTCGACCACCGGCGCAAAGTTGACGTTCATGCCGACCGCCGCCAATTCGGAGGCAAGCACGTGTCCTTGGCCGTAGGCGAGTGCCGCGTCGGCGGTCCCCAGGTATGCGGCCCCGAGCGCCATGCTCCCGGGGAACGACGTCGCACTGCCGCGCGGCAACCGGAACACGTTGCCGCCCTCCTCGTCGACGCCGATCAGCATGCCGACCGGCGCCGCCGCAGCGATCTGCGCCGTCAGGCGGTTGATCTGATCGATCGACACCAAGTTGTTCGCGAACAGGATCACGCCGCCGATACGGTGATCGCGCAGCGCGCCGGCGGCGGCGTCCGGCAGCACCGTCATGCGGTCCGTGCAGTTGGCATTGGCCGGCGGCTCGCACCAGTAGCGGAGCGCCATCATGATCTTCTGCCCGATCTTGTCGCGCGTCGACATCTGCCCGACGATCTGCTGCGCCTGCGCCTTCAACTGCGTGTCGCCGGCGGTTTCATCGCCGGGCGAGCACGCGGCCAACGCGAGCACCGCAAGCCCCAGCACGCCCTGCCGAAGAACGCGCAGCATCTTCATCGCCGGCCGCGACCGGGTGGGGCGCCGGGCCGGCCATCCAGGGCCGCACCCGGAACGGATCGGACTGCCGTCAGCCCGATCGCCATGCACATCCGGGGTCGGCCCGGGCCGATTGACCAGTTTGAGTTCGTCGATTCGCATTGCCTCGCTTGATTGGGTCGGTGTTGTGGAAGGGAACGGCGGATGGCCAAGGTATGCCGGACACGGCCCGCTGCGCGCGTCGACGGCAGTCGGAGGCCTCGCCCGACGCCCCGCGCGGATCGCGCGCCGTCACCGGCGGCCGGCGTCGCATTCATGGGGCCGCCGTTTGACGTGGCGACCGCTTTGCCGCACGGGCTGCCTCATCGGCATCGGGTCGTGCCCCGCGAATCGCATGCCCGGGTCGGGACGGCACGGTTCCGCGCGGCGGCGCCGTCTGTCGCAACCCAAGCGCATGACGCGCCTCGGCCGAGCCCAACCATAGTAGGCGGCGCGCGGCGGTTCGCCAGGCCGCGAGCGCGTTGCGCAAAACGTGCCGGGCGGCTTGCGCCCGCGCAAACGGCGGGCGGCCGCCTTTGTCTATACTCGGCCCGTTCCACCTACGCCGCACCCGTTTCCCGCGCCATGACTTCCATCGCCGACATCCGCACCGACTACGCCCGCGCTGCTCTCGACATCGCCGACGTCGATCCCAATCCCCTGCGGCAATTCCGCCGCTGGTTCGACGAAGCCCTCAAGGCCGAGGTGGCCGAAATCAACGCCATGACGCTGGCCACCGTGGACCCGCAAGGCCAGCCGTCCGCCCGCATCGTCCTGCTGAAGAACCTGGACGAGCGCGGCTTCACCTTCTTCACCAACTACTGCAGCCACAAGGGCGAGGAACTCGCCGCCAACCCGCACGCGGCGCTGTTGTTCCACTGGATCGGGCTGGAGCGCCAAGTGCGCATCCAGGGCGTGGTGGAAAAAGTGAGCGAAGCCGAGAGCGATGCCTATTACCATTCGCGCCCGCTCGGCTCGCGCCTGGGCGCCTGGGCCTCGGAGCAAAGCAGCGAGGTGCCCGACCGCGCCACGCTGGAGGCGCGCGAGGCCGAATACCGCGAGCGCTTCGGCGACGCGCCGCCGCGTCCGCCGCACTGGGGCGGCTATCGGCTGCTGCCGGCGCGCATCGAATTCTGGCAGGGCCGGCCCTCGCGCCTGCACGATCGGCTGGAATACCGCCGCCAGCCGGACGGCGGCTGGCGCATCGTGCGTCTCGCCCCCTGAGCCCCCTGAGTCAAGCATTCGCGCCATGGCGCGTGGCGCACTGCATCATCCGGGAACGGTGCGTGCTACGGCCTAGGAGACCATGCCGGCGGGGCGCATGACCCGCACAGCACAATGGGAAAGTTTGTCGTAAGCTAATGCGATCCGTTGGGCGGCAATCCGATGGCCGCCCCAGACCGTTTCTGCACCGGGAGGCATCGACATGTTTTTCCAACAGGCGATTGACCGCAAGCTCGAGCGGTGGATTTCCGACATCCGTGCATCTGCCAACCTCCCGGTGCTGCTGCGCCTGTGGAACGGCGACCAGTACGAGCTGGGCCGCTTCGACCGCCCCGCCGTCACGCTGACGGTGCGCGAAGCCAGCGCGCTGCCGCTGCTGCTGTCGCCCACGCTCAACAACCTCGGCGAAGCCTATATCCAGGAGAAGATCGACCTGGACGGCAGGCTGCCCGACATCATCAACGTCGGCTACCAGCTGGCCGCCTCGGCCGCCGCCACCGGCAGCAACGCGCTGGCCCGCGTGGTGCGCCACTTCGCCCACACCAAGGAAGGCGACAAGCAATCGATCCAGTACCACTACGACGTCTCCAACGATTTCTACAAGCTGTGGCTGGACCGGAACATGGTCTACTCCTGCGCCTACTTCGAGCATGGGGACGAAACGCTGGACGATGCGCAGGTCAAAAAGATCGACCACATCCTCACCAAGATCCGCCTGCAGCCCGGGCAAACACTGCTCGACATCGGCTGTGGCTGGGGTGCGCTGGTGCTGCGCGCGGCACAGAAGTTCGGCGCGCGATGCCTGGGCGTGACGCTGTCGCAGAACCAGTTCGATCTCGCCCGCGAGCGCATCCGGGCCGCCGGCCTGGAAGACCGCGTCGAGATCCGGCTGCAGGACTACCGCGACCTGACCGGCACCTTTGACCGCATCACCAGCGTCGGCATGTTCGAGCACGTCGGGCGCAAGAACCTGCCCGGCTATTTCCGCCGCATCCACGGCCTGCTGGCCGACGACGGCATCGCAATGAACCATGGCATCACCTCCTCCGACCCGGAGGGCGGCGAGAGTTCGCTGGGCGGCGGCGATTTCATCGACCGCTATGTCTTCCCGCAGGGCGAGCTGCCGCACATCTCGTTGGCACTCAAGGCCGCGCAGGAAGGCGGGCTGGAGGCGCTTGACGTGGAGAGCCTGCGCCGCCACTATGCGCGCACGCTCGAACACTGGGCAGACCGCTTCGAAGCCAACGGCGAGACCATCCGCAGCCTAGTCGGCGAAAAGACCTACCGCATCTGGCGCGTCTACCTGGCCGGCTGCGCCCACGCCTTCGATACCGACGAGGTCTCGATCTTCCAGATCCTGTGCCAGAAATCCGGCAGGCCAGCGACCTCGATTCCGTGGTCGCGGCGCTATATCTATCGCTGAACGCTTGACCGCCGACTCCGCCCTGCCCCCCATCGACGACCTGTTCGGCGCGCCGCTTCCGGCCGCCGAGTCCGCCAAGCCCAAACCCACCGCCGCCCGCCAGGGCGTGCAGCCGGCCGCCGCCGCACCCGAATTGCGGGCGCTCGCGCAGCGGCTGCCGCGCGGGCTGCGCATCGGCACATCGTCGTGGTCCTATCCGGGGTGGGAGGGGCTGGTCTACGGCGGCGGCTATTCGGAGTCGCAACTGGCACGCAAGGGGCTGGCGGCCTACGGGCAGCATCCGCTGTTCCGCACGGTCAGCATCGACCGCGGCTTCTATGCGCCGATCCCACTGGCCGACTACATCGCCTACGCGGCCAGCGTGCCGGACGATTTCCGCTTTGCCGTCAAGGCACCGGCGGCCGTGTGCGATGCGTGGATCCGCACATCGGACGGGCGCGGGCGGCAGCCGAATCCGGCCTTCCTCAACGCCGAATTCGCCATGCGCGACTTCGTCGAGCCGGCCACGCGCGGGCTGGGCACGCGCTGCGGGCCGCTGGTGCTCCAGCTCTCGCCGCTGGGCGCACTGGCCGAAGATGCGATCGGCTTCCTGGAGCGGCTCGAAGCCTTCCTGTGCGCGCTGCCGCCGCTCGATCGGCAACGCGCGCCCGACGCGCTCTACGCGGTGGAACTGCGCGACGCCACGCTGCTGACGCCGCGCTTCATCAAGATGCTGCGCGCGGCGGGCGTGCGCTACTGCGTCGGCCTGCACGAGCGGATGCCCGCGGCCGACCGCCAGGCCGCCGCCGTCGCCCTGCTCGACGCAGGCGCGCCGGGCCCGCTGGTGGTGCGATGGAACCTCAACAGCCGCTACCGCTACGCGCAGGCCGAAGCCGCCTACAAGCCGTTCGACAAACTGGTTGACGAAGACCCGTTCTCGCGCGACACCCTGGCCGACATGGCGGTCGCCGCGCTGGCGGCCGGGCGCCCGGTCACGATCCTGGTCAGTAACAAGGCCGAGGGCTGCTCGCCGCTGTCGTGCATCAAGCTGGCCGAGACCATTGCCGCGCGGCTACCCGCCGAGACGGCCTAGGTGCCCAGGTGCTTAGCCCCGGCGTCCAGTCTTACGCCTGCAGGCGGTGCGCGAACCGCTGTCGGAACTTCGCCACCTTGGGCGAGATGACGAACGTGCAATAGCCCTGCGCCGGGTGGTCGCGGAAGTAGTTCTGGTGCTCGTCTTCCGCACGCCAGAACGGCGCCTTGCCGCCGCCCGCGTCCACCACCTCGGTCACGATGGGCGCATCGAAGACGTTGCCGGCCACCAGCCCGCGGATGGCGGCGCCGGCGGCCTCGAGCTGCCCGGGCGACTGCGCGAAGATGGCCGAGCGGTACTGCGGGCCGATGTCGTTGCCCTGGCGCTCCGGCGTGGTCGGATCGTGGATGGCGAAGAAGATGTCGAGAATCTCGCGATACGGAATCACCGCGGGGTCGAATTCCACCTGCACCACCTCGGCATGGCCGGTGTCGCCCTCGCAAACGGCGCGATAGGTCGGCCGGTCGAGATGGCCGCCCGCATAGCCGGACACCACGCTGTGCACGCCCCGCACTTGCTGGAACACCGCTTCCAGGCACCAGAAACATCCTCCGCCCAGGACGGCGGTTTCAAGGGCTTGTCGTTCGGTCATCGTGTTCTCCTGCATGTCTCGCGGATGGGGAATGCCATTGGTCGTGGCCGGAGGCCTATCCTGACATGCCGGCGCCGCCTCGCGCAAAGCCCGATAGCCCTACAGCCGGACTGGTCACTCGTGGGACGCTTCCCCGGCCCCACGCGGCGCACCATGTGCGTCCGTTACAATCGGGGCATCACTTCCGGTTGTTTGCATGGATCACCACGGAGCCGTTCACATGGATGCGGATGCGCCCGACAGCGACTCGCCCGCGCGCGAGCCGTCTGCACTTGGCCGCGCCACCCCGCCCGATTTCGACGCCGCCCACTTCCGGCGCGCGCTTTCCCAGTTCGCCACCGGCGTGACGGTTGTCACCACGCGCTCGGCCGGCGCGCCGGGCCAGCCGCCCTTCGTGGGCGTGACGGCCAGCTCATTCAACTCCGTATCGCTGGAGCCGCCGCTGGTGCTGTGGAGCCTGGGCACCCAGGCCAACTCCTTCCCGCTGTTCCACCGCGGTTCGCACTACGTGATCAACGTGCTGGCAGCATCGCAGCTGGACCTGTGCAAGCGCTTCGCCACCCTCAAGGGCGATCGCTTCGCCAACGTCGACTACCACCTGAGCCCGACCGGGCTACCGATCCTCGCGCAGTCGCTGGCCTGGTTCGAATGCCACAACCGCAGCCGCTATGACGAAGGCGACCACGTCATCTTCGTCGGCGAGGTCGAGCGCTGCGGCGTGTCGGACCCGGATGGCACGCCGCTGGTGTTCCATCGCGGCCTGTTTTCCACGCTCGCGTCCGCCGGCGAGTAGGGGGAGGGAGCCGCATCAGGCGCGGCCGTTCGGCTTCGGCTCGGTGCCGGCATCGATGCCCCAGTCGCCCCATTCGTACCAGTCGTCGCCGAGCAGTTCCGCGGGGTGCTGGGTGCGCCCGGAACCGTTGCCGCAGCCCAGCGCGTCGGATGCGCAATACTTGGCGCATCCCCAGCAGATGCGCTCGGGATGCACGGGATGCAGCGGAAATTTCTTGGCCATGACCGGATCCTGTCGACGTTGCGAGGTCGACTATCCGCCCATGCCGTCAGTCGGGGATTGATCGGCATCAGAAAGCGGCCGGCTAGTCAGTCGGCTTGGCCGCGTTTGCCCGCCGCCCCCTCCAACGGCCGCACGCCGCGCGCCTCCATCAGCAGGGCCAGCCCGCCTTCACGTTCCTTGAGCGTGCGCAGCACGATGTTCGAGCGGATGTCCATCACGCCCGGCGTCTTGTACAGCCGCTCGATGATGAACTCGGAATAGTGCTGCAGGCTGGGCGCCTGCACGCGCAGGATGTAGTTGCAATCCCCGGTGATGATGTAGGCCGCGACGATCTCCGGCCAGCGCTGCACCGCCTCCATGAAGGTCTCGTGCCAGCCGGACACATCCTGCCGCATCGACACCTGCACGATGGCCTCCAGCTCCAGCCCCAGTGCCGCGCGTCCGAGCCGCGCCCGGTAACCGGTGATGGCGCCCCCCTCCTCCAGCATCCGCACCCGCCGCAGGCAGGCCGACGGCGACAGCGCCACGCGCTCGGCCAGGTCCTGGTTGCTGATGCGGCCATCCTCCTGCAGGACCTGGAGAATGCGCAGATCGGTGGTGTCGAGTTGCATGTGCCGAAGCAAATTGTGCGACTTGTTGATTGTGTTGAATTTTATGCGAAATCAGCAAAGTTACACGCACGAATATGCAAACCCATTGCGCACGGTTTTCCCTATCATTCCGGCACGGATGGTCGCTTTCCGACCTGCGTTTTTGCCACCGGAGTCGCCTTGGAACGCACTTTGTGGGACATCAGCCCCGCCCTCTCGACCGCCACGCCCACCTGGCCCGGCGACACCCCGTTTTCGCAGGAAATTGCGTGGAAGCTGGAGGGAGGCTGCCCGGTCAACGTCGGGCGCATCACGCTGTCGCCGCACACCGGCGCGCATGCCGATGCGCCGCTGCACTACCGCGCAGACGGTGCCCCGATCGGCGCGGTGCCGCTGGATGCCTATCTCGGCCCCTGCCGCGTCATCCACTGCGTGGGCGCGGAGCGCGTCGAGCCAGAGCACGTGCGCAAAGCGCTGGACGGCACACCGCCGCGCGTGCTGCTGCGCACCTACGCGCGCATGCCGCAGAGCGCGTGGGATGACCATTTCGCCGCCATCGCCCCCGAGACCATCGAACTGCTGGCCGCGCATGGTGTGCGCCTGATCGGCACCGACACCGCCTCGCTCGACCCGCAGACCTCCAGGACCATGGACGCGCATCACGCCGTCGGCCGCCACGGCCTGGCCATCCTCGAGGGCCTGGTGCTCGACGACGTGCCTGCCGGCGACTACGAACTCATCGCCCTGCCGCTCAAGTTCGCCACGCTCGATGCCAGCCCGGTGCGCGCCGTGCTGCGCCGCCTGCCCTGATCCGTCCCAATACAGTCACTGCCCCACAGTCGCCATGACCATCGCCCGCAACACCTGCCTCGAACGCGACGCGGCCGACCCGATCGCCTCGCTGCGCGATGCCTTCGCGCTGCCCGACGGCGTAATCTACCTGGACGGCAACTCGCTCGGCGCCCGCCCCCGTGCCACGCTCGCCCGCGCCCAGCAAGTCGTCGCGGACGAATGGGGCGAGGGCCTGATCCGCAGCTGGAACCAGTCCGGCTGGTTCGATCTGCCCCGGCGGCTGGGCAACAAGCTCGCCCCGCTGATCGGCGCGCGCCCGGACGAGGTGGTCGTCACCGACACCACGTCCATCAACCTGTTCAAGGTGCTGGCCGCCGCCCTGCGCGTGCAGCGCGAAGATGCGCCGGGGCGCAAGATCATCGTCTCGGAAACACACAACTTCCCGACCGACCTCTACATCGCCGAGGGCTTGGCCGATCTGCTGCGCGACGGCTACAAGCTGCGCCTGATCGATGCGCCGGACGAACTGGAAGCCGCCCTGGGCGATGACGTGGCCGTCACCATGCTCACGCACGTGAACTACAAGAGCGGCCACATGTATGACATGGCGGCGGTCTCGGCACTCGCCCACCGGCATGGCGCGCTGGCGGTCTGGGACCTCGCGCACTCGGCCGGCGCGGTCCCGGTGGACTTGCACGCCGGCGGCGCCGACTACGCCATTGGCTGCACCTACAAATACTTGAACGGCGGCCCGGGCTCGCCGGCCTTCGTGTGGGTCTCGCCCGCGCTGCGCGAGCGCTTCTGGCAGCCGCTGTCGGGCTGGTGGGGCCATGCGCGGCCGTTCGCGATGGAGTCGCGCTATGACGCCGGCGCCGGCATCGGCCGCTTCCTGTGCGGCACACAGCCGATCACGTCAATGGCGATGGTCGAATGCGGGCTGGACATTTTCGCGCAGACCTCGATGGCCGCGCTGCGCACCAAGTCGCTCGCGCTGACCGACCTCTTCATCGAACTGATCGAGACCCGCTGCGCCGGCTACCCGCTGACGCTCGCCACGCCGCGCGACCACGCGGTGCGCGGCAGCCACGTCAGCTATGCGCACCCGGATGGCTTTGCCGTGATGCAGGCGCTGATCGCGCGCGGTGTGATCGGCGACTACCGCGAGCCGCACATCATGCGCTTCGGCTTCACACCGCTGTATACGCGCTTCGTCGATGTGTGGGATGCGGTCGAGGTGCTGCGCGACGTGCTGGAAACCGGCGCGTGGCAATCGGCCCAATTCAACGAACGTACGCTGGTGACCTGAGATGTCAGAACCGATTCGACCGACCCGGCCCGTGGCATCGGGCTGCCCCATGCACGGCGCGCAAGCCGGGAGCTGGCACGAGGCGCAGATGGATTTCTCGAAGTCGATGAGCTATGGAGACTACCTCGCCCTCGACCAGATCCTGGACGCGCAGCACCCGCGTTCGCCGGATCACAACGAGATGCTCTTCATCATCCAGCACCAGACCACCGAGCTGTGGATGAAGCTGATGCTGCACGAGCTGCGCGCCGCGCGCGACTGCGTGCGCAACGACGATCTGCCGCCCGCCTTCAAGATGCTGGCGCGCGTCTCGCGCATCATGGACCAGCTGGTGCAGGCGTGGAACGTGCTCGCCACCATGACACCGCCGGAATACTCGGCGATGCGCCCGCACCTCGGGCAGTCGTCGGGTTTCCAGTCCTACCAGTACCGCGAGATCGAATTCCTCCTCGGCAACAAGAACGCGGCGATGCTCCAGCCGCATGCGCACCACCCCGAGCACTACGCCCAGGTGAAGGCCGCGCTGGAAGCACCATCGCTCTACGACGAAGCCATCCGCTACATGGCGCGCCACGGATTCGCTTTCGACGCGGAGTGCGTCGAGCGCGACTGGTCGCGCCCGGTCACGTACAACGCGTCGGTGGAAGCCGCGTGGCTGGAGGTCTATCGCGACCCGACGCACCACTGGGAACTGTACGAACTGGCCGAAAAGTTCGTCGACCTGGAAGACGCCTTCCGCCAATGGCGCTTCCGCCACGTGACCACGGTGGAACGCGTGATCGGCTTCAAGCGCGGCACCGGCGGCACCGAAGGCGTCAACTACCTGCGCAAGATGCTGGACGTAGTGCTGTTTCCGGAACTGTGGAAGCTGCGCACCGATCTCTGATCGCCGTGCCTCAACCGGCCGGCCGAACCGCCTGCCCCAGCCGCGCCGCCAGTTCCCGCAAGGCGGGGGCCAGTTCGGTGCGGATGCGCTCGGCATCCGCCGCCGTATGGGGGGCGCTGCAGCTGACCACATACGGCTCGCGCTGCCCCGGCGCGAAAAATGCCACCGCGCACGCGTGGATGGCCGGATGCCAATCGCGCAGCGAAACCGCGTAGCCCGCGCGGATGCCGGCCTTGACGGCATCGTCGGCGGCGGCACCCTCGCCGGCCCATTGCGCGGGCTGCTGCGCGCGCAGCGCGTCGTACAGCCGCTCGCGCTGCGCCGCCGGTAGCGAGGCCAGGTACGCCCGCCCCATCGAGCTCGACAGCATCGACAGCCGCGACCCCACGCCCAGCCCCGACGACCCGCTCATCGCCGGGCTGTCGTGGCGGATCGTCTCCAGGTAGACCATGTCCAGCCGCTCGCGCCGGCCGAGCGAGATCGACACGCCGTGCCGCTGCGCAAACGCGCTCATGTGCGGACGCGCCAGTTGCACCACGTCGCTCGACGCCAGATAGGCAAACCCCAGCACCAGCACGCCCGCATCGAGCCCGTACTTGCCGAGCGCCTCGTCATAGCGCAGGTAGCCGAGCGCGACCAGCGTACCGGCCAGCCGGCTGACGGTCGCCTTGGGAAAACCGGTGCGGCGCACGAACTCCTGGTTGCCGAGCAGCGTGTCGCCGGGGCGGAATGCGCGCAGCAGTTCCAGTCCCCGCGCCAAGGCCGTGACGAAGTTCGGATCACCTTCGCGTCCGGCGCCGGATTCGGTATCGGGGAGACTCTCGCTGCGCATCGAAGGGAAGAGGGTGCAATCGCTGTGGGTTGCGTTATGATACCTCTTAATTTCGAAACGATGTTCCGTATTACGGAACACAAGAGATCGGAGACCACCGCCATGACCGCCCGCAACGCCTTCCACTGGGCCGATCCCCTGCTGCTCGACACCCAGCTCACAGACGACGAGCGCATGGTGCGCGACGCCGCTGCCGCTTACGCGCAGGACAAGCTGATGCCGCGCGTGCTGGAATCGTTCCGGCACGAGAAGACCGACGTGGCGATCTTCCGCGAGATGGGCGCGCTGGGCCTGCTCGGCCCCACCATCCCCGAGCAGTACGGCGGGCCGGGCCTGAACTACGTCAGCTACGGCCTGATCGCGCGCGAGGTCGAGCGCGTCGATTCGGGCTACCGCTCGATGATGAGCGTGCAGTCGTCGCTGGTGATGGTGCCCATCCACGAGTTCGGCAGCGAGGCGCAGAAGCAGAAGTACCTGCCCAGGCTGGCGACCGGCGAATGGATCGGCTGCTTCGGCCTGACCGAGCCCAACCACGGCTCCGACCCGGCCTCGATGGTCACGCGCGCGAGGAAGGTGGACGGCGGCTACTCCCTGACCGGCGCCAAGATGTGGATCACCAACTCGCCCATCGCCGACGTCTTCGTGGTGTGGGCCAAGCTGCCGGACGAGAACGGCGAAGACCCGATCCGCGGCTTCATCCTGGAGAAGGGCTGGAAGGGCCTGTCCGCCCCGGCCATCCACGGCAAGGTCGGCCTGCGCACGTCGATCACCGGCGAGATCGTGCTCGACGACGTGTTCGTGCCCGAAGAGAACCTGATGCCCGGCGTGCGCGGCCTCAAGGGGCCGTTCACCTGCCTGAACTCCGCGCGCTACGGCATCGCCTGGGGCGCGCTCGGCGCGGCCGAGTCGTGCTGGCACATCGCGCGCCAGTACGTGCTGGACCGCACGCAGTTCGGCCGCCCGCTCGCTGCCAACCAGTTGATCCAGAAGAAGCTCGCCGACATGCAGACCGAGATCACGCTCGGCCTGCAGGGCTGCCTGCGCCTGGGCCGCATGAAGGACGAGGGCACCGCGGCGGTGGAGATCACCTCGATCATGAAGCGCAACTCGTGCGGCAAGTCGCTCGACATCGCCCGCATGGCACGCGACATGCTGGGCGGCAACGGCATCTCCGACGAGTTCGGCGTCATCCGCCACGTGGTGAACCTGGAGGTGGTCAACACGTACGAGGGCACGCACGACATCCATGCACTGATCCTGGGCCGCGCGCAGACGGGCATCCAGGCGTTCTTCTGATTCTGAAACGGCCGCGCCTCCGCGGCGGGTCGGGGCACGCTCGTGCATCGCCCGCCGCATCCCCCGCCGCATCCCCGCCCGTCCTGGGCATCGTGGTTCCCCCACCCCTTCGCGTCATATCCGTTTGCAAATGACCGGGATACGGCTTGCCGCATGAAACCGCCGTTGGCCGGCGACTATGCTTCGCTCCAGGTGCCGGCGGGCAGTGGACGCCCGTACCGCCCTCACGCCGATAAAACGCGCGCAGTCCACACGTAGACCGCGACGCCAAGCGTACCAACACGATCGCGAGACAACGGCCGGGAGAACGCCCGCGCGCGTACGCAGACGCCCCGCCCGCACCACAACCAGAACAGGCCCCCTCACGCCGACGGACGCCCCCGACGATCCCGCTCGGGCCGGCCGGCGCGCAGCCCTGCCAGGAGACAACCACCATGGCTGAACAGTCCCTTGCGTCGGTGACGGAACGCGACCCCGCCGGCTTTGCCGACACGCGCGCCGTCAATCGCTACTTCCAGATCACGGCGCGCGGCAGCACACACCGGCGCGAAGTGGTGGCCGGCATCACCACCTTCATGGCGATGGTCTACGCCGTGTTCCTGGTGCCGGGCATGCTGGGCAAGGCCGGCTTCGACACCAGCGCGGTCTTCGTGGCAGTGTGCCTGACCACGGCCTTCGGCTCGCTGCTGATGGGCCTGTGGGCGCGCCTGCCGATCGCCATCGGCTGCGCGATCTCTCTGACCGCCTTCATGGCCTTCGGCCTGGTGCCGGGCCAGCATCTCGCACCCGGCGTGGCGCTGGGGGCGGTGTTCCTGATGGGCGTGGTTTTTACCGCCATCTCGGTCACCGGCGTGCGATCCTGGATCCTGCGCAACCTGCCGGCCGGTGTGGCACACGGCGCGGGCATCGGCATCGGCATCGGCCTGTTCCTGCTGCTGATCGCTTCGAACGAGGTCAGCCTCGTGATGAAGAATCCGGGCCCGGGCCTGCCCGTGTCGCTGGGCCATATCACGGCGTTCCCGGTGGTGATGTCGGTGCTGGGCCTGGCGGCGATCTTCGGGCTGGAGCGCAGGCGCGTGCCGGGCGGCATCCTGATCGTCATCATCGCCGTCTCGACGCTGGGGCTGATCTTTGACCCGGCCGTGAGGTTCACCGGCGTGTTCGCCCTGCCCTCGCTCAGCGCACCGGGCCACGCCTCACTGATCGGTGCGATGGACATCCGCGGCGCCCTCACCGCGGCCGTGCTGCCAAGCGTGCTCGCCTTGGTGATGACCGCCGTGTTCGACGCCACCGGCACCATCCGCGCGGTGGCCGGCCAAGCCGGCCTGCTCGACGGCAAGGGCCATATCCGGAACGGCGGCCGCGCACTGACGGCCGATTCGGTCAGCTCGATGGTCTCGGCCTTCTTCGGCAGCTCGCCGGCGGCGGCCTACATCGAGTCGACCGTGGGCGTGGCGGCCGGCGGCAAGACCGGCCTGACCGCGGTGGTGGTCGGCGTGCTGTTCCTTGCGGTGATGTTCGTGTCGCCGCTGGCGGGCCTGGTGCCGTCGTATGCGACCGCGCCCGCGCTGATGTACGTGGGCCTGCTGATGCTCTCCAGCGTCAGCAAGCTGCACATGGACGACATGGTCGATGCGCTGGCCGGTCTGGTGTGCACCGTGTTCATCGTGCTGACGTGCAACATCGTCACCGGCATCATGCTCGGCTTCTGCACGCTGGTGGTCGGCCGCATCGTCGCGGGCGAATGGCGCAAACTCAACGCAGCCACCGTGGCCATCGCCGTCGCGCTGGCGGCGTTCTACGCGGGCGGCTGGGCGATCTGAGTCCGCCCCCAATCCCGCCCGGGCAAAAGGCAGACCGCAAAGACAAACCGGCCAGACCCGCGAGGGCTGGCCGGTTTCGCCTGCGGCGCGCATCCAACCGTGTGCGCGTACACAAAAAACGCCCGGCGCAAGGGCCGGGCTGCAATCACACTACCAAGGAGCCGGTTACTTGTTGGGCTGCGGCGTGAGGCGCAGATACGGCCGCACCGCCTTGTAGCCCTTCGGGAATTTCTGCTTGATGACCTCTTCATCCTTCAGCGACGGCACGATGACGACATCGTCGCCGTCCTTCCAGTTGCCCGGCGTGGCTACACTGTGATGGTCCGTCAGCTGCAGCGAATCGATCACGCGCAGCACCTCGTCGAAGTTGCGCCCCGTGGATGCGGGATACGTGATGGTCAGTCGCACCTTCTTGTTCGGATCGATCACGAACAGCGAACGCACGGTGAACGTTTCGCTCGCGTTCGGATGGATCATGTCGTAGAGCTGCGAGACCTTGCGGTCGGCATCGGCGATGATCGGGAAGTTGACGCGGGTGTTCTGTGTCTCATTGATGTCGTCGATCCATTTCTTGTGCGAATCGACCGGATCCACCGACAGAGCAATGACCTTCACGTTGCGCTTGGCAAACGCATCCTTGAGCTTGGCGGTCAGCCCCAGCTCGGTGGTGCACACCGGCGTGAAGTCCGCCGGATGCGAGAAAAGCACGCCCCAACTGTTCCCCAGCCACGCGTGAAACTGAATGCGGCCTTCGCTGGAATCCTGCTCGAAATCGGGGGCGATATCGCCCAGACGTAGAGACATCGTGTCCTCCATACACTGATTGGGAACCACTATAGCCAGATTGCCATCCAACCAAAACGACTATAAATTCACAACAACATCACTTTTTGTCATTTGGCGCGCGGCTTGCTGGCGAAGGGAATGAAGTGCATGCCCGTCGGCCCGGCAACGTTGCCGTGACGCAGCATGCATGCCCTGGGCGCTTGAAGTTTCAAGACACCCACACATATGCTAGCGAATATGCGCGCCAACATATCGACGATTGATCCCGACACACTACACAGGTGCCGACCATGACGAACACATCCCCCAACCTGGCCGAATCCGTCAATAAGGAGAAACTGATGACCGACGTGAAGACCGTTCTGTCCGACGCCGAAGCCCTGCTCAAGCAGGCCGCTTCCACGAGCGGCGAAAAAGCTGCCGAACTGCGCGAGCGCGGCATGGGACTGCTGCGGCAGGCCAAGGAAAAGGCCCAGGACCTGCAGGATGCCGTGGTCACCAAGAGCAAGGCCGCCGCCCGCGCGACGGACGACTACGTCCACGATCACCCGTGGCAGGCCGTCGGCATCGCCGCCGGCGTGGGCCTGCTGATCGGTCTGCTGCTCAACCGCAAGTAAGCCGGCAACCCCGTTCCTGGCCGATGGCGCACCGCTCGCGGGCCGCGCCATCGGCCAGTTGCATTTTGGTTGGATTCCGCCGTGGGCACGATGCGTGCGCCACGGCATGGCCGCAACGACGAACGGCCCCGGGCTGTGGCACAAGACCACGCCCGCGCTCCGGGCAGGGCCGCCTGCCCTGGCCCCGCGTCCCCCCGGGAACTTCATGACCGACGATCACAGCCCCAAGCTGCTCGCCTCGCTGAAAACACTGGCCGGTACGGTCGTCTCGATGGCGCAGACGCGCCTCGAACTCGCCAGCGTCGAACTGGCCGAAGAAAAAGAGCGGCTGCTCGGCGCCGCCTTTCTCGGCATGCTGGCCGTCAGCCTGATCGGGCTGGCCATCATGACGCTGACCGCGCTCATCGCCATCCTGTTCTGGGATACCTACCGCTGGCAGTCGCTGGCCGTCATGGCGGCACTGTATGGACTCGGCGCGGCGGCTTGCCTGTGGAAAGTCCGTGCGTCGCTGCGCAACGCGCCGCCCCTGCTCGAGGCGACGCTGGCCGAACTCGACAAAGACAGGGAGATCCTGCGCCGATGACCGAGCCGAACCGAACGGGCGATGTGCCCGACCACGAAGCCGCGCATACCGCGCGCCACCATGTCCGCCCGTCCCGCCGTGGCGGCGAGGTTCGGCTGCCGCTGGCCGTACGCAAGGAACTGCTGCTCACGCGCGCCGCGCTCGAGCGCTACGACTACACCCAGGCGCGCAACAACGTGCGGCGGGCCACCGGCCGAGCCTTCAGCCTGGGCGGCCTGGGTGCCCTGCTGCCGAGCCTGATCCGGCCGCTGGCGCGTCCCAACAGCCTGATGCGCGCCCTGGGCATCGCGCGCGACTATCCGCTGCTCGGCACGGTCCTGTCCCTCACCTACGCCGGCCTGCGCCGCACCGTCATCGGACGGGTGACGCGGCGGCTGGGCAAGGTCGGGCTGGCGGCGGGCGCGGCCTGGTGGGGCTATCGCAAATGGCAGGAAACGCAGGCCGACCGCGCCGCCGAACCGGTGGCCGCGGCGGACGATGCGGCGCCGGAACCCTCCACGGAAATCATCCCGGGCAGCACGTCCTGAGCACGAACCGTTGCGACCGCAACGACGCGGAACAACAGAACAGGCCGGAGCGATCCGGCCTGTTCTGTTTTCCGTCCGGGTGATCGATCAGTGCAGCGGTATCGGATGGCGCAGCCGTTCCAGCCGACGCACCATGTTGCGCCGCAGTGCCGCGAGACCGTGTGCTTCCGCGGCCTCCCCTTGCGGTACGGTGTCGACAGCCGTCCCCGACGAGGCCGCCTCGGTCGCCTGGGGCTCGATGCGACGCCGGCCATGCCACAGCAGGACACCGCTGGCCGTCCAGCCGACCACGAACAACGTATCGCCCACATGCGTCAGCGAGTCGGGCGAGGTGCCGGCGTGAAAAAGGTTGCCGAGCATGTCGGCGGGGAACTGGGCGCAAACCCATAGAAAGATTGCCGGAGCCGAGGCGAATACGCCCGGCTGCCACCACGGGTGCCTCATCCCTGTCTTCGCGGTTTCCATGGCGCCTCCTCCGGCTTTTATCGTGATGCTTCCGATGCTATGCCTGGCCCACGAAATTGGCGATTCTCACAAAACCGAACTCTGTGTGAGATTCGTCTGACATCAATATCGCCTAGGGCGGCCGGATCCCCCCCATTCGGGTTAGGGGACGCCCCAAGCACCTCAGCAGATCGTGTCGCCATGCGATACCGCCTCCTGGACCGCCTCCACAACCCGGGCGTTTCCGACGAGGCACGCACCGCTTGCTCATGCCTACAATGCATCAATATCTCGCATTGATGCGTTACTTTAAGCAACACTCCACGCCAGATCATGTTGATCGCCACCGCCATCCAGCGCCGGGACGCGCAGACCGGTACGCCGTTGCTGCACCCGGCCTCGCTCATCGTCCACCCGGGCGACCGCATTGCACTGACCGGCCCGTCCGGCGCCGGCAAGAGCGTGTTGCTGCGGGCGCTGGCGCTGCTCGATCCGCTCGATGATGGTCATGTGACATGGCGGGGCGAGACGGTGTCTGCTGCCGGCGTGCCGGCGTTCCGGTGCGAGGTGGCCTACGTGAGGCAGCGCCCCGCCCTGCTGCCCGGCTCGGTCGAAGACAACCTGCGGTTGCCCTACCGCCTGCACATCCGCCAGACCGGCACCGGATTCGACCGCGACACCGCCATCGCCCTGCTCACCCGCGCCGACCGCGATGCACGCTTCCTCGACAAGCATGCGACCGACCTGTCGGGCGGCGAAGCGCAGATCGCCGCGCTGGTACGCACCCTGCAGACGGAGCCCGCCATCCTGCTGCTGGACGAGCCGACCGCCGCGCTCGACCCCGCATCGGCCCGCGCCGTCGAGGCGATGCTGCTGCACTGGTTCGCGCAGGCACCCGAGCGCCGGGCCTGGGTCTGGATCACGCACGATCCGGCGCAGGCTGCGCGGATCGCCAGCCGCCATTGGCGCGTCGAGGCCGGCCGCCTCGATACCCAGGCGCCCGTGCCGCAACAGCCTGACGCCTAAGGCCCGAGCCATGAACGCACCCGCCCCCGAACAGATGCTCTCCGCCTGGCAGGTCAGCATTGCGGCCCTGCTGATCCTCGTCAACGGCGCGCTGTCCATCGGCCTGGGCCTGGGGCTGGAACGCCGGCTGGCGTGGGCGGCGGTACGCACGGTCGCGCAGTTGCTGCTGATCGGCTTCGTGCTGCAGCGGGTGTTTGCCAGCGCGCACTGGAGCGTGGTGCTCGCGGTGATCGCGGCGATGACGCTGATCGCCGGACACGCCACCGGCAGCCGTGGCGCCCGCGGCTACGCCGGGCTGCGCTGGGACGGCACGCTGTCGGTGTTCGCCAGCACTTGGCTGATCGGGGCCGTCGGGCTGGTGGTCGTGCTGCAGGCGCGGCCGTGGTACACGCCGCAATATGCGATCCCGATCATGGGCATGATCCTGGGCAACACCCTGACGGGCGTCGGACTGGCACTGGAACGGATGACCGGCGAGCTGATCGCCACGCGAGACCAGGTGGAGACCCTGCTGGCCCTCGGCGGCACGCGCTGGGAAGCGGCGCGCAGCGCGGCACGCACGGCGGTGCGCGCCGGCATGACGCCGATCATCAACCAGATGTCGGTGGTCGGCGTGGTCAGCCTGCCGGGCATGATGACCGGGCAGGTGCTGGCGGGACAGTCGCCGCTGGAGGCGGTGCGCTACCAGATCGTGATCATGTTCCTGCTGGCCGCGTCATCGGGGCTGGGCACGGTGGCGGCGGTGCTGCTGGCGTACCGGCGCCTGTTCAGCCCCGAACACCAGTTGCTGTCCGCGCGGATCGTGCAGCGGGCCCCGGGAACGCACTAGCCATGGCCATCGCCCTCTCCTGCGGCCTGGTGCTGCTCAACGAAGACGCCGAAGTGCTGCTCGCGCACGCAACCGAAACGCATCACTGGGACATCCCCAAGGGCGCGCCCGAACCCGGCGAATCCGACCTCGACACCGCGCTGCGCGAGACCCGCGAAGAAACCGGCCTCGTGCTCGATGCCCACACGCTGATCGAACTCGGGCGCTTTGCGCTGCGGCGCGGCAAGGATGTGCATCTGTTCGCCTCGCGCCTGCGCCGCGCCGACGTGTCGCTCGATACGCTCACCTGCACGTCGATGTTCACGAGCTACCGCTCCGGCAGACGGATCCCCGAGATGGACGCCTACCGCTGGGCCGGTGCCGATGACGTCCCGCACTACGCAAGCCAGTCGCTGGCGCGGCTGCTTGCGCAGTTGCTGCCGCTGGCGGAGATTCACGCGCGCCTTCAAGCCGCCGGGCGCTAGGCCCTAGACGGGCACATCGCCCTCGATGGTCGTGCGATGCAGCGTGCGCCGGTACGCATCCGGGCAGCCGGGCGCGAAGTGGATGGTGGAGCGGTTGTCCCAGAACAGCATGTCGCCGGGCTGCCAGCGGTGGGTGTAGCGATTGTCCGGCTGGATGCTGTGGGAGAAAAGCTGCTCGAGCACGACGGTGCTCTCGTCTTCCGGCAAGCCCAGGATGTGTGACGTGAACCCCTCGTTGACGAAGAGCGCACGCTTGCCCGTCTCGGGATGCGTGCGCACGACCGGGTGATCGACCGGCGGCACCGCATCGCGCTGCGCCTGCGTCAGCGGCGGACGCCACGCCGACAGCGCGCGCAGCCGCTCATAGCGGTACACGTAGGAATGCACGGCACGCCGGCCTTCGATGATGTGCTTGAGCCCGGCCGGCAAGGTCTCGTAGGCACGGACCATGTTGGCGAACAGCGTATCGCCGCCCGCCTGCGGCAATTCGCGGGCCAGCAGCAGCGAGCCGAGACTCGGCTGCGGCTTGTACGACAGGTCTGAATGCCAGTCGCGGCCCGCGTCGCCCAGCCCGATCGGCTTGCCGTTCTCGAGCACGTTGGACACCACGAGGATTTCCGGATGATGCGGCAGGTGGAATTGGTTGAGCACATGCACCTGCAGCGTCCCGAAGCGGCGACTGAAGTCCACCTGCGCCCGCGGTGCGAGCGTCACGTTGCGGAACACCAGCAGGCCGTCATGGTCCAGCCAGGCCTGACGGATAGCAGCGACATCGGCATCGGACAAGCCGGCCGCATCGCTCAGCCCAAGGATCTCGGCACCGAGCGGCGCACCGGGCAGGCGACGCACATGAAAGCGGCGGGTGTGGACAGCGGGAGCCTCGGGGGCGACAGCAACGGCATCGGACATGGTGGATGCGGAGAAAAGCCAGCGGATGCCGCATTAGAGCGCGCCCGTCCACCCCGGACCAACGAAGGAAAGCGCAGATCGATACGCGCTCAGCTGTAGGGCGTCGCGTCGGGCAGGATGCCCTCCAGCGCATAACGGCCGATGGCGCGCAGCTTGTAGTCCAGCGGATCGTGCAGCGTATGCGTGCGCGCGTTGCGCCAGAAGCGGTCGAGCGCCAGTGCCGCCTTGGTCGAGCGCGCGCCGGTGGCCTCGAACAGCTCCTGCCCGATGAACAGCGCCGCGCGATGCGCCAGCACCTTGGCCTCCGCCGTGGCGAGCGAGACCTCGGCGCGCTCGTCGGCGGTGAGCGCCGCGCCCTTGCGCCACGCACGGTCGAGCCGCTGCACGGCGCGCTCGGCGAGGGTCTCCGCGGCCAGCCACTGCACGCGCATCTCGCCGAAGCGCTGGATCTGGTAAGGGTCGTCCGCCGCGCGCTCCACGCCCGAGGTGAACCATGGCCTGGACGCCTGCAAGGTGTGGCGCCGCGCCTCGTCCAGCGCGCCCGCCGCGAGACCGGTGTAGAGATGGACCAGCACGTTCTGCGCAATGCACGTGCGCAAGGACTGATACGGCGTGAGCGCAGCGTCGGGCCCCGCCAGCACTTCGTCCTCGCTGACCTGCACATGGCGGAACTGCACGGTCGCACTGTCGGTCTGGCGCTGGCCGATCGGATACCAGTCGTCGCGCACGGCGATGCCGTACCGGGCCGTCGGCACCACCGCCACGACCGGCCGGCCGCTCTGCGCGTCGTGCGCGGACAACACCATCATGTCGGAGCCCAGCGTGCCCGAACAGAACCCCTTCTCGCCGTCGATGATCCAGCCGCTGCCGGAGCGCTGCGCACGCAGCCGATGGTCGAGCGGGTTGACCGCATTGCCCCACCACCAGCCCAGCTCGGCGGTCGGGCGCAGGAAGCGCTCGCGCTGCGCATCGGAGCCGTACAGATAGACCGTAGCGGTCTGCAGATACTGGAAGGCCAGCAGATGCCCGAGCGCGCTGTCGACGGCGGCGATGGCGCGCACGGCCGCAAAGGCATCCGCCCAGCCCGCGCCGGCGCCGCCGTACTGCGTAGGAATCACCTGCGGCAGCAGACCGAGACGCGCGATCAACGCCTTCTCGTGCGCCGGATGGCCACCCTGGCGGTCACGCTGCGCGGCGGTGGCGGCCAAGGCCGCCAGCAGCGCGGACAGGTCGGGAAGTTGGTGCAGATCGTCGAGCTTCATGCGGTGCCTTGTCCTGGCCGGGTTCCGGTGCTGGCACTATACGGAGCGCCTCCCCCGCCCTGAAGGAAGGAATCCGCATGCGCTTATCGGGCACGCGCATATGCGCGGCTAGGCGTAATGCGCCCGCATGCACGCGAGGCAAGCACGCGCGTCTCCCACCACGAGCCGGCTGCTGCAGGCGAGCATCAGGTTGCGCGGCAGGCCGAAATCCTCCACGGCCCAGCCGTCGGCATCGTTGCCGTCCACGTTCGGCACCTGCGCCACGAGCGGCACGGCGGGCACGTTGTAGCCCCACACGTCCTTGCCGCGCGCAATGGCATAGCCGATCTCGAAGCAGGTGCCGGAATCGGGCTCGTGGCCGCGAAAGCCCGCCACATTGGCCAGCACCGCATCGGCCGAGTCGAGCAGCGCGATGTTCTGGCGGTAAATTTCCGCCGCCGTGGCGAGACCATCGGCCTGCGGCGCGACCGTGTTGTCGAGCGGATAGAGGCCGATAAAGCCGTACGCAGCGCACAGGGCCTTGAGGGCCTCGCCATGGGCAACGGGCTGCGGGCGGAAGACGTCGGGGCCGGCGAGATAGAGACGCAGGGACATGAGCGTAGGCGGCGTGGAAAACACGGCCGCACAGGATAACGCCTGACATCCGCTGATCGCTGCCCGGCCCGCTCCATGCGAACACTCCCGCGCAGATGCTATCCTTGCCCGCTTTTCGCCCCGCAGACCGAATTGGAAGGCAAGAACATGAAGCCGCTGCGCTTCGCATGGATCATTCGCGCAGCGCTGACAGCCTGCGCATTCGCAGCCGCACCCGCCGGCGCGTCGACCGGCTTCGAACGGTGTCCGCAGTTTTTTGTGCATGGCCAGGTGCCGAAGGTCCACCGGCTGGAAAGCGTCCGGCCGCGCGCGCTGTGCTTTTCGTCGTTCGCGGTGATGTACTCGGGGCTCACCAAGACGCCCCTCTACGTGGCCGAACGGCTGAGCGCGAGCCAGGTCGCCCGCGCCCGGGAAGAACGCCGGACCAACCGCTTCTTCGCCGATGCGCGGCTGCCCAGCGTCGAGCGCGCCGAACTGGCCGACTACAAGGGCTCCGGCTTCGACCGCGGCCACATGGCACCCGCCGGTGACATGTCGAACGACGTCAGCATGGCGCAAAGCTTCTCGCTGGCCAACATGGTGCCCCAGGCGCCCGAGAACAACCGCAAGGTGTGGGCCGGCATCGAAAAAGCCACGCGCAAGTACGTCCTGCGCGCGCACGGGGATGTGTATGTCATCACCGGCCCGGTGTTCATCCCGCCCTCGAGCACCATCGGCCCCCATCGGGTATGGGTGCCGCGCTACCTGTACAAGCTCGTCTACGATGCGACGACGCATCGCGCGTGGGCCCACTGGATTCAGAATACCGATACGGCCCGGGTGAGCCGACCGATCTCCTATCACGAACTGGTGAAGCGGACCGGGGTCAATTTCTTGCCTGGGGTCCCCATCATCAATTGATGCCGGTCACGTCGGCCCACTGACCGGCGCCGGCGCGCGAGCCAGCGGAGCACAGAAGCCGCAGCGCACTTGTACCGCGCCGGATCATGGTCAGCATCGTCACCCGCCATCCGGCAGCCGGCTGAACACTGGGCTCAGCGGGCGCGCTGACCCAGAACCGCTGCGCCCGTCCCGACTAGCCCTGCCGCCGCGCGCGCGCCGCCGTGGCAAGCGTGTCCAGCAGCGGTTCAGTCTGGGACCAGCCAAGGCAGGCATCGGTGATGGACACGCCGCGCCGCAATGCCAAGCCTGGCTTCAGATCCTGGCGCCCTTCCTCCATATGGCTCTCGATCATCACGCCGATGATGCGCCGATCGCCGGATGACAGCTGCTGCGCCACATCCTGCGCCACTTCGACCTGACGGGCATGCGATTTGCCCGAGTTCGCATGCGAGCAGTCGACCATCACCTGCTCGCGCAGCCCCGCCGCCCGGAGGATCGCGCAGCTGTCTTCAATGGACGTCGCGTCATAGTTCGGGCCGCGCTTGCCGCCACGAAGAATGACATGTGCATCGCTGTTGCCGCGCGTCTCGAAAATCGCGGCCATCCCCATCTTCGTCATGCCCATGAACGAATGGCTCGAGCGCGCGGCCAGGATCGCATCCGCCGCAATCTGGACACCACCGTCCGTGCCATTCTTGAATCCGATGGGACAGCTCAGTCCCGAGGCAAGCTGTCGATGGCTCTGGCTTTCCGTCGTCCTGGCGCCGATCGCCCCCCATGCAACCAGGTCCGCGATGTACTGCGGGCTCAGCAGGTCCAGAAACTCGGTGGCCGTCGGCAACCCCAGCGCATTGACCTCCAGCAGCAATTGGCGCGCGCGGCGAAGCCCTTCGTTGATACGGAAGCTGCCGTCGAGTCGCGGATCGTTGATGTACCCCTTCCAGCCGACGGTCGTGCGCGGCTTCTCGAAGTACACGCGCATGACGATCAGCAGATCGTCGCGCAGGCGATCCGCGGCCACCCTGAGCCGATGCGCGTACTCGATGGCTTGGTCATGGTCGTGGATCGAGCACGGTCCCACCACGGCAAGCAGGCGATCGTCCCGACCGCGCAGGATGTCCGTGACCGCGGCCCGGCTCGCTTCGACGTGTGCCTGCACCGCGGGCGACACCGGCAACTCGTCGAGTAGAAGGGCCGGAGAAATGAGCGGACGGACTGCGCCGATACGCACATCATCGATGCGGGTTGTATCCTGGGTGGCGTCGGCCACGCCGACTTCTTGGTCGCTCTGGGGGTTGTCGATGCGATTCACGGGAAACTCCTGGAAACACGAGTGGTATGCCGAACGCTGAAACGTCCCTTCTATTATTTTCTGCGGACATCGGCGATCGCCGAACTGATGACAACGCAAGGGGAGCCCCTGGTCCACGACTGCCGCTTTCCGCACAGCGGCATCGATGCGAGGCGCCTCGGCCATACCGCTCGATTGTCGAACGATCTTTGTCAGCCCGTATGGTGCAACAATTCCAGCGTGAGCCGGGGTGACGGAACGCAAAGAAGGTGGCGGCACCGTACCGTGTGGCCAGTTGACCGGGAGGGGAGGCCGGCAAGGCGGCGGTCTTCGGCATCGTCCAACGCTGCCTCCGCAGGCCAAAGTCCCCTTGGTCTGCTACAAGGCCCGACCCCGGCATGGCCCGGAAAAACAAAAGGGCCAGCAGTTGCCTGCCAGCCCTTGTCAAACTTGGTGGGTCGTGCGTGACTCGAACACGCGACCAACGGATTAAAAGTCCGCTGCTCTACCGACTGAGCTAACGACCCGAAGCCTGCGATTATAAGAACACTTTCGGCCGACTGTCAAATCGAAGCATGCAACCCCACCCTAGCCTGCATGCTCCAGCCGCCACATCTGATAGCGGAACGCCAGCACCGCGCCCGACAGGATACCGCCCAGCGCGATGAACGAGCCGATCGCCAGCGTCGACATGCCCGACAGGCCCTGTCCGATCGTGCAGCCCAATGCCGTCACGCCGCCCGCGCCCATCAGGAGGCCGCCGACGATGTGGTTGCCGGTGTCCTCCGCACTGGCAAAGCCCTCCCAGCGGAACGTGCCGCTCGCCCGCGCCACCGCGGCCGAGCCGGCGATCACACCGAGCACGCTGACGATGCCGACCGTCAGCACCTTGGAGGTATCGCTGAAGAACATCAGCCACTCCAGCGTGTACGACACCGGCGCCACGAAGCTCAGCGCTTCCATCCGGCCGCTGTTGGTCGCGACGAAAGCCTCCTGCAGCGTGTCGGGGTCTTCGGCGACATAGCCGAGATGGCCGGACACGTACCACATGGCCACGATGATGAGCCCGACGCCGATGCCGCCCAGCAGGTTGTCGCGCGTGCGGAAATCGCGGCCGGCCAGCGCCCACAGCGACAGCGCCCCACCGATCGCCAGCGCGAGCACCAAGCGCAGCATACGGACGTCCACCGACAGCACATGCCCCAGCACGCTCGGCAGATCCTGCGTCGTCGGCAGCGCGATCGCCACGGCATCGACGGTGGCGACACGCGCGACACCGAACACGCCCTTGAGCGTCATATAAGCCGACAGCCCGAGAAACACGAACACCACCACCGACTTCAGATTGCCGCCGCCGATGCGCACCAGCGTCTTGCTGCCGCACCCCGAGCCCAGTACCATGCCAAAGCCGAACATCAGCCCGCCGACCAGCGCCGACAGCCACTGCAGCCGGCTCGCCGTGTAGATCGTCTTGGCCGGATCGATCCATCCCAGCCAGCCCAGCACGCCCGTGCCGATCATTGCCACACCGATGGCCAGCGCCCACATCCGCAGCCGGCTCCAGTCGCCGATGTTGACCGCGTCGGACACCGCACCCATCGTGCAGAAGTGCGTGCGCTGCAGGATGGCGCCAAAGAGAAAGGTCAAGGCGAACGTCGCCCACAGCACGGTGCGGGACAACGCATGAAGATCGATATCTGGCATGGACAGGCCACCCGGAATCAGCGATAGCGCGTCGGGTCCGGCACCCCCGCGGCCTCAAAGCCGGCGCGGCGGATGCGGCACGAATCGCACACGCTGCACGCGCGCCCCTCATCGTCGGCCTGGTAGCACGACACGGTCAGGCTGTAATCGACACCCAGCCGCGCGCCGGCCTGGATGATCTCGGCCTTGGTCATGGCGATGATGGGCGCATTGACGCGGATGCGCTCGCCCTCCACGCCCGCCTTCGTGGCCAGGTTCGCCAGCGTCTCGTAAGCGGCGACAAACTCGGGGCGGCAGTCGGGATAGCCGGAATAGTCGACCGCATTGGCGCCGAAGAACAGGTCGCGTGCCCCGACGGCTTCCGCCCAACCCAGCGCGAGCGACAGCATGATGGTGTTGCGCGCCGGCACGTAGGTGATGGGGATCCCCTCTTTCACGCCCGCGGTCGGCACGTCCAGCGCGTCGTCGGTGAGCGCGGAACCGCCGAAGCGGCGCAAGTCCAGGTCGACGATCTCATGGCGCACCGCCCCCAGCGCGGCGGCCACCTTCTTGGCCGCCTCCAGTTCGGAAGAATGGCGCTGACCGTAGCGCATCGACAGCGCGTAGGTCTCAAAACCCTGCGCGTTGGCCATGGCGAGCACGGTGGCGGAATCCAGCCCGCCGGACAGCAGGACGATGGCGCGTTTTTTCATGGAGAAAGCCCTGGGGAACAATCGGTCGAAGGCCCGCATTTTAACGCGCCGGTTCGCCACCGGTGCCGACACGCGGCCATGATGGGCATGCCGGATCCGCCATGAAAAACGCCCGCCGGTGCAGACACGGGCGGGCGTGGATACAACCGGAAAGGTCCGGTCAGTGCATCGTCTTCAATCGGCTCGATGCGGTCCTGGCCTGCTCGGTGCCCGGATACTGCGCGACCACCGCCTCCAGCGTCTTGCGTGCCGCCGCCTTCTGGCCCGACTCGCCCTGGTTGGTCGCCACCTGCAGCAGCGCTTCGGGCGCCTTGGGGTGCTGCGGGTTGGCGCGCGCCATGTTCTCCAGCACGTAGGTCGAGCCCTTGTAGTCGCGCTGCGCGTAGAGCGCATTGCCCAGCCAGAACTGCGCCAGCGGCAGATACGGGCTCTGCGGATACTTCTTCACGAACGCCGAGAACTGGTTGCCGGCGCCCTTGAAGTCGCCGCCCTGGAAGGTCTTGAGCGCCGCGTCGTACTCGTCCTTCTCGCCGGGCTGCACCATGCCGTCGCGGCCATCCACCGTGGCCTGCTGCGGCTCGAACCGCTTGAGCCGCGCGTCGAGATCGGCGTAATAGTCTTTCTGCTGCTTGGTCAGCGTATCGACCGTGTTCTGCAACTGCTCGTTCTGGCCGCGCAGCCGGGCCACCTCGGACTTCAGCGTCTCGATCTGGTTCTGCGCGTCGATCAGGTTGCGGCTGTTCTGGTCGATGCGCTGGGCGGCAGTCGACTGGAAGTTGTTGAACTTATCGCGCATATCGATGATGGCGCGACGCGCCTCATCGTCGTCAAACACCCCTGCTGCCGCCGGGCTGGCCATGGTCAATGCTCCACCCGCGACAAGCGTCGCCGTCAGGATGGCCCGGAAGACGCGCTGTTTCATCATCGTGTTCATGTCTTTGCTACCAACGTGAGAACGCCGGCCGCGCGAACGCAGCCGGCGCATCCAGCCTGGCCGTACCGATCAGTAGACGATATCGGAGCGGCGGTTCTGTGCCCACGACTCTTCGTCGTGGCCCGTCGCCTGCGGCTTTTCCTTGCCCAGGCTCACAGCTTCCATCTGGCTGTCGGGCACGCCCTGCGAGGACAGCGCGCGGCGCACGGCCTCGGCACGCTTCTGGCCCAGCGCCAGGTTGTATTCGCTGGTGCCGCGCTCGTCGGTGTTGCCCTGGATCAGCACCTTGCGCTGGTTGTGCGACTGCAGGTAGCGCGCGTGCTGGCTCAGCAGACCCTGGTATTCCGACTTGACGGTGTAGCTGTCGAAATCGAAGTACACGCTGCGCTTGGCCAGCGGGCTGTTCGGATCGGTCAGCTCGTCGCGGGTCACGTCGACGGGCGTCACGTTGCGGGTGTCGGCACCGGTGGCGGCACCGCCCGTGGCGTTCTTCGAGGTGTCATCCAGCTTCACACCCGAGCTGCAGGCACCCAGGGCCAGCAGAGCGGCAATTGCCGCCAGTTTGATCATGGTTTGAGACTTCGGCATGTTCGATCTCTCCTGAAGGAATCGTTATTGCATGAAAGGGCCCCATGCCGGTTCGCGAACCTGGCCGGCCGGGAGGGAAAGAGTCTGGCGCGTGCGGCCGTCAGTCGACACCGCCGCCAGCACCGATCGTCCGCCTACGCGGGTAGCGTAGAGGATGAACTTGCCATTGGCGGCAAAGCTCGGCGATTCATCATATGAAGTATCGGTCAGCCCCGTGACATCACCGTTGGACAGATCCTGCACATACAGCTTGAAGGCCCCGCCCACGCGTGAAATGTACGCCAGCAGCTTGCCGTCCGGCGAGACGCGCGGACTCGTGTTGTAACCGCCCTTGAACGTCACGCGCTGCGCGCCGCCGGCGTCTTCGCCGTCCACCGGCATGCGGTAGATCTGGGGCGCGCCGCCGCGGTCGCTGGTGAAGTAGATCGAGTGGCCGTCCGGCGAGAACGACGGCTCGGTATCGATCGCGCTGCTGCGGGTCAGGCGGCGCAGGCCCGAGCCATCGGCGTTGACCAGATAGATCTGCGTATTGCCGTCACGCGACAGCGCCACCGCCACGCGACGCCCATCCGGCGACCAGGCCGGCGCCGAGTTGTTGCCCTTCTGGTTCGAGATCACCGCGCGGCGGCCGGTCACCAGGTCGTGCACATACACCACCGGCTTCCTGCTCTCGAACGACACATAGGCGACCTTGGTGCCGTCCGGCGACCACGACAGCGAGATGATCGGCTCGTTGCTGGTCAGCGCGATCTGCGGATTGGCGCCGTCGGAATCGGAAATCTGCAACTGGTAATGGCGGCCCACCTTCGACACATACGACAGGCGCGTAGCAAAGACGCCGCGCTCGCCCATCAGTTTCTGGTAGATGAAGTCGGCGATCTCATGCGCGGCCAGGCGCAGTTGCCCCTCGCCGCGCGTCAGCGACAGTCCGCCGAGGCTCTCCCCCTTTGCGGTGTCGTACAGGCGGAAGCGGATTTCGTAGCGGTCGCCGCTGCGCGTCACGGTGCCACCCACAAAGGCGGCCGCACCCCGCGTCTTCCAGGCCCCCAGGTCCGGCGCCGGGTTCTCCGGCACAACCGCGCCGGCCACGTCCACATTGGAGAAGCGTCCGCTGCGCGCCAGGTCGGACCGGACGATGGCGGTGATGTTCTCCGGGGCCTGCGTCTCGCCCTGGAAGTGGGCGACCGCGATCGGATACTGGCTGGACCCGACACCGGAAATCTCCACGTTGAGCTGGGCATGCGCCACGCCCACGCAGGCCGCCGTCAGCAGCAGCGCCTGCGCGGCGCGGCGCAGCATCGGAATCCACATCTTGCGCATCATGTTCATTGTCCGTTGTCGAATCTGAAAACCAGGCACCGCTGCCGCCACTGCAGCCGCGGCATGTCATTCCTTGGGGCGGAACGTCAGGATGACGCTCGACGGCGCCTTGCCGCCGGTATCGCGCGGCAGCGGATCGGAGCGGTCCACCGCCCGCAGCACGGCTTCGTCGTAGGCGCCATTGCCGCTCGATTTCGTCAGCCGGCGCGACAGGATCGAACCGTCCGGCGCCATCTGCACCGACACCACCGCGGACGGATTACCGCTGACGGCCTCGGGATCGAACACGATGTTCGGCTTCACCTGCGCGCGCACGCGGTCCGCGTACCCCGGCGATGCCGTACCGCCCGTACCGATGCCTGAACCGACACCACCGCCAGAACCAGCCACCGAGCCCGTCGCGCCCGCCGCGCCCGCCATCGCCCGCAGATGCGCCAACTGGGCCTGCCGCGCGGCATTGCCGCGCGCTTCGGTGGCCTTGCGCTCCGCTTCGGCCCTCAGTCGGGCATCGGCCGCGGCCTTCGCCTTGAGTTTCGCTTCGGCCTCTGCCTTGGCCCTGGCTTCGGCCTGGACCTGGGCCTGCAGTTGTGCGGCCTTGCGGGCCTGGGCCTCGGCGGCTGCCTTCTCCTTGGCCTGATGTTCGGCGAGGGCCTTGCGCTGAAGCTCCGTTTGGCGAGCCTGCTCTTCCTTCAGGCGTGCCTGGCGCTGGGCTTCGGCGCGCTCCTGGACGGCACGGCGGGCCAGTTCGGCTTCGCGCGCGGCGGCAGCGGCTTCCTGCTCACGCTTGCGCTTTTGCTGCTCCAGTGCGATATCGGCTTCCTCTTCGACCTTGGCGGGCGGGGCCTGGGTGACCGGCTCAGGCTTGGTTTCCGGCACCGGTGCCGACTGTAAAGCCTGCACCGCGGCCTCGTCCCACAGTTCGGCTTCTTCGCCGCGCGGCGAATGGCTCTGCCACTGCACCCCGAAATACAGGAAGGCCAGCAGCAGCAGGTGCGTCAACACCGCCAGCGCGAACGCTCTCAGCGTCCCACGCTCGCGGACCGGCTCGTAACGATGCAGCGACGTCGTAGCCATGCCAGTCAGATCGCCTCGCGGGCGCTCATCAACGCGTTCATTGCGACTTCACCATCAGGCCGACGCGCTTGACGCCGTCCCCTTTGAGCACGCTCATCACCGTGAGCACGCGGTCGTACTGCACCATCTTGTCGGCGGCAATGACCACCGGCTGGTCCGGATTCTCTTCCGTGCGCTGCTTGACGAAGGCGCGCAGTTCCTGGTTGTTCGCCAGCTTCTGCTCGGTGGCGCCCGAGCCGCTCTTGACGCGAGCAAGGATCGTACCGTCGCCCTTGATGGTCACGACGATGGGCGGCTGGGTCTGCTGCGGCGTGGCGTTCGCCACCGACGGCAGGTTGACCACACCCGGATTCACCACCGGTGCCGCGACCATGAAGATGACCAGCAGCACCAGCATCACGTCGATGTAGGGCACCACGTTGATGTCGGCCTTGGCCCGTCGGGCACGGCGCGTTCGCTGGATGGTAGCCATGGCGGTCCGTCCTTAGCGCGTCTGGCGCTGCAGGATGTTCGAGAACTCTTCCATGAAGCTTTCGAAGCGGTTGGCCAAGCGGTCCATCTCGGTCGCGTAGCGGTTGTAGGCGATCACAGCCGGAATCGCCGCGAACAAGCCGATGGCCGTGGCGACCAGCGCCTCGGCAATGCCCGGCGCCACCGCCGACAGCGTCGCCTGCTGCACGTTGGACAAGCCGCGGAATGCATTCATGATGCCCCACACCGTACCGAACAGGCCGATATAGGGACTGACCGAACCCACCGAGGCCAGGAACGGCAGGTGCGATTCGAGCGAATCCATCTCGCGCTGATAGGCGGCGCGCATGGCGCGGCGCGATGCATCCAGGATGGCGCTCGGATCGCCGATGCCACGCTGCTGCTCGCGCGTCTTCAGGAATTCGCGCATGCCGGCTTCGAAGATGCGCTCCAGCGCACCAGTACGGTGGCGGTTGTTGGCGGCGCTCTGGTACATCGCCTGCAGGTCGCCGCCCGCCCAGAAATCGCGCTCGAACGATTCGGTCTGCGAGCGGGCCGCACGCAGCGCAAAGGCTTTGCGGAAGATGTACGTCCAGGAGAACAGCGACATCACCAGCAGGAGGCCCATGACAAATTGGACCAGGAGGCTGGCGTGCAGCACCAGCGAGACGATCGACAGATCTTGCGTGACCTCGGCGGGATTCATGCGGCGGCTTTGATGGTTGCGAGTACAGGAGCGGGAATCGGGGTCGGCCGGAATGTGAGTCGGTCGACACATCCGACACGAATCGTGCCCGAGGCGAGCAGAATGTCGCCGCGCCAGCTTTCCTGGGCAAATTGGACCGATGCCGGCCCCACCCGTTCCATACGCGAACGGATCTGCAGCAGGTCATCCAGGCGGGCGGGCGCGCGGTAGTCCACGGCGGTGCTGCGCACCACGAATATGGCCCCGGTCGTGTCGGCCAGCGCCAACTGGTCGACCCCCAAAGCGCGCAGCCACTCGGTGCGGGCGCGCTCAAAGAATTTCAGATAGTTGGCGTAGAACACCACACCGCCTGCGTCGGTATCTTCCCAATACACGCGCAGGTTCCAGTCAAAAGAGGACATCCCCGAATTTTACCAAGCCTTAACAAACGACCTACCATCCACCGGCCGGGCGATGGCAGGCCCTGGGGCCTCACGCCATGTCGCGCGTCACGCTGGTGGCAGAGAACGACTGGCAAACGGGCATGATCTCGATGGCGTTGACATTGAAGTGCGCCGGCAGCGCCGCCATCCAGTAGACGGTCTCGGCAATGTCGTCGGCCGTCAGCGCCTCGGTGCCCTCGTAGACCTTGGCCACGCGGGCGTCATCGCCTTTGAAGCGCACGTTCGAAAACTCGGTGCCCGAACACAGGCCCGGCTCGACGTTCGACACACGCACGCGGGTGCCGGTCAGGTCGGCACGCAGGTTCAGCGAGAACTGATGCACGAAGGCCTTGGTGCCGCCATACACATTGCCGCCCGGATACGGATACGTTCCGGCAATCGAGCCCAGGTTGATGACGTGGCCGCGGTTGCGCTCCACCATACCGGGGAGCAAAGCACGCGTCACATGCACCAGCCCCGTGACATTGGTGCCGATCATCCGGTCCCAGTCCGACAGGTTGGCCCGATGCGCCGGCTCCAGCCCGACCGCCAAGCCGGCATTATTGACCAGCACGTCGATCTCGCGCCAGCCCTCCGGCAGCGTCCCCGGCAAGGCGGCGACAGCGGCGGCATCCAGCACATCCAGCACGAACGGCAACAGCGCCTCGCCCAGCTCGGCCTTGAGTGCATCGAGGCGATCCTGGCGGCGGCCCGCCGCGATCACGCGATGCCCCTCCCGCACGAAACGCCGCGCGATGGCCGCGCCAAAGCCGGCCGTCGCGCCGGTCACGAATACGATCATGGACGTGTCTCCGAGCCAGAAATAAGCGAAGTGCAAGAGTTTAACCGAGCATGGCACGCTGCTGCGCTGCCACGTGTGCAAGGCCCCGCGTGGCGCCTTGCAGCGGTCATATGGGTGTCGTACACTCGCGGGCAACCATTCCACCTTGCGCAACTGGCGAATCCTGGGACTGCCACCGGCAGTACCCGGCAGTGGGCATCGACCACGAGGAAGCGCAAGGTCTCTGGCGTCATGCACAACGACGCCTGCCGCTCGCCTGGGCAGCGAATGGGAAGCTGGGTGACTTGGGTCCCCGCTGCCGCCGGATAGCCGGCGCAGCCGCCCGAGCCGCGCGTTTCCCCGCCTCGCCCGATTCTCCCCGCCGTTTCCGTTTCGTTTCAGATCAGACACTCGCCATGTTCGAACGCAGCCGCTATACGATCGACCAGATCGACCCCGAAGTCTTCGCCGCCATCCAGCAGGAAAACCAGCGCCAGGAAGACCACATCGAGCTGATCGCCTCCGAGAACTACACCTCGCCGGCCGTGATGGCCGCCCAGGGCTCGCAGCTGACCAACAAATACGCCGAGGGCTACCCTGGCAAGCGCTACTATGGTGGCTGCGAATACGTGGACGTGGTCGAACAGCTCGCCATTGACCGCGTGAAGCAACTCTTCGGCGCCGAAGCCGCCAACGTGCAGCCGAACTCCGGCTCGCAGGCCAACCAGGGGGTGTTCTTCGCCGTGCTCAAGCCGGGCGACACCATCATGGGCATGAGCCTCGCCGAAGGCGGTCACCTGACCCACGGCATGGCGCTCAACATGAGCGGCAAGTGGTTCAACGTGGTCAGCTACGGCCTGAACGCGCAGGAAGACATCGACTACGACGCGCTCGAAGCGCTGGCGCAAGAGAAGAAGCCCAAACTCATCATCGCCGGCGCGTCCGCATTCGCGCTGCGCATCGATTTCGAGCGCATCGGCAAAATCGCCAAATCGATCGGCGCGTACTTCATGGTGGACATGGCCCACTACGCCGGCCTGATCGCCGCGGGCGTGTACCCGAACCCGGTGCCGCACGCCGACTTCGTCACCACGACCACCCACAAGAGCCTGCGCGGCCCGCGCGGCGGCGTGATCCTGATGAAGGCCGAGCACGAGAAGGCCATCAACTCGGCGATCTTCCCCGGCATTCAGGGTGGCCCACTGATGCACGTGATCGCCGGCAAGGCAGTGGCGTTCAAGGAAGCCCTGTCGCCGGAGTTCAAGGCCTACCAGGAACAGGTGGTGAAGAATGCACACGCCCTGGCCGAAACGCTGATGGCCCGCGGCCTGCGCATCGTCTCCGGCCGCACCGAAAGCCACGTGATGCTGGTCGACCTGCGCGCCAAGCAGATCACCGGCAAGGAAGCCGAGAAGGTGCTGGGCGACGCGCACATCACCGTCAACAAAAACGCCATCCCGAACGATCCGGAGAAACCCTTCGTGACCTCGGGCATTCGCCTCGGCTCGCCGGCCATGACCACGCGCGGCTTCAAGGAGGCCGAGACCGTGAAGGTGGCCCACCTGATCGCCGATGTGCTGGATAATCCGCATGACGAAGCGAACATCGCGGCCGTGCGCGCCAAGGTGGCCGAATTGACCAAGCAGTACCCGGTCTACGCCTGACCGCGGGCCGGGTGACCGGCCTGCTGTGCCCCGCTCTGCCGCGATGCGCCCGCCGCCCCGGGCCGTCGCGGCGTTGTTCTTTTTGTGTAGCGCGTTCTTTGAGGTTCCCAGGAGACCGGCATGAAATGCCCGTTCTGCGGCCACGCGGCCACCCAGGTCATTGACACCCGCATGTCGGAGGAAGGCGACACCGTGCGCCGCCGCCGCCGGTGCGAATCCTGCGATCGCCGCTTCACGACTTACGAACGCATCGAGCTGTTCTTCCCCGCCGTCGTCAAGAAAAACGGCAGCCGCGTCGACTACGACCGCAACAAGCTCAAGGATTCGATGCGCCTGGCACTGCGCAAGCGCCCCGTCTCCGCCGAGGCCATCGACGAGGCCATCGCCCGCATCGAAGAAAAACTGCTTTCCCACGGCGAGAAGGAAATCGGCAGCGACCGCATCGGCGAGCTGGTGATGCGCGAGCTCAAACGTTTGGACAAGATCGGATACATCCGTTTTGCCTCCGTTTATCGGAGTTTCGAGGATGTGTCGGAATTTCGCGACATGCTGGACGAGTTCCGCCAGTAATACCGGCTCTCCGCGCCACTTCACGTCGGCGCAAATGTTCAAAATTCCTCCCCAAATCTCCGCAAACGTAAAAAAAAGTGACACTTCATCACTATCTTGTCGTAACATATCGGGATAAGTGACGAAAGAAGCATTCTAAAAAAGCTGGTCGGAATAATTTTCGGGGAGGTTCACCATGCGCCGGGCTTTGCCGGGGAAAGCGCTTGGCTTCACCATGCTCGAAGCACTGATCGCCGTGCTCATTGTGGCCGTCGGTGTGCTGAGTGTTGCCAATCTATTGCTCAAGTCTTACCGATTCACGCAGCAGGCGAGCTATGACGCCATGGGGCAGCTGCTGGCGGCCAACATGGCTGACCGGATACGCGTGAATTCCGGTCAACTCGCCTCAGATGCTTACGTGTTCGATACGGGGGCCGCCAGCACTGTGCCGACGGCCCCCACGAATTTCTATCTGAGTGGCGGCTCCACAGGGTGCAGCGACGCCAGTGCCGTGTGCGCGAATGCTGCGGTGAACTTTGATCTGGCCGAGTGGACGAGTGCCGTCCGTGTTACGTTGCCCGGCGGACGTGGCGTGATCTGTCACGACAATCCGGCGTACTCGGCCACCGGCGGCTTCTCCTGGCCTTGCTCCAACTCCGCAAACGATCCACTGGTCGTCAAAGTAGGTTGGGTCTCGCGCCTTTCGAGCGCGGACCAGGGCAGCGGCGTTGCCGCCAGCGCTGTGCTGGCCGACACCGCCAATGGCGTGACGGCGACCCCGCAGGCCATGATCGTCGTCAATGCCGGGGGATCCTGATGCGCACCATTCGCCGTATCCGGCCGCGCCGCGCGCGCGGTTTTTCGCTCGTAGAACTGATGGTAGCGCTGGTCATTGCGCTGCTGGTGCTGGTCGCTACCGTGTCGTTCTACCTGATGACGCGGTCCACTTACACAACCATCGAAGACACATCCGGCCTGGAAGAACGCGGTCAGTTTGCGTTGAACGTGATGACGCGCGTGCTGAGGCAGGCTGGCTTCACCAAACTGAACACCGACAACGGCGGCATCATGCGGCTGACATCGTCGGACGCACCCATGCTCTCGGGCCTAGATGGCTGCGTGGGCAAAGAAACCGCCCCGAAAGCGACAGGGCCGGCCGCCGGGGATTCGTTATCGAACTGCCTGTCCCCTCAGACCCCAACAGGCAGCGATGCCATCGAGATACGCTTCTTTGGGGTCGGTACGACTGCTGACCGCACCGTACCGGACGGGACCATGATCGACTGCTCGGGTCAGGGCGTTGCGGATTACACCTCGGTCGATCTTGCCGGCCAGCAGCGCGGCCTGTCCATTTTCTATGTGCAAGTCGGCGCAGACGGCAATCCGTACCTAGCGTGCAAATTCCGCAAGCGGGACGCAAACGGCCGCGAACCGACCGGCTCAACCAATGAGGATGATTTCTCCACGCAGCAACTCGTGCCTGGCGTTGAAACCCTCCAGTTGCTCTATGGGGTCTCGACCACCGGTGACTCCACCGTGCCGAATGTCTACAAGCGTGCCAGCGACATGACCAGCGATGACTGGGACAAGGTCTACGCCGTCAAGGTGTCCATGGTGATCCGCGCGGACAATACAAGCGCCGACACAAGTGGCAGCACGCCCACTTTTACGCTGTTTGGCAACCAGTACACCAATGCCGACGGAACCTTCAAGCCAACGGAAAAGCTGAACGTGGCCCGGCGCCTTTTCACTACGACCGTGCAAGTGCGTAACTACCTCGTCTGCCAAACATCATGCTCCTGAACAACGCTCGTCTCCAACGACGCTCTGCGGGGTTTGCGCTGATCACCTCGCTCATCATGCTGCTGGTGATCACGATCCTGGCACTGGGCGGCGCCCGACTCGCGCTGGATTCGAAGCGCATCAGCCGCAATCAGCGCGACAACAGCATTGCCTTCCAGGCTGCCGAAGCCGCACTGCGGGATGCCGAGCGCGACATCCAGGACGCCGGGACCGTCTCAACCTCGCGATCGGACGATTTCGTCCACACCAGCTACCAGCCGTTCCCCTCAAGCGGGTGCCTCACCGGCGGACCGGAAAACGCCCTCCCCGCGCGGCTTCGGGGGCTCTGCGCCACGACGGATGAGGCCAATCCCATCTGGAACATCGTCAGTTGGAAAGACAGTGGCGCAGATTCGCAGACCGTTGGCTATGGCGACTTTACCGGGGCGACCTTCCCTGTCGGCCAAGGCGTACTGCCTTCGCAGCGGCCCCGCTACATCATCGAAGCCCTGGTGGACAGGGATGCCGGACAACGGGCGGACAAGACAGGCGGAAACGATAACGATCTATCGCCCTCCTACATTTTCCGCATCACCGCCGTGGGCTGGGGGCCGTATGGCAGCGCACCGGTCATGCTGCAGTCGTACTACAGGAAGGGCGACAAGGTTGACGGGTGACGCATCCTCACAGACCGGCTCTGACACTACTGACAACGCAAAGAAATCGCTCTTTCGGGGGAGCACATCATGAAATTCATTCGTGGCTTGGTGGCCCTTGTGGCCTTGGGCTGGCTTACCGTGCTGGGCGCGGCCAGTTCGGTACCGACCGTGGCAATCTCGACTGTGCCCCTCTATGGGCGCAGCCAGAACATCCACCCCAACCTGATGCTATCGCTGTCGGTGGAGTTTCCGACCACGGGTACGGCCTATCGAGGCGCGTACAAAAACACCAGCACTTATCTGGGCTATTTCAACGCGGCCAAGTGCTACACCTATGACAGCACGAACGGTTGGTTCGCGATTTCGGGCGACGCCACGTCGGATACGCACGAGTGTTCGAGACAGTTCTCGGGCAACTTCATGAACTGGGCAGCCTCGTCGGCCATCGACGAGTTCCGCATGGCAATGACCGGCGGTGACCGCGTCGTCGACACCACCACGCAGACCGTGCTGCAGCGCGCAGTGCTGCGTGGTGACTTCTTCCGTAACGGTTCGTACTTCCCGGTCAAGACAATCAACGCCAACAACAACGGCAGTGCACCGAGCGCGGTGACGCCATTCAATTGGTCGACGCTGTATGTTGCATCGTGCGGGAACCACATTTTCTTTGCCGATCAGGATTACAAAACCAACCCAGACCGAAGCAACACAAGCTGCGCCAGCCCCGGCGGCTATGGAGACCAATACGGGTGGGGCACGCTGACTCAGCGCCGCGCGTTCCGCGTGCAGGTCCAGGTTTGCGACAGCAACGAAGCAACTACCCGCACCGACCTGTGCTTTAACTACAACGGCAACTACAAGCCGGTCGGACAAATGCAGTTGAATGCGGACCGCATGCGGTTTGCCGCGTTCGGTTACCTGAACGACATCACCAGCAACGGGTGGCCGCAGGCGGAACGTTACGGCGGCGTGCTGCGCGCGCCGATGAAATACGTCGGTGCCACGGCGGTTGACCAGAGCCTGAACTCGATCACCAACTCCGCGCCGGAATTCGATACCTCCACGGGCATTCTGAAGAAGAACCCGCTGAACGCCAGCGAAGGCGTCAGTGGTGTGATCAACTACCTGAACCAGTTCGGCCGCACCAGTGTGCAGCTGTCCGGCAAGTCCATGGGTGATCTTGGGGGGCCGACCGACAACCCGACCGGCAACTACAAGACCTTCGACCCAGTCAGTGAGATGTTCTACGAGAGTATCCGCTATCTGCAGTTCCACCCGAACGGGCCGACCCCCGAGGCGATCAGCGGGCTGCCGAACACCGCGTATTCGGACAACTTCCCGGTCTACACAAGCTGGACTGCGGACCCCATCCTCAACCAGTGCCAGCGCAACTACGCGTTCCTGATCGGGGACATCAACACCCACGAAGATCACTACATCCCGGGCAACAGGAAGACCGGCGAAGGTGATCCCACTCGCCCAGCCGACAGCTACAGCGGTTTCGATGTGCGTGACTGGACGAACAAGGTCGGTGCGCTCGAAACCACCTACAACCCTCCTCAGCCAGGAAGCACCAGCCCGATCACCAGTACCTTGGGCGATGTTGATCACAGGTCTGCCCACTTCGCGTCCTACTACCTGGCCGGCACCGCGTACTGGGCACACACCTATGGCTTCCGTCCTGACATGCCCAATGCGCGTGTCACCACGTTCGTCATCGATGTGAACGAAAACGGCAACGGCACGGTGGGCGACAACCAGCGCTACAGCCAGTTCTTCCTGGCCGCCAAGTACGGTGGCTTCATTGACGCCAACGGCGACGGCAATCCGCTCAGGACCTACGGACCGGATGGATCCACCGTGGTCACCGGCAATAGCGAGTGGGAGGCCTCGCCGACCGGCTCCAACGTCCCGTACAACTGGTTCCTGGGCGGACAGCCGGAGGCGATGATCGCCGCCATCAAGAAGATCTTTACGCAGATCACCTCGTATGCCGGCACGCTGGCGGGCGTGTCGCTGTCCAACGGCCGCATCACCACCACGTCCAGCACCAGTGGCGGCACCTTCGTCTATACGCCTGGCTTCGACCAGCAGTGGAATGGCCGCCTTGCCGCCTACGCGCTGACGCTCAGCGGCACGACTATCAGTACCTCGTCGACGCCGACCTGGGAAGCCGGCGCGCTGCTGACCACCGCAATGCAGCAGAAGAACGGCCCTGCCAACCGCGCCGTGTATACGCTGAATTCTTCCACGCTGACCGGTACGCCGTTTACCTGGGCCGGCATTTCTTCGGCACAGCAAAAGCTATTGAGCACCAACCCGGATCGGGGCACGGCCGACAGCTACGGCCAGGCACGCCTGGCCTATCTGCGCGGCGACCGGAGCAACGAAATGAATACCGTTGCCAATACCGGCATCTTCCGCGCCCGTTCCAGCGTCCTGGCCGATATCATCGGCTCGGCACCGACGTATGCCGGTACGCCAGCGGCGTCGATTTCAGATACCGGGTATTCAACGTTCTACAACACCTATAGCGGACGAACGCCGATGGTCTACGTGGGCGCCAACGATGGCATGCTCCACGCCTTCAACGCAAACACCGGCGCGGAAGTCTTCGCCTATGTGCCAAACGCGGTGTTCTCGAACCTGAACCAGCTGACATCCGTCGCCTATGCGCACCAGCTCTACGTGGACGCCACACCGAGCATTGGAGAGGTACAGATCAACGGCAAGTGGCGTTCCGTTCTTGCCGGCGGCTTCGGCGGTGGTGCACAAGGTGTCTATGCACTGGACGTGACCGATCCGACCGGCACCAAGGAAGCGGCATTTTCCGCCTCGAACGTCCTGTGGGAGTTCACGGACAAGGACGATGCGGACATGGGCAACGTGATGGGTTCGCCGATCATGGTCAAGCTCCGCACCGGCACCGACAGCTCCACCAAGCTTCCGATCTACAAGTGGTTCGTGATGGTCGCCAACGGCCTGAACTCGAACCAGAACGATGGCAACTCCAACGCCAATGCCCCTGCGGCGCTGTTCCTGCTGTCGGTCGACAAGCCAGCCGGCACGGCATGGCAACTGGGCACGAACTACTACAAGATCGTGACGCCCGCACCGAGTGCAACGCCGCCTTACAGCACGGCAAATGGCCTCTCTGCACCAGTGGCCATCCTCGGCTCCAACGGCAGCGTCATGCAGGCGTATGCAGGTGACCTGCAGGGCAACCTCTGGAAATTTATCCTGTCCGGCGACTCAACGACCTGGAACGCCGCCTCCGCCCTGCCCGCCTATGGCGGCACGCCGGGCAAGCCGCTGTTCTCGGCCACCGACAGCTCTGGCCGCAGACAGCCCATCACGATCGCACCCCGCGTCATCTACGCGCCGGGCGGTTACATGGTGCTGTTCGGCACGGGCAAGTACTACGAGTCCGCTGACACCAGTACCCCCACCCAGACCAACAGCTTCTATGGTATCTACGACGACAACTCGAACTCCAACTACGTGTCCAAGGGCCGTGCTCAACTCAATGCCGTGACGGCGACCCCGTCCAGCGACGGCAAATCGTACACCTTCAGTTCGAACGCCTATGCGCTGGGCTACGCCACCGGCCGCAACCCTGGCTGGAAACTGGATTTCCCTGATCAAACTGAAAAACAGGTCACGGCGATCACGGTCTCCGATGGCGCGGTGTTCTTCAACTCCTTGACCGGCACGGACGGTTGCGGCACCAGTGGCAGCAGCCGCAGCTATGCCCTCAAGGCTTTGACGGGTATGCCGCTGTCCGGCAACCTCTCTGGTTATCAATCCACCACTGGGGTGCTGGGCGCGCCTACGTTGATCATTGTTTCCGTCACGGATACCACCCGGGATACCGTGGGCGGCGGCGTCCAAACGAAGACCAAGATCGTGCTGTCTCCGGGCGCTCAAGGCTTGACTGTCGGCTCGACGGGTGGATCGGCGACATCGGGCACCTCGACCACCGAATCCGGAGTCAATTCGCAGCAGCAGAATCTCCGCATCGGCTGGCGCGAAGTCCGCAACTTCGTCGTGAAGACGAACTGACACAGGAACGATCATGTACGCACAACGCTCACCCGACCTGCCCCATCAACGTGGCTTCACGCTGATCGAGCTGATGATTGTCGTGGTCGTCATCGCCATCCTGTCGATGGTCGCGTATCCCGCCTATACGCAGTTCGTCCAGAAGGGCCGTCGGACGCAGGCCAAGGCCACGCTGATGGAAGACATGCAGCTGTTTGAACGGCATTTCGCGCAAGCGAACACGTATGCCGTCAGCTCCACTAACCTGACCCAAGCATGGGACGGGTTCAGGAAGTATTCTGGCGATACGCAGACCAACACCAGCTACCAGATCTCAGCCGTGGGCTGCTCGGGCAGCGCGAACGTGGACCAGTGCGTCGAACTGCGAGCACAGCCGCCCAACAACGGCAAGGACGATCCGACCTGCGGCACGCTGGTCTATCGAAGCACGGGGGAAAAGCTCAACATCCTTTTTGGGAAGTCCACCCCCGAGTCGCCGACCACGACCGGATGCTGGTAACGATCATGCGCAGCGACAACCTCCCCTTTCGCCGCCTGCCCGCTCGGGGCTTCACCCTGATCGAGCTGATGGTGACGATCGCCGTCATCTCGATCATGCTCGTGCTGGTCGCGCCCAGCTTCAGCGATTTCCTGCGCAAGCAGCGCATGCTGAGCGCCGCGGACAGCATCACTTCCGCCATCGGCCAGGCGCGCACGCGTGCCCTGGCGCAAAGCGCATATGTGACGGTCGCCCCGGTCAACGGGGACTGGGCAAACGGCTGGCAGGTGTTTTCGGAAGGGCAGAACCCGAACGGGATCTACGATCCATCGAGCGACACACTGCTCAGCCAGTACGACGCACTCACCAACGGGCTGAAGGTGACGTACAACAGTACCGCCTATGTCGGCGGCGCCGGCAATGCTTCGGGCAACTATCTGATTTATTCACCCAACGGCTATACCGCCAGCAAGCTCAAGCAGCCGCAGGTCACTGCCGCATTCAACGTTGCATACCAGGATGGCACCGGCCCATCGCGCATTGTCATCATCAATGCCCTCGGCCGCGCCCGGACGTGCGATCCGAACGATGCGACGACGAAGGCAAGCGGTACGTGCCTCACCTCCTTATCGCAGTGACGTCGACACGGGGCGCGGCAACCAGGCCCGCCCGTGTTCATCAAACGTGACAGTCGGGCATCGGGTTCTTACCTAAGGTAGGTCGGTCAAGCAAGCGCGTATCCGCGCCAACCCGGACCGACCATGCCACTTCGCCGACTGCCGTCTCGCAAGCGCCTCGCCCTTCGCTCTCGTTTCCTGCGCGGCGCCATCCTGCTCGAATCCCTCGTCGCGCTTGCGCTGCTGTCGCTGAGTGCGGCTGGCACGCTTGCGGCCCTGGATCGACTGGACAATACATACCGCGCCGTCCACCGACTCGCAGCACACGAAAGGGCGGTCTCCAGGCAAGCTGAGTCCATCAGTGAGCGCTGACATGCGCCGCCGACTACCGCTGGCCGTGCGAGGCGCTTCGCTGGTCGAACTGCTGGCCGGCATGCTGATCGGGCTGCTCGTGCTCGGCATCGCGCTGCAGCTTGTCTGGGTGGTCCGCACCCGCTACCAGCAACTGGCCGACGAGGCGCTGATCGACGATCGTGGCACCCAAGCTCTGGAGCTGATGGCGACTGCCCTGCGGCAAGCCGGCTGGGTAACAGACACGCCCGCCTCATCCCCCGTTCGCCGGTGGGCCGACATGAACACGCTGCCCCCGCTGATGGGCGCGGACGACTGCGGTGGCCTCGCCCTCATCGATGGCCTCCACTGCGCGAGTGGAGGCCTCTCTGACAGCGATGCCCTGCTGGTACGCTTTGCCGGCCGAAGCAGCCAGCCCGATGGATTGCAGGCGGACGGCAGTGTCGTCGATTGTTCCGGCTACGGCGTCCCCGAGCGTACGAAAGACGGCGGTGATGACCCGCATACCGGCTTCATGCTGCTTTACGTCGGACGCGCGGAGAGCGGCGAGCCCCAGTTGATGTGCCGCACGCCATCGCGACGCGATGGCCGACAGCAGAGAGGCCGATGGACGTCGCGGGGCATGGTGCCAGGCGTGGAGACCGTGCAGCTGCTATACACATTGGCTGCGACACAAGCCTCGCCGCCGACGACGCTGTCCGCACGCTCACTCGCCCCCGCGCAATGGCGAAGCGTACGGGCCGTGCATGTTGCGATCGTGGTGCGCGGCGAACGCATCCACGCGGATGCAGCCGGCAAACCCCTCAAGAAGCTGGCGCTCTTCCCGGATCTGCCCGGTCCAGTAAATGCTGCCCCGCTGGACCTGCATTTCCAGCCCACCGAGATAGCCCGCCGCCGCGCGGTCTTCACCACCACCGTGCGACTGCGCAATCCGATGATGTGCGAGGCCGACGCATGCTGACACGACGCGCCCACCATCCGTCACTTGGTTTCACGCTGGTCTTCGTGATGGCTGCGATCGCACTGCTCGGTCTGCTGACCATGGCCGCGTTTTACCTGATGCTTGACCACCGGCGCCGCACCTCGCTGACGGTCGAGCACGCGCTGGCCACACGGGCCGCTGAGGCTGCGCTGGCGGCCGGCGAATGCGAGCTGTCTGCCGCCACCGGCACACCCGCAAGCACTGCCTGTGGCGCCGCACCGTCTCCCGAGCGTGTCGCAGCGTTTGCGCCGGCGGCCTGGCCTGGGTTCGTTGCCGGCGCATGCGGCAGCGGGGCTGTACGCGGGCTGTGCCGGCCGCTGCCGGGCCAATCGCTATGGGCGCTCGCCGGCTTGCTGGGCCCGACAACCGACGGCGTGGAGATCGATATGCCCCCCGCAGACGCCGCACGACAGCCAGGACGCCAACCCCGCTACGTCATCGAACCCATCCCCGACGCGCTGCCGGGCCATTGGATGCATGCGGGCGCGGCTGCAGCCCCCCACCTGTTCCGCGTGACTGCGGCGGGTTTCGGCAACGACCCGGCAATCGCCGTGGTGCTGCAGACCATTTATCGACCGAGGGTGCCGCAGCCATGATTCGACGGCAGATCACCTGGGCGCTGCTCTGCATGACGTTGCCCAGCGCAGCCTATCCCGGCCCGGCCGATCACCCCGCCGGCCATCTGCCCACGCACTATCTCGCTGCGCCAGGAGACGATGCCTGGAGCGGGCGCTTGCATGCCCTGCACTTCCGGCCCCAGCCCGACATGTGGGAAACCTCCCGACCGCCTGCCATATGGGAAGCGGCTGAAAAGCTGGACGCACGTCCACCCGACACCCGCCAACTCTGGACCTTCCAGCGGGGCGATGCCGTAGCACGCAACGCCGTACCGCTGCGGTGGGAAGCGCTCGCTCCCACGCAACAGAAGCTGCTCGACGGGAAGGATGGCCACGGCGCCATCCGGCTCGGCTACCTGCGCGGTGTGCGCCGTCATGAAATCGACGCGCCGCAGTTGCGCCGGCGCGCGTCGATCCTCGGCGCCGTACGCGGTGCGCATGTGCAACTGCTTGGCCCACCGGGTTTCACGCTCGATGCCCGGCATACCGATTTTCGCCGGCGGCATGCCAAACGGCCGTGGACGGTCTACATCGGCGCCAACGACGGCATGCTGCACGCTTTCGATACATTGACCGGCAGCGAACGCTTTGCCGTGATCCCGGATGCCGCCCTGCCTGCCGTCGCACGCAACACCGCACCCGGCCAATCAGCGCCGACGCCGGTGTGCCGGCGCCCGTTCGCAGCCGACGCATGGACCGGCGCGCAATGGCGCTCAGTGCTCGCCTGCGCCACCGGTGCGATGGCCCCCGGCCTGTTTCTGGTCGACGTGACCAACCCCGACGCGGACACACCGCCTCCCCTGCTTGCCTATGACACCAGCGATGACCTCGCGGTCGGACACATGGCAGACCCGATCCCCATCGCGCCGCTCGCCGATGACAGCGGCGTGCAAGCGCGCTGGTTTGCGATCAGCGGCAACGGAGACGGCCGCCCCGACATGGAAAGCCGCCTGCTGTTGCTGGCACTGGATCAACCGCGCGCGGTGCCTTGGCAACCGGGCCGGACCGCGTTCGCCATCACCGTGCCATCCGGCGCCAGCCGTGGCGGACTGGGTGCACCCGCTGTCGCGCTGGGGACGAACGGCCACGTCACCTTTGCCTATGCCGGAGACCGCCATGGCCAAGTGTGGCGCTTCGATCTGCGCGGCACGCCGCCCTGGCCGCAAGCGCTGGGGCGCAATGCAGTCGAACGGCAGCAGCCATTCTTCACTGCCACGTCGCGCGCGGGCCTTCGCCAACGGATCGTCGGACCGATCCTGCTGGCGGCCACGGCGGGCGGACCACTGCTGGTCTTCACCGCCATCGATCCGGCAGGTGCCACCACACTGTATGGCGTCAGGGACGCGAGTCATGGACAGCGCAGGCTGGCGCGAGAGCACCTCGCCGGCCGCGCGACATCGGAAACGAACGACGCCGTCGCATTGCACGCCGATGACGACCGCCCCATCGACGCAGGTTGGCGCATCGACCTGCCCACCGGCCACGCCCCCGACGACCTCGTCAGTGCCGGCCAAGGCAGCCTGCTGCTGATCACGCGCGATGCCGACGGCCGCAGCCGCGCCTACCTGCTGGATCCGCGATCGGGCCTGCCGGTCGACGGAAAGGTGCGCTCGGGCCGCGTGCTGGCGTCAGAACCGTTGATCACCGTGCACGCCGCGCAGCCCGTCACCCAGGCTGACGGCAGCAGTACGCAAGTCATCCAGACCCAGCTCTGGCAGACCGTGGGAAACCGCTTGCAGGCCATGGCAACAGACCGGCAAAGCCGTCGGCTGGGCCGACTCAACTGGCGCGAGGTGCTGGAAGAGGGGATACGCTGATGCCTCGTCCGACCGGCTTCACCTTCATCGAACTGCTGATCGTCCTGGCCATCGCTGGCGTGCTGGCGCTGGCGGCATCGCAAGCATGGTCCGGCCCTTACCTGCGGACGGAGCGCGCATCGGCCCGTGCCGCATTGGTTGCCGCCATGGCCGATCTGGAACGGCACCATGCGCAGGCTGGCAGCTATGCATCCGCCGGAGACGACACCTCGCCCTTGGGCCGCTGGCCACGCACGCAGGAACACCCGCGTGGCTACCGGTTGTCCGCCCACCCCTGCCCGAACCAGACGCTGACCCACTGTGTCGAGGTAGCCGCCAGCCCCGTACGCCCCCACGCGGACTGCGGGACGCTGATCCTGCGCAGCACCGGTGAGCGCTTCATCGAGACCGCAGGCACACGGCAACCGGCACCCGCATCCTGCTGGCCATGACACGCGCTGCCCGGCAAGCCGGCGTGACGCTGGCGGAATTGATGGTGGTGCTGTCGGTCCTGGCCATCCTTGCGGCATTCGCCGTACCGGCTGGGCTGGACGGTTGGCGACGCGAAACCGTGACCGTACTGGCCGACCGCTTTGCCAGCGCGGCGTCGCTGGCACGGGCCACGGCGCGCAACCAGCGCGTCTGGGCCCATCTCGGACCGCGCGACACCGTATCAGGCTGGGCAGCAGGATGGGCGCTGTACACGACCGCCACGCCTCGGATACAAGCCACGTCCGTCGCACCCGGCGCAGACAACATGCTGATCACCGTGTCCCCACCCGCTGGGCCATCGGTCGACTTTGCCTTCACCGCCTCGCAAAAGGGCGTCGACACCCTTTCCTACGCACCTGTGGGATACTCACGCACAAGCAACGGCGCGCCGCTGTCCGGCACGCTGACCATCGCATCCGGGGCGCACGTGCGCCGCGTGCGCATCAACTTCGCCGGCCGGGTCCGTGTGTGCAATCCGGCCACCGACCGCAGTTGCGGGACCGGCGACGATTCCTGAACCCATCCTCCTCCCAGCGTTGCGCCCATGTTTTCCGATTTCGACCACGTCATGATGCAACGCGCCCTGGCGCTGGCGGAAAACGGGCTCTTCACCACCACGCCCAACCCCCGCGTCGGCTGCGTGCTGGTCCGGGACGACACCATCATCGGCGAAGGCTTCACCCAGCCGCCCGGCCAGGACCATGCCGAAATCCAGGCCATCAAGGACGCCCAGGCGCACGGCCATGACGTGCGCGGCGCCACCGCTTATGTGACGCTGGAGCCGTGCAGCCATTTCGGCCGCACCCCCCCTGCGCGGACCGCCTGGTCGAGGCCGGCATCGCACGCGTAGTGGCGGCCATGGAGGACCCGAACCCAGCCGTCTCGGGGCGCGGTCTGCAGAGACTGCGCGAAGCCGGCATCGACGTCCGCTGCGGCCTGCTGGAACGCGAGGCGCGAGAACTGAACATCGGCTTCGTCTCGCGCATGACGCGCGGCACGCCGTGGGTGCGCGTCAAGGTGGGGGCATCGCTGGATGGCCGCACCGCGCTGGACAATGGCGTCAGCCAGTGGATCACGGAGACCGAGGCACGCAACGACGGCCACCGCTGGCGCGCGCGCGCCTGCGCCATCCTCACCGGCATCGGCACGGTGCGCGAGGACAACCCGCGCCTGACCGTGCGCGCCATTCCCACGCCGCGCCAGCCGCGCCGCATCCTGATCGATTCGGGGTTGGACGTGCCGCTCGATGCGCATATCCTGACCGCCGACGACCACCGTGAGCCGACGCTGATCTTCGCCGCCCGCCCCGAAGCCGGCCGCATGCGCGCGCTGGCCGAGCACGGCGCCGAGGTGATCCTGCTGCCCAATGCCGACGGCAAAGTCGACCTGCCCGCCATGCTGCGCGAACTCGGCCGCCGCGAAATCAACGAGCTGCACGTCGAAGCCGGCTACAAGCTCAACGGCTCGCTGCTGCGCGAAGGGCTGGTCGACGAGATCCTCGTCTACCTGGCGCCCAAGGTCCTGGGATCGGGACAAGGCATGTTCAATCTGGGACCGCTGCAGTCGCTGGAAGGCGCGGCGGAATTCTTCTTTCACGATATCACGCGCGTCGGCGGCGATCTCCGCATCCTGGCGCGCCGCAATCCGACCGACTGATCGCCCTTATATGTTTACCGGAATCGTCGCCGCCATCGGCCGCATTGAAACCGTCACGCCGCTCGCTGCCGATGCGCAGGCCGGCGTACGCCTGTCCATCCACGCGGGCGGCCTGCCGCTGGCCGATGTGGCGCTGGGCGACTCGATCGCCATCCAGGGCGCCTGCATGACGGTCATCGCCAGGACCGACACCCACTTCGACGTGGATGTCTCGCGCGAATCGCTGTCCAAGACGGTCGGCCTGGACCACCCAGGCGAGGTCAACCTGGAAAAGGCGTTGCGTCTGGCCGACCACATCGGCGGGCACCTGGTGTCGGGCCACGTGGATGGCCTGGGCACCGTCAGCCATTTCGCGCCGGTGGGCGAGTCGTACGAACTGCGCGTGCGCACCTCGCCCGAGCTCGGCCGCTACTTCGCCTACAAGGGCTCGGTGGTGGTCAACGGCGTGTCGCTGACGCTCAACAGCGTGCGCGACGATGCCGCCGGCTGCGAGTTCTCAATCAACCTGATCCCGCACACGCTGGCCGTCACCACGCTCAAGCACCTAGCGGCGGGCAGCCAGGTCAACCTGGAAATCGACCTGATCGCCCGCTATGTCGAACGGATGCTGACCCACGCGGCGACCGGCCTGCCCGCCGGCGCCCGTCCGCTGGCCGCCGTTTGACAGTTTGACATCCCGGCTCCCGGGCCGCCTTGGCGTACAATAACGGGTTCCCATTTTTGCAGTCGCGCGGCCGCCCACGGCTGGCCGGCGGCCCGCTGCCAGTTACCCGCCATGTCGATCGCCACAGTCGAAGAAATCATTGCCGAAATCCGCGCCGGCCGGATGGTCATCCTGGTCGACGAGGAAGACCGCGAGAACGAGGGTGACCTGATCCTCGCGGCCGATTTCGTCACGCCCGAGGCGATCAATTTCATGGCCCGGTTCGGCCGCGGCCTGATCTGCCTGACGCTGACCGCCGAGCGCTGTCGCCAGCTCGACCTGCCGTTGATGGTCACCCGCAACGGCACGCCGCACGGCACCAATTTCACCGTCTCCATTGAAGCCGCCGAAGGCGTCACCACCGGCATTTCGGCCGCCGACCGTGCGCGCACCGTGCAGGTCGCCGTGGCGCGCAACGCCCGTCCCGACGACCTGGTCCAGCCCGGCCACATCTTCCCGCTGATGGCGCAGCCCGGCGGGGTGCTGATGCGCGCCGGCCATACCGAAGCCGGCTGCGACCTGGCCGCGCTGGCCGGCCTGACGCCCGCCTCGGTCATCTGCGAGATCATGAAGGACGACGGCACCATGGCCCGCCTGCCGGACCTGGTGGAGTTCGCCCGCGAGCATGGCCTGAAGATCGGTACCATCGCCGACCTGATCCAATACCGCAGCCGCACCGAGAGCATCGTCGAGCGCATCGGCGAGCGCACCATGGAAACCCAGTTCGGCACCTTCCGCGCCGTGGCCTTCCGCGACCACGCCGCCGGTCGTGCCCACCTGGCCCTGGTCAAGGGCACGCCGACCCCCACCACCGAGACGCTGGTGCGCGTGCACGAGCCGCTGTCGGTGCTGGACCTGCTGGAATGCCAGCGCACCACGCACTCGTGGAGCGTGCCCGCCGCCCTGCGCGCGGTGCAGGCCGCAGCGACCGGCGTGGTCGTGCTGCTGAACTGCGGCGATTCGCCCGAGCGACTGTTCACACAGTTCAACGCCCTGGATACGCCGCAGGAACGTCCACGCAGCAAACCCGATCCGCGCATCTACGGCATCGGCGCACAGATTCTCAAGGACGTGGGCGTGGGCAAGATGCGTGTGCTCGCCTCACCGCTCAAGCTGCCGAGCATGACCGGCTATGACCTGGAAGTCACAGCCTACCAGTCGATGGCCGATACGCCGCAGGCAACGACGGCCGCCACGCATTGAGGTTTCCGGCGGTGGCCGCGCGCTACCGCTGTTGTCTTTCTTCTTCCCTGACGTTGCCCCGACGGCGACACCCAACCGGAATACACCATGGATCACGGCTTCTACCCGACCAATCTCGAAGGCGAAGGCCTGCGCATCGGCATCGTCCAGGCACGTTTCAACGAGCCCGTGTGCGAAGCGCTGCGCGAAGCGTGCGTCGCCGAACTCGAACAGCTGGGCGTGGCGGGTGAAGACGTGCTGCTGGTCACCGTGCCGGGCGCGCTGGAGGTGCCGCTTGCCCTGCAGAAGATGGCCGAATCGGGCCAGTTCGACGCGCTGATCGCGCTGGGCGCGGTGATCCGCGGCGAGACCTACCACTTCGAGCTGGTGTCCAACGAGTCCGGCGCCGGCATCACGCGCGTCGGCCTGGACTTCAACATCGCCATCGCCAACGGCATCCTGACCACCGACACCGACGCGCAGGCCCATGCCCGCACGCGCGAGAAGGGCCGCGACTGCGCCCGCACCGCCATCGAAATGGCCAACCTGACCGCCGCCCTGGACGGCCTGCAAGACCACGACGGCCAGGACGACGAGAACGAATAAGCGCGTTAGCGCAAAGGCATCACCATGACGCAAGACAACTCCCCGGCCAAGCCCAAGGCTGCGCCCAAGAGCGCGCGCCGCCGCGCCCGCGAACTGGCGCTGCAAGGCCTGTACCAATGGCTGCTCAACCGCAACGACCCGGGCGTGGTCGAGGCGCATCTGCATGACGCGCAGGGCTTCAACAAAGCCGACCGCGCCCACTTCGACGCCCTGCTGCACGGCGCCATCCGAGAAGAGGCGACGCTGACCGAGAGCTTTACGCCGTTCCTGGACCGCCCGGTCGCCGAGCTGTCGCCGGTCGAGCGCGCCGCCCTGCTGGTGGGCGCGTACGAGCTGGTGCACTGCATCGACATCCCGTACAAGGTCGTCATCAACGAAGCCGTGGAGCTGGCCAAGACCTTCGGCGGCGTGGAAGGCTACAAGTACGTCAACGGCGTGCTGGACAAGCTGGCTGCCCAGGTCCGCGCCGTGGAAGTCGCTGCCCGCCGGTAAGCCGGGCGTTCCGCCGTCCGTTTCAACCCGCTTCGTTCCGCTGCCCGATGGACGCCCACCGTCTGCACACGGCCGCCCGGCTGGCCAATATCCGCGCCTTTCACGTGATGGAGCTGGCCAAGCAGGCCCGTGAGCTAGAACTGGCGGGCCGCAGCATCATCCACATGGGCATCGGCGAGCCGGACTTCACTGCCGCCGAGCCGGTCGTGCGCGCCGCGGAGGCAGCAATGCGGCGCGGCGTGACCCAATACACGGGCGCGCTCGGCATCCCCCCGCTGCGCGAAGCCATCGCCCGCTATTACCAGACCGTCTACGGACTCGACATCGCGCCCGAGCGCATCATCGTCACGGCGGGAGCATCGGCGGCGCTGCTGCTGGCGTGCGCCGTGCTGGTGGAAATCGGCGGCGAGGTGCTGATGCCCGATCCGAGCTATCCGTGCAACCGCCACTTTGTGGCGGCCTTCGACGGCGTGGCACGGCTGGTGCCGTCCGGCCCGCAGACGCGCTTCCAACTAAGTGCCGAGCAGGTGCAAGCCCATTGGAACGCGCGCACGCAAGGCGTACTGCTGGCCTCGCCGTCCAACCCGACCGGCACGTCGATCCTGCCGGACGAACTGCAGCGCATCGTCGAGACGGTGCGCGGGCGTGCCGGGTTCTCCATCGTGGACGAGATCTACCAGGGGCTGTCGTATGACCAGGCCCCGGTCTCCGCACTGTCGTTCGGCGACGATGTCGTCACGATCAACAGCTTTTCCAAGTATTTCAACATGACCGGCTGGCGGCTCGGCTGGCTGGTAGCGCCCACCGAACTGGTACCGCAGTTCGAGAAGGTCGCGCAGAACCTGTTCATCTGTGCGTCGGCCGTGGCGCAGCACGCGGCCCTCGCCTGCTTCGAGCCGGAGGCACTGGCGATCTACGAAGACCGTAAGGCCGAATTCCGCCGCCGCCGGGATTTCATCGTGCCGGCGCTGGAGTCGCTCGGCTTCAAGGTGCCGGTCAAACCGGATGGCGCCTTCTATGTCTATGCCGACTGCCGCGGCGTCAACCACCCGCACGCCGGCGACGCCAACGCGCTAACGCAGGCGATGCTCAACGAGGCCGGCGTGGTGCTGGTGCCCGGGCTGGATTTCGGACCCTACACGGCACACCACTACATCCGCCTGTCGTACGCCACGGCGATGGACCATCTGGAAGAGGCCGTGGCGCGACTCGCCAAGCTGTTCGGCCGCTGAGCCCTGCCCTCGCCCAAAGAAAAAAAGCCGTCGCGATGACGGCCTTCTTTTTTGCGATTGCGGTGAGGCTCGGGATCAGGCTTGGCCCTGACGTGCCGGATTGTGTGCCGCCGTGCCGTCCAGGCTGGCCTCTTCCTGCTGGCCGGCCACCGGCTGCTTCGCGACCGGTTTGGCGGCCTGTGTCTGCGTTCCCGCCGACGTGGTCGCCGGTGTCGCCACCACGGCCGCCTTGCCGGACTCGCGCTCGGACGCCATCGTCACCGGCGACTTGCGGCCGATGGCCACCAGGCGCAAGCGCGAACGCTCCTGCAGCACCTTGCCACCGTAGCCGCCATCGCCTTGCGTGACCGCGCCGACGTACAGCTTCAGGCCGCCTTCAATCGAGCCGGCACGGGCAATGCAGTCCTTGAGCACCAGCGCGCCGACCTTGATGTTGGCGTACGGATTGAGCGCGGCGCCAACGCCGCCCATCACCTGGTACTTATCCTGGTGGACCTTGGTCATCACCTGCATCAGGCCCTGCGCGCCCATGCCGCTTTCCGCGAACGGATTGAAGCTGGACTCGATGGCCATCACACCCAGGATCAGCAGCGGGTCCAGGCCGACTTCCTTGCCGGTCTGGTAGGCCGCCTTCACCAGTTGACCGGTGGCAGTGGCCGCCACGCGGTACTTGCGGGCGATGTATTCAGCCACGGCGGCCTGCTCGCGCGGCGTGCCGGCGGTCGCCGAATCCCGCGCGTCGCGCACGACTTGCGTGTTCGGGATCTGCGCGGCGAGGTCGGCAACGGATGGCACGTGCGACAACGTGTCCCAGCCTGCTGCTGCGGCCGGACCGGCCTGCTCAGCCGCGCCCACGGGCGCGACGGCCTGCGCCGCACCGGCATCGGCGGACGGTGCCGCGGACGCCGTAAAGGCAACCCGCTCCACATTGGCCGCGACGGCCGGTGCCGGCGTATTGGTGGTCAGGCTGACCTCCATGCCGGGCGTGAAATGCAGCACGCGTTGCGCCACCATCGCCCGCCACTCGCTGTTGAGCGACAGAGCGATCGCGGCCACCACCGCCAGCACGCCGATGCTGTTGAGCGCGACATGCCCGCCGCGGAACAGCAGCTGGATGCCCGGATGCCACTCATGACGGGACGCGACAGCGCCCCCTGCGTTCAACTCCATGCGCAGCCGACGCGGCAGCGCATACTGACCGGCACGCGCGAGGCGGCGGCCGACCGGGGTGACGAGCCGGCTTTGCAGCGCCAGTCCGATCCCGGAAGAATGAAGGGTTTTCCAACCGTTCATACTTACCTCCGTCCGCTGCGCAGATTCGATGGCGCCTTTGTTTGCACTCGGCGCCGTGCGTTTCGATCGCAACGGTTTTTAGTAAGGATGCCGCGCTGTTGCAGTCAGCCGGCATCTGTTGGGGGCACTCCCCAAGTGCCCAGACAAAGCGGCGCGTACCCTTGGGGAGGACACGGACCGCAGCGATGCTGAAGTGCTCTGGCGTCGCCCGATAGGAAGAGAGGTGGGCGAATGCGATAAACGGGATTGGTGTTGCATTGCAACAATTGCCAGATCGGATTGGATTGTAGGAAGCGCGTTATGCCAAGTCAATCATAAAAGATATGATTTTCATATCAAAAAGTTATGAAGAGGCCAGCCGGCCCAAGCCTGGGTGACCCGCCGTTCGTTCTGTCATCAGGGTGTCGCGCACTTTTGGCCGTACAATCGCGGCCACCCGGCCTACATCAAAAAATTCGCATACGGACGCCCATCTGCGGAATCGCGAACGGGCTTGACGCCGTCCTTTCCCTTTACCTTTCGTTACAAAACTCCATGCAATACAGGGACTTACGTGATTTTCTCGCCCAACTGGAGCGCGCCGGCGAACTGCGCCGGGTGCGCGTCCCGGTGTCGCCCAGGCTGGAAATGACCGAAGTCTGCGACCGCCTGCTGCGTGCGGAAGGCCCAGCCGTGGTGTTCGAGCGCCCGACGGACGGCGCCCGGACCTACGACATGCCCGTGCTTGCCAACCTGTTCGGCACGCCGCGCCGCGTGGCGCTGGGGATGGGCGCGGAGTCGCTCGAGGAGCTGCGTGACGTGGGCCGCCTGCTCTCGGCGCTCAAGGAGCCCGAACCGCCGCGTGGCCTGCGCGAGGCCGGCAAGCTGTGGACGATGGCCAAGGCCGTGTGGGACATGGCGCCGCGCAAGGTGTCGTCGCCGGCATGCCAGGAGATCGTGCTGGAGGGGAACGACGTGGACCTGTCGCGCATTCCCGTGCAGACCTGCTGGCCGGGCGACGCGGCACCGCTCGTCACCTGGGGCCTGGTCGTCACGCGCGGCCCCCACAAGAAGCGGCAGAACCTGGGCATCTACCGGCAGCAGGTGATCGGCCGCAACCAGGTCATCATGCGCTGGCTGGCCCATCGCGGCGGCGCGCTGGATTTCCGCGAACACGCCATCGCGCACCCCGGCCAGCCCTTCCCCATCGCGGTGGCGCTGGGGGCGGACCCCGCCACCATCCTGGGCGCGGTGACGCCGGTGCCGGATACGCTGTCCGAATACCAGTTCGCCGGCCTGCTGCGCGGCAGCCGGACCGAGCTCGCGCAGTGCCTGACGCCCTCGCTGGCCCAGGCGCAGTTGCAGGTGCCGGCGGGTGCCGAGATCGTCCTCGAAGGCCATATCCTGCCCGACCCCACACATCCGAGCGGCTACCAGCACGCCCTCGAAGGTCCCTTCGGCGACCACACCGGGTACTACAACGAGCAGGACTGGTTCCCCGTCTTCACGGTCGAGCGCATCACCATGCGGCGCGACCCGATCTACCACTCCACCTACACCGGCAAGCCGCCCGACGAGCCCGCCGTGCTGGGCGTGGCGCTCAACGAGGTGTTCGTGCCGCTGCTGCAGAAGCAGTTTCCGGAAATCGCGGACTTCTACCTGCCGCCCGAGGGCTGCAGCTATCGCATGGCGCTGGTCAGCATGAAGAAGCAGTACGCCGGCCATGCCAAGCGTGTAATGTTCGGCGTGTGGAGCTTCCTGCGGCAGTTCATGTATACGAAGTTCATCGTGGTGGTGGACGACGATGTGGACCTGCGCGACTGGAAGGAAGTGATCTGGGCCATCACCACCCGCGTCGACCCGGCGCGCGATACGGTGATGGTTGAGAACACGCCCATCGACTACCTCGATTTCGCCTCGCCGGTGTCGGGCCTCGGCTCGAAGATGGGCATCGACGCCACCAACAAGTGGCCCGGCGAAACCACCCGCGAATGGGGCCAACCGATCGTGATGGATGCCGCCGTCAAATCCAGGGTGGACGCCATGTGGGAGACCCTCTTCCAGTAACGGCGCGGCCCGGTTGGCCGGCCTGCGGACGAACGGTCGTTCGGTTATTCTGATCGGCTTCCATGACTGCTGCCTGGGCGAGGTGCGCTGTTCGGCCCACCCCGCCCCACTCGGAGACCGCCATGTCCAACCTACTCGACCGGATGCCGGACGCTGCCGCATCCCATGCGCTCGATCGGATCCAGGACCGCTCGCTCGTCAAGACCCTGGCCTATGTGGATGGTGCCTGGGTCGGCGCGGCGGACGGTGCCACGTTCCCTGTCCACGACCCCGCCACCAATGCGCGCCTGACCGATGTCGCCAACCTGGGCGCCGCCGAAACGCACCATGCCATCGATGCCGCCCATGCCGCCTGGCCGGCCTGGCGCGCACTGACCGGCAAAGAGCGGGCGGGCCTGATGCGCCGCTGGTTCGACCTGCTGGTCGCCAACGCCGACGACCTCGCCGCGCTGATGACCGCCGAGCAGGGCAAGCCGCTCGCTGAGGCCCGCGGCGAAATCGCCTACGGTGCATCGTTCATCGAGTGGTTCGCCGAAGAGGCCAAGCGCATCTCCGGCGATGTGATGTCCTCCACTTGGCGCGACAAGCGCATGGTGGTGCTCAAGCAGCCGATCGGCGTGTGCGCGTCGATCACACCGTGGAACTTCCCGCTGGCGATGATCACCCGCAAGGTCGCGCCGGCGCTGGCGGCGGGCTGCACCATCGTCATCAAGCCGGCCGAGCAGACACCGCTGTCCGCGCTGGCGATGGCCGAGCTGGCGCACCGCGCGGGCATCCCCAAGGGCGTGCTCAACGTGGTGACGGGCGATGCGGACCGCTCCGTCGCCATCGGCAAGGCGTTGTGCGCATCCCCCATCGTGCGGCACCTGTCGTTCACCGGCTCGACGCCGGTCGGCCGCATCCTGATGGAGCAATGTGCCCCGACCGTCAAGAAAGTGGCGCTGGAGCTGGGTGGCCATGCCCCCTTCATCGTGTTCGATGACGCCGACCTGGAGGCCGCCGTGGACGGCGCGGTGCAGTCGAAGTACCGCAACGCCGGCCAGACCTGCGTCTGCACCAACCGCTTCTACGTGCACGCATCGGTGTATGACGCGTTTGTCGACAAGCTGTCGGCCAAGGTGAACGGCATCAAGGTCGGCAACGGCTTCGAGCCGGGCGTGGTGCAAGGCCCGCTGATCGACGACCAGGCCGTCGAGAAAGTGCAGCGCCACATCAGCGACGCCACCCGGAAGGGCGCGCGCCTGACCGCCGGCGGCAAGCTGATGCAGGGCTTCGCCTCGCAGCGCTTCGTGGAGCCGACCGTACTGGCCGATGCCACGCCGGAGATGCTGATCGCGCGCGAGGAAACCTTCGGCCCGGTCGCCGCCGTCTTCAAGTTCCACGACGACGCCGAGGCCGTCCGGCTGGCCAATGACACCGAGTTCGGCCTGGCCTCGTATTTCTACAGCCGCGACATCGGCCGCATCTGGCGCGTGGCCGAGCAACTGGAGTACGGCATGGTCGGCATCAACACCGGCCTGATCTCGAACGAGGTGGCGCCGTTCGGCGGCGTCAAGCAATCGGGCCTGGGCCGCGAGGGCTCGGTGTACGGCATCGACGAATACCTGGAACTGAAGTACCTGTGCCTGGGCGGCATTTGAGCCTTGCCGTGTCCGCCGGCCGGCCTGCCACCAGGCGTGGAGCCGCCCCCTCGCGCAGATGCCGGGCAAGCACGCCACAACCTGTACGCAATGGCGGGCCAGCGCCCGGCTGAAAGAGTTCGACCAGGTGATCGTGACGTGACGGATGGCGGCAATCCCGGCCGCCCGCCATCCACCGTACCAGCGAGACAACACTGCCGGCCGACCTGTCCGTGCCCGTGGCCTGGCGAAACGCAACCAATCGTTTGCCGACTTGCCCTCCGTTCTCGACCAATCGTACGATGGCTCGGCACAGACGGGCGGATTAATGTTCAGCGTGCGCCGGTGCGCACAAAGACACCGAGCCTGCCACAAAAGACAACAGGGCCATGACCCACGGGGAGCCACCATGCTTGCCAAGACGACCGTCCTGATCAAGACGGATGACGGCCGCGAAGCCTTGTCCGCGCGCCGCCACGCGCTGCAGGTGCGCCAGCGCCATCTGCTGATCCTGATCGACGGCGCCCGCACGGTCGAGCAACTGCAGCAGTTGCTGAGCGACTGGCCCGACCTGGACACCCTGCTGGCGGAATTGCAGCGCGCCGGCATGATCGACGTGCTCGACGGGCCTGGCGAACCGGAGACGGCCGCCGCCGATCCGCTGGCCATCCAGACCCAACCGGGCGAGTCATTCGATGCGGTTGCCTATTTCGACCAGCCGCTGCTCGACGGCCCAGCCGAAACAGCGGCGCCGGTCGCCGACGCGGATATCCCGTCGGTGCCGCCACTGGAAGGCATGACGCTCGGCCTGCAAACCCAGGCCGCGCCAGTGGGCGAACCCGAAGCCGCCAACGAACCGCTGGCCAACCCAGCCGAGGCTGCGGCTGCGCCGGTGGCCGATCCGGCACCGGAGGCCGACCAGACGGCACCCGTCCCCTCCGAACTGGCCGACGTGCTGCCCAGCGTCATCAAGGTGGAGTTGATGCGGCTGGCGATCGCCCATTTCGGCCAGGCGGCCGGCACCGTCATGCCGCTGCTGCGAGCCTGCCGGGAAGACACCTCGTCGCTGTGCCGGGCCATCGCCGTGTGCGGACATGCTGCCACGTCGAAGGTCGGCGAACACACCGCCGCCCGCTTCGTCGACGCCGCCCTGCACGCGCTGGCACAACGCCGCAGCTAGCGCCCCACCGCGACGCGGCCTGTGCCGGAATGCGCGTGGCAACGGAAGTTGTTATGCTGCCCGGATCCCCGCCAGGGCGGGCAGCACGACAACCGGCAGAGGAACGCCATGCCCAAGCTCCACGAATCCCGCATCCACGACCTGCGCCCGACCCAGCTCACCGTGGGCATGATCGAAGTGCAGGACAAGAAGACGCATCTGGCCGCGATGGCGCCGGCCGACCAGCAGGCCTTCATGCAGGCGCATCCGATCCCGGCGGTGGTCGGCCCGGGCGGACAGTTGTACATCACCGACCACCATCACCTCGGGCGCGCCGCGCTGGAAGCCGGCCTGACCACCGGCTATTTCATGGTCGAAGCCGACCTGTCGCAGAACAGCCTCGACGACTTCTGGAAAGCGATGGATCAGAACCTGTGGGTCCACCCGCTCGACGAACACGGGGTACGGCACTACTACGCCAGCATCCCCGACCACCTGGAAAAGCTGGTCGATGATCCCTACCGGTCACTGGCCGGCTATGTGCGCAACGCCGGCGGCTACGACAAGACGCCGACCGCCTTCGCGGAGTTCGTGTGGGCCGATTTCTTCCGCCGCTCGGTCCCCATCGAAGACCTGCTGACCGATTTCCAGGCAGCCGTCCGCGCCGCGCTGTCGCTGGCAAAGAGCAAATTCGCCCACGCCCTGCCGGGGTACAACGGCAAATAACGACAACACAACAACACACAACAGACGCAACCGAGGGAGCAAGCCGAAACATGGCAGAAGAGTTTGAAGTACGCGGCGTTCATGAGCATGTCCTGGACCACGCCGCCGAACACGGAGGCCCCGACAGCTTTGCCGGCCGCATCGCAGTCATGACCGCCATCCTGTCCACCGCCGGCGCCATCTTCGGCTACCAGGGCGGCGCGACCCAGAACGAAGCGCTGCTGCTGAAGAACGAGGCCGCCATCCACAAAACCGAGGCTTCGAACCAGTGGGCCTACTACCAGGCCAAATCGCAGAAGCAGGCGATCACGGAACTGGGCGCGCAATTGCCCGGTGTCGATCACGACGCGGCCAAGCGCGAAGCGCAACGCTACGCCACCGAGAAAGAACAGATCCGCCAGACCGCGGAAAGCCACGAGCGCGCCGCCGGCGAGGCCGACAAGGCGAGCGAGGTGGCTGTGCACCATCACCACCGCTGGGCACAGGCCCTGGTGGCCATCCAGGTGTCCATCGCGCTGGCCGCCATCACGCTGCTGACGCGACGCCGTTGGCTGCTGGGCTTCTCCTACGGGATCGGCGCGCTGGGCGGGGCGCTGGCGGTGATGGCGTTACTGCATCTCTGAGCGGCATGGCATCGGCGGGGGCGGATGTACCGTCCGCCTGCTGCCGGCCGGAACCACGATGTCACAGCCTTTCGCCGTAGCAGCCGCCCAATCCGTTTCCGCCGCCGGCGATGTGCAAGGCAACGTCGGCCGGCATCTGGCCTTCCTGCACGAAGCGGCGGCCAGGCACGTGCGCCTTGTCGTTTTTCCCGAACTCTCGCTCACCGGGTACGAAAGCGTGATCGCACACGAAGTCGCCATACACGCCAACGATGCTCGCCTCGCGCCCCTGCGGGATGCCTGCGTCCGAAACGGGCTGACCGCCATCGTCGGCGCGCCATTGCGCTTCGACGATGGCGTGCGGATCGGCGCACTGACGCTGATGCCGGACGGCAAGGTGGCGACCTACACGAAACAACACCTGCATCCGGGAGAAAGCGCCGTCTTCACAGCCGGCGCGGGCGGGCCGCCCATTTCGGTCGACGGCCAGACCATCACTCTCGCGATCTGCGCGGACACCACCCATCCCGAGCACGCTGAACAGGCATCCGGTATGGGAGCGACCTTGTACGCGGCGGGTGCGCTGATCACGGCAAAAGGCTACGCCACGGATACCGCCTTGTTGCAGCGGTACGCGGTGCGGCGCAGCACCGCTTCGGCGTCCTGATGGCGAACCACGGCGCGCACACCGGCGGCTGGTCGCCGATCGGCAGGAGTGCGTTTTGGGGCGAGGACGGCCGCTATGTGGTTGCCGCCGACGGCCTCGGCCCGGCGCTGGTGATCGCGCACAGGACGGGCGTCGGTTGGCGGGGTGAGGTTGTTTCGGTGGGGTAATGCAAGTGTGCGGGTATTCAAGCATGGGCGCCAAACGGGTCGCCTTATCCGTGCTGCGCCTGACCCGAGTTCGCAAATCAAGGGATCGAGGTGACCGGCTGCCGGGCCGTTGCCTCGGAGACATCGTTGTCGGCGGGACAGCGGGCAAAGTGACTGAAGTGACATTTTTTGCACTGCCGTCGCCCCCACGCGCTTGCTCAACCGGCGCAACCCCGCATAAAATGGCGGACTGCGCGGGCGTCGTATAATGGTAATACCCTAGCTTCCCAAGCTTATACGGGATTATCAACCCCGCTGTTCATGCGGGGTTTCATCGCATTATTTCGCGGATGGATTTTTTCGCCACATACTCTGCGAGTTTTGGAGCGATGCCAGTCCTCACCCCACCTTACGCAGAAAAAAGCTAACTTGCCGAGTGACTGGATGCCAGCATCTTAATGGCATAATCATCAATCACCCTTACCACTCGATCGAGAATCTTCTTGAATTTCGTAAAATCGATCGTGTCGGCATTCTTAGCCACAACGTTGATGGCGAAAGGCACCTTCCCGTAGTGAACGGTCTCGTCAATATTTTTATCCCGGCTAAATGTCTTTCCGTTCAAGGCAACCGATAGCGTTTTATCGTCAAAGAAATCTTCAATGGCGGTTTTCTTCCCCCCTCGCCCAAGTGGCGTGGGAACTACGTAAAGATTGCCAGTTACGTGAATAAAATCAGCCATTCCAGCCGGCTTTGGCTTCTTAGTTATACCAGCGATCGCCTCGTATACGCTGTTTGCCCCACTATCGTTATCAATCAGCACGATAACGGGATGCTTCGGCGATGGAGCCTTAAACTTCTCACGAACATCTTCATGATAATTCTTGAGGAGCTTACATATCCCACCAACGCCTCCACTGAGACCAATAACATCACCCGCCCGTCGTTCAGAGTACTTAAAAAATCTGATCTTCAACTTCGGCAAGCTATCGGACGTTGCCAGTTTCGGGTAAGACGAGGCAAGACTCTTGATCGCACACTTCAAATACACATTATCCGTCTTTCCCTCACAAACAATCAGGGGCGCATCCAATGCATAAAAATTCTCAAAATACAAAAAACGCCTAAATAATGCAACTCGCCCGCTGGTATTGTGAGGTTCCAATCCATTTTTTTCGCGAAGCCTTCTATTAAACAAATCGACCTGATCGATATGAGAGAGCATCCCGAGGATTTGCTTCTTCTCACCCGCGAACTTCGTTACAGAAATACCCCCGGCAGCCCCCTTCTTCTTGCGGACATGCTCAAACAAACCGGTTTTGAATAGGCTATTCACCATCGCCCGCACAGTGAGTCGGTAGGCTGCTGGAGAATTCACTTTTCGATTAACGGTGAGCCCCGTCACCTCCTGACGCGAATCCCTATACTGCATCCGTGTCTTTGAGGGATTGAGGCTGAAGCCCTCCTTCATCACAATTTTCTCTAGCCCTCTTCCCGCCACCCATTCATGAGTCCCTTTCCGCAAAGCGATATACTGAGGAAAATCTGGATTATTGGTACTAAAGGTCAGATCATCCGCATATCGCGTGTAGGTTGCCCCAACCCTAGCGGCCAACTGGACCAACTTCATATCCAGGGAATGACTAATTAAATTCGATATGACAGGGGAGCAAGGGCTTCCTTGCGGAAGCTTGTTTTCATGACAGGCAATCTGCGCAATAACCGTTGCCACATCTTCATGCAACAGAAAATTCTTGTTCTTTATAAAAAATCCCCGAACCCGCCCGAAATTAATGCTGCCAAAAAAATCATGGAGGTCTACGTTGAACACATAGCGACGAGCCACATGAGGACGCCCGTTCGTCATAATGGTGTGCAACCGTTTGAAACCGTGAGCGACGCCCTGACGCTCACGACTCTCCCCGTGTCCATTAGCAACGTTAATCTCATCCAGAGAGTCCTGAAGGACTTGGCAAAGCCTGTGCTGAAGTAGTTTAAGATTGCCCTCTGGGGCTAGAATATCCCGAGTACCACCGTGTTTCTTCGGGATGGAGAATTTTGTGTAAAGGGTAGCCTTCGGCTTCTTATACAAAATGAAAGAAAGCATGGCTGGCTTGACATCAAGCAATGCAGCCACCTGCCCCCGCGTCTTCGCTTCTTGTAGTTTTTTAAGGATCGACATAGCCGGCAGAACCCATCATAGGTGGGCTCACGGATACTCCTACGCATCGTAGCCGGCCCTTCATGGCGCCGCATAGAGGGTATCCGAGGGCATATCTCGTAACATTATTTTCACATGCCATGAAACATGGCAAAAAATCTATCCGCGAGCCCGCCGGTACTCTAACACAAGGCTTGCTATCAATGACTTCAAGCGCCCGCCGCGCCAGCTACAACGAGGGCACAAGCAAGACCGGGCAAGCACCGCACAAGCGCTGTACTTTGACATCCCCGAGCCGATGACATTGGTTCAGTTCTTCGAGTTTTTTCTCGAGCGAGATAAGACGGTCATCATGACCAACGACGAGAACAAGCACAGGCCCGACGGTAGCCTTCTCCGCGAGCAACGCGATTAAGCGCTTCGCTATGGGGAATCTTGTACTTCCGCTTGGCTTGCTTTGCCGCTTGTTTGAGTTTTTCAACTACAACGGCAGACGTGGGGATATAACGCATCGCAGAAACTCCTTCTGTACATGCGGAAAACCGGTGCCCATTGCCGTGCATCCGCGAGAAAGGAATCTCATGGAATGGTGATCTGAAGGTCGTCCCTCCGGGTTCGCCAAGGATGGGCAGCGGGCGTCGACCAAGCCCTGCTGCCGATAATACTGTTGTGGTATCTCGGTTGCAATGCATACAGAGCAGAAGCTGCCCCACCCATGAGTAGGGCACGGATTCCGAGAAAATGGCGTCCTGCCGCGCTTGACCAAAATCAGGCGTCCATGTCCACTAGCGTCGTAGCAGACGACCGAAGTTTTGGACCTCCACTAACCAAAAGAACTAGTTATCGATGGGCACTCGATTCGGCCGCCGGGCGGCGGATGGCACCTACGAATACCATGACAGCAAAGAGTCGCTTATCGCCTCAGAACATCGCGAGAACAGCGAGAGCCGCTCAGCGCTATTCGGGTTCATCGGCCTGTTGATCGGTGGCGTGCTCACCTACGTTGCTCTGCTCAAGCTAGGTGGCATGGCGTGGCCAAAGTGGCTACGTTTCATTCTCGTGATCGCGGGCGGCGGCACCATGGCTTTTGTACTAGCAAGGCTCGCCAATCTCATCTGGAACATTATCCTGACCACCGTGTTGCTGCTGGTGGTCTGGGGCATCGGTTCGATGATATGGAAAGCCGTGTGAGGATGTACGACCAAGTGTTGCAGCACATGGAACGCACGGTCGATATCCTGGCGAGTCGCGTCCCTAGTCCGAAGCGCGTTCCGCTCAAGGATTCTTACGCCTTCCGCTATACGGAAAAGACCGTGCATCAGGCACTGGTCCAGAAGCTCGCTCGTGTGGTCAGCGGTCTGTATGCTGCGCGCCTTCTTATGGAAGCGGGACTTGTGCAAGAGCAAGCAGCTTTGCAGCGAGTCCTTGACGAGATCACCGAAGACATCTCGTTTCTATCCTTCTCGGTCGTATTAGGGGAGTCAACGGCCCAGCACCAGACATACCTAGAGGCCTTCTTTCAAGAAGAGTTTGATCCAAGCGAGGCCATCACGTCATCACGCGAACTGCCCATGGTTCCGCGAAAAAAAATCCGCGCATACATTGATCGCATCACGAACGGCCCGAAAGGCTCAAGCACGCAAGTGGACACAGCAAGAACTGTCAGCAAAGCCTACTCAGGCTATGTGCATGCTGCATCACCACAAATCATGGACATGTACGGCGGCAATCCGCCACGATTCCATATGCGCGGTATGCGCGGCACAGCAAGGCATGCCGAACACAAAGCCGACCTTTGGAACTATTTCTATCGTGGCATCGTGGCCTTTGCTCTCGCCGCAAAGTCCTTTGGCGATGATGAGCTTTTCGGTTCAATCCGTGATTTCTTGGACGAATTTGTCAAGACAACGGGAAAAAACTACGAGGCAAATGAGTGGCAAGACATTTAACCCTCTGACTTCAACGAATATTAGGTGCGATGATCTATGAGTGCTGTAATCAAACTCGATGAAGCGAAATTCTTCTTAGAGCTTCTAGACGCGCTTGAAACGAGGAAAAGACCGCTCACCAACCAGCAAAATGCGGCACGAGAAGTATCGTACCTGCTCAGTGCTTTCCTAAACGCTGTTTACTCCGCCCTAGAACAGGCGAAACCGACTATTGGTGAGGATGCAATCAAAGAGTACAAGGATACTCACCGTACCCTACTAGGCGGCAAGGGTATCCGTAACATGACGATCCACGAAGAGCACGTCGATGTCTCTCATTCCGGCTATGTTCCTCCGCCAGGTAACGCTGTGAATTTTGATTTTCGCCAGACGCCGCGTCTAATCCAAGAAGAGCAAGAAAGGACAAGTAGCGTCAATCTACGTTTCGGCCCCTCTCACTACATCGAATATGAAGGAAAACTAGTTCACGTCACCGATTTGTGCTCCAAGCAGTTATACGAGCTTCTGGCATTTTTTATAACACACGGCGTTCTTACCCACTCTGAATGAAAACAACGTGTTCGGTATTGATCATGCTGGCAATTGGCTATCTAGCTACGCCGGTGCCTGCGGCGGCAGGGAACGGCAAACCATTCAAAGGCAATTGGGTGCTTGTTTATCCGTGCAAGAACGCTACAGGCCTATATGCCGAGCGTTGCCATCAGGGCGCCAGGGACATGTTTTCGCTCTATGACTTGACGCAGGTCGGCGCTCAACTGTGCGGATATCATCTCGCTACCGCCCATCTGGGCAATCGCGTAGATGAAGGTGACCTGTCTGGCAACGGGCCATCAATCTACGGTGTCGTGCATGGGAACGTTGCTAGGATTCGATTCCGCAGTGGTCGCACCGGCGAAATCGGGCACGCAACGCTGACGAGGAAAGCCGACACTCTTGTATGGCACGTGACAAAGCCGCTCCAAAGGTGGGAAGAGAGTTGGATTCCAAACGATGCTGTACTACGCAAAGACCGTAGGCAGCCCCATCCACATGAACTCCGCTGCACACAGGCTCCGACCACACGTAGTCCCGTCCATTGAACCGCGGGAGCGGATTGACCCACCAACAAAGTCCGAGCGAATGCAGCGAGCGGAGTGACGGTAGTGACACTTTTCACGTCAGTCTCCATCTTCTCAACTTGCCGAACCGCCGCAACGCCGCATAGAATGTGGGGCTACGCGGGCGTCGTATAATGGTAATACCCTAGCTTCCCAAGCTAGAGCCGTGGGTTCGATTCCCATCGCCCGCTCCACCGAACAGTCTGAAGCCGCCCTCGGCGGCTTTTTTGTTGTCCGCCGCCGTCGCGCGGCATGTGGCACGAACATCCTCATGCAGCCCAACGAACAGCCGGGCACCGGCCCCGCCGAACCCTCGCCGGAACAGCAAGACGCGACCACCACCGACGTCGGCCATCCGCGCCGCATCCGCTCCTTCGTGCGCCGCGCGGGGCGGACCTCGACCGGCCAGCAACGCGCCATCGACGAGCTCGGGCCGCGTTTCCTGCTGCCCTATACCGCGGCGCCGCTCGACTGGGACGCCGCCTTCGGCCGCACCGGTGCGCGCCGCATCTTCGAGATCGGCTTCGGCATGGGCGAAACCACCGCGCATATCGCGCAGTTGCGCCCCGATGACGATTTCCTCGGCGTGGAAGTGCACGAGCCGGGCGTGGGCGCGCTGCTCAAGCTGATCGGCGAACGTGGCATCGGCAATGTCCGCATCGTCTCGCACGATGCGGTGGCAGTGCTGGCACAGATGATTCCCGAGAACACGCTGGATGGCATCCATGTGTTCTTCCCCGATCCGTGGCACAAGAAGCGCCACAACAAGCGGCGCCTGATCCAGGGGCCGTTCGTGGCCCGGCTGGCGACGCACCTCAAGCCGGGCGGCTACCTCCATTGCGCGACGGACTGGGAGGAATACGCCCACCAGATGCTGGAAGTCCTGTCCGCCGAGCCGCTGCTGGAAAACACCGCCGACGGCTTTGCCCCGCGCCCCGACTACCGCCCCGTCACCAAGTTCGAGAAGCGCGGCCTGCGCCTGGGCCACGGCGTGTGGGACGTGGTGTTCCGCAAGCGCGCCGCCTGACGGTTCCCCGCCCTATCGGGCACCGAAATGCGTCTCGCCGAACAGATCCTTGGCGTGACGCGGAAATGCACGCCAATACTGCGGCGGCGCCTTGACCGTCGCGCCCAGGTCGGCCGCTGCCATCCACGCCCAGTGCGGGTTGTAGAGAAAGGCGCGCCCCATCGCGACCAGGTCGGCACGCCCCTCGGCGATGATCGCCTCGGCCTCGTGCGGCGCGTTGATCAGCCCGACCGCAATGGTGGGCATGCCTGCATCGCGCCGGATGGCTTCGGCAAACGGCACTTGGTAGCCGGTCGACAGCGGAATCTGCTGCAGTGGCGACACGCCGCCCGACGAGGCATCCACCCAGTCACAGCCGCGTGCATGCAGCGCCTGTGCGAACGTGACGGAATCCTCCAACGTCCAGCCGCCCTCGACCCAGTCGGTGCACGACACACGCACGCCCACCGGGATGGGATCCGGCACCGCCGCGCGCACCGCCTCGAACACCTCCAGCGGATAGCGCATGCGGTTCTCGCGCGAGCCGCCATAGGCATCGGTGCGCTGGTTGGCGAGGGGCGACAGGAATTCGTGCAGCAGATAGCCGTGCGCGGCGTGCAATTCGATCGCGGCCAGCCCGAGGCGCACCGCCCGGCGCGCGGTGGCGACAAAAGCATCGCGCACGCGGGCGAGATCGGCCTCGGTCATGGCGCGCGGCGGCCGCTCCTCCGGACGCTGCGGCACAGCGGAAGGGCCGATGGTCTCCCAGCCGCCCGACTCCGGCGGTAGCAACGCACCGCCCTCCCACGGCCGCGCGCTCGACGCCTTGCGCCCCGCATGCGCGATCTGGATACCGATCGGCATCTGCGCGCACGGACGGATGGCAGCCAGCGTCCCGGCCAGCGCCGCTTCCGTGGCATCGTCCCACAGCCCGAGACACCCGGGCGTGATCCGCCCTTCCGGCGACACCGCCGTCGCCTCGATCATCAGCAGCGCCGCGCCCGACAGCGACAGCGCGCCCAGATGCGTCTGGTGCCATGCCGTCGCCTGGCCGCGGTCGGCCGAGTACTGGCACATCGGCGAGACGACGATGCGGTTGTCGAGCCGGAGCCCGCGCAGGGAGAAGGGCTGGAAGAGTGCACTCATGATCGGGGGACCGGCTGGCGACGGCTGGCGAACAGGAACGCCAGTGTGGCCGAATCCGCCCGATCTTGCAGACGGCGAGAGAAGACCCGCGCCCGGTGAGGCAATGCCGAGGTTATGCCTGCCAGGCGATGAAATGCGTGTAGGCCGTCACCAGCACGATGATGCCGAACACGATCCGGTACCACGCAAAGCCGCGGAAATCGTGCGAGGCGATGAAGCGCAGCAGCCAGCGCACGCAGAAGAACGCCGAAATGAATGCGGCCACAAAACCGATGCCGAAGATCGACAGATCATCCGCCGACAGCAGCGCACGCTCCTTGTACAGCTCGTAGACCGTCGCGCCGAAGATCACGGGAATCGCCAGGAAGAACGAGAACTCCGTCGCCACCTTGCGCGACAGGCCGAACAGCAGGCCACCGATGATGGTCGCGCCCGAGCGCGACGTGCCGGGAATCAGCGCGAAACACTGCGCCAGGCCCACCTTGATGGCATCGGAGAGGCGCAGGTCGTCCAGCGTCTCGATGCGCGGCGCGCCGGCCTTGGCGGCCTCCAGCAGCGCATTGCCGCGCGGATCGTGCGTCTGGCCGCGACGGCGCTCGCGCCACTCCACCAGCAGAATCACCAGGCCGCCGATGATGAAAGCCGACGCCACCACGATCGGGTTGAACAGATGCGCCTTGATCGTCTTGCCGAAGATCAGCGCCAGCGTGATGGCCGGAATCGTCGCCACGATCACGTTGACGGCGAAGCGCTGCTGGCGCGGGTCGTTGGGCAGACCTTTGATCACGTCGATGATCTTGTGGCGGAACTCCCAGCACACCGCCAGGATGGCGCCGAACTGGATCACGATCTCGAAGATCTTGCCCTTTTCGTCGTTGAAGTCGAGCAGTTGGCCGGCGAGGATCAAGTGGCCGGTGCTGGAGATGGGCAGGAACTCGGTCAGCCCTTCGACGATGCCGAGAATCAGCGCTTTGATGGCGAGTGCGATGTCCATGCAGTCAGGAGGAAGCGGGAAGAATGGAGGAAAACGGGATCGCGCGGGAGGGCTGTCTCACGGCCGCCTGGCCTGGACATGCACGCCCTCGGGCAAAACCGTGATTGTACCGGGCTCGACGGCGACGCCGGCCACTTTCAACTGCTCCGGCTTGAAGGTATAGACAGCGTAGTCCGCCAGCAACTGGCCCGCCATGAGCGAGCCGAGCGCGCTGATCTGGGCACCGAGGCCGCCCGGCACGTTCTGCAGCGCGAAGCGGTCGACGCTGGGCTGGTCGAGCCGGATGGACCGTGTCGGCGCGTCGTAGTGCAGCCCGCTGGATACCGCGAGCGGACCGGTCAGGGGCTGGCGGAACAGGCCGCTCTCCACGCGCGCATCGGCCTGGATGGCGATGCGGTTGCGCGCGGCATCCAGCGTGAGCTGCGGGTTGGCGAGCGTCACGTCGAAGACGCCCAGATAGCGGCGCTGGAACGGGAACTTGCGCGCCAGCGCCTCCTGCAGTTGCCCGCGCGAGAAGGTGTAGCCGTCGCCGCTCCAGCCGGTCGGCATGCAGGCGGTCAGCACGGCGGCGAGCGCCAGGGCAACGGCGGCCGCGCCCGCCCACCGGCGCAGGCGCGGCGAGCGGACAGCGGACGTGGCGGAATGGTCAGTCATGGCAGGGTCCGGGGTCATGGTGCCGCGGTGGCGGCTTCGAGCCGGGTCAGGAACTGCATCGCGTGCGCGGCCGAGGCACCGCACATGTCGGGCTCGGGCCTGAGGCTCGCGCAGACCGCCGGCCGGTCCGGCCGGCCGAAGATGCGGCACCGGTCATCGGTATCGAGCTGCACGCAACGCACGCCCGCCGGCTTGCCATGCGGCATGCCGGGAATCGGGCTGGAGATGGAGGGTGCGATGCAGCAGGCGCCGCACCGGGGTCGGCAATCCATGGCCATCTGCTCGGGGAAGTTGGGGGCGAAACTACTATTGTGCACCAGCACATTCGAGACGCATGCCGCAGGACGGTTCCCGTGCCGCTTGACCCATCCCCCACAGCGTGCGTACATTAATGACCGAAAAGTAAGTTATCCGTGAGTCAGTGGTGCAGCCTGCCCACCGGCTCCGTTGCCGCAGTAACCGCCGTGACCGATCGAGATCCCGAGTCCTCCACCAAACGCTGGACCCGCCGCAAGGAAGCCCGCCCGCAGGAACTGGTGGCGGCGGCGCTGTCCCTGTTCGTGGCACGAGGCTTCGCGGCCACGCGGCTGGAAGATGTGGCGGCCGCGGCTGGCGTGTCCAAAGGCACGGTCTATCTGTACTTCGCCAACAAGGTCGAGCTGTTCAAGGCCGTGGTGCAGGAAAACCTGCTGCCCATCCTGGCCGAAGGCGAGGCCCTGATCGACACCTTCGAAGGCACCAGCGAAGCGCTGCTGCACGAGATCCTGATGGGCTGGTGGGAGTTGATCGGCGAATCGCCGGCCTCGGGCCTGACCAAGCTGCTGATGGCCGAAGCGGGCAACTTTCCCGACCTCGCGCAGTACTACCACGAAGCGGTCATCCAGCGCTGCGACCGCCTGTTCAAACGCATCCTGGAGCGCGGCGTGGCGCGCGGCGAGTTCCGCGAGGCCGATATCGACATGACCACGCTGGCCCTGGTCGCCCCGATGCTGTTCCTGATGATGTGGAAGCACTCCTTCGGCCCGTGCTCCCACCGGGAACTGGATCCGAAGGCCTTCGTCACGCATCTGGTTGCGCTAATGCTGCACGGACTGTTGTGCAACCCGGTGCCGGGCACGGCGATCCCGCCGCCGCCGCCCCTGGCCTGCCAGCCGTGGCGGCCGATGCCCGCAGACGACACGGGCGCCGACGAAGGTGCCGCACCATGACGATCCGCGCCGGAATGTCCTCCGGACTTGCTAAAATGTCCGGTTTGTCGACAAACCCTCATTCGCTCCGCATCGAAGGCATGCCCATGGACATCGAAAAATCCCGGTTCAACATGATCGAGCAGCAGATCCGCCCGTGGGATGTGCTCGATCTCGACGTGCTCGACCTGCTGGCCGTCGTCAAGCGCGAGCAATACGTGCCCGAGGCTTACCGCGCGCTGGCCTTCGTCGACATGGAGATTCCGCTGCCCGGCGGCCAGAACATGCTGCCCCCGCGCGTGGAAGCCCGCGTGCTGCAGGAGCTGGCCGTGCGCAAGCACGAAGACGTGCTCGAGGTCGGCGCAGGTTCGGGCTACATGGCTGCGCTGCTGGCCCATCGCGGCCGCCATGTCGCCACCGTGGACATCGCGCCCGAACTGGTTGCCTTCGCGCGCGACAACCTCGCCCGCAACGGCGTGACCAACGCCGACGTGGCCGAGGGCAACGCAGCCCTGGGCTGGGGCAACGGCCTGTACGACGTCATCTGCGTATCGGGCTCGGTGCCGGCGGTACCGGAATCCCTGCTCATGCAACTGAAGGTCGGCGGCCGCCTGTCGATCTTCGTGGGCGGCGCGCCGGTCATGGAAGCGCAACTGATCACGCGCGTGTCCGAGGCCGAATTCCAGACCCGCAACCTGTTCGAGACCTATGTGACGCCGCTGGTGGGTGTGCCCGCGCCGTCGCAGTTCCGCTTCTAACGCGCCATCGCGCCTTCCCCGATCATCATGCAACAGCTTGCCCCGACCGCCCTCGCCCAATGGCTCGCCGACGCCTCGCGCGCGCAGCCTGTCCTGCTCGACGTGCGCGAGACAGGCGAGGTGCAGATTTGCGCCCTGCCCGGCATCACGCACATCCCGATGGGCGAGATCCCGCATCGCGCGGCCGAGCTGGATGCCGAACAAGACATCGTCTGTATCTGCCACCACGGTGGCCGCAGCATGCAGGTGGCGCAGTTCCTGATCATGCGTGCCGGTTTCGATCCGGCGCGCGTGTACAACCTGCAAGGCGGCGTCGATGCCTGGGCTCGCCAGATCGACCCGCAGATGGCGACGTACTGATAGGGGAAGCCGCGCGGGCGGCTTGCCCTCCCGCGCTGCCTTCCGACGTTTCCTCGTCCGGGGGCTTTATGACTGTTGCTCGCAGTAGCCGCGCGCGGATGGCCGTGCGCGGTTCGCTTGTTGTGCTGTGCTGGTCGATGGTGCCGATGCTGGCCTGGGCCCAGGCGGAAGCGCCGACGGCCGATCTGCTGTCGGCCTACCGTGCCGCGCTCGCCAACGATCCGCAGTTCGCCGCGTCGCGCGCGCAATCACTTGCGCAGCGCGAGAAACTGACCCAGGGCCGCTCCGGCCTGCTGCCGCAGATCGGCGCCGCCTGGAGTTCGACGCGCATCATCTTCGATCAGACCGCGCCCGCCGAATTCAACAAGTCCTTCTCGTCGACGGGCTGGACACTCTCACTGTCGCAGCCGCTGTTCCGCTGGGACCGCTGGGAGACCTACAAGCAAGGCGAACTCGCCGCCGCAGCGGCGGAAGCCAGCCTGGCCCAGGCGCAGCTGGACCTGATCACGCGCACCGCGCAGTCCTATTTCGATACGCTCACAGCCCAGGACACGCTGCAGTTGGCCCTGACCCAGCGTGCCGCCATCCAGCAGCAGTACGAACAGGCCCGGCGCAACTTCGATGTCGGCAACGCCAACATCACCGACGCCAACGATGCGCAGGCCCGGCGCGATGCGATCGACGCCAGCGTCATCGCCGCGCGCAGCGACCTGGAGATCAAGCAATCGGCGCTCAGGCAGATCACCGGCGAGCCGGTCGGCAAGCTGGCGGGCGTACGCGCTGGAGCCGTGCTGCCGCAGCCCGAACCCGCCGCACCGGAGCGCTGGGTGGAGCAGGCCCGCAGCGGCAACCCGCAGGTGGCGCTGGCCCAGTACAGCCTGCAGAACGCCGAGCGCGACGTGAAGAAAGCCTCGGCCGGGCACCTGCCCTCCGTCGACCTGGTCGCGCAGACCGGCCATACCAACGCCAGCGGCAACCAGTACTTGCCTTCGCTGCCGGGCGGCGCGCGCTTCGACACGTCGCAGATCGGCGTGCAGGTCTCGATTCCCCTCTATGCGGGCGGCGCGATCCAATCGCGCGTACGCGAAAGCATCGCCCTGGAAACCAAGGCCGCGAGCGACCTCGAATACGCCCGCCGTGCCGTCGAGCAAGGCGCGCGGCAGGCCTATATCGGCGTGATCGCGGGGCTCGCGCAAGTGAAAGCGCTGGAGGCGGCCGAGGTCTCGGCGCGGACGGCGTATGACTCCAATCAGCTCGCCTATGGCGTGGGGGTGCGCATCGGCACCGACGTGCTCAACGCGCAGGCGCAGTTGTTCTCGGCCCGGCGCGACCTGGCGCGCGCGCGTTACGACACCATCGTCAACGGCCTGCGCCTGAAGTCCGCTGCCGGCTCGCTGAGCGAGGCGGACGTGGTGCAGGTCAACACGCTGCTGACCGCCAATGCCTCGGAAGACCTGACCGCGCTGCCCCGGCCGGCGGCACGGACCCAGCCCGCCACGCCCTCCGCCCGCGCCAAGCGCTGATCCGAGCGGATCAGTGCGACTGCCAGCGCGGCGGCAGCGGGTGCTCGGCGAATTGCAGCAGTCCGCCGCCGGCGGTCTTCCAGATCACCTGGCGGCCGTGCGCGCCGGCGGACGAGGGCTGCATGCCCACCGTCGCCAGCGGCGACTTCAACGCCTCCAGGAAATCATTCTCCAGCTGCATGCGTGCCGGATCGCAGACCGTGTGCGTCGACACCAGCGTGCCGAAGCGCATGCCCGACACCAGTTTCTCGTACGGCCCGGTGAACCGGTTGCAACCGGAATAACCCGAGGCCACGCCGCTGGTGGCTTCCAGGCCAGCACTGAATTCGATGGAGATGGGCGGGTTCGCCGGATCCGCACCTTCGCCTTCGGCCGGCGGCAGTTCTTTCGGCGCGGCACCGGGTTCCTGCCAGCGCACCAGGACGAAGTGCGAGCGGCCCTCGCTTTGCGCCTGCGTCAGCGACGCCTGGCCGGTATTGGAGGCAGCCGATGCCGGGGCCGGGGCCGGAGTTGGCGTCGAGGCCGGCACCACGGCGCTGGCAGTGGCGGCAATGGGAGCAACCGGGGCCGACGCCGCATCGCTGTGGGCGAGCGGCGCGGTTGCTTTGGGTGTCGTCATGCAGCCGGCACCGATGATGGTGGCGGCGGTCAGCGCGGCCAGGGCTGCCGCGGCCAGCACCACGCGGCGCGGGGTCCGCAGCAGGCTGGGCTTGGAATGATCGGGGCGAGACATGAACGTGTCGGGAACAGAAGCGGAAAGCGGACTGCGCGAAAGCCGGTTAGTCAGCCATGCGTGCGTTGAGTTCGCAGATTTCGTGCCACGCGGCACGCACGGCTAGAGCGACGGCAGCACCAGCGCCGCCACGGCCTCCACCGTGCGCGCCGTGGCGCCGCCATGGGTCGCGGCGAATGCCAGCGCGGCCCGCGATGCGGCCTCGCGCGCATCGGCATCGGACAGCCACTGATCGATCATGCGCACCGCGGAGGCGGCATCCTCCACTTGCATGCAGGCGCCGGCCGCCACGGCATCGCGCGTGGCCTGCGCGAAATTGAACGTGTGCGGACCGATCACCACCGGCGTGCCGACCGCGCATGCCTCGATCAGGTTCTGCCCACCCATCGGCAACAGGCTGCCACCGATGAATGCGGCCTGCGCGGCGGCATAGTACAGCGCCATTTCGCCCATCGAATCGCCCAGCAGGATGTCCGCGTCCAGCACATCGGCGACATCGGGCACCGCGTGTGCCGACAGCGACAGCGCACTGCGCCGCACAACGCGTAAGCCCCGTTGCGCGGCGAATTGGGCCACCTCGTCGAAACGCTGGGGGTGGCGCGGCACCAGGATCAGCAGCGGATGCCGGCGCCCCGCATGCTGCGCGCGATGCGCTTGCCACGCATCGAGCAGCAGGGGCTCTTCGCCTTCGCGCGTGCTGGCGGCCACCCATACGGCGCGCCCGCGCAGCGCATCGCGCAGCGCACGGCCCGCCATGATCTGGTCTACGTGCGGGGGGATGTCGAACTTCAGGTTGCCGGTCACGCGCACGCGCGGCACGCCGAGCGAACGATAGCGGTCGGCGTCGTCCGGAGTCTGGGCGAGCACGGCGGCGAGCTGCGCATAGGTCTCGCGCGCGGCCTGGCCCAGCCGTGCGGTACGCCGATGGCTGCGCGCGGACAGCCGCCCGTTGACCAGCACCATCGGCACACCGGCATGGTGGGCACGTTCGATCAGCACCGGCCAGATCTCGGTTTCCATCAGCAGGCCGAGACGCGGCTGGAAATGGCGCAGGAACCGGTCGACGGCGCCGGTCAGGTCATAGGGCAGATAGGCCTGGATCACGCGGCCGTTGCGCTGCGCCGCGAACTCGGCGCCCGTGCGGCGGCCGGTCGGCGTCATGTGGGTCAGCAGCACGTCGTGCTGCGGGAAGCGCGCCAGCAGCGCATCGATCAGCGGCTGCGCGGCGCGCGTCTCGCCGACCGACACCGCATGCACCCACAGCAACGGGCGGTCGGGATTGGCGCGCGGCCGGTAAAAGCCGAGCCGCTCGCCCACGTGCTGGCGATAGCCGGGCTCCTTGCGGCCACGCCACCACAGGCGCAGCAACGCGAACGGCAGCAGCGCGCGCCACAGCAGGCGATAGGCAATGCGCAGCATCAGAGCACACCCAGCGCGCGCAGCGCATCGAGCGCCTGCGCGCTGGTCGGATGAGCCTCGGTGCTGCCGAGGTCGTGCACCTTGGGTGTCCAGTAACCGCCGGTGCGCCACGACGTGGAGAAGTTGTAGAGTGCGACCGTCGGCTTGCACAGCGCCGCGGCGATGTGCACCAGCCCGGTGTCGACCCCGACCACCGCGGTCGCTTGATCGAGGAAGGCGGTCACGTCGGGCAGCGACATGCGCGGTGGAATCACGATCCGCCCAAGCATGCCCGGTACCGCCGCCACGATGGCTTCGCGGATGGCCTCGCTGGTGCGGCGCTCGGTTTCGCTGCCCCAGGGCAGCGCCAGGGCGTAATCGCGGGCCAGCAGCGCGCGGGCGACATCGACCCAGGCGTCCTGCGGCCAGCCCTTGTCGGCGCGCGAGGTGGCATGCACCAGCGCCACGTACGGGCGCGGCAGCGCAAACGGCAGGCCGGCCGGCGGCTGCAGGCCGAAGTCGATCGTCTCGGGAACGGTGTAGCCGAGGGCCTCGGCCACCATGCGGCGCGAACGCTCAACCACATGCACGCGCGGCTCCATGTGGACCTCGCGCTGGTAGAACAGCCGGGCCAGCGGTTCGTAGCCCGCGCCGTCGGTCCGATTGCCCAGCCCGGCGACAAAGCCGCTCGGCGCCAGCCGGGCCTGCGCGGCGACCAGCGCGGTCTTGATCAGGCCCTGCGTGTCGAGCACCGCATCGTACGGCTTGGCGCGCAGGACCCGGCGGAATGCCGCCATCTCGCCCCATGTCCTGCCCGAGGCCAGCGACCTGCGCCAGCGCCGCAGTGCGAACGGAATCACGTTCTGCACCCCGCGCACGATGCGCACGATGCCCGCAAACCCCTCCTCGACGACCCAGTCGATCTCGGCGTCGGGATGCGCGCGCAGAATGTCCGCCACCACCGGCGTGCAGTGCACCACATCGCCAAGCGACGAGACCTTGACGATCAGCACCCGCATGCCGCCATCCCTTTCCCCCGAATCTGCATCAGCGGCCGGATCAGAACGGCAGCGTCGCGTCCGGCTTCTCGGCCAGGATCACGCGGCGGAACTCACTCTGGATGCGCGCCATGGCGGCATCGTTGTCAGCTTCGAAACGCATCACCACCACCGGGGTGGTGTTGGACGGGCGCGCCAGGCCAAAGCCATCGGCATACTCCACGCGCACGCCGTCGATGCGGTTCACTTCCTTCGCACCATCGAAGGTCGCGTTCGCCTTGATCCTGTCGAGCAGCGCGAACGGCTCGCCTTCGGCGCACTTGAGCTGCAGCTCGGGCGTGCAATGCGAATTCGGCAGTGCGTTCAGCACGGCGCTCGGATCGGCATGGCGCGACAGGATCTCCAGCAGGCGGGCGCCGGTATAGAGACCGTCGTCGAAGCCGTACCAGCGATCCTTGAAGAAGATATGGCCGCTCATCTCGCCGGCCAGCGGCGCACCGGTCTCCTTCAGCTTGGCCTTGACCAGCGAGTGCCCCGTCTTCCACATCGTGGCCTTGCCCCCGTGCTCGCGAATGAACGGTGCCAGCTTGCCGGTGCACTTCACGTCGAAGATGATCTCGCCGCCCGGGTGGCGCGACAGCACCTCCTGCGCGAACAGCATCAGTTGGCGATCCGGGAAGATCACCTGGCCGTCCTTGGTGACCACGCCAAGGCGGTCACCATCGCCATCGAAGGCCAGGCCGAGTTCGCAGTCGGTGGTCTGCAGCGTGCGCACGAGGTCCTGCAGATTCTCGACGTGGGCCGGGTCCGGATGGTGGTTCGGGAAGTGGCCGTCCACCTCGCAGAACAGCTCCGTCACCTCGCAGCCCATGGCGCGGAACAGCGCCGGCGCGAAAGCGCCCGCCACGCCGTTGCCGCAGTCCACGGCGATCTTCATCGGCCGCGCCACCTTGACGTCGGAGACGATGCGATCGATGTACTGCTGGCGCACGTCCACCTGGACATACGCGCCGGTGCCCTCGCTGAAATCGCCCTGCTCGATGCGCTGGCGCAGCGCCTGGATCTGCTCGCCGTAGATGGCCTGGCCCGCCAGCACCATCTTGAAGCCGTTGTAGTCGGGCGGGTTGTGGCTGCCGGTGACCATCACGCCGGACGTGGCGCGGCGGCCGGCCAGTTCGATGTTGGTGCCGAAGTAGACCATCGGCGTGGCCACCAGCCCGAGGTCGATCACATCCACCCCGCTCTGGCGCAGGCCCTCGGCCAGGCCCGCCACGAGATCCGGGCCGGACAAGCGGCCATCGCGGCCGATCACCACGGCGGCCTCGCCGTTGGCGCGCGCCGCCGAGCCGAAGGCCCGGCCGATCAGCCGCGCGGTTTCACGGTCGACGTTCTTGCCGACGATGCCGCGAATGTCATAGGCCTTGAAGATGGAGGGGTCAATTTGCATGGGCACACACCCTGTTTCAATCATCGATCATCAAAATGCATACAGGCCCGGCCGGCACGGCTCGGGCACGGTACATCACATCACTTGCGGCCGCCGAGGACGCCCCGGCGGAAGTCCCCGATCAGGCCCCAGCCGACGGCCACGAGCAAGCCCAGCACCAGACCGGTCGCAGCAAACAGCAGGCCGTTCGGAAACACGTGGCGCCGACTGACATGCACGGGGCCGAAAAGCCGCGTGTTGAAGGTCCGCTCGGGATTCAGCTGTTCCTGGATATTGATTTCGCGCTGCCGCAACCCCTGAAGCTGCTTGTCGTTTTCGGCGACCATGTTCGCCAGCAGCACGCTCTCCGAGAACTTCACGTCCGCCTTCGACTGGTCGCGGACACGCATCAATGCCGACAGCTCGCCCTTCCTGGCTTCCTCAGACGCGATCTGCTGGCGCACTTCGACCATGTTCGAGTTGATCTTGTCCAGGGACGGCTTGGCGATCACGGCGTGCGCGCCGATCAGCGCGTCGGCAAAAGCCTGCGTATATCGTTGCGCATCTGCCTGGGAAAACCCGCGCACGGTCACTTCGATCAGCTCGGCATTCTTCAGCTGGACCGCCTTGAGCGAGCGCCGGATCAGGTCCGTCGTGGCATTTTCGTTAACCCCGAGGGGCAGATCCAATTTCCGCAGCACGAGATCTTCGAATTGCGGCAGTTGCAACCGCTCCACGGCGCGTCCCACCGTTTCCACCGGAGTGGGAGCGGGTAGAGGGGTCCCGGGCATCGCCTCGTTTGTGATCTGCCCGACCTGGATGACAACACTGGCCTCCCACTGCTTGGGCAACACAAACGCCAAGCCAATGGCAAGCGCCGTTCCCGCAATCCCGGCCGCAACCAGCTTCTTCACATGGCGTTGGGCAAACTGCGCCCCCTGCCCCAGCATCGCAATCGCCGCATCGCCCGGACGATCGTCGTCAAATCGTTGATCAGTGTTCATGGTGTTTTTTTACAATCAGCCAACGCGGCGACTGGAACCGGACGATGCGCCAGTAGAGCCACACATACAAAAAGATAAAAATCGCGACAAAGATCAGCAGGACGATCTTGCTGTTCCAGAACAGCGTCGCCGGCAGCACCGCCAGCAGGCTCAACAGCCAGAGGTACGGCGACGTCATCGAATTCCGCCGCAACCGGTGCCGCTCGTCCTTGCTGCCGACCGCCCACCGCATTACGCGCTGGTAGATCAGGGTATGGAGATGCACGCCATCCGGATATCCGGCCGGCACCCCTTTCAGGACACGCCGCCGATAGATCGAGAACAGTGTCTCGAAAATCGGGTAGATCACCATCAGGACCGGGTACCACGCCGAGACGCTGCCATTGCGCAGCACCAGCAGAATGCTGCACTCGGCCAGCACGAACCCGATCATATAGGCCCCGCCATCGCCGAGAAAAATGTGCCCGGCCGGGAAATTCCAGATGAAGAACCCGAGAATGGCCCCGATCATCGCGAATGCGATCGTCAGGATCAAGGTGTCCCCCACGCGAAACGCGACATAGGCGAGCGAGACGAACATCATCATCGCCACCATCGAAGCCAGCCCGTTGAAGCCGTCGATGATATTGATGGAATTGGCCAGGCCCGCCACCGCGACCGTGGTGATGGCGATGGAGACCAGCGGGATCGCCAGTGCCAGATCGATCAGGTGGATGTCGATCCGGACGATCTTGGCGTTGAGCAGATAGACCGCCACCAGGGCGGCCGCCATGGTCGCCAGCAACCGTTCGCGCGGACTGACGCGCTTGGTCATGTCTTCGATGAAGCCGGCGATGAAGGCCGGCATGACGCAGACCACCAGCAGCAGGAAGGGATAGCCCACGACCTGGGGATCGCGTATCCAGGCGGCCACGGCCGCGGCGGTCATCGCCAGCACGATGCCGAGACCGCCGATCCGGGGTACGGGCCGCGCATGGAACTTCTGCACCCCGTGCAGATCCCAGTCGGCTGTAATGTGGGCGTGCAGGCTCGAATACCGGATGACCATCAAGGTCACGGCAAACGACACGAGAAAAGCCACCGACAATGTAAGCATAGGATTGCGCGCAGTTTTATCGTCAAACAACCGAGCGCATATCGTTCACACGCGCCAGAGTTTCTCTATTCAACAGCCTTCGCTCCGCGTCGACAAACCATCCAAAGCGGTTGAAATACAGAACCGCGGAGCGCATATGCTCGCGCAGGAGCCGCCACGAGCGGTAGGAACCCTTTCCGTGCTCATGCACAACCTCGGCCTGCGGCACAAAGATCACCGCGCCCAGGCTCGCGGCACGGCGACAGATATCCACGTCCTCCAGGTACATGAAATACCTGGGATCGAACCCGCCCAATGCGGCAAAGACCTCCGACCGGAACGCCAAAAAGGCCCCCGAGAGGTTATGGAGCCGCAATTCCCGGTCATAGTCGAACGCCTGCAACTCATAGCGCGCGTCGGCCGCTGCATAGAACGGCCTCGGAGCAAACCGCCTGGCGAACAGGTTCCACGGTGTCGGCAAGAGCTTACAGGACCGGTACAAGGCGCCGTCCGGCGACACCACACGTGGTCCGACCAGCGCGACATCCTTGCGCTGGCGCAACACGTCGGTCACCGCCTGGACACAACCCGGCCTGACCACGATGTCGGGATTCACCACCAGGTGAACCTCGGAGCGCAGCGCCGCCAGCCGGCCCAGGACAAGGTTATGCCCCCGGCCGAAACCGACATTGCCCGGCGCGTCGAGGATTTCGACGTTGTCTGCCGCCAAGCCGGCATAGCGGCCTTTGTTCTCGGAATTGTCGACCAGCAGCACGTGAACGCGCGCGTCCACCTGCAGCGATTCGATGCAATGCCGGATCTGACCGATCGGATTGTTATATAGAACAATCGATGCCGTAATATTAGTCATGAGTTAACAACAGCCTGCCCCACAATTGTTCGCCTCCCAATAGCACCAAGCCACATGCCGGCGGTCCACACGACAACCGTCACAATGCGCTGACATCAATAATGGCCTCAGGCGAAAAGAAATTCAGATATACGAAATACGCACACATCAGCGGCATGACGAAACGCCATGTCCCCCAATCAATCGTCCAATTGCGGCTGGCAACCAAGGCCAGGACCACGAGATACAGCGCGATATCAGCGATGCGAATCGCCGCACTTGGCATTCCCGGCATCGACCAATACAACAACAGCATGGAGATCGCAATAAATGCAATCACGCGTGCAAATCTCGGCCACGAAAACAACCCGATGCAAGTCGACATGACAAAAATAAATGCGGATTTGAGCGAAAAGGGATTGAAGCTTTCCGCGTAATCCTTGGCCGAGTACACATCGAAATACGGCATGCGACTCTGGAACAGGTAGACCACTGCGCAAACCAGAGCAGACCAGATGAATGCCGTCGACCCAAACCATGTGGCCGCACCCCAGAACACGAAAACGACCAGCGCGGAATAGTGGAACATCCCAGCTACCAGGAACAAGGCGCACGACGAAAACCTGCTTCGTGACGTCAGCGCCAATGCCACAATCCCCATCGCCAGTCCCGCACGGATCTGCGTCAGTTCCCACAATGGGAAAAATACACACGCGTAGACCACCCAAAAAGCAGCTAAGCGGCCTACCGAGGAGGTCGTGAACTTGCGAATGGCGACATGTTTGGCCCAAAGGCCGCAAAAGCAGAATATGCCAAGCAGATCGATATATTCGCCACCCAGCCAGTTCAATGCCCTGGCAATCGCGACGAACCCCGGTTCGACAAAACCGGTCTCACCCGCCAGAACACGTCCGTAATAGTCGAGGTAGCCGTAGTAGTCTTTATCCAGGCCGGGTGGACGGTGTGCAACCAGGGCGGAAATCAAGACGATCACAAGCAGCGGGATCACACGAAATATCGTGCCCGCGATCGAGATCGTCTTGTGTGTCGCCTTCATCTCCATACTCATCACATCTAGGCTGGCATTGTCAGCCCGGAATCCTCCCGTTGCCTCGCCCCTGTGGCACACCAATCCACTCGGCCCGTTCAACCCACCAGCCACCGGTGGAACCGCGGTGCGATTTCCCGGAGATCGCCAAGCCGGCTCATGATGCCGTGGATGATGCCGACCCCGATCGCCGTCAATTTCTTGCACTTGCGCCGCTCATAGAGCAGCACACCGATCATCTCGTGCGCCAGCCGCTTCTGGTTATGTATCAGAAACGCGGGCGAATGCCGCGCATGCCGCAGGCTGAGGCTGATGCCGTTCCTGCAGCGGTAATACCGGCGCAACGCACCATGATGGCTCGGTCGGATCCGCACGCCCAGAAAGCGGTGCTCTTCGCGCTCGCCGATCGCATGGTTCAGCACGGCACGCGGGTTGATGAATACGCCGACACCCAACAGGGCCGCCCGCAGGCAGTATTCCGTATCGACATCGTCGATGAAATAGTCCTCTCGGAACGGGCCGCATGCAGTCAACGCCGCCCTGGTCGCCACCGAACCGCTCGAAATCAGGAACGAGCACGGTATCAACGCGCTAGCCGACTCGGGGATGGGATCCGCGCGATACGTCCAGCGCGACACCAGGTAACGCGGGGAGAATGCGCGCAGGTTGATGTCATAGATCTTGGGCCCGATCATGCAGGCCTCGGGAGCGCTGTCCAGCGCCTCGTCCATGAGCTGGCGATAGTCGGGCGGCACCGCGGAATCCTGGTCGAAGAAATAGACCCGATCGATCCCGCCTGCCAGCAACGCCTCGACGCCACGATTGAACGCCCCGGCGATCCCGCCACGGTTTGCGTTCTCCAGAAACTGGATGTTCGGCAAGCTGAAGCGGTGATGCAGGGTCGCGTCCGTCGCCGGCGAATTGTCGACCACGATCACGGCATCGAACAGCCGTGCCGTGGCAGCGATCGCAGCGACCTGCTCGTCCGTGGGACGGAACGTGACGAAAATTGCACCTGATTTCAGCATTTCAAATCCATCTTCCTTTCGGCTTGCAACCCGCACGGTTAGGCCTGTGCATTGGCACGCGAACGCAGCCTGTTCAGGCTATACCCGGAGAGCCCCAGCGCCACGCCATATCCTGACAAAAAGGCAACCAGCACCCCGCCAAGCCCCAGATGCGGAAACAACGCGGCAATGATCGTGTACTGCAAGGCCGCGGCAAGCGTCCATTTGATCAGGACCACCCGGAATGCCCGCTCCCGGATCAGAAGGCCCGTCAGCAGCGTATCGATCGCTGCCAGGACAGCCAGCCAGATGCCGATGGCCAGGATCGGAGCGGCCCCCGGAAAGCCCGCACCGAACAGGACCCGGATGATGAACGGTGCCATCAGCGACGTCGCCGCGCATGCGACCACGATCGCGCCCAGCAGACCTGCCGCCGTGGTGCGATCCAGCCGACCACCCTCGCGGTGATAGATCAGCCTCGGCATCAGCGTATTGGTGACCAGAATCACCATGCCAACCGCGGTCTCGACCAGTTGAGCCGCGGCCCCATAGACGCCGAAACTCTGCGCGTCCATGCGATGGGGTAACAGCAGCCGGTCCGCCTTCAGGAACAAGGCGTAGAGCAGCAGCCCCCACCAGACCGGCAACCCCGCGCGCACCAGCGACGACAGTTCCGCGGCAGTCCACCGGAACCGGAATGCCCCATGGGACGCCAGGAACATCGACGTCACGAGCATGCCCGCGACCAGCGCTTCGATCGGCCAAGCCGCCGCCAGCAACGACAGCGCCGACCGGCCCAACATCACAATGCACAGCACAAAGATGGCGAGCCGCAGGGCCAGGCCGACCAGGCGGCGCAACGACACCGGCACATTGTTCAGTTGCGCCTGATACCACGAACTCAACCCATTCACGGGCTCGGTGACGGCCACGGAGCACTGCAGGATCAGTGCGACAATCAGCGTGCCGCGCAGCGCCGCCGGCGCGACGATCAGGGCGACGCCGTAGCCGACCAGAATCAGTATGCCGAACGCGATGCGCGCGACCAGCGCCGACGACAGCGTGACGGACAGCCGCTCCCAGTCGTGGGTCGCCTTGAGACGCGGCAGCAAGACTTCGCCGGGCACGATCAGGCACAACGCAGACGTCACCGCGAAGATCGACTGCGCGGCCTGCCAGACGCCATACGTCTGCGGCCCGAAGGTACGCGCGATCACCAGGGTCGCGACCAGCGTCACCCCGATCTGGGCGATCCGCTCGAGCACGACGACGCTCGAGTTGGTCAGCGTCCTGAGGACACCGGTGCGTTGAATGGGCGTTCCTGTCATGTGCTCTGTGTCAACGGCAAGGCACCCCCCCACCTGTACGACAGCTCCTGGATCCTGTCCGGTCTTCCCGGCAACACGTCCTGCGAGACGCACCGGTCCGCCATCCGGCGGCCATGCCGGCAGGCGGCAATTCAAGACCGGGACAGACCTTCCTCAGTCGAACAAGTCAGCGCTGGCAAGCCGGGCGCCCGCTGCATCTTTCGCCGCCAGGATCGGCGTGCCCTGGACCGGCCACTCGATGCCGAGGTCCGGGTCATTCCAGACAATGCTGCGCTCGTGTTCGGCGTACCAGTAGTCCGTGGTCTTGTACAGGAACTCGGCGTAGTCGGAGGTCACGACAAAGCCATGCGCAAACCCTTCCGGCACCCACAGCTGGCGCTTGTTTTCGGCCGACAGCGTCACGCCGACCCACTTGCCGAACGTCGGCGAGCTCTTGCGCAGGTCGACCGCGACGTCGAAGACTTCACCCACCGTCACGCGCACCAACTTTCCCTGCGGATGCTGGATCTGGTAATGCAGGCCGCGCAGCACGCCGCGGGCCGAACGCGAATGGTTGTCCTGGACGAAGGTCCGCTTGACGCCCGTGGCCTGCTCGAAGGTGCGCGCGTTGAAGCTCTCGAAGAAGAAGCCCCGGTCATCGCCAAACACCTTCGGTTCGAGGATCAGGACCTCCGGAATGGCGGTGGGAACGACATTCAGATTCATTTGACGGTTTCCGAAATGATGTGCTGCAGATACTTGCCATAGCCGTTCTTGCTCAGCGGCTTGGCCAGCGCGGCAACCTGCTCGGCGTTGATCCAGCGGTTGCGGTAGGCGATCTCTTCGGGGCAGGCCACCATCAGGCCTTGCCGGTTCTGCAGCGTCGCGATGAACATCGCCGCTTCCAGCAGCGAATCGTGCGTACCGGTGTCGAGCCAGGCATAACCGCGGCCCATGATCTCGACGTCGAGCTGGCCCTGCGCCAGGTAGTGTTTGTTGACGTCCGTGATCTCGAGCTCGCCGCGCGCCGAGGGCTTGATGTCGGCGGCAATGTCGCACACCTGGTTGTCGTAGAAGTACAGCCCGGTGACAGCGTAGTGCGAACGCGGCTTGACCGGCTTTTCTTCCAGGGAGAGCGCGCGGAAGTTCTGGTCGAACTCGACCACGCCGTAGCGCTCCGGATCGTGGACGTGATAGGCGAAGACAGTGGCGCCCGACGGCTGTGCGGCCGAGCGTGTCAACTGGGCCACGAGGTCGTGGCCGTGGAAGATGTTGTCGCCGAGGATCAGCGTCGACGGATCGTTGCCGACAAAGTCGCGCCCGATGATGAATGCCTGCGCCAGCCCGTCCGGCGAAGGCTGCACCGCGTACTGCAGGTTGAGCCCCCACTTGCTGCCGTCGCCGAGCATCTCGGTGAAGCGCGGCGTGTCTTCCGGCGTGGAGATGATCAGGATGTCGCGAATCCCCGCCAGCATCAGCGTGGACAGCGGATAGTAGATCATCGGCTTGTCGTACACCGGCAGCAGCTGCTTCGAAACCGAGCGGGTGATCGGATAGAGTCGCGTGCCGGAGCCTCCGGCCAGGATAATGCCTTTACGCATGGCGATTCGTTCAGGAAAAGATCTGATCCAGCAGGAGATGGACGCCCTGCTGCCAGTCCGGCAGATGGATGCCGAACGTTTCGGTGAGCTTGCCGGTCTGCATGCGGGAGTTGGCGGGCCGTGGCGCGGGCAACGGATACGCCGTCGCCGGAATGGCCTCGATGCGTTCGGGGTCGACCTTGAGCTCCAGTCCGCGCGCCTTGGCATAGCGCAGCACGGCCGTAGCGTAGCCGTGCCAGGTCGTTTCGCCCGACGCGGCCAGGTGATACAGGCCGCCCGGAAACGCGGCGCGATCGCCCAACAGCCAGAAACGCGCGACGATCTGCGCGGTCACGTCGGCGATCAGCGCGGCCGTGGTGGGTGCGCCGAACTGATCGGCGATCACGCGCAGGCTGTCCCGCTCGCGGCCCAGCTTCAGCATCGTCTTGGCGAAATTGCCGCCATGCGCGCCGGCCACCCAGCAGGTACGCAGCACCAGCGCCGCCGCGTCCGAGGCGGCGATCGCCTGCTCGCCCGCGAGCTTGCTCTTGCCGTAGACGGACTGCGGGTTGACCGTGTCAGTCTCGACGTAGGCACCGGCCTTGGTGCCGTCGAAGACGTAATCAGTGCTGTAGTGCACCAGCAGGCTGCCCAGTGCACGGGCTTCCTCGGCCAGGACGCCGGCCGCCGTGCCGTTGACGGCGAAGGCCGTGTCGGCATCGGTCTCGGCCTTGTCGACGGCGGTGTAGGCCGCCGGGTTGACGATCACGTCGGGACGATGCTCGCGCACCAGCCGGCGCAGCGCATCGGGCTGGGTCAGGTCGCAGGCGGCGCGGTCCAGCGCAATGACGTCACCCAGGGGGGCGAGGCTGCGGCGCAACTCGAAGCCGACCTGGCCGTTGCTTCCCGTGACAAGCAGCCTGGGAACAGGGCGCGCCTTATGCTGCATACTGCTTCGCGACCCAGTTCCGATATTCGCCCGAGACCACGTCCTGCACCCACACCTGGTTGTCCAGATACCACTGGACGGTCTTGCGCAGGCCGGTCTCGAACGTCTCGGCGGGTTTCCAGCCGAGTTCGCGCTCGAGCTTGCGGGCGTCGATGGCGTAGCGGCGGTCGTGGCCCGGCCGGTCCTTCACGAATGCGATCTGGTCGCGATAGGAACCGGTCGCCTTCGGCTTCAGTTCGTCGAGCAGGTCGCACAGCGTGTGCACGACTTCCAGGTTGGTCTTCTCGTTCCAGCCACCGACGTTGTAGGTCTCACCCAGACGGCCGCGCGCGAGCACCTCGCGGATGGCGGCGCAGTGGTCGCCCACGTAGAGCCAGTCGCGCACGTTCTGGCCGTCACCGTACACCGGCAGCGGCTTGCCGCTGAGTGCGTTGGTGATCATCAGCGGAATCAGCTTTTCCGGGAAATGGTAGGGGCCGTAGTTGTTGGAACAGTTGGTCGTCAGGACCGGCAGCCCGTAGGTATGGTGATAGGCGCGCACCAGGTGGTCCGACGCGGCCTTGGACGCCGAGTACGGGCTGTTGGGCGCGTACGGCGTGGTTTCCGAGAATTGCGGATCGGTGGCGCTGAGCGAGCCGAAGACCTCGTCGGTCGAGACGTGCAGGAAGCGGAACGCGGCCTTGGCATCGGCGTCGAGTCCGCCCCAGTACGCGCGCGCGGCTTCCAGCAGCGTGAACGTGCCGACGATGTTGGTCTGGATGAACTCGGCCGGGCCGTGGATGGAGCGGTCCACGTGGCTCTCCGCGGCGAAGTGGACCACCGCGCGCGGCTTGTACTGGGCGAACAGGCTGTCGAGCGCCGCGCGATCGCAGATATCAGTCTGCGAAAACACGTGGCGCGGGTCGCTCTCGACGGTGGCCAGCGTCTTGCGATTGCCGGCATAGGTCAGCTTGTCGACGTTGACAATGCTGTCCGTGCCGGGATTGGCCAGCCAGTTCAGGACAAAGTTGCCGCCGATAAAGCCAGCGCCACCGGTTACGAGGATATGGGACAAACGCTCTGCTCCTTGTCGCGCGCCTTGGGCACGCGCCTGGTCCGCTCGATGCGCCCGCGAGGGCGGCGGAATCGTTAAGTATGTGAGAAGTGGCGTATTCTATCCGACCCCAGGGTAAGCCCTGCCACTACCGCCGATCTTTTTGTAGCGCGTTGTAACAGTTGAGACGAAGCCGTCTCAGCCAGTCTCAGCGGGTGACCCAACAAACACATGACAGTCGCGTCGATCCCTCCTCACGCCGTCGGCGATCTCCAAGGCTGCTGCTCTCCTCTCCAGACCCTGCTGGCCGCCCTGCCCGCTGACGCTCCGCTGCGCTTCGTCGGCGATCTGGTCAACCGCGGGCCGGATTCGCTCGGCACGCTGCGGCGGGTCATCATGCTGTGCGAGGGCGGACGGGCCCGCGCGGTGTTGGGCAACCACGACATTCACCTGCTGGCGGTCGCTGCCGGCGTGCGCAAACCGGGCAAGCGGGACACCCTCGGCGACATCCTCGCCGCCCCCGATTGCGATGCGCTGATCCACTGGCTGCGGCACCAGCCGCTGGCCATCTTCGAAAACGGCTTCCTGATGGTCCATGCCGGTGTGCTGCCGCAGTGGACGACAGGCGATGTGCTGGAACTGGCCGGCGCGGTCGAGCGCGAATTGCGCAGCCCGCACTGGAAGACCTTCCTGGCCGATGCCTTCGGCAATCATCCCGCCAAGTGGAGCAGCGATCTCACCGGCATGGATCGCCTGCGGCTGACGATCAACGCCCTGACCCGCCTGCGCTTCTGCACGCCGGACGGCGCCATGGAGTTCGAGACCACCGACGCCGACGGTGCGCCGGACGGCCATATGCCATGGTTCGATGTCCCCGGCCGACGCACGCGCGGCACACCGATCGCCTTCGGCCACTGGTCGACGCGCGGGCTGGTGATGCGGGATGATCTGCTGGGCCTGGACACCGGCTGCGTCTGGGGCGGCAAGCTGAGCGCCGCACGCATGACGCTGGCCCCGGCCGGCCGCGAGGTGATCCAGGTCGCCTGCGAGCAGGCGCAGGACCCGCTCGCCCACAAGAAGTAAGACCGAACCCGGCCGCCTACCCGGCCCGTTCCATCAGCATGGCGACGGCCTGGCGACTGTGCTCGGCCAGCGCGCGCCGGTCCATCTCCGGGGCCACGGCGGGACCGACGAAGACTTCCGCCACCAGTGGCGGCCCGTTCAGGATCGCGTTGACCGAGTCCAACAGCGACATGTCGTCGATATAGGCGGGAATCGTCGTCAGTTCGCCGGTGGCCGCGATGCGGTAGCGCAGCGCCACCGGGCGGATCGGCGCGGCGGCCGTCACCGGTGCCTGGAACAGGTTGGCATGGAAAGGCAGCAGTTGCATCCCATTGGACGTCGTGCCTTCGGGAAACACGCAGATGCTCTCACCGCCACGCAACACGTCGGCGATGGCGTGCATGATGCGATGCGCGTCGCGCTTGCGGGCACGCTCGACGAACAGCACACCGGTCTGCGCACACAGCCAGCCGATCACCGGCCAGTTGCGGATTTCCGATTTGGCGACGAAGCGCGGCGGATACCAACTGTTGATGGCGTAGACGTCGAGCCACGACACGTGGTTGCACACCATCATGGCGCCGGCCAGATCCGCCTGGCTCGCCGGCTCGCCATCCACGACCACCGTCACGTGGAACAGCGCCAGCAGTCTGCGCGACCAGCGCTGGATCAGCGCACGCCTGCGCACCGGGCCAACCCACCAGAACAGCAGCGCGCACGTCGCGATGCCCTCGATCAGATGGGCGGCCAAGCGCAGCTTGCGCAGCACATGCCTGCGCTGCGCCTGCCCGACTGCCTCGGCGGGCGCCGCTTCGGCGCGCTGGTCAATGCCCGTCATAGGCCAAGTGACCGGCAACCAGCGTGGCCCGCACGCGGCCGGCCAGTTCGAAGCCGAGATACGGCGAGTTCTTGCCCTGGCTGCGCAGGCTGCGCGGCTCGATCTTCCAGGTGGCCTCCGGGTCGAACACGCACACGTCGGCCAGCGCGCCCACTTCCAGCGAACCGGCCTGCAAGCCCAGCACGCGGGCCGGCTCGCTGGTGATACGTGCCAGCGCGCGCGGCAAATCGACCTTGTGTTCCGCCGCCCAGCGCAGCGTCAGCGGCAGCAAGGTTTCCAGGCCGGTCGCGCCGGGCGAGGCCTCGGCAAAGGGCAGCAGCTTTTCATCGTCGTCCACCGGCGTGTGATCGGAGCAGATGGCGTCGATGGTGCCGTCGGCCAGCGCGCGCACGATGCCGTCGCGGTCGCGCCCCGCTCGCAGCGGCGGCACGAAGCGCATCTGCGAGTTGAAGTAGCCGATGTCGACATCGGTAAGCGAGATATGGTGGACGTTGACGTCGCAGGTCACCGGCAGGCCCTCGGCCTTGGCGCGCCGCACCAGCTCCAGCCCGGCGACCGAAGACAGGCGGCACAGGTGCACGCGCGCGCCGGTGCTGCGCATCAGTTCAAAGATGGTATGCAGGCGCACGGTCTCGGCCATCACCGGCACGCCGGCCAGGCCCAGGCGCGAAGCCAGCGGGCCGCTCGCCGCCACGCCCCCGTTGCCCAGGAACGGGTCCTCCGGCCGCAGCCAGACGGTGAAACCGAAGGTCTGCGCGTACTGCAGCGCGCGCATCAGCACCAGCGTGTCGGTCATCGGCGCGTCGGCCTGCGAAAAGCCGACGCAGCCGGCTTCCGTCAGCTCGGCCATCTCGGTCAGCACCAGCCCCTTGAGGCCGACCGTCAGCGCGCCGAGCGGATAGACGTGTGCCTGGTTCAGGTTGCGGGCGCGGAATTTGAGCATCTCGACCAGGCCGGGTTCGTCCAGCACCGGGTCGGTATCCGGCGGACAGACCAGCGAAGTCACGCCGCCAGCCATGGCGGCGGCCATCTCCGATTCGAGCGTCGCCTTGTATTCGTAGCCCGGCTCGCGCAGGCGGGCGGACAGGTCAATGAGCCCCGGGCAGACGACCAGGCCGGTCGCGTCGATGGTCTTGTTGGCGTGGAAATCCGCCGGCGTGCGACCGATGCCGAGCACCTTGCCGGCGGCGATATACAGATCCTGTTGTGCGTCGATACCGTTGGCCGGGTCGATCAGGCGGCCGCCCTTGATATGCAGTTTCATCGGTCTTCTTAGTCGTTGTTGCCAGCCACGATGCCCATCACCGCCATCCGCACGGCAATGCCGAACGTCACCTGGTTCAGGATCACCGATTGCACGCCGTCGGCCACGGCGGAGTCGATCTCCACGCCGCGGTTCATCGGGCCCGGGTGCATCACGATGGCATCCGGCTTGGCCAGCGCCAGCCGTTCCTGCGTGAGGCCATACGCCTTGAAATACTCCTGCGCCGACGGCAGCAGCGCACCGCTCATCCGCTCGTTCTGCAGGCGCAGCATGATGACCGCATCGACCCCCTTGAGCCCCTCCTCCATGTTATGGAAGACGCGCACCCCCATGTGCTCCAGGCCGGAAGGCAGCAGCGTGCGCGGACCGATGGCGCGCACCTCGGCGCAGCCCAGCGTGGTCAGCGCATGGATATCGGAGCGCGCCACCCGCGAGTGCAGGATGTCGCCGACGATCGCCACCGTCAGGTTGGAGAACTCCTTCTTGTAGTGGCGGATGGTGAACATGTCGAGCAGCCCCTGCGTGGGGTGCGCGTGGCGGCCATCGCCCGCGTTGATCACGTGCACATGCGGCGCGACGTGCTCGGCGATCAGGTAAGGCGCGCCCGAGCTGGCATGGCGCACGACGAACATGTCGGCCTGCATCGCCGACAGGTTGTTGATGGTATCGAGCAGCGACTCGCCCTTGCTGGTGGACGAAGCGTTGATGTTCAGGTTGATCACATCCGCCGACAGCCGCTTGGCCGCGATCTCGAACGTGGTGCGCGTGCGCGTGGAATTCTCGAAAAACAGATTGAACACGCTCTTGCCGCGCAGCAACGGCACCTTCTTCACCTCGCGGTCGGCATCCGACACGGAGACGAACTGCTTGGCCGTATCGAGGATGTGCGTGAGGATGTCACGCGACAGCCCCTCGATCGACAGCAGGTGCTTGAGCTCGCCGTTCTTTGTGAGCTGCGGGTTGGCGAAAGTCTTGGTCATGACAGGGGACAAAAGCGGACGGAAGGCAGGGACAAACGAAAGCGCGAACGGAAACGGTCTGGACGGAAGCAGTCAGCGACGCCCCGCATCAGGCGGCCTTCGGCTCGCGCGTAAAGGTGAAGCGCGCCGACGCGCCCTCGCCGTCCCGGCGCAGCACGAGCGACTCGTCAGCCGCCAGCGTGATGCGCTCGCCGATGTAGTCGGGCGCGATGGGCAACTGGCGCTCGCCGCGATCGACCAGCACGGCCAGCTCCACCGCGGCTGGACGGCCGTAGTCGAACAATTCGTTGATGGCGGCACGGATGGTGCGGCCGGTGGCCAGCACATCGTCCACCAGCAGAATGCGGCGCTCCTCCACCTCGAACGGCAGCGTGGTCGACTGGGCCTGGGCATGCAGGCCCTTCTTGGCATAGTCGTCGCGATGCAGCGCGACATTGACGACACCATGGTCCGGCAGGCCCAGATCCTGCGCCAGACGCGCCGCGATCCAGGCGCCCCCGCTGACAATTCCGGCCACCGACCAGTTGCTGCCATGCGTGCCGGCCATCCGCGTACGAAGCTGCGCGACGAGGCTCTGGTAGAGCGCCTCGGCATCGATCTGTTGCGATGTCATGCGGGGGATTCGTCGAAGAATTGTTGGAGGATGATGCGAGCAGCCTCGGCATCGAGCACGTCATCGGTGGCGCCGGCATCCTGCGCGGCGATCGACGAGTAGCGTTCGTCCACCCAGGTGACCGGCAGGCCATAGCGACCATGCAATTGGTTGCCGAAGCGCTTGGCCAGCTTGATCATCGGCTGGTCCTCGCCTTCCGGGTGGACCGGCATGCCGACCACGAAGCCGACCGGCTGCCATTCGCTGATGAGGCGGGTGATCTGGCTGAAGCGGTACTCGACCGAGCGGTTGGGGATGACTTCCAGCGCCCGGGCCGAACGCGTGATGGAGTTGCCCAGCGCCACGCCGATGCGCTTTTCGCCGTAATCGAATGCCAGCAGGGTGCCGTGAAGCGGCACGGGAGCAGAAGCCGGTCGCGCCGGCTCAGGCATGCCCGGCCTCACCCGAAAGCATGGCCGGATTGATGCCGAGCAGTCTCAGCGCGGCGGCAAAGCGCTCTTCGGCCGGCACATTGAAGATGATCTCGGGATCGGCCTGGACGGTCAGCCAACCGTTGCGGCCGATTTCCTCTTCCAGTTGGCCCGCGCTCCAACCCGCGTAGCCGAGCGTCAGGATGAAGCGCTGCGGCCCGCCGCCGTGAGCGACGGCCTCCAGCACATCCTTGGAGGTGGTCATCTCCAGCCCGCCCGGCACCGCCAGCGACGACGAATACGAGCCTACCGGGTCGTGCAGCACGAAGCCACGTTCGGTCTGCACCGGACCGCCGTAGTAGACGGGTTGTTCAGCGAGGGGATGGATTTCCAGCTTGAGGTCGATCTTGTCGAACAGGGTCGCCAGATCGATGTCGATGGGTCGGTTGATGACGAGACCGAGCGCCCCGCGCTCATTGTGCTCGCACAGGTACACGACCGTACCCGAAAATGTGGGATCCGCCATGCCGGGCATAGCGATCAGGAACTGATTCGTGAGATTGATAGGTGCGTCCGGCGAGGCCATGAGGCTAGTTTACCAAAAGCCCTCGCCGGGTGGCCTGTTCATTTGGAAAAGTCGGCACCGCGGACGTGATTTTTTGTGGTGGCTCACGCACCCGCGACCGCACCGACGGCATGGGCCGGCGTGGTGTCCAGCGCCGTCAGGTCGTCGTGCTCGAGCCAGCGCCATTGGCCCGGCGCCAAGCCGGCATCCAGCGTCAGGGCGCCGATGGCACTGCGGTGCAGTGCGGTGACATGGTTGCCGGCGGCGGCCACCATCCGCTTGACCTGATGGTATTTCCCCTGTGTGAGTGCCATGCGCAGGTGGCAAGTGTCCACCCGCTCGGCCCAGGCGGCGGCCACGGTCGCGTCTTCGTCATCCAGCAGCACGCCCTGGCACAGCTGGGCGATCTGCGCGTCGGTCACCGGGTCAGCGGTGGTGATCTCGTACACCTTGGGCACCTGGTGGCGAGGGCTGGTCAGCGTGTGGACGAACTGGCCGTCGTCGGTCAGCAGCAGCAGGCCCGTAGTGTCCTGGTCGAGGCGGCCGACGCACTGTACGCCGCGTTCGCGCAGCGGCACCGGCAACAGCGTGTAGACGCTCGGGTGGTGGCGCGGCTTCTGCGAGCACTCGAAGCCCGCGGGCTTGTGGAGCATCAGATAGGCACGCGCGTGGTAGGCCCAGCGCTCGCCGTCGACGTCCAGCACGAGGCCTGCCGTGCCGACCTGGGCGTCGGGATCCTCAGCCTCGATGCCATTGACGTGGACCAGGCCGGCGAGCACCAAGTCCTTGCAGTACCGGCGCGTGCCGAACCCCTGGGATTGCAGGATGCGGTACAGCGGCATGCGAGCGGAGGAAGCAGTCATGGCAACAACGAATGGAGAGATCAGGAAGCGACGCGGATTTTGCGGTACGCTCGGCCCGGCTGCCAAGCTTTCGATCATGCCACGCCCATCGCCCGCCGAGCCCTCATCCGCCGCGCAAGCCCGCGCCTATCGCATCGACGCGCATTTCCGGCGCGGGCTGGTCTGGTTCCGGCGCGATCTGCGGCACATCGACCACGCAGCGCTGCATTATGCCCTGCGCCATTGCCGCGAGGTCTTCTGTGCCTTCGTGTTCGACCGTGGCATCCTCGATCCGCTGCTGGCGCGCGGGCTCCGCGCGGACCGACGCGTCGAGTTCATCCGGGCGGCCGTCGAGGCACTCCGCGGTGCATTGCGCGAGGCCGGCGGCGAACTGATCGTGTTGCACGACCATGCGCACCATGCCATCCCCAGCCTGGCCCAACAATTGGGCGTGGAAGCGGTCTTCGCCAACCACGACGAAGAACCCGCCGCCCTCGCCCGCGACGCGGCGGTGCGCGACGCATTGGCTCGGCAGCCGTGCGCGTGGTTCGACTTCAAGGACCAAGTGATCTTCGAGCGCGCTGAGGTCCTCAACGGCCAGGGCAAACCCTATGGCGTGTTCACGCCGTACAAGAACGCCTGGCTGGCCGCCGTGTCGCCGTTCGACCTGCGGGCCTATCCGATCGAGCCGCACTTGCATGCCCTGGCCAGGCCGCCGCAAAGGCTGGCCCCGGCCACGCCCTCGCTGGAGGCCATCGGCTTCGCGCGCTCCAATCTGTCGGCGATCGCGCTGCCGACCGGCATGTCGGGCGCCGAGGCCCTGCTCGACGACTTCGCGACCCGCATGGACGACTACCACGCACGCCGCGACTATCCCGCCGTGCGCGGACCGAGCTACCTGTCGACGCACCTGCGCTTCGGCACCGTGTCGATCCGTACGCTGGCCGCCCGCGCCCACTCAGCCATGCTGCACGGCAGCCGGGGCGCGGCGACGTGGCTGTCGGAACTGATCTGGCGCGACTTCTATTTCATGATCCTGCACCATCGACCGGATCTGGCCGAGGGCGCATCGTTCCGCCCCGAATTCGACCGCATCCGCTGGGTGAGCGGCGAAACCGGCGACGTCCGCTTCGCGGCGTGGCGGGATGCGCGTACCGGCTATCCGCTGGTGGATGCCGCCATGCTGCAGATCGGGCAGAGCGGCTACATGCACAACCGCCTGCGCATGGTCGCGGCCAGTTTCCTGATCAAGGACCTGGGTGTCGACTGGCGGCGCGGCGAGCACTACTTTGCCGACGCGCTCAACGACTTCGACTTCGCCGCCAACAACGGGGGCTGGCAGTGGGCGGCCTCCAGCGGCTGCGATGCACAGCCGTGGTTCCGCATCTTCAACCCGGTGACGCAATCGGAGAAGTTCGATCCGCAGGGTCACTTCATCCGCAAATACCTGCCACAGTTGGCCAAGCTGCCGGACAGGTACCTCCACGCACCGTGGACGGCGCCGGCCGACGTGTTGAAGGCAGCCGGCGTGGCGCTGGGCGCAACGTACCCACGGCCGATCGTCGACCATGCCGCCGCGCGAGCCGCGACGCTGGCGCGCTACGCACCCGCCAAGGTCGAACGGACACCCGGCGCGCGCGCCGCCGCCCTGCACCGCGAGGATTGACTCTCCACGCAAAAAACAACGGGCCGGTATCAAACCGGCCCGTTGTCATTTCAGCGCTTCGCCTGTTCAGCCCACGTTGGCCGCGGGTGCCCGCGCACCGATCAGGTTGCGCAGGTGCCGCAGCAGCTCGTCTTCGTTGTAGGGCTTGCCCAGGTACACGTTGACGCCGATCTCCGCGGCATAACGGCGGTGCTTGTCCGCCGCGCGCGAGGTGATCATGATGATCGGCATCGCGCCGATACGCTCGTCCGCGCGCACGTTGCGGGTCAGGTCGAAGCCGTCCATGTGCGGCATTTCGATGTCGACCAGCATGGCGTCCGGCGTGACTTCCTGCAGTTGCCGCAGTGCGTCCACACCGTCGCGCGCGAGCACGGCCTGGTAGCCGGAGCGCGTCAGCAGGCGCTGCGTGACCTTGCGCACGGTGAGCGAGTCGTCGACCACCATCACGATCGGCTGCGTGGCCAGGCCGGGCACGGCATCGATGCTGCCGTTGCGCGACAGCTCGGCCACGGCGCCCGTCGTTCCCTGATCGGCTTGCAGTTGGCCCTGCGCGGCGGCTTCGCGTTCGAAGCGCTGCGTGAGCACCACCGGGTTGTAGATCAGCACGACCTCGCCGTCGCCCAGCGTGGTCGCCCCAGCGATACCTTCCAGGCGCGCGAGGTGCGGACCGATGTGCTTGACCACCACTTCGCGGTTGCCGATCACTTCGTCCACGTGCACGGCCGCGCGATCGTTGCCGCTGCGCACCACCACGGCCGGCGAATACTTGCGGCCGCCCATCACGGGCCGGGCCTCTTCCAGCAGCGCGCCGAAGTAGTGGAACGGCACCGCGCCGCCCGGCAGTTCCAGCGATGCAGCGTTATAGGCCTCGGCCAGCGACTGCGGACGCAACTGCTGCACGTGGTCGATCATGCCCGAGGGGATCGCGTACACGCGCTCGCCCACACGCACCAGCAGCACCTGCGTGATGGCGGTGGTCAGCGGCAGGTGGATCGTGAAATGCGTGCCGACGTTCGGCGTGGTCTGCAGCGAAATGCGGCCACCCAGCGCCACCGTCTCGGCACGCACCACGTCCATGCCGACGCCGCGGCCGGCCAGCTCCGACACCTGCTGGGCAGTGGAGAAACCGGGCGAGAAGATCATCTCGGTCAGCCGCGCCTCGCTGGCTTCCTCGTCGGGTGCCAGCAGTTGGCGCTCCAGCGCGCGGGCGCGGATGCGTTCGAGGTTCAGGCCGGCACCGTCATCGACGAAGTGAAGTACGACCTCGTTGCCTTCCTGCTGCACTTCTAGCGTAAGCTCGCCAGCGGGGGACTTTCCCTTGGTGCGGCGCTCCTCTGCAAGCTCGATGCCGTGCGCGACGGCGTTACGGATCATGTGCTCGAGCGGGCCGCCCATGCGGTCCAGCACGCTGCGATCCAGTTCCACCGTACCGCCCTTGATGAACAGGCGCACTTCCTTGCCGGTTTCCGCGGCGGCCTGGCGCGCCACGCGATACAGGCGGTCTGCGACCGTATCGAACTGCACCATGCGGGCGCGCATCAGGCTGCGCTGCAGGCCGCGCGTCAGGCGTGCCTGCGTTTCCAGGTCCAGCGAGGCCTGGTCGAAACCGCGGAACAAGTTCTGCTGCACCGTCGCCACGTCGTTGACGGACTCGGCCATCATCCGCGTCAGTTCCTGCAGGCGGGTGAAGCGGTCGAACTCCAGCGGATCGAAGGCTTCGGAGTGCGCGGCGGCATCGGCGATGCGCGATTCCATCTGCGATTCCGCCTGGATTTCGATCTCGCGCACCTGGGCGCGCAGACGCGCCACGTTGTCGTTCAGTTCGGACAGGTAGCTCTTGAGCGCCTGGACCTCGGCCTCGAGACGCGCACGCGCCGCGCCGACTTCACCGGCGTCGTTGATCAGCGCGTCGAGCGCGCGTGCCTGCACGCGCACCATGGCGCGCTGGCGTTCGGCGGCTTCCAGGGCGTCGGTGTCGGGGCTGCGGGCGCCCGCCAGGTCGACGCTCGTCGCGCCGGCGACGGCGGGCAGCATCGAGCCCGCGGCGGCGGGATCGCCTCCCGCGGCGGACGGCGCATCCGGTGCGTCGCGCACGCCGGCATCCAGCGGCAGCAACTTGCCGGCGCCGAGCGCATCGACGTGAGCCTGGATGCGATCGAGCCAGACATACAGCTTGCGGAACAGCGTGTCGTCCACGCGGTTGTGGCGCAAGCCGTTGTCGACGGCGCTTTCCATTTCGTGCGCGGCCTGGCCCAGCGTCATCGCGCCGGCCATCCGCGCACTGCCCTTGACGGTGTGCAGGTTACGCAGCAGCAGGCCGGAGACGGTGCGGTCCTGCGGTGCGGTTTCCCACTCGCGCAGTTGCTGGCCCAGTTCGGGCAGCGCAACGTGGGCTTCTTCCAGGAAGATTTCCAGCAGGGCCGGGTCCAGCGCATCGGACGGAGCCTGACGCACCAGTTCGGCGACGGCCGGTCCGGCCACCACCGGAGCCTCGTAGACCGGTGCGATCGGCACGATGGCTTCCGGCACAGCTTCCGACACCACGATCTCCGGCGTGTCGTCTTCGCTGGCGACCGGGCTTTCGACCGCTTCTGCGCCGGAGCGCTCCTGCGATGCCGATTCGAGCTGCAGGCGCGGACGCACCAGCACGCGCTCGCACAGTTCGGAGAGACTGCGACACAGAGCGTCGTCCGCATCGGGCCAGACGCTGGCGGCAAACTGGTGCAGCATGCCGCGCATGCGCTCGACCGCCTGATCGAGCAAGCGGAAGTCGGCCGGATGCATCACCACCGGACGGCTGTCCAGGTTCAGCAGCAACTGCTCCAGCCCATCGGCGATCAGTCGCACCGGCTCGAGCCCCACCACGGCGGAACTGCCCTGCAGCGTATGCGCGGCGCGCAGCGCCAGTTCGCTCGGCTGGGCGCGGCCTTCGTGATGCCATTCGGAGAAGTCCACGCCCAGGCGGCGGATCAGAGCATCGGCCTCTTGGAGGTAAACGTTGTACAGCGCCACGCTGATATACACGGGCCCGATGGTCTTGATACCGTCGTCGTGCGATGCGTCTTCCGGCGCACCGGTCTGCTCGAACGGGAACGGGATCACCTTGGCGTCGGTTTCGACCGACGCAGGCTCGGCGGCGAAGGCTTCCGCCACCGGCTCGACGATCGGCTCCGCAATGGGCTCATCAACGGACTCACCAGCGGGCTCGGCCACGAATGCCGCGACCGGCTCGGCGATCGCCTCTGCCTCGGCGGCCGGCGTTTCGGCCTCGGGCAAGGCGGGAGCATCGTCCCACGACAGCGTGACCGCATCGTTGACGGTGACCGTCGGTTCAACCGGCGCGAACGGCACTTCCGGCGCGACGGGAACCTCGGCCAGCGTGACCACCGGTTCCGGGGCATGGTGCAGTTGCGGTGCCGGCGCGGGTGCCGGCGCAACGGGTTCGAGCGCGGCGACCGGCTCGACCGATGCCTGGGGCGCTTGCGGTGCGGGTGTTGCCACGACCTCCAGCCACACGAACGGGCCGCCGTGACGCACGCGGTCGGCGGCCGCCACCAGCGGCTCGATCGGATGGTCGGCGTGCGGCGCTTGCGCAATGGCGGTCGTCCATGCCGACAGGTCCGCCTCGGCGCGCGTCAGCAGTGCCGCCAGGTCGGGCGTGGGTACGCGGCTTTCGGCCAGCCACACGTTCATGACTTGCTCGATGGCCCAGGCGGCCTCGCCGTAGCGCGTCAGGCCGACCATGCGGCCCGAGCCCTTGAGCGTGTGGAAGGCACGGCGCAGCTGCGTCAGCAGGTCCAGATCGGTACCGGTGGCGGCACCGCCCGCGCCTGCCTGCGCTGCGGCATGCAGCGGCTGCAGGTCGGTCCGTACGCCGCCGAGCACTTCCTCGGCTTCGAACAGGAAAATCTCAAGCAGCTCTGCGTCGATGGACTGCGCGTCGCTCGCGGCTGGCGCGAGAGCCGCCACCACAGCGGCCTCGGCGGCCGGCGCTGCCAGCGCGGCCTGCATGCGCTCCAGCGCGGCGGGGCTGCCGGCCTGCCAGGCGTCGAACTGCGCCAGGGCCTCTTCCAGCCGGCGGCGGCGCGCCGGATCGTCGTCGATGGCAGCGGCATCGCGCGCTTCCTGCAGCGCGGCGCGCAGCTCGGCGGCCAGCGGATCGGCCAAGTCGACCGGCTGCCTGGCCAGCAGGCGGTCCAGCATGGACTGCAGATGCGACACGTCGGCGTCCGCCTGCGCGGCACCGGCGCCGGCGTCGAGATCGACCTGGGGTTCGCGGCGGACCAGCATGCCGGTCTCGGCATCGAACGCGAAGGCGCGCCAGGCGGACTCGCGCTCCACGAACGTCAGCACGCCCTCGATCACGATCTGGTCGATCTGTGCGCCGGTCAGCTCGGTCCCGGCCGACAGTGCATCGAGGAAGCCCTGCAGGCCGCTGACATTGCTGGCCAGCGCGGCAAGGTAATGCTCGCGATCGGCGGCATGCGGCCCGATGGCTTCCAGCGCGGCGATGGTCGCTTGCGCGGCTTCGGTGGCGCGCACCGCCTCGGTGGCGCCCAGCGCAACGAACGTGGCCTGCATCTCGGCGAACAGGCGACTGGCTTCCTTCAGGCCGCCGCTGATCTCGCCTTCGCGCTCGAACGCATCCAGGTGCGTCTCGGCGGAGGCCAATTGCGTCTGCAGCGCACGCACCTGCTCGCCGCGCGTGCGGCGCTGCGTGATTTCATCGGTCAGTCGCGACAGCCAGATCGGCGCGGGCGTGCCTTCGCCGGCGCGCTGCACCCGCGCGTGTTCGGCCAGTTCGTGGCAGCGGGCGGCAAACCAGGCGCTGCGCAGGTCGCCCGATTCGCCATGCAGCGCCCAGGGACGCGCCAGCATGCGCGAGAGGAACAGCAGCGTCGGCGCGGTGTCGTAGCCGGACGCGTCCGTCGGCTCGCCCAGGCGGCTGGCCAGGGTGGACAGCGCCGGCTGGCCGAGCGCATCGGCATGCAGCGCCAGCGTGTGCAGCGCGGCGGCCAGCTCATCGGCGACGGGCGCGGACTGCTGGCTCAGCGTTTCGAGCGAACGGCCGACTTGTTGCAGCGTGTCGGTGGTCTCGGCCGGCAGCAGCGCGTAATAGTGACGCGTGTGCAGCGCGCCCGCCGGCGCGTGCGTGGCGGGAATCGAGAAGGCCTGCACGCAGGCGACGATGTCCTGGCCCAGCGTGTCGTCGCCGACCGGCTCGACGAGCGCGTTGCCGTAGGCCATGCCGGCCAGCAGGTACAGCGCGTCGGTGACCAGCCCTTGCGGCAGGTGGACATTGTTGTGCGAATACTGGCGCAGCAGCAGGTTGACGCGCGCGGCCAGACGCTTGCCGGTCAGGTCGGCCGGCACCAGCCCGGCGCGCAGCGCGCCGAAGGTCAGCGCAAGCACCAGCCACAGGTCGCGCTGCAGGTCGTCGCCGGTGCGGCGCGGCTCGCGCTCGAGCGCGCGGATGGCGTGCAGCAGCTTCTCCATCGGCGCATAGGCGGCCGCGACGGCGGGATCATGCTCGGCGCCGGCGGCATTCGGCAAGCGCAGCGCGGCCAGCAGCGCCAGTTCGAATTTGCGGCGCAGCCGCGACAGGCCCACCAGATCGCGCGAGGGCAGCAGCAGGGCCGGCAAGTGGCGCAGCTCATCCGCCCACAGGTCGGCGGGATGGATGCGCTCTTCGCCCAAGCGGGCGAGCACGGCCTGATAGGGCTGGAACAGGCGCAGCGGTTCCTCGGCCATGCCGGCCATCAGGTCGGTGACGTACTCCTGCAGCGCCTGTACGGCGCGGGAGAAGATGTCCAGAGTCTGCGCGTCGGCGACGAGCGTACCGGCATCGACGGCTTCCAGCAGGCGCTTGGCTGCCTGGCAGTACACATCGATGCCGCGCAGGCCGACGATCAGCAGTGCGCCGGCGGCCTGGTGCAGGTATTGGCCGGCCAGGCGCAGCGAGGTGGTGTCACGCGCCCCGAGCACTTCGGGGTTGGCCACCACATCGGCAACGTATTCGGCGAATTCGCGTACCGCGTCGTCCAGCGCGGCACGCATGTTGGGCGCAACCCAGGCCAGCGCGGACAGATCACGCGCGGGCACGGAAGACGCGGGACGCGCCGCAGAAACATCCCCGACCGCCTCGAGGGAGGCGGATTCGGGCTGGGCGGAAGATGGATGATGCATGAGGGCTTCCAAAAAGCGTGTGGCGGTTGCGTGCGATACTGCGCGCCGCGCCCGCCCGAAATCCGGGGGCGATGCCCGTCAAGCGATGCGGAAACGGGCCACCGAGTCGCGCAGCTCTTCAGCGAGTTGCGTGAGCTGGCGCACCGACTGCGCGGTCTGACGGGACCCCGTCGACGTCTGTTCCGTCATCTGCAGGATCTGCTCGATGTTCTGCGCCACGTCGGAAGCCAGCGTCGCTTCGTGCGAAGTCGTCTGCGAGATGCTTTCAATCAGTTCGGCGAGCTGGCGCGACACGCGGCCGATCTCCACCAGAGCGGCACCGGCGTTGTCCGACAGTTTGGCCCCTTCCACCACACCGGCCGTGCTGCGTTCCATTGCGTGCACCGCGTCCTGGGTGTCGGTCTGAATCGTGCGGATCAGCGCACCGATCTGCTTGGCTGCCTCGGCGGAACGTTCTGCCAGACGCTGCACTTCCTCTGCCACCACGGAGAAGCCGCGGCCGGCTTCGCCAGCGGAGGCGGCCTGGATGGCTGCGTTCAGTGCCAGCACGTTGGTCTGCTCGGTAATGTCCGAGATCAGCTCCACGATTTCACCGATCTCCTGCGACGATTCGCCCAGGCGCTTGATCCGCTTGGAGGTGTCCTGAATCTGGTCGCGGATGTCGTTCATGCCCGTGATCGCGTTCTGCACGGCCTGCTGACCCTGCTCGGCGGCGGCCAGCGAGGCGCGCGCCACGTTCGCGGATTCGGCTGCGCCGCGCGAGACCTGCGTAATGCGGTCGGCCATCTCCACCACTGACTGGCCGGTCTGGCGGATCTGGCGGGACTGTTCTTCGGAGGCGAGCACCAGCTTGTCGGAGGTGGTCTGCACCGCCGACGATGCCTGCGTCACCTGTTCGGCGGTCTGCTGCACCCGGCCGACCAGTTCGCGCAGTTCTTCCACGGTGTAGTTCACCGAGTCGGCGATCGCGCCCGTAATGTCTTCCGACACGGTGGCCTGCTTGGTCAAGTCACCGTCTGCGATGTCCTGCAGTTCGTTCATCAGACGCAGAATAGCGGCCTGGGTGGCGTCGTTGTTGCGCTTTTCCACCATCCGGCGCTCTTCGGCTTCACGCTGGCGCGCTTCTGCTTCCATTGCACGCACACGCGAGTCGCGCAGGTACAGGGCCGCCAGACCGGCCAGGCAGGCCACCGTCAGGATGGCCGACAGCACCACTGCGCCAAGGGTCAGCGGACGGCTGCGCACGCTGCCCGAATAGGCCGATTGCAGGTCCGACAGGTCGGCGCGCAGCTTTTCGTTGTCGTTGAAGATCTGCTGCTGGGCGCGCTTGGCGGCGATCAGGCCCGGCAAGTTCTCCAGAATGATCTGCGTGGTGTTCTGCACGTTGTCGAAACGGGTCGACAGCTCTTGCAGGTAGCCCTTGGTTTCCGGATCGGTGGCGGCTGTCAGGCGCAGCGCTTCCGAGCCGTTGAGCAGGCCGTTCAGGGTTTCGCGGAAGGTGTTGGTGTCCTTGCCCAGCAGGAACGCGGTTTCCGGGTTGACGCCTTCGCCAGCCAGGAACTCGTTCATGTTCTTACCCAGACGCTGCGTCAGCATCACCAACTGCGACGATGCGGCCACTTCACGCGCCGGCGCGTTGGTCTGCAGCTTCATCGACGAGATCTGCTCGGCTTCTTCCAGCAGTTCCGGGTTGGAAGCGTTGAACACGTTCAGCGTCTTACCCACCGCCACCAGGGTCTTCTCCTGGGCCAGCACCGCCTGGGCGCTCTTCTCGCTGCGCTTCCACTCTTCGATGGACTTGTCGAGCAGCGCCTTTGCTTCGCCGCCGGCCGTGGCACTCAGGCCGCGGTCCGCGGCGCCGGTCTTCAGCGCTTCGAGGTTGCTCTGCAGGCGAGCGCGGCTTTCCTTGAGCTGGGTGAAGGCGTTCTCGTTACCCAGCAGTGCCACCGGCACCGCCTTGGCCAGACGCTGCGAGTGCATCAGCGTGTCACCGGCGATTTCGATCTGCAGCGAGCCGTTGTTGGCTTGCCGGTTATCGAAGTAGATCGAGGCCAGCAGTGCCACCAGGCCGATCAGCAGGCCGACCGTGAACACACGCTGCTGGGCTACGAACGGCACCCGCCCGATCCAGCCGACCACGGTATCGATCGGGCCATGGCTGAGCTGCGACGGCGGACCGGCAGGATCGATCTCGTCCAATTGGGCGTTCTCCAACTGCACAGCCGCCACCCCGGCGCCTTCCGCTGCAACTTCCGGCGCCCCAGCCTCACCCCCGGCACGGCGACCCGCGTTGAACCACTTGAACCCCATAGGACCCTCTTGTCTTGTCGACGCCGCCTTGTCGAGAGTGGCGGCATGGATTTCCCATCCGCGGCCGCGCTTGTGTCATCAGCGAGGTCCGCACCTTCCAGCGGCAGCTGCGGCCCATCCCCTTGCCGTGCCGCATGCCGCTGTCTTGCTCTTGAGCGCCGCCGCTCCCGTTGCGGCGGCGCCCGTGTTGTTCTTCGTTGCCGGGCCCGCCATGCGAGGCCCGGTGTCCCGCCTTGGTGCCGGCGCGCTCAGGTGCGGCTGCGGCCCACTTGCAGGAATGCGGGATCGGTCAGCAGTCGGCGCACGCTCAGTTCGCGCCACAGCGTGCCCTGCGCATCGCGCCAAGCGCGGCCCTGCCACGGCCAGCCCTCTTCCTGCACGGCTTCTACGGCCTGCAGGTCGGACAGGCTGCGCAGGCCCGCCACGCGGGGCACCAGGATCGCGCAGGCGCGCTGCGGATCCTTGGACAGCACCACCATCTTGGCGCCCACACCACCCGCCGTCGGCGCCTCGCCGGAGAACAGCGCGAAATCGATCACGCCCAGCAAGGTCCCGCGCGCATTCACGAGACCGAGATACCACGGCTGCGTCAGCGGCACGCGCGCAGGCGGCTGATAGTCCAGCACTTCGCCGGCGTCGCTGAGCGACAGCAGCCAGTGACGGTCGCCGATCTGCACGCCCAGGAAACTGTCCATCGACGCCTTGGCCCGCGCCTCTTCCAGGCGGCGGGCCAGCATCGCCTGGTATTCATGCAGTCGCTGGCGGGAAGTCAGGTTGGTGCGCGTCTCGCTCATGTCCGATGCGGTCGTTGCGCGCCGTCAGGCGTCGCGCGGGTTAAACATCTGCGCGCGATTATTGCGGCAGCTTGGCGATCTTTTCGAGCAGTTCTTCTGCCTTGACCGGCTTGACGATGTAGTCCGACGCGCCCTGGCGCATGCCCCACACGCGGTCGGTCTCCAGGCCCTTGGTGGTGCAGATGATCACCGGGATGTCCTTGAAGCGATCGTCCTTCTTGATCGCGCGGGTGGCCTGATAGCCGTTCTGGCCGGGCATCACCACGTCCATCAGGACCAGGTCGAAAGGCTCGCCTTCCAGCTTGGCCATGGCCTGGTCGCTGTCGGCCGCGACCGACACCTTGAAACCGTTCTTGCTCAGGATTTCCGACAGGAACAGCGCTTCGGTGGGGGAGTCATCAACCACCAGAATCTTTTTGATTGCCATACAAACAGTCCTTCTTTCTAAAGAGGTGCCGTCATTGCGCGGCGCCAGCGGCTGCCGGCAGATGCGCCTGGACCGCCTCCAGCAGCGCTTCCCGCGAGAAAGGCTTGGCAAGATGGTCCACCGCCCCGACCAGCTTACCGCGCGCACGGTCGAACACCCCGTCGCGCGACGACAGCATCACCACGGGCGTGGCATGAAACTTCGGGCTTTTCTTGATCAGTGAGCAGGTCAGGTAACCGTCCAGCTTGGGCATCAGGATGTCGCAGAAGACGATGTCCGGCTTGAAGTCACCCAGCTTGGCCAGCGCATCGAACCCGTCTTCGGCCAGCACGACCTGACAATCGACCTTCGACAGGAAAATCTGCGCGGTACGGCGAATAGTACTGGAGTCGTCGATCACCAGCACTTTACGGCCGGCAAGCGAACTCGCCAGCGGTTGGGAATTGTTCGGTTGTTCCACCCGCGCGGATTGCATCATGTTCTCGCGTTGCGCGACCACGGGTCGCCACGATATTCCGACCGGATGGAACGCGGCAAATCGCCGCGCAGCATAGGCCAGAGGCCACGCTGACGACGACTTCAAAACTACGCCCCCCGGCCCGCTTATGAAGTTGTGAAGCTCAGAATGGGTCGAAGTGTGACAAGTCACCTATTCGCCGTCAATGGCGTCGCGCCGGAGCGCACCGCCTGTGGCATGGAAGCGACGAGAATTTCATGGAATCGTCATTTCCTGCTATTTCGCTGTCGGCGCGAGGGTGACCGCCCACTTGTCTAATTGACCGGTTAGATCTGCACCATCTCGAAGTCTTCCTTGCGCGCGCCGCACTCGGGGCACGTCCAGTTGATGGGCACGTCTTCCCATTTGGTGCCGGGCGCGATGCCGTCGTCCGGCGCGCCTTGTTCTTCGTCGTAGATCCAGCCGCAAATCAGGCACATCCACGTCTTATATTCAATCTGCTGTTCCATAGAGCAAAGCTTTGGTGGGTCCGTCTATTAAAATGGCAGGCCAGATGGTACCGAATCGCGCCCGCCCGCGCCAGAAAAAGCGCCGCGCGGGCGTTCTGTTTGACTGCAAGCTGCGGCCAACACGCGGCTTCTACGGCAAATCGACCAACAACTCCAACCAACCATGCCCGCGCCCAGGCCCGCGCGGCGCACCTTCCTGCCACGATCGTCCATGTCCAGCCCATCCCGCAGTGCCGCCCTGTTTGAACGCGCCCAGAAAACCATCCCCGGCGGCGTGAACTCGCCGGTGCGGGCCTTCCGCTCGGTCGGCGGCACACCGCGCTTCATTGCCAAGGCGGCCGGCCCCTATCTGTGGGATGCCGACGGCGTGCGCTACATCGACTACGTCGGCTCCTGGGGCCCGATGATCGCCGGCCACGCGCACCCGGACGTGGTGCGCGCCGTCCAGCAGGCCGCCGCCGACAGCTTCTCCTTCGGCGCGCCCACCGAAGCCGAGGTGGTGATGGCCGAAACCCTCTGCCAATTGGTGCCCTCCATCGAGCAGGTCCGGCTGGTGTCGTCCGGGACCGAGGCGACGATGAGCGCGCTGCGCCTGGCACGCGGCTTCACCGGCCGCGATCTCATCGTGAAATTCGAGGGCTGCTACCACGGGCACGCCGACAGCCTGCTGGTCAAGGCCGGCTCGGGCCTGCTGACCTTCGCCGACACCACGCAGAACGCGCCCTCCTCGGCCGGCGTGCCGGAAGACGTGGTCAAGCACACCATGGTCCTGCCGTACAACGATGTCGACGCCCTGCGCGAGGCGTTTGCCCGCCACGGCGGGGAGATTGCCGCCGTCATCGTCGAACCGGTGGCCGGCAACATGAACCTGGTGCGCGCCACGGCCGCGTTCCTGCAGACGATGCGCGCGCTGTGCACCGAGCACGGCGCGGTGCTGATCTTCGACGAAGTGATGACGGGCTTCCGGGTGGCGCTGGGCTGCGCGCAGGCGCTGTACGGTATCACCCCGGATCTGACCTGCCTGGGCAAAGTGATCGGCGGCGGCATGCCGGCGGCGGCCTTCGGCGGCCGGCGCGACATCATGGGCTTCCTGGCGCCGCTGGGCGGCGTGTACCAGGCCGGCACCCTGTCGGGCAATCCGCTGGCGGTGGCCGCCGGCGTGACCACGCTGCGGCTGATCGCGCAGGACGGCTTCCACGACCGCCTGGCCGCGCAGACGCGCAAGCTGGTCGACGGACTCGCAGGAATCGCGCGCGATGCCGGCGTCCCGTTTGCGGCGGACAGCGTGGGCGGCATGTTCGGCATCTACTTCCGAGAAGGCGTGCCGACCAGCTTTGCCGAAGTCACGCAGAGCGACGTGGGACGCTTCAACGCATTCTTCCACGCGATGCTGGCTGAAGGGGTCTACTTGGCGCCGTCCGCCTTCGAGGCGGGGTTCGTGTCGTCGACGCATAACGATGCGGTGCTGGAGGCGACGTTCGAAGCGGCCCGGCGGGCGTTCAAGGCGGTTTGAGTGTTGGAGCCTTGGGGGCCATCCCGGCCCCCTACCAGGGCCGCCTAGGGAAAGGGCAGAGCAAACAATCGAACAACGAGCCGGACCTCCAAGGCCAGCCTTGGCGCTCGCCTGCGCTCTCCGTTGGTTTGGCCGTTCCTGCCCTAGATGGCGCCTTGAATTTTTGTGACGTGGAGGAAAAAGGAAAGGGGCCCGTCTGAGCGCAGCGAGTTTGCCCCCTTCCCCTCCCCGTCACAGAAATTCAAGGAGGGGGTCGCCATCTCGGGCGCGCCTTTCTTTGCTGACTTTCTTTGGCAAGACAAAGAAAGTGAGTCGGCCCCGGCAGGGGACGAAACAGGGAGTGGACCACCAACACCCAAACCCATTCCCCACAAAAAATCAAACCAGCGCCACCGCCTCCACCAACGCTGCCAACAACACATCGGACGCCACCGTCATCGGCGCGCGCAACACATTCCGCACCCGCCCTTGCGCCGCCAGCCAGGCTTTCAACGGCCCCGGATTGGTCGCGGCGAACAGCAGGCGGATCACCGGCGCCAGCGCATGATGCAGGCACCGTGCGTCGTCCAGCCGCTGCTCGCGGATCGCCCGGGCCATCTCCACGAACAATGCGGTGCGCACATGCGCGGCGGCAATGATCGCGCCGGCCCCGCCCAGGCACAGCGTACCGAACGCCTGCGCGTCTTCGCCGGCCAGCACTTGCAGGCGGCTGTCGGCGATCAGGCGCTGGGTCTTGTCGGCGTCGCCGCCGCAATCCTTGATGCCGTGGATGTTGGGGTGCCCGGCAAGCGTCAGCAGGGTCTCGGTCGTCAGGGGCGCACCGGTGCGATAGGGAATGTCGTACAGCAGCAGCGGCACGGGCGAGGCATCGGCGAGCGCGGTGAAATATTCCAGCAGGCCCGCCTGGGATGGACGGATATACGACGGCGCGGGCACCAGGAAGGCCGCGGGATGGTGCCCGGCGAGCCGCAGCATGCGCTCGCGCACCGGCGCCAGCGCGCTGCCCGAGAGCCCCATCACCACCGGCAGGCCATCCGCCGCCGCGCGCACGGTACCGAAGACATCGGCCTGTTCCTGATCGGTCAGCGCCGCGGCTTCGCCGGTGCTGCCGCAGGCGACGAAGCCGGCGATGCCCTCGGCACGATAGTGCGAGACCAGGGCGTACAGCGCGCCATGGTCCACCGAGCGCGCCGCATCGTCGAGAAACGGGGTGACGATGGGCACCCAGATGCCGGCATAGGAAGGCCGTCCCCGGGTGGGCGCGGGCGTGGATACGGGCGGGTGTTCAAGCATGACGACTCCTGGACGAATCACGACCGATCAAGAACCGTCAGGAGGATGGCCCCGCCGTGCGGGGGAAGAGGTCAACCGTGCCGGCTGGCCGCTGTTCCGTCGCTCATCTGACGGAACAGCGCTCCGGTCAGACGAGCGGCTGTTTGGAGGCTTTTTGGGTGCACGCGCGCGCCGATGCGGCCGGCCGGGGCCGGGCCTGAACGATGCGGATCGACGGGGAAAGCAGTGCGGCGCGCATGGCAATCGGCAAGAACGTCCGCATACCCTAATGGGCATGCGCCGGGACCGTCAAGCGTTAAGCTAGCGCTGTATCTCACTTCTGACGGAACACCGTGAGACGATGTCGGTCTCATGCCACATCGATTGTCCGACCCGAGGTCTCCATGATTTCTGCCCCGAGCTTCCGTCCGATGCGCTTCTCCGTGCTGCGCCGGCTGGCCATGGCGCTGGCCGTGCTGGCCGCGCCGCTTCTGTCCGCATGCGGCTACAACGACTTCCAGGCCAAGGACGAAGCGACCAAGGCCGCCTGGGCCGAAGTGGTCAACCAGTACCAGCGCCGCGCCGACCTGATCCCCAACCTGGTCAACACCGTCAAGGGTTATGCCTCGCATGAGCGCGAGACGCTGGAAGCCGTGACGCGCGCCCGCGCCGCCGCCACCAGCATCCAGGTCACGCCCGAGACGCTCAAGGACCCGGCGGCGTTCCAGAAATTCCAGCAGGCCCAGGGCGAGCTCTCCAGCGCGCTGTCGCGGCTGATGGCGGTGTCGGAGAACTATCCGCAGCTCAAGGCCGATGCGTCGTTCCGCGACCTTCAGTCGCAGCTGGAGGGGACCGAAAACCGGATCACCGTGGCGCGCCAGCGCTATATCCGCTCGGTGCAGGACTACAACGTGCTGGCCCGCAGCTTCCCGACCAACCTGACGGCCAAGGTGATGGGCTACGAGGTCAAGCCCAGCTTCACGGTGGAGAACGAGAAAGGCATCTCGACCGCGCCGGCCGTGAAATTCTGAACGCCTGACACCATGCCGCTCCGCATGCGCACCCTGCTGGCCAGCCTCGTGATGGTGATGCTGTGGCTGGCCGCCGCCTGGCCCGCGCATGCGCAGGCCGACCTGGCCGCCGTGCCGCCGCTGGCTGCCCGCGTGACCGACCTGACCGGCACGCTGACGGCACAGCAGCGCGGTGCGCTCGAGCAGGTGCTGGCCGACTACGAGCAGCAGCGCGGCAGCCAGATCTTCGTGTTGATGGTGTCCTCCACCGCGCCCGAGCCGATCGAGGCGTACGGCATCCGCGTGGCGGAGGCCTGGAAGGCTGGCCGCAAAGGTGTGGACGACGGTGCCATCGTGCTGATCGCCAAGGACAACCCGGCTTCGCTGCGCAAGATGCGCATCGAGGTCGGGCGCGGGCTGGAGGGGTCGCTGACGGATGCGCAGTCCAAGCGCATCCTGCAGGACGTGATGGCGCCGCACTTCCGCCAGGGCGATTTCTACGGCGGACTGTCGGCGGGCATCTCGGCCATCGAGACCATCATCGCGCAGGAGAACCTGCCGCCGGCCGAACGCGGCCGGGCGCAGCGCACCGGATCCGGCATCGGCGCCTGGCTGCCGGTGCTGTTTCCGCTGGCCATCATCGTGTTCTTCGTGCTGAGCGCGGCGATGCGCTCGGGCGGCCGCGTCACGGGCAGCCTGCCGGGCCGGCCCGGCTCGCGGGTGATGATGGGCAACCGCGGCTGGGGGCCGGGTGCCATCGGCGGGTTCGGTGGCGGACTCGGCGGCGGCTGGGGACGCGGCGGCGGCGATGGCGGCGGCGGCTTCGGTGGAGGCGGCGGTGGCGATTTCGGCGGCGGCGGCGCCTCCGGCAACTGGTAACCGGCGAGCGCGACCATGACCTCCCCCCGACACCATCGCGGCGCCCGCCGCGCCCTGCGCCACTTGGCGACGACCACCGCGCACGCGCGCCGCGCCTTTTCGCCGTCCGACCTGCAGCGGCTGGAAGCCGCCGTGCGCGAGGGCGAGCAGCGGCATCGCGGCGAAGTGCGCGTCGTCATCGAAGCCTCGCTGCCGGTGCGCGACGCGTGGGCCGGCGTGACGCCGCGCCAGCGCGCCCGCACGCTGTTCGGCCTGCTGGAGGTGTGGAACACGCATGAGCATGTCGGCGTGCTCCTCTATCTCAACCTGGCCGATCACGCTGTCGAGATCCTGGCCGACCGGGGCATCGCCGCGCGCGTCGAGCCGCACATGTGGCGCGGCATCTGCGAGACCATCACGCACGGTTTCGCCCAGCGCGTCGCCATCGGGCCGGTACTCGAGGCGCTGGAGCAGATCCACGCGGTGCTCGCCGCACATTTCCCTTCCGACGGCGCGCCGCGCGCCAACGAACTCGCCGACAAGCCGTTCGTGCTCTGACGGCGCCCGCGAACCTGCGTGGGCGTCGATCCACATCCCCCGATCGATGTTTCATCGCTGCAACCATTTCGGACGGTTTTTCGCTGCCTGGGCCGTCAACTGGCGCCCTAATCCATTTGGGGGACCGCGCGCGGCGGCGGCATCGTGCATCGGCCTCAGCGGCCGGTTTGGCTGTAGCCCAGCCAGCCGAGCCGGTGCTCGGCCGTTCCCGTGAAAGCGGCCCGCGCCTGACCGGCGCCGGGCCCCCTTTCCCACGGCTTTCCGCCCCGACAACCCGCCTGCCATTTCACGGATGCAGCAACTCCGTGGGGGTGCGCGTCGTGCGGGCTTTCCCTTGGTTGGTGCGATGCACAAGGCCAATGCTGCACTTCTTGTTCTTCGTTTGCGCAAATGACACGGGTGTGATCGTTTGCTTGTTTGCGCCCCGCCACATGCTGTTCGTATCGACCGGGAAACATCTGGCGGACGGCTGCCTGGGCCGGAGCCCCTGCTTCCTGCCATGCCATTGGAAATCAACGACTTAGCGGGGATGGCACGGTCGTCGCTCTGATCCCCCCGCCGACATAGCCGGCGACCGTTCCGGACAGGCAAGCAACCGCCGGACGGAATCAAGAAAAAGGGACAGGGAGAGCGGGACATGAGAACCACGATCGAGCACGCCAAGCGCAGACAACGCGGAGCCGCCAGCGTGGAGTACGCCCTGCTGCTGGTCATGGTGGCCTTGGTGCTGGTCGGCGTCATGACCAGCGTCGAGACGAGCGTCGGCGCTTTCTGGAGCAACGTGGCCTCGCAGATATCGTCGGCGGTCGGTGCCGGGCAGTAAGGCGATGGACCTCATGGTTGAAGCCGCGACGGTGTGCGCACTGCCCAGGGCATCGGCGCCGCATCGCAAGACACAGCGCTGAAGAACACCGCGGCGGACAGAAAAGGAGCGGGGAAGTTGGAAACGCCCTGGCGCGCCAAGACGCCAGGCGATCACGGGGGAACCGGCACAGCGCCGAGCGCGCCCGCGATCAGAAAAGGCGTTGTTGCACTTTCAGGCGTGGGCCGGTTCCTGGAGGAATTGCGGACCGACTCACGGCGCCCAACGGGCATCTGCCGCGGCATGCGGCGATGCCCGGGCGGGAAAGCGCCGGCGGTCCGCCGTCGGCTCGATCCCTGAGACCTGGTGAAGTCGGGGGAGCCTCTTGTCATGTTGTGCTCCGGAACAGGCCGATCGTGCATCGGCATGGCACCGGTCCGCGCACGCGATTCCCGGAACCCCTGGTTTGGCCTTGACCGGCTCGTCCGGCCAAAACCTGCGCCCGATCTTCAGCGGTGCGCTTTTCCTTGAACCATGACGTGAGGAGATTGACATGAAAGCCATGATCGAGCGTTTCGTGCGCGAAGAAGACGGTGCAGCCGGCGTGGAATATGCACTGCTGCTGGCCTTTGTGGCACTGGTGATGGTGACCTACGGCACCACCGTCAAGACCGCGGTCGGCGCCATCTGGAATTCGGTTGCCACCCAGCTGTCGACGGCTGCCGGCTGAGCTGTGCCTGTCGGCCCAGATCAGGTCCGCCGACAGCGGACCTGATCCGGCCGCATCGATCCTGGCCCGCGACGCTCCGGCTGCGCGCGGACAGGAACCCGGATCACCCGCCCAGCGAGGACCCCGAGATGACCACCGCAACCACCCTGGCCAACCTCAGCCTGATCGTGCTCATCGCGATTGCCGCCGCAAGCGACGTCCGCGCGCGCCGCATCCCGAACTGGCTGGTGGGCTCAGGCCTGGTGTCCGCGCTCATCGGGCAGTGCCTGGCACAGGGCTTGGCCGCGGGCGGCATGGCCTGGCTCGGCGGTACCGCGGTGGGCATGGGCATGTGCATCGGCATCTATGCGCTTGGTGGCATGGGGGCCGGCGACGTGAAGCTGATGGGCGCGATCGGCGCCTTCATGGGGCCGTTCGGTGCCTTCCATGTGGCGTTCGTGAGTTTTCTGGCGGGCGGCGTACTGGCGCTCGTCATGGTGTTGCTGCGCCGCGAGGGGCAACGCTCGCTTGCGGGTGTGTCAACGCTGCTGCTGTCGCTGCCTTTCGGCGGCAAGACCATGCCGTCGCAGCATGGCGAAAAGCGCAGCGGCACGATCCAGTTGCCGTATGCCGTGGCGTTTGCCGCGGGCACGCTGTTGGTGAAGTGGGGAGTGCTGTAGTTGCTGTAGTTCGAGGGGGGAACCTGGTGCGTGCCGAAGCGCTGCAAGACAGCAAACGGCATCGCCGCTCGATCCTGACCGGCCATGGACGCCGCCAGGCACGCACCAGAAATACAACGCAAACACAGGGCCGCTCAGCGGTCCGAAACGGGGGAAACGCCATGCGCCAATGCAGTCGCACCGTCGGTCAGGCGAGGACTTGCGCGGCACCGCACCGCCACACCTGCGGGCCACGTCCGGCCTGGCACCCGCCTCCCGCCTCCCCTCGACACCTGGCCGACCGGCGTCTGGGCCGGCCATGCAGACCCGTCACCTGCCTTCGCACCAAGTGGCGGTGGGATTGAGGACTCTCCGAGTGGAGTTGGGAAATGAAAAACCTGCGCATTCTTTCCATGCTGTTGATCGCCACGATCGCCGGCCTTGCGGCGGTGGTCTTCGCTTCGCGCTGGCTCTCGCAGCAAAGCAACAGCGGCATCACCAAGGTGGTGGTCGCCGCGGCGGATATCGACCTGGGCCAGCGCCTGTCGCCGGACTTCATCAAGACGGTGGACTGGCCGAGCGCCAGCCTGCCGCCGGGTGCGATCAGCGACACGCACGCACTCGACGGCCGCGTGGTCCGCACCAGCCTGATCCGGGGCGAGCCGGTGCTGGAATCCAAGCTGACGCCCCAGGGCACCGCGGGCGGCCTGTCGGCGGTGATCGCCGACGGCAAGCGCGCCATCACCGTGCGTGTGAACGACGTGGTGGGCGTGGCCGGCTTTGCGCTGCCGGGCAGCTATGTCGACATCATCGTCAACACGATCCAGGACAGCAAGGACGCCAAGGCCACCGGCGGCGACCGCGCCGACCAGTCGATCTCGAAGATCGTGCTCGAGAAGATCCTGGTGCTGGCCGTGGCGCAGGAAGTCAACCGCGACGACACCAAGCCCAAGGTCGTCAACGCCGTCACGCTGGAAGTCACGCCGGACCAGGCCGAGAAGCTCGATCTGGCGCGCAGCGTGGGCACGCTCTCGCTGGTGCTGCGCAACCAGGTGGACCCGCACCCGGCCGACACCGCCGGCGCGACCAAGCGCACGCTGCTCAAGGAGCCGGCCATCACGGCGGCGGTGGCGGTGCCCGTGGTCAAGGCGGTGCAGGTCGTGCGCCACGTCGTCGAGCGGCATGTCGCCGGCGACTGCATCGGCGTGATCGCGGGCGTCCAGCACAGCCAAGAGTGCTTCTAGGGACAGGCACACAGGCATACAGGCACACCAGGAAGAACAGACCACAGGCTCCGGGAAGAGAGTCCGACACGGCCACCGGCCCTGTCATGCAGAACAACCAATCTGGGGGATCGTCATGGACCGACTCGTCAAGCATCGCAGCAAGCAGACACGCTGCATGGGACCGTACATGAAGGCGACTGCGCTGGCAGTGGCCGTGGTGGGGGAGTTGTGGCTGGGCTCGGCGCACGCGCAAGTGGGCGTCGAATCCGCCATCCTGAACAACAACGCGGCGGCACCGACCAAGCCCGTGCGGGTGTCGGCCGGCGGGCCGATCCAGGTCACCATCGGTAGCGCGGCCACGGCGGAGGCCAGCCGCGAGTCGGCGGCCAAGGGCCCCAACTGCACCGGCGCCATGCGCGAGCACAGCGAGGTGACGGTGCCGGTCGGCAAGTCGACCATGGTGCAGTTGCCGGAACCGGTGCGCAATCGCACGGTGGGCAATCCGCACATCGTGCAGGCGATGCTGGTCTCGCCGCAGACGCTCTATCTGCTGGGCCAGGAAGTCGGGACCACCAACATGATCGTGCAGGGCCGCAGCGGCTCGTGCAGCGTGATCGACGTGTCCGTGGGCGCGGACCCGGGCGGGCTGCAATCCACCCTGCGCACGCTGATGCCGGACGCCAAGAACGTGCAGGTCTCGGCCGCCGCCGACAGCCTGGTGCTGGGCGGCAGCGTGAGCGATTCGGTGCAGGCGCAGAAGGTGCTCGACATCGCCAACGCCTTCGTGATGCGCCAGACCCGCGGCCCGGCACAGGGTGACCAGGGCGGCGCCGCGCAAGGTGGCGGCGCCATGCAGGGCCTGGGCGCCACCCCCGGCGCGCCGCCGCGCAGCCCCCGCATCATCAACATGATGGCGGTGGAGGCCCCGCAGCAGGTGATGCTGGAAGTGAAGGTGGCGGAAGTCTCCAAGACCCTGATCGACCAGATGGGCTCGGCGCTCAACGTCAACGGCGCCTTCGGCAGCTGGACGTTCGGCGCGCTCGCCAATTTCCTGTCGGGCTCGAACGACATCGTGAACTTCAGCAAGAACAACCACTTGCCGCTGAAGTTCGCGCTGGATGCGCAAAAGGGCGACGGGCTGGTCAAGGTGCTGGCCGAACCCAGCCTGATGGCCATCAGCGGGCAGGAAGCCAGCTTCCTGGCCGGCGGCAAGGTGTTCATTCCGGTGGCGCAAGGCTCGGCCACCAACGGCGTGGCCACCATCATCCTGCAGGAAGAGACCTTCGGCGTGGGCCTGCGCTTCACACCGACCGTGATGGAGAACGGGCGCATCAACCTGAAAGTCTCGCCCGAGGTGTCCGAGCTCTCGCCGACCGGCGTGGCGGTGACGGCACCCAACAGCAACAACACGTCGATCCTGCCGCTCATCACGACGCGCCGCGCCTCGACCACGCTGCAGGTGCATGACGGCCAGAGCTTCGCCATCGGTGGGCTGATCAAGAACAACGTCACCGGCAGCCTCAAGGCCATCCCGGGCATCGGCGAGCTGCCGGTGATCGGCGCCCTGGCACGCAGCACCAGCTTCCAGCAGGACCAGACCGAACTGGTGTTCGTGGTCACGCCGCGCCTGGTCAAGCCGCTGCCGGCCCAGTATCCGCTGCCCACCGACAGCTTCGGCCAGGCCAACCCCGCCGAGATCTTCCTGAACGGCAACATGGAAGGCCATCCGGCGACGCCCGCCAAGGCACCCGCACCGGCACCGGCCGCCGCGCTGCCCACGCCCGCGGCACCCACGGCCGCTGCGCCGGCGCCCCTTGCCGCAGACCCGGCCATACCGGAGCCGGCCGCCAAGGAGGCCGCCCCGGCTGCGTCGCCCGCAAGCCCCTCGGCCCCCTCGGACCGCTCGTCCCCCGACGACGCCCCCACGGCGGCCGCACCGACCCGCGACACGCGCCGCTTTGTCGCGGTGGGCGAGCAGGCCATCCCCAATTGAGCCAACCCGAACGCACCGAACCTTCAAGGAGACGATCATGAACATCACTTCGAAGCTGGCGCGAGCGGGACTGTGCAGCGCGATCGCCGTCACCCTGGCGGGCTGCATGACCTCCACCCCGGTCTACGACGCGCACTTCGGCGAGGCCGTGCGCACCGTGCGCGTCATGCAGACGCTGAACCCGAATGCGTCGATGAACAGCGATCCGGTCGCCGGCGTCGACGGACGTGCCGCCACCGCCGCCATGGACCGCTACAACACCCAGTTCCGCACGCCGCAGGCGGATGTCAGTGCCTTCACGGTGGGCATCAGTTCGGGCAGCAGTCTGGACAGCATGGGCAAGTAACCGCAGCAGCGCGCGCCGCGACGTGCGGCGCCGCGCAAGACGCTCACAGGAGAGCAAGGCCATGGCCAAGATCGCCCTCGTATCCGCCGACGATGCGCACCTGCAATACCTGTCAGGACTGATTGCACAGGCCGCCAACCATGTCGTGCAGCGGACCTGCGCCGCACCCTCGCTAGCGCTCGCCAAGCCCGGCCTCGGACAGGGCACCGACCTGCTGATCCTGGAAGCGGCCGCGTTCAACCCGGACGACATCCAGCAGCTGCGGCGCCTGACCTCGGAGCATCCGGACACGCCCTGCATGCTGCTGACGGAAAGCCCTTCCGCCGATCTGCTGATGCGCGCCATGCGCGCGGGCGTGCAATGCGTGCTGCCGTGGCCGCCCGACGCGCAGGAGTTTCGCGACGAACTGCAGCGCTGCGCCAGCCACGCGCTGTCCGGCACGCGCAACGACGGCCAGGTGCTGTCCTTCCTCTCCTGCAAGGGCGGCAGCGGCACCACCTTCACGGCGGCCAACTTTGCCCACGCGCTGAGCGCCCGCCACGGCAAGCACGTGCTGCTGGTCGACCTCTGCCAGCAATATGGCGACGCGGCCTTCCTGGTGACCGACCAGTCGCCGCCCGCCACGCTGGCCAATGTGTGCAACCAGATCGACCGGCTGGATGCCGCCCTGCTGGATACCTGCGTGACGCATGTCGGCCCGGGTTTCGACGTGCTGGCCGGCGCCGGCGATCCGGTCAAGGCCGGCGAGATCAAGGCGGCGCACCTGGAGCGCATCCTGGTGCTGGCAGCATCGCTGTACGACGTGGTGGTCTTCGACCTGGGCCAGGACATCAACCCGGCCTCCATCGTGGTGCTCGACCACAGCAGCGTGATCTATCCGGTGCTGCAACTGAGCCTGTCGTACCTGCGTGCCGGGCGGCGCCTGATGGAGATCTGCCATTCGCTCGGCTACCACGCCGATCGCCTGCGGCTGGTGGTCAACCAGTACGACAAGCGCGTTCCCATCACGCAGAACACGCTGGAAAGCGCCTTCGGCATGCCGGTCGCGCATGTCCTTCCGTACGACCCGGGCACGGTGCGCGACGCCGCCAACCAGGGCGTGCCGGTGCTGCAACTGGCCGAAGGCAGCCCGATCGCCCGCGCGCTGGCCGACATGGCGCGCCAGCTCTTCCCGGCCTCGCCGCACCAGCGCGACAGCCTGCTGCGCAAGCTGTTCGGCCACGCGAGCCAAGTGCCGGCCCCGGCACGGGCCTAACCCCAAGATCGCACGGAGCGCATCATGTCACTGCGAGAACAACTCTTCCAGCAAGCCGGCGAGGCGCTGCCGCAGCGCGTCGCCCACGCCAACGGCGCGGCCGCCTCGACCAGCGCGGCCTACCAGCAGGTGGCCATGGATATCCACCAGACCATCATCGACCGGGTCGAACTGGGCCGCCTGCAGCAACTGGAGCCCGACCAGGTCAAGCGCGAATTGGCGCAACTGGTGGAACGCATCATCGACGAAGGCAAGCACCAGCTCAATGAGGCCGAGCGCCGCCGGCTGGTCTCCGACGTGCAGGACGAGATGCTAGGCTACGGGCCGCTGGAGCCGCTGCTGGCCGACCCCACCATCTCCGACATCCTGGTCAACACGTACCAGCGCGTCTACGTGGAGCGCCGCGGCAAGCTCGAGCTCACCACGATCACCTTCCACGACGATGCGCACCTGATGCGCGTGATCGAGAAGATGGTGTCGCGGGTGGGCCGGCGCATCGACGAATCCAGCCCGATGGTGGACGCGCGCCTGCCGGACGGCTCGCGCATCAACGCGATCATTCCGCCTTCGGCCATCGACGGCCCGCTGCTGTCGATCCGGCGCTTTGCCGTCAACCCGCTGACGATCCAGGACCTGATCGGCTTCCGCACGCTCACGCCGGAGATGGCGCAACTGCTCGACGCCATGGTCAAGGCCAAGCTCAACATCCTGATCTCGGGCGGCACGGGCAGCGGCAAGACCACGCTGCTCAACATCCTGTCGGGCTACATCCCGGCCGACGAGCGCATCGTCACCATCGAGGATGCCGCCGAACTCCAACTGCGCCAGAACCACGTGCTGCGCCTGGAAACGCGCCCGGCCAATATCGAAGGGCGCGGCGAGATCACGCAGCGCGCGCTGGTCAAGAATGCGCTGCGGATGCGCCCCGACCGCATCATCCTGGGCGAAGTGCGCGGCGCCGAGGCGCTCGACATGCTGCACGCCATGAACACCGGCCACGAAGGATCGCTGGCCACCATCCACGCCAACACCCCGCGCGATGCGCTCACGCGGCTGGAAAACATGATCAGCATGGCCGGCCTGCCGCTGCCGCCGAAAACCACGCGCCAGCAGATCACCTCGGCGCTGACGGTGGTGGTGCAGGTCTCGCGCCTGACCGACGGCTACCGCAAGCTGGTCAGCGTGCAGGAGATCACCGGCATGGAAGGCGAAGTCGTCAACATGCAGGAGATCTTCGCCTTCCGGCGCAAGGGCATCGACCGCGACGGCCGCATCAAGGGCCACTTCTGCGCGACCGGCGTGCGGCCGAAATTCTCCGAGCGCCTGCAAGCCTTCGGCATCCATCTGCCGGAAACGCTGTACGACCCGTCCGTGCAGTACGAAGTCTAGGGAGAGGCATCATGGATACCCTGGTGATCGGTTTTGTCCTGTCGGTCTTCGTCGCCATCGTGCTGGGCGTGTCGGGCCTCTATCTGTGGTGGGACAGCCGCCACAGCCAGACCGCGAAGCGCCTCAGCCAGCGGCTGAAGATGGCCCTGCTCAGCAGTGCGCGGCACGGCGGCGACGAAAGCATCCTCAAGCAGCGCGTGCTCGCCGAATCGCCGGAAGTGGCGGCGATGCTCGGCCGGCTGCCGCGCATCCATCAACTGGACCTGATCCTGCTGCAATCCGGGCTGAACTGGTCGGCCGGCCGGTTCCTGGCGCTCACGCTGGGGCTGCCGGTGGTGGTCATCGTCGGCGCGTCGCTGCTCAATCCGCCGTGGATGGCCACCCTCGCCCTCGCCGTGGCCGCCGGCTCGCTGCCTTCGTTCTACTTGATGTACCGGCGCACGCGGCGGCTGCTCCGGCTGGAGGCGCAGTTGCCGGAAGCGACCGACCTGATCAGCCGCGCGCTGCGTGCCGGACACTCGCTGCCCAGCGCGCTGGAGATGGCCGGCGACGAACTGCCCCAGCCGATCGGCCCCGAACTGGCCATCGTCTTCGGCCAGATCAACTACGGCGTCTCGATGAACGACGCGCTGGCCGGACTGATCGACCGCGTGCCCGTCGATGACCTGCGCTACCTGGTGATCGCCATCCTGATCCAGCGCGAATCGGGCGGGAACCTGGCCGAGATCCTCGACAACGTCGGCACGCTCATCCGCAAGCGCCTGCAGTTGCTGGACAAGGTGCGCGTGCTGTCCGCCGAAGGGCGGCTGGGCGGCTGGATCCTGACGGCGCTGCCGCCGGCCATGGCGGTGGTGGTCTATCAGCTGAACCCGGAACTGATGTCCACGCTGTGGAAGGACCCGGTGGGCATTCACATGATGTGGTACGCCATCGCCATGACCTGCTTTGGCGTGCTGTGGATCCGGCATATCGTCCGCATCCACATCTGAGCGTCGGGATCGAACCGTATTCGGAGGCGGGGACACTCCCCGAACGAACATGCAGATCGCACAGACCGTATTGCTGGCCGGAACGTTCATCATCATCTTTGGTGCGGTCCTGACCGCGCTCACGATCCTGCGGCCGAGCGCGCTGCAGCGGCGCCTCGGCCAGATCGACCGCGAAGCCCCGGGACGCGTGCAGGAGGAGACGCCCCACGACTGGCTGCGCAAGATCGGGCAGATCGCCAAGCCGCTGGCCAAGGTCTCGCTGCCCAAGGACGGCTGGGAGAACTCCGAGCTGCGCGCGCGCTTCGTGCACGCCGGGTGGCGCGCGCCGGAGGCCATCGCCATCTACTTCGGCATCAAGACCCTGCTGGCCGCCGGCCTGCCGCTGCTGCTCTCGCTGGCGCTGCTGGGCCGGTTCGACGCCAGCCATCAGACGGAATACCTGACCGTCCTGCTCGGTGCCGCGCTGATCGGCTTCTATCTGCCGAACGTGCTGCTGCGCCTGAAGATCCGGCGCCGCCAGCGCGACATCTTCGAGGCCTTCCCCGACAGCCTGGACCTGATCATGGTGTGCGTGGAAGCCGGCCTTGGCCTCGATGCCGCCGTGCTGCGCGTGGTGGAGGAAATGCGCACCGCGCGCCCGGCCATGGCCGAGGAATACGAACTCCTGACGCTGGAGCTGCGCGCCGGCCTGGCACGCGAAAAGGCCCTGCGCAACCTCGCCGCGCGCACCGGGGTGGAAGACGTCAGCATGCTGGTGGCGATGCTGATCCAGGCCGACCGCTTCGGCACCAGCGTGGCGGAGTCGCTGCGGGTGCACTCGGACATGCTGCGCACCAAGCGGCACATGCTGGCCGAGGAACGCGCCGCCAAGATCGGCACCAAGATCCTGTTCCCGCTGATCTTCTGCATCTTCCCCTCGCTGTTCGTCGTGCTGCTGGGCCCCGCCGCCATCCAGGTAGTCGGCGCGCTGCGCTCGGTCGCCATCCAGCAATAGCACCGCCCTTGCCCAAGGAGACCGCCATGCGCTCCCATGCCACGCCCCGTCCAGTGCCCCGCCTGGTGCGCACGCGCAGGATGCAAGGCGCCGCCGGCGTCGAGTTCGCCCTGATCTTCCCGCTCCTGCTGCTGGTCGTGTTCGGCATCGTCGAATTCGGCGCCGCCTGGTACGACAAGTCCGTGATCACCAATGCCAGCCGCGAAGCCGCGCGTGCCGGCGTGGTCTTCAGCTCGCCCGTGCCGAGCACCACCAGGATCCAGAGCGTGGCGACGAACTACTGCCAGAACAGGCTGGTGACGTTCGGCTCCGCCGCCAACTGTACGGCGTCGGTATCGCCGGCGGCCACGTGCACCGCCGGAACCGGCAATCAGCTCACGGTGACGGTGGCCTACACCTTCACCGGCCTGGTGCTCGGCAAGCTGGCCCCGTTCGCCGGGTCGCTCGCGCTGAGCGCGCAGACCACCATGCTGTGCGAGTAGCCCCTACCCCTATCCCATGAAGCGAGGGATGCCATGACTGCCATGACCCTGCGAATCCGTCCCCGCCGGCAACGCGGCGCGGTCGGTGTGCTCTCCCCGATCCTGCTGATCATCTTTCTCGCCATCGGCGCGATGGCCGTCGACATCGCGCACCTGTTCGTGGTGCGCAACGAACTGCAGAACGCAGCCGATGCCGCCGCGCTGGCGGGCGCCGCGGGGCTCTACCCCGCCAACCCCAAGCCCAACTGGAGCAACGGCGTGGCCCAGGGCACCAGTGCGGTCAAGCTCAATGCCTCGGACAACACCAAGCTCACCGGCGGCACCGTCCAGGCCGGCTACTGGAACCTGACGGGCAGTCCGGCCGGCATGCAATCGCAAAGCATCACCCCGGGCTCGAACGACGTGCCCGGCGTGCAGGTCACCGTCACCCGCAGCCCGGGCAACAACGGCGGACCGGTCAACGGCTGGCTCACGTGGGTCTTCAACGGCGGCGCAGCCAGCATCCAGGCCACGGCGGTGGCCGTCATCGCGGCGCCCGGCATTGCGAATCCCGGAGCGCTGTTCCCGGTCGCCCTCAACAAGTGCCTGTTCGACCTGTACTGGAACTACACCACGGGCCAGCCCCTCAATGACCCCTCCACCGGCCAGCCCTACGTGATCGACATCAATACCAGCTACCCGCCGAGCAGCATGACGTGCGCCAGCGGGGAATGGACCGGGTTCAACGGCCCCACCGATGCCGCCACGGAGAAGAATCTGGTCTCGAGCGGCAACCCGACCAACATCAGTATCGGCCAGAACATCAACATCTCCACCGGCGTGAAGACCAGCGTCTACAACGCGATCCCCGCGCTGCCGCTCACGGTGACGATGCCGGTGGTGTCCCCGCTCACGCCCGGCGCCACCTCCCCCGTGTATGCGTTCGCCGGCTTCACGATCACGCAAGTCGTCACGAACGGGTCGCACTCCTACATCGAGGGACACTTCACCGCCAACCAGAAGGTGGTGAACAGCGGCGGCGGCTCCGGCACTTACTATGGTGCCTACGTGCCGCCGCGCCTGGCGAACTAGGCGAAAAGAACAACGAACGGGGGATGCCATGCGCCGGCAGACAACAGACCTGGCCACACAGCGAGCGGCCGCATCGCAGCCGGGCACGGACCAACATTGGATCCATGCCGGCACCGTGCGCAAGGGCAGCATGGTGATGCTGTGCCTCTCGATCCTGATCTTCGCCCTGGGCGCATGGGTCACCGACGGCTTTACGGACACCCGCATCACCGGGCCGGCCTCCGACTTCTCCGTGTTCTGGGGCGCATCGCACATTGCCTTGCACGACAGCCCGCTGCAGGCCTATGACCTGGACAGGATGATGAGGGTGATCGGCCAGTACGGCACGCTGGAACTCGGCACCGGGCGCCTCCTCCCGTGGCTCTATCCGCCGACCTTCCTGCTGCTGGTGCTGCCGCTGTCCCTGCTGCCGCTCTGGCCGAGCTATCTGCTGTTCATGCTCGCCACCGGCGCTTTCTACGTGAAGGCGACCCTGGCGCTGCTGGCGGGCCGGGTGGCCCCGGGCCAGCGCGCCTGGACGACGGTGCTCGGTTCGCCCGCGGTGTTCGTCACCGTGCTGATGGGACAGAACGCCATGCTGACGGCGGGACTCGCCGCGACGGCGATGGCCTGCCTCGGCAAGCGGCCGGTGCTGGCCGGGGTGGCCATCGGCCTGCTGGCGATCAAGCCGCAACTGGCGATCCTCTTTCCGGTCGCGCTGATCGTCGCCCGCGCGTGGAAAACCCTTGCCAGCGCGGCGCTGACGGCCGCGCTGTTTGCCGGCATCAGCATCGCCGTCTGCGGCTGGCAGACGGTACCGGCCTTTCTCCACAATGCCCGCTGGGCCGAGACCTACCTGGTCGAGGACGGCGGCATCGCATGGTATGTCATGCCGACCTTTCTCGCGGCGGCGCGGACGGCCGGCATCGGTGTCGCCGGGGCCTATGCGGTGCAGGTGACGGTGGCGCTGCTGGCCGTCTGCGCGCTGATCTACGGATGGCTGCGCACCACGGACACCGGGCTGCGCACCGCGATGCTGGCGACGACCACGCTGCTGATCTCTCCGTACGTGCGCACCTATGAACTGACCTGGCTGGTGATCGCGATCGCGGGCTACGTCAGCCACGGCCTCCGCTTCGGGCTGTCGGGCACCGAGCGCGTGCTGCTCGTGGTGGCGTGGCTGCTGCCGGTGTTCGAGTTCACCAATCCGCTGTTCAAGTTGCCGCAGGTCGGCCCGTTCGTCACCGTGGCCGTCCTGCTGATGATCCTGCGGCGGGTGGCCGGCCAGGCCCGCGCGGCCGCCACCGCGTCCGGCCAGGCGCCGGTTCCCGGACATCGCCTGCAGCGCGGGGCCGGCGCGCACGTATCCGGATGACAACCGACGGGCCGCTGGACAAACCACCGGACGGACCGCGCCCGAAGACCAACAGAACAGATTGGGGGAAGCCATGCAGACGAACCACCACGACACGCCGCTGCTCTCGCTGGTCGTGCCGTTCTACAACGAGGGCGATGCGCTGCACGCGTTCTTTGCGCGGGTGATCCCGATCCTCGAAGCGATCGAATCGATGCAGTTCGAGATCGTCTGCGTCAACGATGGCAGCGCCGACGACACGCTCGCCAAGCTCATCGCCGTCTCGCACGACGATCCGCGCATCCGGGTCATCGATCTCACGCGCAATTTCGGCAAGGAAGCCGCGCTCACGGCCGGGCTCAACGAGGCGATGGGCGACGCGGTGATCCCCATCGACGCCGACCTGCAGGACCCGCCCGAACTGATCCCGACCCTGATCGCGCACTGGCGCCGGGGCGCCGAGGTCGTGCTGGCCCAGCGCGCCAGCCGCGCCTGCGATTCCTTTCTCAAGCGGGTGACGGCGGCCGCCTACTACCGGATCCACAACCGCCTGTCCGACCTGAAACTGCCGGAGAACGTCGGCGACTTCCGGCTGATGGACCGCGTCGTCGTCGATGCGCTGCGGCAGTTGCCGGAGCGGCACCGCTTCATGAAGGGCCTGTTCGCGTGGGTCGGCTTCACCACGGTGATCGTGCAATACGAACGCGAACCGCGCAGCGCCGGGCAATCGAAGTTCTCCGGCTGGCGGCTGTGGAACTTCGCGCTGGAAGGCATCACCAGCTTCAGCACGCTGCCCCTGCGGAGCTGGACATACATCGGCCTGGCCGTGGCCGCGCTCGCCTTCTTCTACGGCGCGTTCATCATTGCGCGCACCCTCATCTTCGGGGTGGTGGTGCCGGGGTACGCGTCGATGCTGTCGCTGCTGCTGTTCTTCGGCGGGCTGCAGTTGGTCGGCCTGGGCGTGGTGGGCGAGTACATCGGCCGCATCTACGACGAGGCCAAGGGGCGCCCGATCTACCTGGTCAAGCGCCGCTACCAGGCGCGCCGGCCGCGCGAGCGTGCCTCGGGCAACCGCAAGGTCATCCCGCTGGCCAATGCAAAGATGCGCCTGACGCAAGGCGACCGGCAGCAGCGCGGCCTCGCGGCCCACAGGTGACCGGAGTCCGTCACGTGCAGCCAATCGGGCGGTGCGCCTCGGGTCGGTAAGATCGGTATCGCTCCGCCGCCGGATCGCTGCTGGCGTCCGGTCACCCACGGCACGGCCCGCCAGGGCCTTCACCGCAGCCCGGTGTCCCGACGGACATGTCGCGGTGTTCCCCGCAAACGCCTTGAGCCCTTCGATAAAAGGCCGTTGCTCAGCCGGCACGCGCTTGAACCCGACGCCATCGGACCGAGGAAGACAAGAGCCGTCGCCACCCGGTTGGCTGCGTGAAACGGGCGGTCAATTTCCCATGGCAGCTCAACCGGCAGGCGCGGGAATTGCCGACACGATCGGACGCCTCGCCTCGCATCGTGGCTCGATGCGCTGATCAAGCAGCACAGATGTGATGGGACCGTGACAATCCCCGGAATTTGATCAAGATTTAGAAATCTGTAATAACAGTCCGATTCCGAAAGAATTTGCATCGAACGCACCGCTCGGCTAAAACACAGTCCGTATCCGGCTCGCTGGCCATTCACGTTTCCCGCGATCTTCCGATTCGATTTCCGCTTTGTTTTTTTAGAGCACCCGCACGACTGTCGGCGCCGGGTTTTCCATTACCGACAGCAATCAATATGCAACGTATGAGGAGATCCATCATGACTGTGCTGCAAACCGAAAGCGTCGGTGAACTCGAAGCGGTAAGTTCTGAAGAAGGACGGCTCCTCGCACAAGCGGTGATCAGCGGATTCGAACCGGGCAAGGCGCCGTTGAAGGTTGTCACCGGCACGCAGACATCCAGCAGCCTGAGCTTCGAGCTCAAGCCCGGCGCAATCGTCGCACATCCGAACTCGACCGTGATCTTCGTCTGCGGCTAGCGCTGCAATCGGGCCGTCCCCCAAGGCGCGGGCCGTCCGAGGTGCGATCGCCGCGCGTGAACGCACCCCGGTCGTACCGCGAGCCTCCAATCATCGACAGGAAATCGCCATGTCCGAACAACTCCCCGACAAGAGCGACACCGCCGTGCAGGTGGAGAAGCCAGCCTTTCAGCTTGGCCAAGCCCCTTTGAAAATCGTGACCGGATCGCAGCGGACGAGCGAACTGAATTTCGCGTTGCAGCCGGGCGCGATCGTTGCCCACCCCGGCGCCAAGGTCATCTTCGTCTGCGGCTAGCCGCCCCTCGGCAGGGCGGAGAGACATTCCGGACGCCCGGGCGCCGCGAGGACGACTGCGGGCCCGGCGCGACAAGCCCGAACGCTGGAATGGGAAGAATGCGGGGGGAGCACTGCTCCTGGGGGGAATTGAACATGTTTCCGAAGCTTCGCGAGAATGTCTGGCACATCGACCCGGAACGGGAGACCTCCGTGCTCGTCACCAGTCGCGCGACTTACAACGTCCCCACGCAGGCCGCCTTGCATTTCCTCAAGATGCGGAGCTACTGCACCGGGTTGAATTCCATCGACAGCATCGCCGAGAAATCCGGGCTGTCACCCGCCGACGTGACAGCGATTCTCAACTCGCTGGAGCCGGCCGGCATTCTCTATGCCCCCTCCGGCGCACAAGGGCCGCTGGAGCCGGATCACGTGCATGACGCTCTGCTGCGTGCCTGCCGCATCTGGAGCACCGAGCTACGCATGTCCTACATCGGAAACGAGTTCGCCTCGGGGAAGCTTCCGAAGTCGGTCCTGCTGGGGTGGCTGATCGAGATGTACCACTACATCAAGGATTTCCCGCATGCGATCGAGCATGCAGCCCGCTTCGCGACCGGGCGCTTGAAAACCGTGATCGAGGAATACGCCGCGCAGGAGAAAGGGCATGAGCGGTATGTCCTGCAGACGCTCGTGAACCTGGGCTTGTCCGAAGCGGAAGTCCGGACCAGCATCCCGCTTCCATCCACCCGCCTGATCGGCTTTCTGATGCGCGAGCTGTACGAGCTGGAACCCGCATCCGTGTTGATGGTGGCCAGCGTCGTGGAAGCGCAGGAGTTCGTTGAAGACCATATCGAAGCGTTCAAGATGCAACTGCATCGGTGCTACCAGGTCGAGCCGGCGGCCTTCGATCCGTATTTCCGGCACCAGCAAATCGACGCTGGGCTCGGGCATGCATCCCTGCTCAGTACCCATCTCGATCTGGTGAACGTCGACGACCGGCAAACGCTGGATCGCCTGATCAATCAGATTCACGATTTAAAACATGCATTCGACCTGCAAAGCACGGAGATCAAATCCTACTATACAACCCTGCAAGGAAGGTATTTCCCTCGGCAGGCGCTTGAATTCTCATCCATCTGATTTTTCACTCACCACAAACCAAACCATTAGTTGATCAAATTTAAATCCGGAACGGCAGATTGAATCGGCCGATTCTTTTTCATCCGGCAAAGTCCGGGTAACACCGGCGTTTTTCCTTTGTCCCGCGTTTCCATTGGCTCAAGGAGTTGAACATGGCATACGTCATCATCGCTTCACAGGATATCCAGGGCGTCCGGGAACGCCTCGGCGCGAACAAGCTGACCGAGGACGATGTCAAGCTCGTCGATCTGCTCCTGCAGCGCGCCCATCACGCGGCCGAGCTTCAAGTCTCGGCGGGCCGGCTGACGGTGGACCGTCTGCCGGTCGGGCTCGATCTGGTCAAGTAGGCGCGGGGCCGCAAATTGCATCAGGTCACCGTGCCCGGCTCGCTCGCGGCATTCCGGAACGCGCTTGAAGCGGCGCTCATGGAGGAGGCGCTTCGCTGCGCGTCCGAAGTGCCCCGGGCCGGCCAACTGGTAGACCCGTCGCTCGACTTCGACGCGGACTACTACATCGCCCATCGGATCGAAACCGTCCACCGCATCCGCCTGACCGCGCGCACCGATGCGCTTGCACTGGCCCGCATGGTCGATGAGGACTACGAGACCGCGTGCCGGTGGGGCGACTACACCGCCGAGGAAATGAAGCACGACCGCATGTTCCTCGCCGATCTGGCCGTGCACGGCTACGACAAGGCCAGTGTCCTTGCCCGGCCGCCGCTGCCGTCGACACGCGCGCTGATCGACTATCTGCTGCTGCAGATCCAGGCCGTGGGCTCGATCGCCGCCGTGAGCTACTCCATCTTTGTCGAGTGGAATTCGGCGCGCGTCTCGGGTGCCGCGATCAAGCGGGCGGCGTCCGTGTTCGGCGAGCGATACGTCCGGGGCGCAAGTGCGCACCTGAAGATCGATGAGCGAGACGACCACTATGCGGAAATGGTGGAGATCGCGTACCGGCTGACAGGCGGCCGCAGCGAGGATGTTGTCCGGCTGCTGCGCGACATCGCGGGCCTGCTGCGCGCGACGTTCGTCGAGCTGCACCAGCTCACGGCGGTTCGGCAGGCCGCCTCTCCGCAGGTCGCGCGCGCCGGACCATGAAGGTCGCCGTCTGCGGCGGGGGCAGCATCGCCCTCACTGCCGCCGCCGTCATGGCCGCGCGGCCGTCGTTCGAGGTCACGGTGCTGACGCGCCGCCCGCAGGACTGGTCGCACACACTCACAGTCCACTTCGGAGACCACCTCCGGCTGGTCGGCAGCATCCAGGCCACGAACGACCCCGCGCGCGCGATCGCGGGGCGGGACTGGGTACTCCTGGCGGTGCCGGCCTACGCGCGCGCCGACATCCTCGAACGGATACGGCCCTGCCTGGACGCGCGGACATGGGTCGGCTGCATCGGTTCCTCCGTCGGATTCGACTGGCTCGTCTCGCGGATACTCGGCAGCGGCACGCGCCATTTCGGCCTGCAACGCGCGCCCTGGATCGCCCGCACCGTCACGCGGGGCCGTCTCGCCCACGTCACGGCGGTACGCGCCTCGGTCAACTTCGCCGGACATCCGCGGGCCGCATTGACCAACCTGGCCCCGCAACTCTCGGATGCGCTTGGACTGGCGTGCCGCCCTGCGCCGAGCTTTCTCGCTGTCACGCTCGGATTCGACAATGCCACGCTGCATCCGCCACGCCTCTACACGCTGTTCTCGCCGGGCAGGCCAGTCATGCCCACCGAGCGCTTCTACGGTGCATGGAACGATGCGGCGAGCGATTGCCTCCTGGCGCTCGATGATGAGCTGTCGCGGATACGCCGGGCCCTTCGGGTGACGGACGATGTGGGTGCCCGAGCCCACTTCGGCGTGGATTCGGCGCCGGCATTGACTGCGCGCATCCGGGCGATGGCCGCGCTGCGGCACATCGCCGTTCCAGCGCTGGCGAGCGGCGCACCGGAACTGGCATCGCGCTTCTTCCAGGAAGACTTTGTGCATGGGCTTGCCGTCCACGGCGAAATCGGCCGGGTGGCCGGCATACGCACACCGACGCTTGACCGGATGCTCCGCTGGGCGGAATCGCTGCTGCGCAGACCGCTCGGGTATGACGGCTCCCGCATCGCCCGCCATGACGACCCACCGTTTCCGCAAGCGTTCGGCTACACCGATGCCCATACGCTGACTTCCGGCTCGCCGGAAGACCCGTCTCCCATGCGTCACGTCCGCGAGGCGCCCGGCACGCCACGGGAAATCAGGAGGATGCCATGCTGACCTTTCCGCCCGTGAGCGGACTCACGCCGATGCAGGCCGCGTGCCTGCCGAGCCCCGCCGATTGCGAAGCCTATGCGCAGCGCGGGTGGCATGTCAGCGGCACCATCCTGCCGGCCGCGCTGCTCGATGCCGCGGCCGAGGACATTGCGCGCTATCGGCGCGGTGAACGCGACGCCCGTATTCCCACGCCCGCAACGGCCCACGACTGGACCGAAAGCTCCGGGCAGGTCATCCGGATCAACGGCTACCTGTCTTTGCAAATGCGCGCAATCCGCGATCTCGTGGCCTACCCGCCGATCGCCGCGATCGCCGGCTTGCTGGCCCCGACCACCGAGATCCGCCTGTTCCACGATCGCCTGATCGTGAAACCCGGCGGGCTCACGCCGGATGCGACCGAAACCGGCTGGCATACGGACACGGCGTACTGGGGCAGTGCCAGCTCCGCCAAGCTGCTGACCGCATGGATTCCGCTGGCCGATTGCGGTGCCGCGCAAGGCACGCTCGCTGTCGTGGAGGGCAGCCACCGCTGGCCGTCGATCTCCATGGAACGACGGTTCCTGACACCCGATGCGCACGGACGAGTGCCGGACGCGCTGGTGCCCTCCGGCGTCGAACCGGCGGTGCGCGTGCTGCCCGTCGCGCGCGGGCAGATCGTCTTCCACCATAGCCGGGTGCTCCACCGCAGCGAGCCCAACCGCAGCCCGGCCGCGCGCGTCGCACTGGCCGTGCATCTGCAGGATGCAGGCAACCGTTACCGCCCGTGGATCCAGGAAAACGGCCGGCGGGCCATGCACTCGAATGAGCTGCTCTGCAGGCAAAACCCCGACGGCCTCCCCGATTTCGGCGATCCGGCCGTCTTTCCGGTCCTGTGGCGCGCGTGAGGCATCATCGGACACGCACCTGCGCCGCAAGGGCCGTGTTCACATCAGCATCTCGACAAGCGCCCGCCCATCGGCCACGCCGAGCCACTGCGGCAACGGCAAGTCCAGCGCGTCCCGGCCGCACACCTTGCCGCCGTTGAGCCAGTCCATGCCTGTCCAGCGCTGAGCCCAGGAGATGACCGCGTCGAGCGCCGGCGTGGGGACATTCACGATGTCGGCGAGCGCGCGCTGGATGACGATGCCGTAGGGAATATCCTCGGTGAAGTAGTAGCTGTACAGGTCCGGTGTCCAGCCGGTACCTGCCGCGCGCATCGGCACCGGCCGGTCGCGCAGCGCCGCGATGCCGCGAATGATTCGCGTCACCTCGCGGGCATTCGTCGCACGGTAGTGCTCGAGCAAGGTCTGCCGGGCCGACAGGTCCACGGGGCAGGCCGCGCCGATGGCCTGGAGATCGCGCTCGCAGGCCAGATAGGTCTCGGAAGCCAGGTCATCCCAGTCCTCATAGAATTCCGGCCGGTGCGTCCAGACGAGGTCGCGCCCGGCGTCGCGCCACAGCGCATACAGGCGCGACGGATGGAAGATCGGATTGGAGTTGCTCAAGCACACGCCAAGGTAATGCGCGAGCGGCTTCGCCGGCACGTTGAGCAGCGCCTGCAGCAACCGGGCCGCCATCGGCGCATAGCCGCTCGGCACGGTTGCGACGAACAGTTCCGGACGGATGCCGGAGACCCACACGACCTGCCCGTATGAGATGACTTTCCGCACATACGGCACGCGTTGCAGTCCCATGACCGGCTGGTCGCCCAGCACGCGGCGGATTGCCCAGACCAGTCCCCCGAAGCCGGGAAAGCCCGCGAGCCACGTCCGCGCCCCCAGCCAGCACGCGATGCGCCGCAGCACAGCCTCGCGCGCCGCGTGGGGAACCGCCAGGATGACGAGATCTGCATCGACAACCACCTCGGCCGGATCATCCGACACCGCGTGGAGCCTGCCGCAGAGTTCGCCCTTGTCGAGATAGATCAGCCGGATGGTCCGTGACCAGCGTGCGGGCTGGCGCGTCAGGAGCCGCACCTCGTTCGAGGATTGCGCACCCAGCACCGCCGCCAGCGCATGTGCGAGGCTGCCCCCGCCGCAGATGCACACCCGGAACGGGCGACCGCGCGCGTGCACCGGAAACGGCAGGGGCGTCATGTCCGCCCCGCGCGGCGCGCGACCCACAGCGGCTGGCCGAAGCCCTCGAACATGATCTGGCGGCCCGACAATCCGCACTGTGAGAGTGCCGCCCCGATCTCCTGGTCTTCGAAAAGACGCAGGACATGCCGGTCCACGCTGTGCGCCACACCCGCCCCCGGCGTGGCGACGAGCCAATGGAAATCGAGTATCGAATCCCGGCCTTGACGCTTGAGCACCGCTTGCCGGCACAGTTTGAGCCCATCGCCGTCGAACGCATCCATCCACGACAGTCCTTCCGTCGCCTGCGCCGATGTGAGCCATGGACGCAGCACGAGCACCCCGCCGTGCCGCAACGCGCGCGCAAAACCGCAGACCGCCGCAGCCAGTTCGTCGACGGAGCGCAGATACGCGATCGCCGAGCACAGGCACAGGATTGCATCCACCGGCGCCGGGCAATGGAAGTCCCGCAGGTCAGCGCAGAACAGCGGCACGTCCGGTAGCTTGCGGCGGGCGATCTGCAGCATCGCCTCACTGCGATCGAAGCCGCTGACCGCGTAATGCCGCTTCAGCCGGGCGAGGTAGCTTCCCGTGCCGCAAGCTGCCTCCAGCACGTGCGAGCCGTCGGGCACACCATGGCCGAGCAGCAGATCGTGCAGCGCGGCGGCTTGCCCGGCGTAATCGTAGCGGGCATGGATGAGGTCGTAGTACAGCGCAAACTCGTGATACAGCAGCGATCCGTTCATGGCTCGGACAGGGCGATCCCACCACCGGCAGCGGTCGTCAGACCTCTACATATAGGACGCCCCGAGAGGTGACGCGAGTTTCGCCCGGTAACCGGGCCGCATCGCACGAGCCACCGGAACCGCCAGCGCCATCCATCGCGCTAGCGGAACGTCCAGAACCGATGCAGAACAAACGTGATCGGCGGCACCGTCGCCAGAATGCCGGCAAGGCCGGTCCAGTAATTGGCGCCCAACCGCTGCGCTGTCCACGAGATGGCCAGCGTCAACAGCAACCCGGACACCGACACACAGAAGAACCGAAGAAAGTTGTCCCGCCCCGGGCGGGCGGAGAACGCCCACAGCGCATTCAGCAGATACGAGCAGACATTGGCGCAGACAAAGGCGACACCGTTCGCCTCCACCTGGGTTGCTGAAAAGCCGGTGATCAGCAGCATCGCCAGGGCCACATGCACGCCGGTGGCGACCCCACCGGAAATGCCGAACCGGAAGACCCGGACGATGGTCATGCGATCCGGAAGCAGGCGCGCGATCGTTTCAGGAACGACGCCTGCGAGTGCGTTTGCAACGCTGGTTTCGGCTTGTCGCATCATGCCCCCCGCTCTGTTGTCCGACCGCGCACGGCCCGGTTGCCGCACTGCGGTTCGTGTTGGGGGTCGCCGTTGAAAGCGTATCGAGACAGCGGCCGGCGGCGTGGAATGGAATCGACGCCGGAGCGCCCCGTGCACGCACGCTTCCCCCTTTTTTAAGACCATTCTTGGTGCTTCCGGCGCGGGGAAGAAATCCGTCAAACGGATGACGGGCCACCCTATGAATCGCGGAGGCCCACCCGGGGGCTGCGGCGTCAATCCGCGTCGCTGCCGCCGTGCGTGCGATCGAAGCGGCGCAACGTCTCGATGCGCTCGCGCGTGAGCGGGTGGGACGAGAAGAATCCGGAGGCATCGTCGTCGCCCTGCTCCGTCCTGCCGGCCGTGCGGCCAGTACCGCGCGTGCCGCCATGGCTGTCTTCCAGCGCCTGCAGCACGTCCGCGAAGGCGGCCACGGACAGGCCGTTGAGCTGCAGCATCCGCGCGGCATAGCGGTCTGCATCGCGCTCGTAATCGCGGGAATAGCGCAGCGTCAGCATGGTCGCCGGCACGCCGGCCAGGATGCTGGAGACGTCACCGAACAGCAGCGCTGCCGTCGCACCGATGGCGGACGACTGGATCAGTTGGCGCAGACCATGGCGATACTCGACGTGGCCCGCCTCGTGCGCCAGCACGCCCATCAAGCCATCGCCGTCGCCCACCAGCCTGACCAGCGCGTCGGTGACGATGATGTCGCCGCCGGGCAGAGCAAAAGCGTTCGCGCCGAGCTTGCCCGCCTCGCGAAACGCAATGGTGTAGGCATGCGTGGCATCGGGCGCGCGCAGCGCAGCGAAACGCTCGCGGATGCGCGCCTGCTGCGCGGGCGGCAGCCTGCTGGCCTCGAGCCAGTGCGCATCGAGGGCCGCCAGCGAGGCATGGCCGAGTTGCACCTCCGCCCGCTGCGGCACCATGTCGGCCAGCACGTGGGCTCCCCACGGCAAGCCGTAGCGATACCCCAGCACCAGCGTGGCCAGCATGAGCACCAGCGCGCCCAGCGCCAGCCGCCAACTGTTCTGCGCCCGCACCACCACGCCTTCGCGGTAGCCGGTCCGGTGCAGCAGCGCATTCAACGCCTGCTGCTCGGCCGGATCGGCGATCTCGCAGAAGGCGCCGTCGTCGAACGTGATCAGGCGCGGCGCGTGCTTGATGCGCTCCGACACCCGCAGCGTGGACAACGGCGCGCGGCGCACCGGCACGCCCTCCGGATCGAACAGGACCGCCTCGCCCTGCTCGACCGCCAGCCGCACCGGCTGCGCGCGGGACGTGCGGCCATCGAAATACGTCGCAAGGATCATGCGCGCACCCTCATCCGGCCAGCATTACAGGGCGATATCGATGTCGTACCAGTCGACCGCCGCATCGCCGAGCGCGTCCACCTTGGTGGACTCGCCCGCGATGAAGGTGTCGAGGGAGCCGGCAGCCAGCAGCGTCACCGATTCGAGCTTGTAGCGGGCCAGGCGGACCTTGGCGAACGGCATGAACAGGCCGAGCGTGACGAGCAGCAGCGCGGCATTCGTGAGGTAGATCCAGAACAGCTTGCGCGCGCTGACCTCACTCTTGAACCGATGCGCCCCCAGCGTGGTGTGGTTCCACACGACATTCTGCAGGCGCGACTGGAAATAGGGACCAAGAAACAGCATCACCGCCACCATCAACAGGAACGGCACGAACGACAGCACAGCCGCACCAGCCTTACCGCCGAACGCCGCCGACGAAAGCCCCATGACCCCGGCAACCGCACCAAGCAACATCACACCCAGCACAGCGAAACCGACGGTGCGCAGGTACACGCCGTAGAAATTGCCCGCAGTGGCGGAAAAGTCGAACGACGCGGTCCCGAAGCGCGTGTTCTTGTGCTGATACTGCTTGAAGCGCTGGTGCGCGAACGGCGCCAGCAGATAGAACGTGAAAAACGTCAGGACCGGCCACAGCAGGAAAACCTTGTACGCCTCGGCATCCTTGCCGGTGAAGGCGAAACGCAGGCCGCGGTAGCTGGAATTGGCCATGCGGAAGCGCAGCGACCGCACCAGCAGCCATGGAAACACCAGCCCGATCGCGGCCATCATGAGCAGCGCCAGCACGGGCGACGCTTGGCTCAGCAGGTTGAACGCCACCGCCAACACAAAGACGATCGCGCGGCCCTTGAGAATGGCGGCGGGGCTACCGTGGTAGTTGAAGCTCGCCCCGCCCAGCCGGGTGTTGCGATAGAAATACTGCAGCGTGCGCACCTTGGCCCATGCCGAGTAGAGGCCCAGCGTGACGATGGTCAACAGCAGGTTGACGATCCAGATGCGGAAGTATTCCGAGCCGCTGCCGCGGAAACTCACCCGCAGCGGTTGCGGGACGGCCGGAGCCGGGGTGCCGCCCAGTACGGGCTCACGCGCGATGTCGTTCATCTGATGACCTTTCCCTTTTGAATTGTTGTTCGTCCACCGTGTGACGGTGCGAGCCGATTGTAGCCAACGGCGCTACCGGCCGCTGTTAACTCGGCCTTAACAATGCAGCCGATCCGAGCACGGGCAACAAAAAACCCCGCGGGCTCGCACCCGCGGGGTTTTTTGTTCGGAACGGCCACCGGGTCAAACCAGCGGCCGGGCCGGGTGCCGGACAGGCAAATTACATCATGCCGTCCATGCCGCCCATGCCACCCATGCCGCCCGGCATGGCCGGCGCTGCATCGTCCTTCGGCAGTTCGGCCACGGCAGCGTCGGTCGTCAGCATCAGCGACGCGACCGAAGCGGCGTTCTGCAGCGCGGTGCGGGTCACCTTGGTCGGGTCCAGCACGCCCATTTCGACCAGGTCACCGTACTCGCCGGTGGCGGCGTTGTAGCCGTAGTTGCCCTTGCCTTCGATGACCTTGGCCACCACGACCGAAGCTTCGTCGCCAGCGTTGGTGACGATCTGGCGCAGCGGCTCTTCCATCGCGCGCAACACGATCTTGATGCCGGCGTCCTGGTCAGCGTTGGCGCCCTTCAGGCTGGCAACGGCAGCGCGGGCACGCAGCAGCGCGACACCGCCGCCGGCCACGATGCCTTCTTCCACGGCAGCGCGGGTGGCGTGCAGCGCATCTTCCACGCGGGCCTTCTTTTCCTTCATTTCGACTTCGGTGGCCGCACCCACCTTGATCACTGCCACGCCGCCGGCCAGCTTGGCCACGCGCTCTTGCAGCTTCTCACGGTCGTAGTCCGAGGTCGCTTCTTCGATCTGGGCACGCACTTGCTTGACGCGCGCTTCGATGTTGCGGGCATCGCCGGCGCCATCGATGATCGTGGTGTTTTCCTTGCCGATTTCGACGCGCTTGGCTTGGCCCAGATCGTTCAGGGTTGCCTTTTCCAGCGTCAGGCCGACTTCCTCGGCGATGACCTGGCCGCCCGTCAGGATGGCGATGTCTTCCAGCATGGCCTTGCGGCGATCGCCGAAGCCCGGAGCCTTGACGGCGGCGGTCTTCAGGATGCCACGGATGTTGTTGACCACCAGCGTCGCCAGGGCTTCGCCTTCGACGTCTTCAGCGATGATCAGCAGCGGGCGGCCGGCCTTGGCCACTTGCTCCAGCACCGGCAGCAGGTCGCGGATGTTGCTGATCTTCTTGTCGAACAGCAGCACGAACGGGTTGTCCAGCTGGACAACCTGCTTTTCCGGGTTGTTGATGAAGTACGGCGACAGGTAGCCGCGGTCGAACTGCATGCCTTCCACGACGTCCAGCTCGTCGGCCAACGACTTGCCGTCTTCGACGGTGATCACGCCTTCCTTGCCGACCTTGTCCATGGCTTCAGCGATGCGCTGGCCGATCGACTCGTCGCTGTTGGCCGAGATGGCGCCAACCTGGGCGATTTCCTTGCTGGTGGTGGTCGGCTTGCTGATCTTCTTCAGCTCTTCGACGGCGGCGGCAACGGCCTTGTCGATGCCGCGCTTCAGGTCCATCGGGTTCATGCCGGCGGCCACGTACTTCATGCCTTCGCGCACGATCGACTGGGCCAGCACGGTGGCGGTGGTGGTGCCGTCACCGGCGTTGTCACTGGTCTTGGAAGCGACTTCCTTGACCATCTGCGCGCCCATGTTCTGCAGCTTGTCCTTCAGCTCGATTTCCTTGGCGACCGACACACCGTCCTTGGTCACGGTCGGGCCGCCGAAGCTGCGCTCCAGCACCACGTTGCGGCCCTTCGGGCCCAGGGTCACCTTCACGGCGTTGGCGAGAATGTTGACGCCTTCGACCATCTTGGCGCGTGCGGCATCGCCGAACACTACGTCTTTAGCTGCCATCTTCAAAATCTCCGAATACTTTGGGTGTTGCCCGCGCAGAGCGCACCGGCAATGAGGAATGGGTTACAAGTAAGCGATTGCGACTGAGCGCGTGCTTACTTCGTCACCACGGCCATGATGTCTTCTTCACGCATGACCAGCAGTTCCTGGCCATCCACCTTCACGGCCTGGCCGGCGTACTTGCCGAACAGCACGCGGTCGCCAACCTTGACGTCCAGCGAGATCGGGTTGCCCTTGTCGTCTTTCTTGCCCGGGCCGATAGCCAGCACTTCGCCCTGGTCCGGCTTTTCTGCGGCGGCGTCGGGAATGACGATGCCGGAAGCGGTCTTCGTCTCGTTGTCCAGGCGCTTCACGATCACGCGATCATGCAAGGGACGCAGATTCATACAAACTCCTCGATGCAAAGTGAGTGTTTATTCACAAAACGCGCCGCTAGGATGCGGCGCTCAGGAAGCTTCGGTGGCAGGGTGCGTTGTTAGCACTCCTCCCAGGCGAGTGCTAATTATATGGACGGGGTGTGACGATTTCAAGAACGAGGGGGGGTGTCGATGTCGATGTCGAGATTCACTCAATCTGGAACTTTGGTCACTCAGTTTGGAACTCTTGGGCGCACCTGAGCTCACCAAGGACCGAAAAACTCTTCAATTTCAAACACTTATGAAGGAGCGGGGCGTCCTACATGGCGTCAAGATGCTCGCTAGGCTCTGCCAGGCCAACGCCTCGGCCATCACCTCATCGGTGACCGAGCTGATGAAGTCGGGCGCTAAGGTCAGCCGCTCAGCAATTGCCCTTTTTCGCCTGCCCCCGGCGGGCAGAAGCCGTTACCCGGGCAGCCTTGCGGCCGTGCGACGGGACCATCATCGGGCAGATACACGGCACACCCGCCCAGCAGCGACGTACCCAAAAGCAGGATGAGGATGATGTTCTTCATTGTGTTGTCAGGGGGGGGGTCCACCCCGAGCGGCCATGTGTTGCCCCTTGGCCATCCCATAGAACAGGCATTCAAACGGTCAGTCCGATCCCAAACCGATCAGTTGTCGACCAATTACGTCATTCGCGCTTGATACCTGCCGCTGGAGCCCTGGCCGTCGCGGGGCGATGAGCATCGACGGCCGAAGGCGTTCAGGCTGCCGCGGCCTGATGCATCGAGCCGTGCTGATCGCCGCCCAGGATCTCGACCAGATCGGTCAACATCCGCCCCAATTCACCCGTCATCAGCGCGACATCCGAGTCGAAGCGTTCGTCGTCGTTTTGCGCGGTTGGGTCCGCCGCCTCCTTGATCACGTCCAGCGGCGTGACACGCTTGATCGTCAGCGACGGCGTCAGCACGAAGGCGATCCGGTTCTCCCAGGTCATCGCGAGGCGCATGCATTGCTTGCCGGCTTCGATGTGCCGCCGCATGTCGTCCGCTTCCAGCGCGTGGCCGACGTATCGCACCGTGGCGCCGCCTTCGCCGCTCGAGCGCAACTCGGCGTCCTGGTCCACGGTGAATCCGCCCGGCGCCTCGCCCGACAGCAGCCACTCCGTCATCGCGGCGACCGGCGAAAGCGCCACGTGAACGCTGGCGAGCGGCAACGGGTCGATCGATTTCACGAGCAGGCCGCGCACGTCGTCGGCAACAGCCTGTGAAGCGGCATCGATGACGAGCCAACCGTTTACCGTATCGATCCACACACGGGTATCGCGGCGAATGCTGAACGCGCGCGGCAGCAACTCGTCGGTCACCTGCTCCTTGAGTTCGCGCAACTGCTTGCGCCCGAGCTTGAAGCCCTGCTGCTCCTCGATCTCAAGCGCCCGGGCTTTGGTCACCTGATTGACGACCGACGCCGGCAGCAGCTTCTTTTCAGCGCGAAACACCAGCAGCATCTGCCGGTTGATCGAATACACGAGCGCGCCATCATCGCGTGGCGATGCCCATCCGAAGCTCTGCTTCTCGACGCTGTTGCCCGGCTGGAACGCGTGGGGCGCCAGCCATTTTTCAAGCTGATCAGGGGTCACGGCCCAAGGCGCCGGAAGACGATGAAGCTGGAGATTTTTGAACCACATGGGCGTACGGGCAAAGTGCATGATTCTAAATGACGGCGACGCTTGCCGGCCCATGGCTGCCATTCGGACGGCTCAACGTCGAACGGCAAAGAAGGGGCGAACTGGGGCCACTGACCCTGCTGTCAAAGACCGAGCCACTCCGCCGGGAACGCCGATGGATCGCGGGTCACTGTTCAGAGCTTCAGTGAATCTCGACATCCGGCTCAAACGACCGCCCACGGTTGGCAGCGATCGTTCTCCGTCAGCCGGCCGCATTCGCCCCATGTCGGGCCAGGGTGACGAAGCGGCCCGGTCGTGTCACACGACATTGCGCGTTGGCGTGCCCTATGCGCCATCAAGCGGTCTCCTTGAGGCCACCTCGTTATAAGAAGTCGTCCGAAGTTGACGGCCCCGGGGTTGTAAGCGATCGAGGATTCGCGTTTACTCACTGGATTTGGAGCCGAGATGGCCGGCGATTCTGGAGCGTGGGTGGACGAGGAATTCGAGAGTTTGTATCTGGGCGATCCGCGCCGGGACCGGCGCGCCAAGGAGCTGCTCAAGCGGTTGTCGGCGCACCCCACGGCGAGCATCCCCGGGGCGTGTAATGGTTGGAGCGAGACGGTTGGGGCCTATCGCTTTCTGGGCAATACGGAGATCGATTGGCGCGACGTAATGCAGCCGCACTGGGAGCGCACAGCGCAGCGGGCTGGCGCGCATCCCGTGATGCTATGCATCGCGGATACAACCGAGTTGGACTTCAATGGACAGGAGATCGAGGGGCTGGGTCCATTGAGCTATGAAGTGCAACGGGGGATGTATTTGCATCCGACCTATGCGGTGACACCCGATCGCGAGCCGCTGGGTGTGCTCGACGCGTGGATGTGGGCGCGAGAGCCCCGCGAGGCGGATGGTTCACGGGGCGGGCTCAAGGAGAGCGTACGCAGGATCGAAGGGTATGAGCGGGTGGCCGGGCAAGCTGCGCGGTTGCCCCGCACCCGCCTGGTCTACGTGGTGGACCGCGAAGGGGATATCGGTGCGCTGATGGCACGTGCGCAGGCGCAGGGACACCCGGCTGACTGGCTGATTCGCTGCCGACATGACCGCAGTCTGGACGAGGCGGGCAAGCTGTGGGATCGCCTGCAGGCCAGTGCCAAGCTTGGGGAACTCACCTTCACGTTGCCGCGACGCGCAGGCAGCCCGGCGCGCCAGGTCACGCAAGCCTTGCGCGCACAACGGGTGAAGCTGGCCGGCCATGGTGGCGTGGAATTGACCTGCATTGAGGCACGGGAGATCGGAGCGCGGGCCGGCGTCAAGCCCGTGGTGTGGCGGCTGCTGACCAACCGCGAAGCGCTGGACGCGCAGGCCATCATCGAGCTGGTGGATTGGTACCGAGCGCGCTGGGAGATCGAGATGTTCTTCCACGTGCTCAAGACCGGGTGCAAGGTCGAGACCTTGCAGCTAGCGCAAATCGATCGAGTCGAGCGCGCGCTGGTGCTGTACATGATCGTGGCTTGGCGCATTGCCCGGCTGATGCGGCTGGGTCGGACGTGTCCGGACCTGGATGCCGCGCGGTTCTTTGATGCCGACGAAATACGAGGCGCCCATCTGCTGGCCAAGAAGACTGCGCCGAAAACGCCGGTCACGCTCAACCAGATGATCCGCTTGGTGGCCTCGCTCGGCGGCTTCCTCGGACGCAAGAGCGATGGTGAGCCCGGCGCCAAGACCATCTGGATCGGCCTGCAGCGCACCATGGACGCCGCTTCTACGATTCAAGCGCTCAGAGGCAGTCCCTGACTTCTGTATAACGAGGTGGCTTGAGGCCGGCCAGCGCCGAAGCGCTATGGCCCCGATCACAGGAATCGGATTTTCGGCGGCCGCCTCAAAGAACCGAACGTCGTAGTGTCAACGCAAGGCAGCTTACTTGTAGAGCAATTGCTGACGCGTGTCGTCGAGAACGGGGCGCAGAGCCTCGCTGATGCGTGTCGAAACGTCGGCCGAGCAAATCATGGCAGGGCTGCGGTCGCTCAGCGTGCGGTTGACCTTCAACACTCGGCCGTCCAGTGAATAGCGGCTTTCGTAGCTGAGCAACTCCGTATCCACCTTTGCCCCCTCGGGCAGCGACAGCACTTGCAACTTCTCGGGCAGCGTGATGACGTATTCCTCCGTGCTGGCACCGGGCAGGCAAACGGTATCCTGTGGCTCCACCGGCAGCAAGGCTTGCTCGGCAAAACGGCCCACCGCCGCCTCGGTATACAGCCAAGGACTGATTTCGAACCCGCCCGATCCGGGATAGCGGACAGCCTTTTTCACCTTGAACGTGCCCCTGTAGGAAAACTGGGCCACCAGCGGACGCGGGTCGTCGAACTCAAAGGTGCCATCGGCCTCCAGGCCATAGCGGCGGAACACTTCGCGAATGAAGCGTGCCTGTGTATCTTTGCCGACATCGAGCAGGCGCTGGCGTGCCCGCTCGGCAAACCGCCCGGTCACCCGCACAACCATGTCCCCCTCGACAGAGCCATCGTTGTCGATACGCAGGCGCGAGCTCAGAACCTGGGTGTTATCGCCCTTGTCGACCGGAGTGCGGGTCGGCACATCCGATGCCGCGCTCAGCACCGGCTTGCCCTGGTCCGCCACCGGCAGCCGGCCAAACACGGTGCCGCCGTCCGTGGCATCCACGAAAAGCTTGAGTTCCGGCAGGTAGTTGATGACATGGTTGACCGTCGAAGCCACGACGATCTTGGGCAGCTTGTAGACATTGCCCGAATTGACGAGCACTTGTTCGCTGGCAATGCCTTGGGCTGCCAGCAAGGCTTGCATAAGCGTCGCGTGATCCTTGCAGTCGCCCATCTTCGCGTCGAGGACGACATCCAGGTCACGGGGGACAACGGCACCGATTCCCACGCAGTTGCCGCCATAGCTGATGTTCTGGCTGACCCAGTCGTAAATGGCGTGGGCCTTGTCTTCAACCGCGCCGCGCTCGCCCACGATCTGTGCGGCGAGCTGACGCACGCGCGGCGTCACTGCCGCCTTTGGCGTGGCGCGCTCGACATAGCTTCGGGCCAGATCGGTCCAGTCGGTGAAGCTGCTCAACGCAACCCCGGGCTCAGCTTCCGGATCAACCACCGACCAGTCATTGCGATCGGTGAGCTGGGGCACCTTGTTCTCCCAGGTCCAGGTCAAATGCTGGCGCCCGCCCTTGACCACAGCGCTTTCCTGCACATCACGCGCGGCGTATTGCAAGCGCATGGCCGCCGGTGCATCCACGCTGACGACAGCATGATCGATGGCCAGGCTCCGCGCGAAACTCCGGTCGATCGAAAGCTTGCCGGGAAAGAGCGGCTCGACTGTAGAGGTGCGGTACTTCAGCACCGTGCTATCTCCCACGGCCAGATCCGGGAAGATCAAACCGATGCTGCTGTAATCCGAGAACATCGCCGTCGCACCCTTGCGCCCCTCGTCCTTGCGCATCTGCCAGCTTGCCCGCGGCACAGGAACGCGGCGTCCATTGGCCTTCAGCGTATAGGCCTCGAGCACGTCGACTTTCTGCGCGCTGCGACTGAAGCTGAGCGTATGCTGCTTGGCGCTTTCGAGCGCGCCGGTCTTCAGCACCTGCACCGACACCGCGACCGTGGAGACGTCTTTGCCATCAAGTCCAATGACGTGGCTTTCGTTGTAAGACACGACCCGAACGGCCGGATCCTGGGCCGGCCGCTCCATTGCGGCCGGTGCGGCCGGAGCCGAGGTCTGAGCAGCGCACGGCAAAGCCAACGCGGCCGCCGACAATACGAGGACGCGCCCCGGCGAGACTGAATTTTTCATAGGTTTTTGCGATTTCTTTTGGGGAGAGCCGCCGCAATTTACCGCTTCGATACTGAACAAATCAAAACCCGCACAGTATCGAAAGCAAATTGCAAAGACCGGTAGGGTATTCAAATGCTTGGAAACGTCAAGAATGCATCCCCTCCTTGCCTTGTCCTACGTGTTGGTCCCCTGCTCCAGGCAATCATCAGATGACGAATGGTACTACTGCAGCGGACCTGGCCCTCAAGCCATCGTCTTATACATAACTCTTGCCTCATTTTTGAGCGCACCCTCCTGGAACCCCTTGAAATAAGGCGCTGCGGGTTGTCGACCGCTGAATGATGGCGGTTCGGCGCTCACAAGCCGGCTCCAGTAAGTCATTGATTTTTAAGGGGTGCGGCGAGATGTGTATAAGACGATGCCCTCAAGCAGGTTGCCGGGAAGCCTGACACATCGGGACGCGCTCCCAATCCCTATTATTTGGCTTGACAAACCCGGGAAATGAGTCCACCGGCACATCCGGGCAAAATTCCCCCCAATCAAGCTCCGGGTAAGCAATTTCGAACCCAATCAGACATTCACTCAGTAGAATCGCCGCCTTCACGGCCAAAAGCAGAAGCGAAAAGACTGTGCAGACCAAAATCCCGTTCCGAAATCATGCTCCCCACGGGTGGTGGGTTGCGACGTATATTCTCCGGGCCGCCTGGGACGACCAGGCCGAGCCCGTTGAAGACGAGGCATGCTGCGCCTGGGAAAACACGATTCTCCTGCAGGCGGATCATCGCGAAACCGCCTACTCGAAAGCGCAGGCATTTGCAGCCGAGGCGTGCACGGAATTCGAAGACACCTCGGATCCAACCCGAAAAGGGAAATGGGTACTCGAAGGATTGACGAGCCTTCTCCCCATTTATGAGGAATTTGAAGACGGTGCGGAAATCATCTGGACCGAATACGCATCCATTCCGGTGCAAAAAATTCGCTCATGGATTCGCCCCAAGGAACGATTGGAAGCATTTGACGACACGCCCGGGCGCGCTGAGCTCGGGTAAGCGCGGGTGCGCGAACCCGCAGATACGCTGCGAATTCGGCGACACGCCTCACGAGCGAGCCCTCGCTGCGGGCGGGCGCATGGCGCATTGTTTGAAAGCCGGCCACATCGCAGCGTCTGCGCTTCCGGCGACTAGCATGCTCGGCGCCGGGGCGTCCCCGGCAGTCGCTTCCTGCGCCGGACCATCTCGCACAACACGCCAGGGCGGACGGGACGAGTGTTAGTGCAGACTTCGGCACACGCCCCTGCCAGCGGGCCGGTCGTTCCACCCGCTCGGCGGCTGCCGCAAGCCCGTCTGCCGTGAGCGGTCGGCGATGCGCGTCGGTGCCGCCCGGCCCGCCCGGGTTCGGGCCACGTTTCCATCCATGCCTCAGCGAGCCGCCGGCAGCCCGTGGGGGAATGCCACCGATTGAAACAGGCGCGTCGCAGCGGCGCGAAACATCGGGGATTAAAAATCCCGCCGGAATGATCGCTTGAGCAAAAACAGGCGGCCTCGATTCTCGGCGGTTACAACTGACATAAGCACGAAGAATTTGCAACGATGTGCATGCCGACATAGGCTCCAGCACGCGGCAAAACAAAACGCTACAAAACGCCATTCCCCGCTTTCCGGTGTGAATCGCGCGAATACAGCAATCCGGCAAAAACGCGGAATATACCGCGCACATCACATCAACATCAAACGCGGTTTAAAAGGTGAGGGGGGATCGTCAGCATCACCATCCCCGGCATTCGACACTTCGACCATCCGTCATCAGCGGCTGGCGCGGGATGCATTACGTCCGCGCAGCACGAATTGACTGGATTCAGTACCACGACGCATGCTCGATTGCCGGCATGGCGGTATCGCTTTTGTTGTTTTCCCGGGGTCGCCGAAAACCGGCAAACAGAGTAGGCACCAATGTAAAAGGGGACCATCATGGCAGAAGCACATACACCAGCTCGAGGCAAGGTCGGGGCAGATGCCAGCCAGCACCTGACCATCAACGTGATGACAACGATGAACGTCGATGCCATCCTCGCGGGCAATTCGAATCTGAGCAAAGACCCGATTCACCCCACCGCGATCGGGCACGCCTACATTTACATGGTTTCCGATGACCCGCGCGGCTGGAGCACCGGAAGCGACCCCGGCAATATCACGCTCAATGCCCACGTCGAGGACACCCTGTCGTTCTACTGCACCAGCACCTCCGGCAATTCGGACAGCGCGGCCTTTATCTACGCGCTGTCGGGCGGTGGGACCGTTCTCAACCCATCGCATGTCAACGTCATCACGCTTCAGGGCGCGGCCCAGCCGACGGCTCCCAACGGCTATCCGTTCAAGAATGTCCCGGAAAGCTTTTCCAGGTGCGATGCCCTGGTCGGCGCCCAGGGAACGGCCCAGAATTTCTGGGCTTGCGCCGCGCTGTTCACCGTGGACGACAACAACGAAAATCAAGTGCTGGCCGGATACGTTACCTGGGATCCGACCGTGATCGTCGCTTGATCCATTGCCGGCGATTCAACCGTCGATACGACAGGGGCTGGCGGCAGCGTCTCTTCGCCAGTCCCGCCCGGCCTCGATCCGGCACTCAGGCACGCCCGGCGGCATCGCCCTTGGCCCGGCGTTGCGCCTGTCCGGTGACGCCGGCACCGGCCGACGCTGCGGGCGCATCCGGATCGTGCCTGGCGGCCCCCCGGTCCTTGCCGCCCTCGGCCCTGCGCCGCCCCAGATAGACATGCAGCGGCGCCATGCCGGCCGCCGCCAGGCCGAGCACCCAGTGAACGCAGCTGATCCAGGGGCGGGTCTGTTCGTCGCCGGCGTAGTACAGCCCGTATCCGGTCGCGATCAGCAGCAGCACCAGCCCCAGCATGAACAGGCCCGAGCGGTGGTTTCTGCGCATCTGCCAGGCCCGGCTGACATGGCCGGGCAGCAGCGAGCCCAGCGCCACCAGGAAGGCCATGGCTGCGGCACCGTGCACACGCAGCCACCAGGGCTCGGACGGGTGCGGCGCATCGCCGAATGCCCCCTGCCCGCCCAGCAGGTCATGCGCGGCCAGCCAGCCGAGGCCCGAGACGCACAGCACGGTGGCGGTCGCATAGAGCCAGCGCTTGTGCCGCTGGCTGAGCCGCACCGGCAGCCGCAGCACGGAGGGAGAAGTCATGGTGTGCCGGTCCTTTGCAGCAGCGGGGCACCGCACAGGCCGATGGCCTGCGCGCTGACGACCACGGCCTGCGCGTTGAAACGATCGAGCATCTCGGGCGCGCGCCGCTGCGCGAGGCGCACCACCTTGGTCAGCGCATCTGCCGTCATGCAGTCGGCGGCCACCACGCTGATGCTGTCTTCCCAGACAGCGCAGGCTTGCCGACCGGGATCGACCAGCGGATCGATCTGCCGGCCATCGCGCTCGACGCCGGCGAAATAGCCGCTGGATGTCGCGATCGCCAGGTCGTGCAGCCAGCCCAGCGGCACCAGCGTGGCGGGCGCATCCGGCCGGCGCGCATGGATCGGCTCCGCCCGGCCGAAGCAGCGCAGGTCGCCGCCGGCATTGACGACGCCGCTGTCCACGCGATGGGCCCGCAGCGCCGCGATCGCGCAATCGACGGCGTACCCCTTGGCGATGCCGCCCAGGTCGATCCAGCCCTTGCGGCGCCATTGCACCCGGTGGCCCGCCTGCAGGATGAGATCCCGGAAGGTCGCGCCCGGCGCGGGATGCCGCACGCCGGCGTGTCGCGGCAGAAAGCCCTGCTTCACCAGCACGCCCGCGGTGGCGATGTCGAACGCGCCATCGGACAGCTCGCCCAACGCCACGGCGCGCTCCAGGACGCAATACGTCTGCGCGTCGACGCAGACCTCGGCGCCCGCATCGGCGGCGTTGATGCGGGAGACGTCGCTGTCTTCCGCGTGAAAGCTCATCAGCCGCTGCACGCGTTCGATGGCCGCGAACGCCGCGTCGAGCGCGGCTTGCAAGACCGTGTCCGGCCCCCTGGCCGTGATGTCGACCAGGGTCCCGAGCAGCGGCCGGGCGCGGCGCAGCTTACTTGAGGGCGACGGCATAGGTGGCCAGCACCCGCTTCACGCCATCGGTGACGTGCCGCGACGACAGGGTCGCGCCGCTGATGTTGCGGATGTCCTCGTTGAGCCGCAGCGGGTCCGCCGCCGTCTTGCCGACGAACTGCTTGCGCCACTCCGGATTGCGCACCTCGTAGCCGTACGATTCGCGGTAATCCATGATCTCGATCTGGCGCGCGCTGCCGTCGGCATTCAGCGCGACGGCGTAGGTGATGAACTCGTGCTTGCCGACCACCTCGTCGAGGATAAACCAGCCGCCATGCTCGGCCTTCCACGCCTTGATGTCCTTGTGGCGGACGTTGACGTCGGTGGCCGTTTCGATCCGGTGAACCTGGTCATCGGTGAGCGTGACGAATGCGGGCGTCAGCTTCTCGCCGGGAAAGAGCGCCTGCTGCGCCTGCTCCGTCGTGAAATAGGTGGTCGCATAGACCGAGGTGGAGATCGCCGCCAGGGGCACCCATAGCCATTGTCCGTGCTGCATTGCGTGTCCTCGCGCTCAGAAGTAGTAGCCCATCTTGATCCGCACGCGGTACTTCTCGAAGTCGTTGTCGAAGGTGCGGCCGCTCACCAGCGTGCCGTCGACGGTGTCCGAGTGCGCGCTCGCCCAGGGCAGTTGCTCCAGGAAGGTGGCCGTCACGAAGAAGTTCTTGCCGCCGTAGTGGATCGTCGGCCCGAAGTAATAGCCGCCGTTCGACTGGTTGCGGAAGCGATAGCTGTTGTACTCGCGCTCGTTGACGAACTCGACGCCGGCCGACCAGTTCGGCGCAAAGCGGTACGAGACGGCGACATTGAAGTTGATGTCGGTCTCTTCCTGCCAGCTCTTGCCCGAGGCAGCCGCGTCGTCGGCCAGGTAGCGCCACTCGGGCGCATAGGTGAAGTTGAACGCGGCCGTCAGCCGGTCATCGAGAAAATTCTTTTGCAGGATGACCTTCGTTTCCAGTTCCTTGAACTGCGGACCGATCGTCGGCTCGACATAGAACGCCAGGCCCACGCCATCGGTGTAGGGGCTGAGCACGCGGTAGATGGCTTCAGCGGAGACGCCGACGAAACGCTTGTCGCTCCAGCGCGCATCGGGGTCGACGTCCTTGTCAGCGAACTGCTCGGGCGGCGTGGTCGCGCCGGACGGACCGTTGTGGTACGCCCGCGCCCAGGCGTAGTTGCCGTACAGGGCCACCTGGAGCCGGTCGGTCAGACCGTATTCGACTTCCGTGCGCCCTTCGACCTGGTCGTAGTAGCCGCCGATCTTCTGATGGCGCCACGTCATCCACTGCTCGATTTCCTTGGCGCCCTTGGGCAGCAGGTCTGTCGTGTAGACGTAGGCGAACTGGCTTTCTTCCGCATGGGCAGCGGGCATCACCGCCGAAGCCATGACCGCCGCCCCCAGCCAAGCCGGAACGCAACGCAAGAACCGCATGAGTGAACCCCTCCCCCAACCGTAGAAGCCGCGGATCGCAAATGAAAATCACTATCATTACAATTCGCTTAGCACGAAAACGGAGGGGCTTGACTCTTTCTTCACACCTCGGTCTCCGAATGCCACAGATCCGGATGAAGCGGAAGGCCAGGCGCCGCGGCGCCCGGCACAGCCCCGGCGCATGAGGACATGCAGTCCAGCGCCGGGCGGTTCACTACTCGCTGTCGCTATCGTTGCCGTTTCTATAGCTGCTGTAGCCATCGACCCTCAGGCCGCGCATCTGCTCGGCCAGGTCCTGCGGCGTTGCGTGCTGGTCGTGTTGGATATTCCACCCGAATATTTCCCGGCCCAGTTCGGCGTGACCGTGCACGCAGTTGCTTCGGTCGTGGCCGCTCGTCTCATAGCTGGGAAAGACCGGCTGACTCTGATACTCCCTATAACGGGCAGCCTGGTCGTAAGACATTTCGCCATGGTCGATCACATGGCTCGCGTAGCCATGGTCGATCACATGGTCGTCGCCGGCGTTGATGGCCGGCCCTCTGACCCATCGTCTTATACATAACTCTTGCCTCATTTTTGAGCGCACCTCCTGGAACCCCTTGAAATAAGGCGCTGCGGGTTGTCGACCGCTGAATGGTGGCGGTTCGGCGCTCACAAGCCGGCTCCAGTAAGTCATTGATTTTTAAGAGATGCGGCGAGATGTGTATAAGACGATGCCTCTGACCCCGGTCACGTTGAAATACTGGCCGTTGGGAAGGTGCCCCTCGACCGGGAAACGCTCCGGCCGAGGCGCACCGTAGCCAGTGTATCGCGAGTGGCCGATGGCGTCACTCAGCCCGTACTGCTCACGCTCCCACTCTGAGGTCTGGTACTGGATATGGCCCGGGTCCGTGACCCTGCCGCGCCCATCGAACCGTGTCGGCGAGGCGACCGTACTGATAGGGCGGCTGCGCACGGGTGAGCTGGTTGCGCTGTTGGACCGGCTATATACAGGTGAGCTGGTTGCACTGTTGGACCGGCTGCGCAAATTCGAAAACTCCGGACTCGGGGAACGGGCGGCTCGCCTGGAGGAGCCCTCTTCCACCTCCTGTGTCCGGCCGCGGGATGATCCGGATGAACGTGAATTCCCTTTAAAAAAATTGCTGACTTGGCCACCAAGTTTTCCAATTCTTCTCATCTTGATTTCCTGTGTTTCCAATAAGAGATGAGCATTATTGGCAAAAGCAAAACATTATGTTGCGATGCAACGAATAAATGTCTGCGCTGACGAATACGGAGGCCGGATCAACCTTAAGATCACCAACACAACCGTCTGCAATGGATATTGAGTTGGCCGTCAGGGATGCATCCGAAAATGCGACTGATGACGCTGTGCGCGATCGCTGATTTTTTCTCCCCGGAAAATCAGGCACGGTGTTGATGGATCAGAGAGGCAAGTGTCGTCCGGATGAGATCGATGCGCTTGGCCTCATAGGAGTTGCTATAAGTCATCGTCTTATACACATCTCGCCACACCCCTTAAAAATCAATGACTTAGTGGAGCCGGCTTGTGAGCGCCGAACCGCCATCATTCAGCGGTCGACAACCCGCAGCGCCTTATTTCAAGACGAACGAGCAGCGCGCGCCCGCCTATCTCGAGATCAATCCGATGGGCAAGGTCCCGGCGCTGCGCCACGGCGACGTGCTGATCACCGAGCAGGCAGCCGTCTACATGTACGCGGCGGAGCTGTATGCGGAAGCCGGCCTGTCGCCGGCGGTGGGCGACCCGCTGCGCGGGCCCTATCTGCGGTGGATGGTGTTCTACGGCTCGTGCCTCGAGCCCGCCCTGGTGGACCGCTCGATGCAGCGCCCGCCGGCCCCGGCGTCGCGGTCACCGTATGGCGACTTCGATGCGGTCAACAACCTGATCAATGCGCAGCTCGCGCGCGGCCCGTACCTGCTGGGCGCGCGCTTCACCGCCGCCGATGTGCTGTGGGGTGCCGCGCTGCACTGGATGGTGGGGTTCAAGCTGGTGCCGGAAACACCGGTGATCCGGGCCTACGTCGACCGCATCCAGGCGCGGCCGGCGATCCAGCGCGCCCAGGCGCTGGACGCGGCGCTGGCGGCCGAGCTGAGCACGGCCGCCGCCTGAACCCGCCCGGTACGCCGCCGTCAGTGCGACAGGCGGAACGAGCCGACTGCGTCGTTCAGGTTGCGCGCCTGCTCTTCCAGCGACTCCGCCGCAGCGGCGGCCTGCTCGACCAGCGCGGCGTTCTGCTGGGTCACCTGGTCCATCTGGTTGACGGCCTGGTTGACCTGCTCGATGCCGCTGCTCTGCTCTTCCGAGGCCGAGGAAATCTCGCCCATGATGTCGGTCACGCGCTTCACGGCCTCGACGATCTCGGCCATGGTCACGCCGGCCTGGTCGACCAGCGCGGTGCCGTTGGACACGCGGTCCACCGAGTCATGGATCAGCGCCTTGATCTCCTTGGCGGCACCCGCCGAGCGCTGCGCCAGGCTGCGCACCTCGCTCGCCACCACCGCGAAGCCGCGGCCCTGCTCGCCCGCGCGCGCCGCTTCCACGGCGGCGTTCAGCGCGAGGATGTTGGTCTGGAACGCGATGCTCTCGATCACGCCGATGATGTCGGCGATCTTCTTGCTGCTCTCGTTGATGCCGCCCATGGTCTGGACCACCTGGCCGACCACGCTGCCGCCGCGCGTCGCCACATCCGAGGCGTTGACCGCCAGCGAGCTGGCCTGACGCGCGTTGTCGGCATTCTGCTTCACGATGCTGGTCAGCTCTTCCATGCTGGAGGCGGTCTGCTCCAGCGAGCTGGCCTGCTCTTCGGTGCGCTGCGACAGGTCCGCATTGCCGGCGGCGATCTCCTGCGCGGCCGAGCGCACCGAGTCGCTGCCCGCGCGGATCTGCTGCAGCACCGCGGTCAGCTTGTCGGCGAAGGCGTTGAACGAGCGGGCGATCTGCGCGACTTCGTCCTGGCCGTCGGCGGGCAGGCGCTTGGTCAGGTCGCCGCTGCCGGAGCCGATGTCGTCCATCGCGTCTCGGATCATCGACAGGCGGCGGAACGCGCGCGCCGTCATCGCACCGACGATGACGGCCGCCACCAGCGCCACCACCACCAGCACGCCGATCGACGTGGCCACCAGCGAACGCATGCCGGCGGTCGCATCGGACTTGTCGAGCGCCACCACCAGGCCCCAATCGGTGCCCTGCACGCCCTGGCGATGCAGCAGCTTGGCGGCGCCGCCCACTTCGACCTGCAGCGGCTTGTCGCTCTGCGCAAGCGCGGCGAGGGTCGCTTCGTTCAGGTCGGCCGACAGGTCGGTGGACTGCTTGAGCGTGAGCTTGTCATCGGGATGGGCGACGATCTTGCCGGCGGCATTGACCAGGAAGCCGAAGCTGGCCGGCGTCGGGTGGATGGCCTTGACGTTGGCGATCACGGCGTCCATCGACACATCGCTGGCGACCACGCCCTTCAGGCTGCCGTCGCGCAGGATGGGCACGGCGAACGTGACCACCAGCTTGCCGGTGCTGGCACTGATGTAGGGCGGCGTCACCACCGGCTTGCCGGCCTCCACGGCCTGCTTGTACCAGGGGCGCGAGGTCGGATCGTAGGTCGGCGGAATCCCGGTCGGGTCGGCGAACTTGTAGGTCTTGTCGGGGTAGCCGACATACACGCTGATGAAGCCGCCCGATGCAGCCACGGTCTTGAGCGCCGGCACCGGATCGGCCGACAGCGCCGCATCCTGCAGCGCCACCACCATCCGGGTCTTGGAGGCCACCCAGTCGTCGATGCCGGCGATATGGCCGCGCGCGACGGACTGCAGGTTCTGGCGGATCGCGTCGTCGTTGTAGGAGCGGGTGACGACGTAGTTGAGGCCGCCGGCGAGGGTCAATGCGCCCACCACGATGGCGACGCAGGTCAGCAAGATGCGGGTACGGATGGAATTGAGCATGGTATGGGGTCCTGCCATGTGGGGCGCACTGCACGCAGCCGGGTCAGCCACGCGGTCCGCCCATCAAGAACGGCCTGCCGCGCCTTTTCTTGAACTTTTTTGAGGCTGGGATCATCCTGCCGCACCTGCCGGAGAAACGCGCCGGACGGGCCTTACAATTCCAAACGTTTGCTGTTGTCCATCCCCTTCACCGGAGACTGCCCCGCATGAAAACCAAAGCCGCCATCGCCTGGAAATCCGGCGCGCCGCTGACCATCGAAGACGTGGATCTGCAGGGCCCGCGCGCCGGCGAAGTGCTGGTCGAGATCAAGGCCACCGGCATCTGCCACACCGACTACTACACGCTGTCGGGCGCGGACCCGGAAGGCCTCTTTCCGGCCATCCTCGGCCATGAGGGAGCGGGCGTGGTGCTCGACGTGGGCGCGGGCGTGACCTCGCTCAAGCCGGGCGACCATGTGATCCCGCTCTACACGCCCGAATGCCGCCAGTGCAAGTTCTGCCTGTCGCGCAAGACCAACCTGTGCCAGGCGATCCGCGCCACGCAGGGCAAGGGGCTGATGCCGGACGGCACCTCGCGCTTCTCGATCGACGGCCAGCCGATCTTCCATTACATGGGCACCTCCACCTTCGCCAACCACATCGTGGCGCCGGAGATCGCGCTGGCCAAGATCCGGCCGGACGCGCCGTTCGACAAGGTCTGCTACATCGGCTGCGGCGTCACCACCGGCGTGGGCGCGGTGGTCTACACGGCCAAGGTGGAGGCCGGCGCCAACGTGGTGGTGTTCGGCCTGGGCGGCATCGGCCTGAACGTGATCCAGGGCGCGAAGATGGTGGGCGCCGACAAGATCATCGGCGTGGACCTGAACCCGGCGCGCGAGGCAATGGCGCGCAAGTTCGGCATGACGCATTTCGTCAACCCGAAGGACGTCGACAACGTGGTCGACCACATCGTCCAGCTCACCGACGGCGGCGCGGACTATGCCTTCGAATGCATCGGCAACACGCAGGTCATGCGCCAGGCGCTGGAGTGCTGCCACAAGGGCTGGGGCCAGTCGATCATCATCGGCGTGGCCGAGGCCGGGGCGGAGATCAGCACACGGCCGTTCCAGCTCGTCACCGGCCGCCAGTGGAAGGGCTCGGCCTTCGGCGGCGCGCGCGGCCGCACCGACGTGCCGAAGATCGTCGACTGGTATATGGAGGGCAAGCTCAACATCGACGACCTCATCACGCACACGCTGCCGCTCGAGCGCATCAACGAAGGCTTCGACCTGATGAAGCGCGGCGAGTCGATCCGCTCCGTGGTGCTGTACTGAGGGACGCGGCGATGACGACCGCTTCCATTACCACGCCCGCGCCCGCATCCGCGCTCGAGCTGCTGTCGGAGCACGCGTGCTTCGGCGGCGCGCAGCGCTTCTATCGGCACGCCTCATCGGCGATCGGGCTGCCGATGCGCTTCTCGGTCTACCTGCCGCCGCAGGCGCTGGCGGGCGAGCGCTGCGCGGCGCTCGTCTACCTCGCGGGCCTGACCTGCACCGAAGAAACCTTCGCGATCAAGGCCGGCGCCCAGCGCGTCGCCGCGCGCGAGGGGTTGATCCTGATCGCGCCCGACACCAGCCCGCGCGGCGCCGGCGTGCCGGGCGAAACCGACAACTGGGATTTCGGCGTCGGCGCGGGCTTCTATCTCGACGCCACGCAGGCGCCGTGGCGCACGCACTACCGGATGGAAAGCTACGTCGCCGACGAGCTGATCGACACGGTGGTCGCCGCGCTGCCGGTCGATGCGCGGCGCATCGGCATCTTCGGGCACTCGATGGGGGGGCACGGCGCGCTTACGCTGGCGCTGCGGCATCCGGCGCGGTTCCGCTCGGTGTCGGCCTTTGCGCCGATCGCGCATCCGTCCATCTGCCCATGGGGCATCAAAGCCTTCACCGGCTACCTCGGCGACGACCGCGCCGCCTGGGCAGCGCACGACGCCACGCTGCTGATGCGGCAGGCACACGGCCCGTTCCCGGGCGGCATCCTCATCGATCAGGGCGAGGCCGATCCATTCCTCGCCGAACAGCTGTATCCCGACGCCTTTGCCGACGCCTGCCGGGCCGCCGGCCAACCGCTGCGGCTGCGCCGGCATCCCGGCTACGACCACGGGTACTACTTCATCGCCAGCTTCATCGAGGACCACCTGCTGCACCACGCGGCACAACTGCGCTGAGCCGGCCGGCGGCTGACGGCACCGCGCTCAGCGGTTGCCCCAGCCGTCGCCGGTGGTCGCACCGGTGCCCGGGGCGCCGACCCTGCCATCGCCGGGTGCGCCGACCCGCCCATCGCCCGGCGCACCGACCCGGCCATCCCCCGGAGCCCCGGCCGTTCCGCTGCCCGGCGCGCCGCCGTAGCCGCCTCTTGCACGCAGAGCACCGTAGCCCTCCCGCGTGCCGCCATGACGCGTGGCATGTCGGCCCGAAGCGCCATCCCTGGAATCCGCCCCGTCGCCGAACTGCGCGCGGGCTGCGCCGCAGCCCAGGGCCAGCATCATCGACAGCAACAACAGCGAAGGCCCGCGAAGACACGTCATGGCAACCTCCCGCGACAATGAAGACCAACGCTCATGGGCCAGCAAGGTTTGTTCCGGGAATCCCACCCCGCGGTCCATCGACGCGTCCGCCGCCGGCATGGCGGGCTTCTTGCATCACCCGAAGACAGCCGATCCGGCCTGACGCGCCATTGCCCGCGCATATACATTCAACCTTGTATGTATAATGCGCCGACTGGTGCGGCCGGCGTGCGCGCGTGCTTGCCGTATCGCCACCAGACGATGGAGTGGTTCGACGTGAGATTGCCCTTTCCGCTGCCGACATCCTGGCGCGCGGCCCTGTCCGGGGCCGTGCCGGGCATCGCATCGGGCTCGCTTGCCGATGCGCCGATCGCCGAGCCGCTGCCCGGCGACCCCGACGCGTGGATCGCCTGCGAGCACTGCGACACGCTGCACCGGCACGAAGTCATCGCATTGGATGAAGAGGCGCGCTGCACGCGCTGCGGCGTCAAGCTCTACCGCAACCAGACCGAGCGGCTGTCGGTGCTGCTGCCGCTGGTGGTCACCGGGCTGATCGTCTACCTCGTCGCCAACGTCTTCCCGATCGCCGAGATGGACGGCGGCGGCAACCGCAATGCCACCACGCTGTGGAGCGCCGTCGTGGCGCTGTACAACTACGGCATGCCGTTCGCGGCGGTACTGGTGGCGCTCACCACCATCCTGTTCCCGCTGATGTACCTGAGCGTGCTGGCACCGCTGCTGATCGCGCGGGTGCGCGGCCGGCGGCATCCGTCCGCCCCGCTGGCGCTGCGCGCCGCCGCGCTGATCCGCCCGTGGGCCATGATCGAGATCTTCATGCTGGGCGCGGTGGTGGCGCTGATCAAGGTCGCGCACATGGTGACACTGGAAGCGGACATCGGCCTGTGGGCCTTTGCCGTGCTAACCGTGTTCATGACCATCGCGCTGTCGATCGACCTGCGGCCGTTCTGGCGCGAGCTCGGCCTGACGCTGCCGCCGGGCGCCCAAGTCCATGCGCCCACCGGCCCGGATGCCGCTACGCATCCCGGAGAACACACCCGCGGCAAGGCCCGCCCATGACCACCGCCGACACCCCGTCCGCCCCGCCGCCCCAGCCGGCCCGCCCGCTGCGCGCGGCCGCGCATGGGCTGGCGACCTGCGAGCGCTGTGGCCTGCTGGCCCGCCTGCCCGCCGCGCGCGAGGCTGCCCGTGCCGCCCTGGCGCAGGAGGAGGTGTCCGAGCCCGCCGCCGCGCCGGTCTGCCCGCGCTGCCTGTCGCCGATCCACGTGCGCAAGCCCGACAGCCTGAAGCGCTGCTGGGCGCTGCTGCTGGCCGGCGCCGCCATGTACCTGCCCGCCAACATGTTGCCCGTGATGATCACGGAGACGCTGTTCGGCACCCAGCAGGACACCATCCTGAGCGGCATCGTCTACCTGTGGACGTCGGGCTCGTGGCATCTGGCGATCATCGTGTTCATCGCCAGCTTCTTCGTGCCGCTGGCCAAGCTGGGCATCATGGCGGTGCTGTGCCTGTCGGTGCGGCAGCGCTGGCGCTGGAAGCCGCGCACGCGCACGCGCCTGTACGTGATCGTCGAGGCGATCGGCCGCTGGTCGATGCTCGACGTGTTCGTGATCGCGCTGCTGGCGGGGCTGGTGCACCTGTCCACGCTGGCGGTCATCAAGCCCGGCCCGGGCGTCGCCCCCTTTGCCGGCGTGGTCGTGCTGACCATGCTTGCCGCCCGCTGTTTCGACCCTCGCCTGATCTGGGACGCCATCGACGAGCCCGACTCCGAAGAGACCACTGCATGACCGATCCCGTTGATACCCGCGACATTCCCCCGCCCCGCCGCATGAAGCGCAAGCGCTGGCTGCCCTCGCTGATCTGGCTGGTGCCGATCGTGGCGCTGGCCGTGGGCGTAACGCTGATGACGCGCGTGATCCTGGCGCGCGGCGCGCAGATCACCGTCACCTTCAGTTCGGCCGAGGGCATCGAGGCCGGCAAGACGCGCGTCAAATACAAGAGCGTCGATATCGGCGTGGTCAAGGACGTAGGCCTGACGGAAGACCGTTCCGGCGCCGTGGTGACGATCGAGCTGACACGCGACGGCAAGGCCTTCGCGGTGTCGGACACACGCTTCTGGGTGGTGCGCCCGCGCGTGGCGGCGGGCAGCATCTCGGGGCTGGGCACGCTGCTGTCGGGCGCCTATATCGGCGTGGACGGCGGCCGCACCAAGGAGCGGAAGTCGGAGTTCAAGGGCCTCGACACGCCGCCGGCCATCTACGCCGATACGCCGGGCAGGCAGTTCACGCTGCACGCCGCCGACCTCGGCTCGCTCGACACCGGCGCGCCGGTGTACTTCCGCCGCGTGCGCGTCGGGCAGGTCACCAGCTACGACATCGACGCCGACGGCGAGGGCGTGACGCTGCACATCTTCGTCAATGCGCCGTTCGACCGATTCGTCACGCGCAGCTCGCGCTTCTGGAACGCCAGCGGCATCGACCTGAAGCTCGACGCCAGCGGCCTGAAGGTCGACATGCAGTCGCTGCTGACCGTGGCGCTGGGCGGCATCGCCTTCCAGTCGCCGGAAGACGCCGACCGCGACCCCGCCCCGCAGAACACCGAGTTCCAGCTGGTGCGCAACGAGGCGATGGCACTGAAGGACCCCGAGCATGTCTCGCAGACCGTGGTGATGTACTTCCACCGCTCGCTGCGCGGCCTGACGGTGGGCGCGCCGGTGGAGTTCAAGGGCATCAACGTGGGCGAGATCAAGTCGATCGGCATCCACTACAGCAAGGAGCGCCACGAGTTCGTGCTGCCGGTGACGGCGGTGCTGTACCCGACGCGCTTCGGCATGACCGTGCGCGACGACACCGCCGCGCACGCCGTGGAGGACACCCGCGCCCAGTTCGACACGCTCATCAACAACGGCATGCGCGCGCAGCTCAAGAGCGCCAGCCTGCTGACCGGGCAGCAGTTTGTGCAGCTCGACTTCGTCGAACCGGCCGATCGCGGCAAGACGCCGCCGCGCTTCGGCCTGCGCGAGCGCGACGGCGCCTACGTCTTCCCGACCGCCGACAATCCGACCGACGACATCGAGGCCCAGATCGCCGGCATCGTGAAGAAGCTCAACAAGGTGCCGTTCGACCAGATCGGCCAGGACGTGCATCGCGCGCTGGGCTCGCTCGATGCGACGCTCAAGCAGACCGAGCAGTTGGCCAAGACCGTCAACAACGACCTGGCGCCGCAGATGAAGGAAACGCTGGCCGAGGCCCGCCGCACGCTGGAGACCGCGCGCCAGACCTTCTCCGAAGACGCCCCGCTGCAGCGCAACGCGCGCGACACGCTGGAGCAGGTGGCCAAGGCCGCCGCCTCCGTGCGCGTGCTGACCGATTACCTGGACCGCCACCCCGAGGCCCTGATCCGGGGCAAGGCAAAGGACGCCCAATGATGCGAGCAAACCGTACCCGAGCTTCTTCCCTGCGGCTGGCCTGCGTGGCGGGGGCCGCCGCGCTGATGGGCGCATGCGCCTCGCCGGAGCCGACGCTGCATACGCTGTCGCTGCGGGCCGAGCCGCCCGCGCCCGAGGCCGCGCGCATCCAGCGCGCCTTCCGGCTGTCCGGCGTGCGCGTGCCCGAGCGGCTGGACAAGCCGCAGATCGTGCTGCGCACCTCCGACAGCCAGGTGCAGGAACTGGAGCAGCAGCGCTGGGCGGCGCCCTTCGGCGCGGAGCTGCGCGACGCGCTGTCGGCCGACCTGGCCGATGCGCTGTCGGCGGTGGACGTGGGCGGCGCGACCCCGCCCGCCGGCGTGCCGCTCTATCGCATCGGCGCGGATGTGCAGCGCCTCGATGCGCGGCCGGGCCAGGACGTGTTGGCGCTGGTGACGTGGCGCGTATCGCGCGATGCGGCTACGCCAGGCAGCAACAGCAGCGCATTGACCTGCCAGACCACACTGGCCGAACCGGCCGGTGGCGAAGTCGACGCGGTGGTGGCGGCGACACAGCGCGTAGTCCGGCAGTGGTCGCAGCGCGTCGCGGAGAGCGTGCGCAGCCTCGAAGCGCCGGGCAAGGGCCTGCCGGCCTGGTGCCGCTAGGCCCCGGCCAGCGCGTGCGCGAGGCGGCCGAGCTGCGCCAGCGCCGCCTCCACCTCGGCCGTGTACGGCAGGCCGAAACAGATGCGGAAGTAGTGGTCGAAGCGATTCAGGTTGGAGAACATCGTCCCCGGCGCAATGCGGATGCCGTGCGCCAGCGCCGCCGCGAACAGCGCCATTGACGATACGTTGGCCGGCAGTTCCACCCACATCGCCACGCCGCCGGCCGGCACCGACAGCCGCGTGCCGGCCGGAAAGCAGCCGGCGATCGCCTCGGCCATGCGCTCGCGCTGTTCGCGCAGGGTCTGGCGCAAGATCCGGATATGCCGGTCGTACGCGCCGGATGACAGCAGCCGCGCGGCGGTCACCTGCGACCACGAATCGTTCGGGCGTGACTGCGCGAACTTCAGCATTTCCACACGCTCCTGCCAGCGGCCGCCCGTCATCCATCCGAGCCGCAGGCCCGGCGCGATCGTCTTGTTGAGCGAGGCGCAGTAGATCACGTTGCCGCTGCGGTCCCATGCCTTGATGGCCTTGAGCGGCGCGGGGCCGTCGGCCAGGGCGCTGTAGGTGTCGTCTTCGATCAGCGGGATCCCGTGCGCTTCGCAGAAGGCCGCCAGCCGCCGCTTGGCCGCATCCGGCATGATGCTGCCGAGCGGGTTCTGCAGGTTGGGCCGACCACCACCGCGCGGATGTTGCCGTAGGCCTGCACGGCCATCTCCAGCGCTTCCAGCGAGATGCCGGTGCGCGGGCTGGTGGGAATCTCCACCGCGCGCATGCCCAGGCATTCGAGCACCTGCAGCAGGCCGTAATAGGTGGGCGACTCCACCGCCACCGTATCGCCCGGCTGCGCCACCGCGCGCAGAGCCAGGTTCACCGCCTCGATGCAGCCGTGCGTGACCACCACGTCGTCCGGCGCCACCTGCACGCCCATCTCGAGCGCGCGGCGCGCCACGGCGGTCTGCAGATCCGGATGCCCGTTGGGCGTGACGGCCTGCGTCAGCAGCAGCGGACGCGCACGCAGCATCTGCGTGGCGATGCGGTTGAGCGCGGCGGACGGATACAGCGAGGCCGCGCCGCTCGCCCCCGACAGATCGACCCGTGCCCTGGCCTGCTGCCCGCGCGCGACGATGGCCGACACCCGCGCATGCACCCCCACGTAGGCGGCCGGGTCGGGCGTGGCCACTTCCGGCTCCTTGACCGGCGCCAGCAGCGCGCGCCGCGGCTGGCGCACGAAATAGCCCGAGCGCTCGCGGACCTCCAGCCACCCTTCCACCTCCAGGTGGCGGCAGACCTGCAGCGCGGTCGACAGGCTGACGCTGTGCGTGCGCATCAGCGTGCGCACGGAAGGCATGCGCTGGCCGGGCGTAAGCGCGCCGCTGCGCATCGCGCCCAGGTAATGGTCGGCCAGCGTGCGATACAGCGGCTGCGCGGCAGGCGGACGCGCGGCGGGGGCGGGAGTCAGCTCGATCACGGACATGGCAGGAGCGGAGTCAGCGCGCCTATCTTGCGACGGCCGGCTCAATCAGAACAGATACAGACGGGCGCAAAGCGTACCGTAACAGATGACGGTCCCGCCCGCCCTGCTATGGTGCAATCGTCAACGTCTGTGTCTGTTGGTACCAACGCGCGTGTCCTACCCTGCAGCCATGCATTTGGAGACCGACATGACTGCAACAACGTGCACGGAACAACTGGCCCTGCCGGCCGGGCAGAGCCGGCTGCACTGGCTGCCGGCCGGGACGATCGTCGTGATGCTGGACGGCCGGCTGATGCTGGAGCCGCCCCCGCGCTGGCTGGCCGGCGATCTTGTGCGCCTGCGCCACACCGTGGCCGCCGGCCATGCCCACACGCTGGAGACCTCCGGCTGGTGGAGCCTGCACGCGGATGCAAGCGCCGGCATCCACCTGCGCCTGGTGGCGCCGGTGGATGCCGCCCCCCGCTGGGCGAACGGCCCGGCCCGCGCCTGCCGCTGGCTGCTGGCCGCCCTGCTGCCGCGCCGCACCTCACGCGGCTGAGGCCCCAGGGCTACGGCTTGCGGCCGGCCCCGGACGGCGCCTTGGGCGCATCGTCGCCGGGCTCGCGCCGCAGCGAAGCGCTTTCGAAATCGCCCGGGTCTTCCTCGCCGACGGCACTTTCGCTCGGGACCGCCGGCACCACCGGACGCTTGCCCCCCTTGCCCCCGTCAGGCTGCGGCATCTGCGGCCGCGCGGGCGCGGGCTTCGGGCGTGAAGGTTTCCGATCGGGCATGGCGATATCCTCGCAGCGCTCAGGGCTGCTTGCGGCTGTTCTGGTGCTGGCCGAGCCGCTGCTGGTTCTGCGGTAGCTGCCCCGCTTGCGCGGCCGCGCGGCCATCCTCGGCCGGCACGCGCATCGGACGCCGGACGGAGCGCTCGGTGCCATGCTGCATCGGCACGCGCTCGGCGCGGTCGTCGTCCACATCCGCGCGGTCACGCGGCAAATCCGCCTGCGGTGCGCCGGTCTGCTTCTGTGGCTTCATGCTGTGATCTCCTTGGGTTGCGATGACGGCACGGCCACAACCGGGCCCTGCCATCGCAAACCGCACGCAACCCGCGTGCCCGCGGCGAACGGGCCCAGAAGGCATACCCCGCAATCGCCCCAGCCTTGCTACAGCTTCGTTGCCACACCACGCAAAACGCCCCCGATGCCAAACCGCCCGATCGCCCTCGCCGACGAAGCGCCCGCCAACCTGGGTACGGAACAGGCCACCGGCGCGCCCGGCCCGTCGCGCCGCCAGGATCCCCGCAGCAACCTGGCCGATGCGTCTGCCTCCGGCTCACGCCGCCCGCCAGCGCGCCGGTACCCGTCGCTCTACACTGGCGAGCGGACCGGCGCGCCGACGTGCGCCACCGGCCACGCGAGCACTCCGCCCAACCTGCTTCCTGCCACCATGACCCGACTCTCTGCCTCTGCTCCTGCCCTGGCTGTCGCCGCGCTAACGTTCAGCCTCGCCGCCATCACGCCCGGCATCGCCCAGGCGCAAAACAGTGCGCCCACGCGCGTGCGCGCCACCGTCACCGCCACCCACGACGGCCGGCTCGACGTGACCGACCAGGCCGGCAACCGCGCCACGGTCGCCATTGCGCCCGATGCCACCATCTCCGAGGTGGCGCCCATCGAACCCGGCGCGATCCATCCCGGCAGCTATATCGGCACGGCCGCGATCACGCAGCCGGACGGCACCCTGCGGGCACTGGAAGTCCACGTCTTTCCGGAATCGATGCGCGGCACCGGTGACGGCCACCGCCCGTACGACCTGGGCGCCGGCAGCACCATGACCAACGGCACGGTCGAACAGGCCGGCGCGGTCACCGGCATGCAGGGGCGTACGCTATCGGTCCGCTACCAGGGCGGCGAGCAGCGCATCGTGGTCCCGCCGGATGTACCCATCGTGACCTTCGCACCGGGCCGGCGCGAAGCCTTGAAAGCCGGCGTGCATGTCATCCTGTTCGTGCGCGCTGACACGCAGGGCGTGCTGACGGCCCAGCGGGTGCTGGTCGGCAAGGACGGATCGACCCCGCCGATGTGATGCGGTGTGAAATATGAACCCGGATGCCGCCCGGGGAGGGCCCGTGCGATGCGCGCGCCCTCCCCGTCGCGTCAGAACGGCTTGCTGACCGACAGCAGGAAGGTGCGGCGCGGCGCGAACTGCGGCGCGCCCACGCCAATGCCCGTGCCGTCGCGCAACGCGTAGCTGCGATCGAGCACATTGAGCACCGTCAGGCGGGTCTTGAGCTTGCCCACCAGCGGCAGATTGAAATCGCGCGCGGCACCGAGGTTCAACTGCCAGTACGCCGGCAGGCGGTCGGTGTTGGCAAAGCCGTTGCGCAGGCCGGAGCCGAACAGCGCATCGGCCAGCCAGGCCGTTCCCCAGTACTTGTATGACACCCCGGCCGACGCGGTCAGGCGCTGGTCGTGGTCGAGGTTGACCCAGTGGCTGTTGATGTAGGCCAGCTCCGCGTCGTCGAAGTGGAACTGGCCGGTCTCGATGCCCTTGCCCTGCGCGCGCGACACGCCCAGGTTCAGGTACGCACCGAAATCACCCTCGCGGTAGTTGGCGCTGGCCTCCAGCCCGTAGATGCGGCCGCGTTCGTAGTTGAACGCCGAGAACAGCAGCGCGTTGCCGAACTGGCCTTCATCCTGCAGGTGGCGCACGTCGCGGTAGTAAGCGTCCAGGCCCAGCGTCAGGTGCGGCGTGAGCTGGTGCGAGATGCCGAGGTCGAAGTAGTTCGAGCGCTCCGACTTCACCGCCGTGTTGGCATCCGGGGACAGCGCATTGGTGGTGCCGGCGAATTTCTGCACCGTGGTGGTATCGAACTTCTCGGTCGGCGGCGGCGTGAAGTAGCGCGCGTAGCCGGCGTGCAGGCGGGTGCGGCTGGTCAGGTCGAAGGTCAGGCCCAGGCGCGGGCTCAGTTGCTGCTCGCTGACGATGGTGTTGACGTGGTCGTAGCGCGCGCCGTAGTTGATGGTGAGCCGGTCGGTCGGCTTCCATTCGTCCTGCAGATAGACGCCGAGCGTGGTGCCGGACCCGCTCGAATTGTCGATGACGGTCAACGGCGTGCCGCTGGTCTGCGCGCCGGTGCTGTCGGCGGGGAACACGGTGGAGGCATTGTCAACGCCAAAGCGCTCGCGCTGCACGAAGAGGCCGGCGCGCAGCGTGTGACGGTCGTTCAGCTTGTAGCTGGCATCGCCCTGCAGGCCATAGGCTTCGTTGCGGCGCGAGACATCGGAAGCCACGCCGTTGTAGACCAGATCGCCCACCGGGTCCGGCGAATAATCGATGCGGCTCGCGCGGCGGAACACCGACACCTGGTAGTCCAGCTTGGGCGACACCTTTTGCTGGTACGTCAGGATCTGGAAGTCGGTCTTCTCGCGCTGGTTGGCATTGAGCGCTTCCGAAGCCGGCGGCGTCACGCCATCGAGCGTGAACTGCGGCTCCAGGCCCGGCCGCGTCGGAATCTGGAAGCGGCTGTTGGCCGTGCCGAACATGAAGCTCACGCGGCTGTCGTTGTCGAGCAGGTACGAGAGCATGCCGAACGACTTGTTCTGCGTGGTGTGGTCGTGCGTGGCGTTGCGGTTGCCGGTGGGGTTCTCGATACCGAGATTGTTCTCGGCGAACACGCCCGAGAGGTAGTAGCTGAAGCGGTCCTTGGTGCCCTGCAGCTGCAGGTTGACTTCGTGCGTGGCGTTGCTGCCGAGCACGGTGCCGATCTCACCGCTGATGGCCTTGGGCTCGCCCTCCTCATCGGTGGCGGTGCCCTTGGTCTGGATATCGACGATGCCGGCGGTGCGGTAGCCGTACTGCGCCGGCAGCGCGCCGGTCAGCACATTGATCTGGTTGGCGAAGCGCGTGTCGAGCACCTGCCCGAATCCGCTGATCGGCTCGGGAATGATGACGCCGTTGATGCGGTACTGCAGGTTGGCATGATCGCCGCGCACGTGCAGCTGGCCGAACGAATCCTGCACCACGCCCGGGGCCTGCAGCAACACCTGGTTCAGCGGCGTGGAATCGCCCAGCGGCAGGCGGGCGATGTCGTCGGTATCGAAGCGGTAGACCGAGCTGCCGGTATCCGGCGACAGCGCGTTGCGGGCAGCGTCGAGCCGCTTGGCCGTGACGCGCGTCTCGTTCAGGTCCCGCACCTTGGAGGCGGTGGCTTGCGCCGTGGACGTGGAGGAGGCCGCGGCGGCAGCAGGATTGGCGACTTCCTGCGCCAATGCGGGAGCGGCGGCCAGGGATGGCAGGGCGGCGGCGAGCGCCAGCACCAGCGCGCGTGGCTGGAACGGAATCATGAACAGACCTTTGAATGCGAACGAATGCGAAAGCAGCCGTCATGTGCAACGTGGCATGACGGCCGACAGGACGAAGCATCAAAGGCCGCGGGGTGGATCGCGGGATCGGACCGGAACGGGAAAGACCAGCGCGCAGGCACCCTGCGCCACGGACGGGAAGTGCCAGCGCCGTGCATTGCGCAGACGGAAGATCGCCAGCACCGGCAGCGCCGCCGCGAGCACCGCGAATGCCGCGCACTGCAGGCAGGCGGCGTGCTCCGTCCCGGTCTGGCCGGCGCGCTCGGCGGTCTTGCCGGCCGGCGCCGCACCGATCTGCGCGCCGATCTCCGTGCCGCCCTCGCTCCCATCCGGGAGGTGCGAAAGCGCATGCCGCAGCGCGCCCTGCTGACCGAACAGCAGCAGCACGGCCAGCAGGCAAGCCAGCCAGCGCAGATGCGGGAACAAGGAACGGAACGGGCGCACGGAGGTGTGGGAACAGCGCGGAGTCAGGGGCGCACACAATGAGGACACTGTGCGCACCAATGCAACTAAGTTGCGAATTCTGACACCGACCGGGCCATTCGGCAATCCACCACGAAAGGGGGGCAGCCGGTGCGGCCCCGATCCGATGCGCGCCGGATTACGCCTGCGTGTGTGCGAAACCCGGTGCGAACCCGGTGGGCACGCCCAGCCCCGGCACGGAGACCCGCTTCCAGCCCGCGCGGGGCTTGGCGGTAGCCGCCGCCTGCCGGGCCGGCATCCCCATCTCGGCCGCATCGTGCAGGCTGGCGAGCCAGGCGCCGTAGTCGAACCAGCCGTCGCGCACCAACTGCTCGCCCACCCGGTTGGCAAAGCGGTCGGACTTGGGCAGAAAGCACAGCTCGAACCCTTCGGTCTCGCGCCGGCCGTGCATCCAGCGGTGCGGCACCTGGTGGCCGGCCAGCGCATCCGACAGGCGCGTGCCGTAGCGCTGCTGGCTCTGGCGCCGCGCACCGATCACGTGGAAACCGTCGAGCAGCCGCCGCACGCCCGCTGCCGAGCGGACGTGGCGGATCTCGGCGTCGACCAGGAATTCGCGCCCTTGCGTACGTGCCTGCAGCACCATCGCGGCAAAGTGGTGGGCACCCCATTCGTTCATGTAGAACAGCTCGCCGCCGGCAAAATCGTATGCGCGGAACACGTTGGCCTGATCTGCATAACGGAACACATGGCGCGCATTGTTGCCGAAATCGGCGTCGGTGCTGTGCGGGATGCGGCGGCAGTGCTGGTGCGCGAACACCAGCATGCTCGGAAACGAATGCACCGAGCACGGCGAATTGGCCAGCCCCGTCACCTCGCGGATGTCCACCTTGCGGCTTTCGCGGCGCGTGCCGACCAGTTCGCCCAGATGGTGGTGCAGATCGTCCACCCAGTCGGCATGCCGCAGATGCTTCGGATACAGCTGTTGCGCGGGCTCGGCCAGGCCACCCTCGAGCAGGAACGGCACGCTCTTGTGCCAGATATCGAGTTTCCAGTGCGACAGCGCATCGCTCTGGGTGCGATGGTGCGCGACGGATTGCACCACATTGAAGGCCCGCGACTGGATCAGCCAGTCCGAAACCGCATGCAGCATCGTGGAAACGTTCATGTCACCCCCCGGAAGACCGAATCGTTCGTTGAGAAAGGGCTTCAAGGCGCTCCCGTCGCTCTGCGGCAACCGGTGAACGGCACTGAAGCCAGGGCGAACAATACCCCACCTTCGGGGGGTATGAAGTGAAGTTTGTTCCACCCTGTGTTAAGAAACCCACACATGCGCCGTGGGGCTTGCCAGGGCTGCGAGATGCTGGTTGAGGGCCCGCGGCGGAAGCAGCCGCCCCGCCCAAGATACCCAGCCGCAGTGGAACCGCAGCGACGCGACCGCGCCGGCGCGGGCTCGTGCAGCGTCAGGCCGCCCCCACCGTCCAGGGACGAGCGGGTGCCCCGAGACACCCGCTCCGACCGGCCCGAGCGCGGGGGACCGCCCGTCGAGAACGACCGGGCCCCGAGGATGCAAGCTCAGACCAGGCACATGTCGGTGACTTCCTCATCGGACAGCCCCCAGGTGGAGGCTTCTTCCACCGTGATGATGGCATCGTCCGAACGGCCCAGGTTGATGCGCTCGGGACGCACGCGCGTCTTGGTGTTGCCGGAATAGAACACGACCACATCCGGACGCATCGCGGACGACTCGTTCTGGTGCACCACCACGCCCAGCCGGTTGGTGCGCAGCTTGACCAGCGTGCCGACCGGATAGATGCCCACGCTGCGCGTAAAGGCCTGGAACACGGTGCGATCGAACTGGGTGTCGGTGCGCGCCATCATGTACTTGAGCGCCTGGGCCGGCGACCATGCATGGTGATAGGGGCTGCTGGACGTCAACGTGTCGTACACGTCGCAGATGGCACCCATCTTGGCCCACAGGCTGATCCCGTCGCCCTTCTGGGCGTCCGGATAGCCGCTGCCGTCGATGCGCTCGTGGTGGTGCAGGCACACTTCGCGCGGAATCTCGCCGAACTGGCCGGTGCCCATCATCAGGTGGTGCCCGCCGACCGCATGGGTCTGCAGCAGGGCCAGTTCTTCCTTGGTCAGCGCCGTGCTCTTGTCGAGCAGCGTGCGCGGCATGGCCGATTTGCCGATATCGTGGACCAGGCCGCCCAGGCCGCATTCGCGGATCTCGTCTTCGGGCAGGCCGAGCGTGCGGGCCAGGGCCACCATCAGCGCGCAGACGGCGAACGAATGCAGGTAGGTGTAGTCGTCCTTGTTCTTCAGGCGCGCCAGAGCGATCAGCGCGTACGAATTGCGCGCCAGCGAGTTGGACACGTTGTCGACCAGCAGCAGCGCCTTGTCGGTCTGCAGGGCGCGGCCCATGCGGGCCTCGGAGAACAGCTGGCCGAGTGTCGCCTTGCCGGCCTGCACCAGTTGCTGAGCATGCTTCCACTCTTCCTTGAGGGAAGTCGGCGAGACCGGCGGACGGGCCGCCAGGGTCTCTTGCGTCAGTGGCTCGGGAACAGGGTCAGTATCCGCCGACGCCGGCATCAGGGCGGGCGCAAGCACGTCCTCGCCCCGCTCGGGGTCGATCCAGATCTCGGTAATGCCGGCTTTGTGAATGTCGTCGACCTGTCCCTGGTTCGACAGCTGGAACTGCGAACGCCAGAACGGATGCTTCAGCCAGGATCCCCCCAGCTTCACCACAAACATACCGACACGCAGCTGATTCGCATCGATTCGTTTCATACCCTACCTGCCTCGGCTCAATGTCCGTTTTGATTTGATCGAATGGGATGCGGGATGCCAATTGACACTGGCGTCGTCATCGCTGCCGTTGTGGGTGCTCTGGTCCACTGGCGAGGCGAGCCGCGTTTGGCTAATCGGCACCCCGTGGGAGAACTTGAGAAAAATTTACATGACAAAGTGGAGTCAGCTCCGCACGGACCGCTAACGGACCGGCACGCGCTTGCTGCGCCGCAGCAAACCGCACCCCCGGGAGACCCACGCTCGATGGGCTGTCGGCTGGAGCAGCAACGGCATACACTGAATCGAACGACTCATGGGTGATATGGCACACAATCCTTCATCCCTACGCAGGCCGCCGACCACCGATGACTTCGCGCTCAACCGCGACGCCATCCGCTGGCTCGCGCAATTGCCCGATGAAGTCCGGCCGATCGAACTCGGCCGCAGGTTTCCCCGCATCATCAACACCATCGCCGCCAAGTGGGTCGATTTCATCGGCTGCCGGCGCTATCTGAACAGCCTGCAGATGGACGACCGCGGCGGCCGCCAAGGCTTTCCGTTCGAGATCGTGCAGGAGATCTGCACACTGCGCGAATACTTCGATTCGCTCTATCCGCCGGACAAGGACCTCTGGCAGAAGGCGATCGACGCGGACAAGCGCTGAAGTCTCCGAGGTCGGCTCGGCCGCGCGCCGGAGGGCCGGCGCATCGATCGGCAATCCCTAATATCCGCCCGCTCCGGCCGGCCCGGCCGCCAGTTTGTTGAGCAACCCCAGCAGCGTCTGCCGCTCGTCGACCGAAAGATGCGCGGTGATCCGCGCATCGTGGGCGACCACGGCTTCGGTGATGTCCTGCAGCGTGCTCGCCCCCTTGTCGGTCAGCGCCAGCCGGAAAGCGCGCCGGTCCACCGGCGACGGGTGCCGCTCGACCATGCCCATCGCTTCCAGCGTGTCGACCAGCAGCACCGCCCCGGAGCGGGCCACGCCCAGGATGCTGGCCAGCTCGGTCAACTTGAGGTCGGGGTTGTGCGCGATCACGGTCATGGCCGAGAAGCGCGGCGGCGTGATGTTCCACGCCTGCAGCGAGCGCACGAAGTCTTCGTAGATCTGCAACTGGGCGCGCCGCACCGCGTAGCCGACCAGCCCGTCCAGCGCGCCATACTCCACGTCCGCCACGCGCGGATTGAAATGGCCGGACCCGGCGACAGCGGGGTACAGCTCTTCGGCGTTGGGTCGCTGCGGCATGGTGGCGTCGGTCGTGGCGATCCGCCCATTATGGATGGCGGCGCGTCCATCGGCCATGCATCGGGGCGACGCCCAACGCTTGGCGAGATCGCCCATGCCGCCCAGCCGCTTCCATTTGCCGTGGTCGATGGTCAACAGCACGCGGCCGCCGCGCAGAGGGTGCGGCGAAGGGGCATGGGCGCCTCCCGCTGGAATGGAGGCCGCAGCGTGTTCAGGCCGGCAGCGGCGCGCGGCCCGGCAGGGGCGGCTGATCGCGCAGCGACTGCGGATCGAAGCCGGCCAGTTTTTTATAGCGCGTCGCGATCCCTTCCAACTCTGCGCGCGGGATCACGTCGTCGATACGGCCGAAGCCCAGCGGCGCGCGTTCGTGCACGAGCTGCATCACCTGCTCCGGACCATTCAGGCGGTTGCGCAGCACGATGCCGGCGGTGCGCGGCAGGCGGTCGGCCTCGTATTCGCGCAGGGCGAGGCCAACGTTGCGCGTGGCGAGCAGACAATCGATCAGGGCGCGCGCATCGAGGATGGCCTGCGCGCTGCCGTTCGAGCCGATCGGGTACATCGGGTGCGCCGCATCGCCCAGCAGTGTGACGCGGCCGAAGGTCCAGCGCGGCAGCGGGTCCTTGTCGACCAGCGGGAATTCGTACACCGCCTGCGCGCCGTCGATCAGCGCGGGGATGTCGATCCAGTCCCATTGCCAATCGGCGAAGGCGTCGCGGAAGACTGCGCGGTCGACCTCGCGGTTCCAGTCGCTGCGCGGCGGCGCTTCGTCGGGCACGCGCAGCTCGGCGATCCAGTTGATGCGTGCGCGGCCCTGTCGGCGCAGCGGCTCGGAGATCGGGTAGGCGACGAACTTCTGGTCCTGGTGGCCCGCCATGAACATGGTGCGGCCGTCCAGGTACGGCCCGGCCTCGGTGACGGCCCGCCACAGCATGCGGCCGGCGAAGCGCGGCGCATCGCCGCCCGGATAGAAGTGGCGGCGCACGGCGGAGTGGATGCCGTCCGCGCCGATCAGCACATCGGCCGACGAGGCGATGCGGGTGTCGTCGGCACGGCGGCGCACGGTGAAGCGGACCGGGCCGCCGTCCTCGCCGGCCGACTGGATGGCGTCGAAGCCGTGGCCCGGGCGGATGCAGCCGGGGCCGAGCCGGTCGACCACCGCGTCGGCCAGGGCCATCTGGAATTCGCCGCGGTGGATGGAGAACTGCGGCCAATCGTAGCCGGCCGCCAGCCCGCGCGGCTCGTGCCAGATCGGCTGGCCGAAGCGGTTGTAGTAGGCCAGCGCGGAGGTGCGGATCGCCAGCGCGCCGAGCGTGTCTTCCAGGCCGAGCTCGCACAGCTGGCGGGCCGCGTGCGGCAGCAGGTTGATGCCCACGCCCAGCGGGCGCAGCGCCTGCGCCGTCTCCCAGACCTCGACCTCGAACCCCTGGCGTTCGCACATCAGCGCCAGCGTCAACCCGCCGATGCCCGCGCCGATGATGGCGATCTTCATGGCTGCCTCCGTCCGTTTTTGTTGCAGTCTAGAACAAGCAACAACGGACCGGACGACGGCGCGGCACCGGGCACCGCGCCGACCGGACCGGCCGGCGGCGAACGACATCGCCGGTATGCTGTCGGTACATCGGCCGTCGCCGCGCGACGGCCGCCGCGCACCGGAGACGCCCGCATGATGACACCCCGCCCCGACATGATCCGAACCCTGGCCGCCGAGCTGGCCGCCGGCCGCACCACCAGCGTCGCGTTGACCGAGGCCGCGCTGGCGCACGCGCAGGCGCACCGCGCGGCCGGTGGCGCGGCCTACGTCAGCTTCGATGCGCGGGCCGCGCTGGACATGGCGCGGGCCGCCGATGCCGCGCGCGCGGCGGGCAACGTGCCGTCGCTGCTGGCAGGGCTGCCGGTGTCGATCAAGGATCTGTTCGATGTGGCGGGACAGGTGAGCGCCGCCGGCTCGCGCGCGCTGGCGCACCAGCCCCCCGCCACTGCGGACGCGGTCGCCGTGGCGCGGCTGCGCGCGGCCGGGGCGGTGCTGCTCGGCCGCACCAACATGAGCGAATTCGCGTTCTCCGGCCTGGGCCTGAACCCGCACTACGGCACGCCGCGCACGCCGGCGGACGGCACACGCGCCGCGGGCGGCTCGACCTCCGGCGGCGCGGTGACGGTGGCCGGCGGCATGGCCGTCGCCGCGCTGGGCACCGACACCGGCGGCTCGATCCGCATTCCGGCGGCGTTCTGCGCGCTGACCGGCTTCAAGCCCACCGCGCGCCGCGTGCCGATGGCCGGCGGCGTGCCGCTGTCCACCTCGCTCGATTCGGGCGGGCCGCTGGCCAACTCGGTGGACTGCTGCGTCATCGTCGATGCCGTCCTCAGCGGCCAGGCGCTCGATACCGACGCCGTGCCGCTGGCGGGCCTGCGCCTGGGACTCACGCGCGATTACGTGGGCACGGACCTGGACGACACCGTGGCCACCGCCTTCCAGCGCGCCGTGATGCGGCTGGAACAGGCGGGCGCGCGCATCGTCCGCTTCGATTTTCCCGAGCTGCTGCAACTGCCCGAGATCAACGGAGGCGGCGGCCTGCCGGCGGCCGAGTCCTGGGCCTGGCACCGTCCGCACCTGGCGCGCGCCGAAGCGCAATACGATCGCCGCGTGGCCGCGCGCATCCGCCGCGGCGAGCAGATGACCGCCGCTGCCTACCTCGACGTGATGGCGGCGCGCGAGCGCATGATCGCCGCCGCGCGCAAGCGGCTGGGCAACCTCGACGCCTGGCTGATGCCGACCGTCGCCATCGTGCCGCCGGAAGTGGCGCCGCTGGAGGCCGACGACACGCAGTTCTTCCGCACCAACGCGCTAGTGCTGCGCAACCCGAGCGTGATCAATTTCCTGGACGGCTGCGCGCTGACACTGCCCATCCATGCCGCCGGCGAGTTGCCGGTCGGGCTGTCGCTGTGCGGCCTGGCCGACGACGATGCGCGCATCCTGCGTGTCGGGCGGGCGGTGGAGGCCGCGCTGCGCTGACGCAGCCTGCATCCGGCGCACCCCGCGATAGCGATGCCGCCCTGATCCGATCGGCGCGGCACCCTGCACCCTGCACCGATGGGCCGGCACCGCGCGACGGCCGTCACCCCGGTCCGTTCGAACGCGCGCGGCGCAGGCGCTCCTCGTAGGCGGCGGCGGTCATCGGCGCGCCGAACAGGAAGCCCTGCAGCTTGTCGCAGCCGGCCGCCTGCAGGAACTCGGCCTGCTCGAGCGTCTCCACGCCCTCGGCGGTGACGGTCATGTCGAGCGACGCCGCCATCGCCACCACCGCGCGCGAGATCACCACCGAATCCCGGTGGCGCGGGATGCCCGAGATGAACGAGCGGTCCACCTTGAGGTTATCGATCGGGAAGCGCTGCAGGTATGAGAGCGACGAATACCCCGTGCCGAAATCGTCGATGGAGATGCGCACCCCCAGCGCCGTCAGCGCATCGAGCACCGGCATCACGGCAGCGGTGTCGCGCATCAGCAGCCCTTCGGTGATCTCCATCTCCAGCGCGCACGCGGGCAGCCCGCTCTCGGCCAGGTAGCGCGACAGCGTGGGGACCAGGCCATCGCCGAACTGGCGCGGCGAGAGGTTCACGGCGATGAAGAAATCCGGCGCGCAGGTGTTGCGCCAATGGGCCGCCTGGCGGCAGGCCTGCTCCAGCACCCATTCGCCGATGGCGGTGATGAGTCCGGCGTCCTCGGCCACGGGAATGAACTCGGCGGGCGACACATCGCCCAGCTCCGCGCTGTGCCAGCGCAGCAGCGCCTCCGCGCCGACGATGCCCATCGAAATGGCATCGACGATGGGCTGGTAGCGCAGCGACAGCTCCTGCGCCGCCAGGGCGCGCCGCAGGTGCTGCTCCAACTGGAAGCGCCGCTGCGCCCGCTGCGACAGCCGCTCGGTGAAGACGCGGTGCTGGTTGCGGCCGTTCTGCTTGGCGTTGTACATGGCGGCGTCGGCGCAGCGCAGCAGCGTGGCCGCGTCCCGGCCGTGCTCGGGATGCACCGCGATGCCGATCGAGGCGCCCAGGTAATACTCCGTGCCGCCGGTCGAGAACGGCTGCGCGATGGCGGCGATGATGCGCCGCGCCAGCCGCTCGGCCTCGTCCAGCGAGCGCACATGGTCGAGCAGCACGACGAATTCGTCGCCGCCCAGCCGCGCCAGCGTATCGCCCTGGCGCACGCAGGCCGACAGGCGCTGCGCCACGATGCGCAGCAGGTGGTCGCCGGCCTCGTGCCCCGCAGTGTCGTTGACCTTCTTGAAGCCGTCCAGGTCGAGGAACAGCACCGCCACCTGCCGGCGGTCGGTGGCCGCCCCGTCGAGCACGGCCTGCATGCGCTGCAGGAAATAGGCACGGTTGTACAGGCCGGTGAGCGCATCGCGCTGGGCCAGAAACTTGAGCTGCTGCTCGGCCGCGCGTGCCGGGCCGATGTCGTTGAACGAAATCAGCACGGCGCTGGGCGTGTCGTCGCCGGGACGCATGATGGGCAGCACGTTCTCGTACACCCACACCACATCGCCATCGACCAGCTCCAGCCCGATGGTCAGGCCCAGCAGCGGCCGCCCCGTGCTGAGCACCACGCGCGTGGGCCGCTCGAGAACGGGAATCTCGCTGCCGTCTTCGCGCAGCGAGCGGCGCATCAGCATCAGGTGGCTCATGCCCACCGGCGAGGCGTCGCCGGCACGCAGGATGCGCCGCGCGCTCGGGTTGCACGCGAGGATGGTGCCGTCCGCGGACTGCACGAGGATGCCTTCGGTCAGGTTGTCGACGGCCAGGCGGTAGCGTTCCTCGCTGTCCTGCAGCTCGCGCACGATGTGGGCCTTCTGCACCGCCACGCCGACGATGTCGGTGATGTCGTCCAGCAATTGCATCGCCGCACGCCTGGGCGCGCACGGCTTGCCGTAGTAGACGGCGATGGTGCCGATCATCTGCTGGTTGTCGCCGCGGATCGGCGTCGACCAGCAGGCGCGCAGGCCCAGCGGGCTGACCAGCGCGCGGTGGCCGTCCCACAGCGGGTCGGTCTCGATATCTTCGACCACCACGCGGGCATTGCGGAACATGGCCGTGCCGCACGACCCGACGGCCGGGCCGATCGCCATGCCGACCAGCGCCTCGCTCAGCACCGCCGGCAGCGACGGCGCTACCGCCAGCGTGACGTGCTCGCCGTCACCGCACAGCAGGATGGAGCACATCGCGCCGTCGTCGAGCAACGCTTCGACGATGCGGCACACTTCGGCCAGCAGGTCGGGCAGCGGCACATTGCGCGAGCTCAGTTCGAGCACGGTCTTTTCGCAGCGCAGCAGTTCCTTGGCGCGCGCGGTCTCGGCGGCGAGCGCCCGGTAGTTGGCCTCGGATTCGCGCAGCGCCTGCTCAGCCTGCTTGCGCTGGCGGATATCGCGCGCGACCACCTGGACCGCGGTGCGCCAGCCGAGCTGCACGGGAGCGGAGAGGACCTCCACCTCCACCGGCGTGCCGTCGCAGCGCAGCAGGGTCTGCTCGACCGGCGGCAGGCCCGCGCCGCGCTCGATCATCCACTCGCGGCGCTGGCGCGCCAGTTGCATCGAGTCCTCGTGGACGAACGCATCCAGCTCGCGCCCGACGATGTCTTGCGCGCTGTCGGCGCCGAGCAGCCGCACGCCGGCCTCGTTGATGAAAACGATGATGTCGTCCGCCACGATGTAGAGCGCGTCAGGCATCTGCCGGACCAGCGCCTCGTAGCGGTCGTCGGCGAGCGGCAGGGGCCCGGGTGCGGTCTCCTCTGGAGTACCGGGTAACCCGGGCCGCTCGGTGAAAGTGGCATCCATCTGGGATAGGGGTGTCCGGGGGGTGTCCGGGGGGTGTCCGGGAGGTGTCCAGGCGACGGCCGCCCTGGGCAATCTCCCGTCGTGTTTATTCCATAACGACCAGTGTGACTGGAAAGTTAAGCCGTCTAGACCATCCTCCCTACTTCAGAGTGGGCCAAGCCTGCGCCAGATGGCGGACAGCCCACCGGACGCGCGAGCGCTTGCGGCACAATGCCGCAATCCCATCGCTTTTCAGGTGCGCAGCCACCGGAATCGCGCGCCATCTGCTCCTGCCCTGGCCCGATGCAATCGTTTTCACCTTCCCTGCCCGGTCTCGCGGGCATCGTCTCGCGCCGCACGCTGTGCGCGGACACCGTCAGCCCCGCCGCGCTCCGGTTCGATAGCGCGACGATCCGCGCATGCGGCGCAAACACCATGCCCGGCATGCTGGACTGCGGCGACCTGCTGGTCCTGCCCGGCATCGTCGACCTGCACGGCGACGCCTTCGAACGCGCGGTGATGCCCCGCCCCGGCGTCGCCGTTCCGCATGAGACGGCACTGGCCGACGTCGATGCGCAACTGCTCGCCAACGGCATCACCACCGAGTTCCACGGCGTCACCTATTCCTGGGAAGGCGGCCTGCGCGGGCACGCCTACGCAGTGCGCATGCTCGACGCGCTGGAAGGCCTGCGCGGCCGGCTCGGCGCCGACCATCGGGTGCACCTGCGCTTCGAACTGCACCATGCCGACGGTGTCGACCATGCGCTCGCCTGGATGGCCGCCGGCCGCGTGCACTTCCTGGCGTTCAACGATCACCTGCCGGCCATGCGCGGCAAGCTCGGCGACACGCGCAAGCTCGGGCAATACGCCGAGCGCGCCGAATGCGATGCCGACACCTTCCGCGACCGGCTGGAAGCGGCAGCCGGCAATGCGCAGGCCGTCGAGACGCTCGTCGGGCAGTTGTCCCGGGCCGCGCGCCGGCACGGCATCCACATGGCCTCGCACGACGACCCGGATGTCGGCACGCGCACGGCCTTCCACGCCCATGGCTGCGACGTCGCGGAGTTTCCGCTGACCGAGGCGGTGGCACGGGCGGCACGCGCACAGGGCGGCCACGTCGTCTTCGGCGCGCCCAACGTGCTGCGGGGCGGCAGCCACGTGGGTGCGCCCGACGCGGCCGCGATGGTGGCGGCCGGCCTGGGCACCGTGCTTGCTTCCGATTATTACTACCCGGCGCTGCTGACAGCGCCTTTCCGCCTGGCCGATCGCGGCGTGGCGACATTGCCGCAGGCGTGGTCGCTGGTGTCGGGCAATCCGGCGCGGGCGGCCGGCCTGGCCGATCGCGGCGCCCTCGCGCCGGGCCTGCGCGCCGATGCCATCGTGGTGGACGACCGGCAGCCGGGCCTGCCGCGCGTGGTCGCCACGATCGTGGGCGGCCGGCTGCGCTACGCCGCCGCATACCTGCCGCTGATCCGCTGATCCGCCGAACGCCCGACATGTCCACGCCGCTGCCACCGTTGCCCGAAGCCTGGCGCTACGCGCTGTACCTGCTGCCGCCCGAGCCGTGGTACACGCTCGGCACGCGCTGGCTCGGCCGGTGCGCCTGCACCGGCATGCCGATCGATGGCAGCCCGCGCCAACGGCTGGCCCACGCGGCGCGGATCGACCTCCCCACGCTCGACCGCTGGACCGGGGCCCCGCGCCTGTATGGTCTGCATGCCACGTTCAAGCCGCCGTTCCGCCTGGCCGCCGGACAGACCGCCGCCGCGCTGGATGCCGAACTGCAGCGCTTTGCCGCGCAGCAAGGCACGTTCACGATCGAACCCGTCATCGAACCGCTGCGCGGTTTCCTCGCCTGGCGCCTGCGCCACGGCGATCCCGCCCGCGATGCCCTGCATCGCCTCGCCGACGCCTGCGTGCGCGAGTTCGACGCGTTCCGCCTGACCGCCCCGGCCGCTGAACTGGCGCGCCGCCGCCAGGCCGGCCTGTCCGACGCACAAGAGCGCCACCTGCAGTGCTGGGGCTATCCGTACGTCTTCGACACGTTCACCTTCCACATCACCCTGACCGGCCGGCTGGGCCACACAGAACTGGTGGCCAGCCAGCGCGCGCTGGAAACCGCTGGCACCGTGCTGCCGCGCGCCATGCCGGTCGACCACGTGGCGCTCTTCACGCAGCCCTCGCCGGATGCGCCGTTCACCGTCGCGCGCGTCTACCGCTTCGATGGCCGCGTCGACACCATCGCGCAGACAGCGACAGCGCAAGATTGATCGAACCCGCCCCGCCGCTCAGTGCTGGAGATCGACGACGTTGATCACCTGCGTCTCGCCGTGCTGCTCGACTTCCTGCCGCACCACCACCGACAGGGCCGGGCAATACCAGTCGGTGACATGCGCCACGGTCGGCGCGGGCTCGATGGTTTCGTTGCCCAGTTGCAGCGCGCCCAGCGTGGCCGTGCGCGTATAGCGGATCGGTCGGCAGGCCTGCGGGCCGGCCAGTGTCGGGATCGTCTGCGGCGGGCCGATCTCGCGCTCGGACACCTCCACGCGCGCATGCGCCGCGTGCAGGTGCCCGATGGCGATGCCCAGGCGGGGCGACACTACGTCGAAATCGAAGCTGGAGTCGTAGCTGTCGCCCGGCAGCATCTCGGCCTCAGGCGCCAGCCCCGCGCCGTAGAGGAACATGCCGGAGATGGCGGTACTGACCGTGCCCACCAGGTCCGCGTGCCCGCTTTGCGCAAACACCCGCCCGTTGGTGCTGACCACGCGGGTGACCACGCCGGCCTCGTCCACCATCAGGCGGTGGTCCTGCACCGTCTCGATCGGCCGACCGCCCAGCGCCACCAGGCCCGACTTCGCATGGATATGAAGGCCGATCTCGCAGCCGTCCACGATGTCGCGGTTGATGTCGTGCAGGGTGAACTCGACGATCATCGGCGTCTTGCCGTTGCCGTCCAGGCGCAGGCGCGTGCCGTCATGCAGCCACGGCGCGGTGCAGAGTCCGGCCGCCTGGGCGGACGCGGCCAGGCCCCCGGCCGCCAGCGCGACCAAGGCGAGAAGGGCCGGCCACAAAGAGAAACGCCGATGCACCTGGCGGCACATCGGCGTGCGGATCGGCAGGCCTTGCGGCACCGTGCCTGTTCCCAATTCCCGGTTCCTGGTTCCTATTGCTTGGCCGCGCCCGAGCCGTCCTTGTCGGCGCCTTCGGCGTACGGATCGAACTTGCCGCCGGACTTGGCACCCTGCGAATACGGGTCGAACTTGTCGCCGGCCTTCGCGCCTTGCGTGTACGGATCGTACTTGCCGCGCTCCACGTTGGCCGGCTGCGCGCCGGGGTTCAGTGCGTTGGCGGTGCTGTCGGCGCCTTGCGTGTAGGGATCGAACTTGTCGCCGGCCTTGGCGCCTTGGCTGTAGGGATCGAACTTCTTGTCGTCGGTCTGCGCGTGCGCCATGCCTGCGGTGATGGCCACGACGGCGGCCGCTGCCACGAGGGTGAGACGGTTGTACGGCATCTGCAGCTCCTTTCCTTGGGTCGTTTGGGCTGATCGACAGCCTCGTTTTGAACGAATCCCGGCCGACCGCGCACACCCCGGATACGGCGCACGCCAATCCACCGCAGCCCCCCTCTCCTCCGCGTACGCTATGGCAAGGGCAAGCGAAAGTCAACGCACGGAAACCGCCCCGATGTGACGCGGATTCAACCCCGAGGCCGGATCGCGCGCGGCCCCGCCACCGCGATCAGCGCCATGGTCAGCGCCACCAGCGACAGGCCCCAGCGCAGGTTGGAATGGTGGGCGATCATGCCGATGAACACCGGGCCGATCAGCAGGCCGACATAGGCGAAGCGCGCCACCGCGGCGATGCCCTCGGCCGCGGGCACGCCCGGCATGCGCGATGCGGTGACAAAGAAGATCGGCACCATGTTGGCGGCGCCCACGCCCATCAGCGCAAAGCCGGCCAGCACCGCCGCCGGGTCGGGCCACAGCAGCGCCAGCAGGATGCCCCCGGTGGCCAGCGCGCCGCTCGCGCCCAGCACCCCCGTGTTGCCCCAGCGCGCGCGGGCGGCATCCCCGCCGAAGCGCGCCAGCGCCATGCCGCCCGAGAACGCCGCATAGCCCGCGCTGGCCAGCGCCTCGGGCGATTGCGCCACTTCGCGCATGTAGACCGTGGTCCAGTCGTACATCGCGCCTTCGCCCACCAGCCCGAAGAACGCCAGCAGGCCGAGCACGAGCAGTGTGCGGCCGGTGTTCGGATGCGCCGGCTCCCCGGGCGCATGCACGTGATCGGGCAGCATGAACGGCCTCGCGCACAGCGCCGCGCCGGCAGTGATCAACCCCATGCCCGCACAGTGCACGGCCGCCGGCACGCCCAGGTCCAGCAGCACGCCGCCGGCCGCCGCGCCCACCATGCCGCCCAGGCTGAACATGCCGTGCAGCGACGAGATGATCGGCTTGTGGTGATGCGCTTCCACGGTCGCCGCCTGCGCATTCATCGCCACATCGAAGCCGGCGTTGGTGACGCCGAACAGCAGCAGCACCGCCAGCAGCGCCGGATAGCTCGGCATCAGCATCAGCAGCCCGGTCACCACGCCGAAGGCCACGCCCGCCTGCGCGCTGGCGCGCCGGGTGCCCACGCGCGCCGCCCAGCCGCCGGCGAACTTCATCGCCGCGATGGCGCCGGCCGCCACCATGAACATCGCCAGCGACAGCGACGCCTCCGACAGCCCGAAGCGCGCCTTCACGGTGGGAATGTGAACGCCCCACGTCGCAAACGTGGCGCCGTTGGCGAAAAAAAGCGCCATGGTGGCCGCGCGCGCCGGCAGCGGCAGGCGCCGTGCCCGCAAGGCACCGGCAGATTGGGTCAGTTCGGAAGACATACACTGCAGAGAAGCACACGTGGCGCCGGTGCGCCACAAACCCGGCATGCTACCGCGTCGCGCTGACGGTTGTGTTGTGTTGCGCCCCACCATCGCTCCGCCGGCGCATCGGGAATGCCGCTTGCGTCGCCTTGCGTCGCCTTGCGTCGCCGCCAGGCAGCTTCCCCCATCCTCACCCCTTCGTTCCGGAGGCCCGCCATGCTCCGCGTGATCTGGAAAGGCGCCATCAGCTTCGGCCTCGTCCACATTCCCGTCGCGCTCTACCCGGCCACCCGCAGCGACGATCTCGATTTCGACTGGCTCGACCGCCGCACCATGGACCGCGTCGGCTACAAGCGCATCAACAAGGCCACCGGCAAGGAGGTCCCGCGCGAGCAGATCGTGCGCGGCTACGCCTACGAGAAAGACCGCTACGTCATCCTGACCGACGAAGACATCCGCGCCGCCAACCCGGCCTCCACGCAGACGGTGGACCTGCTGGCCTTCGTGGACCTCACCGAGATCCCGTTCCTGTACCTCGACACGCCCTACTACCTGGCGCCCGACCGGCACGGCGAGAAGGTCTACGCGCTGCTGCGCGAGGCAATGGCGCAGTCGCAGAAGATCGGCGTGGCCAATGTCGTGCTGCACACCCGGCAGCATCTGGCCGCGCTGATCCCGATGGGGCCCGTGCTGGTGCTGCACACACTGCGCTGGGCCAACGAAGTGCGCGACTGGTCGGAGCTCGACCTGCCCGCCGAGGGCGCGAAGGCCGCGCAGCCGGCGCCCAGGGAGATCGGGATGGCGCAGCAGCTGATCGAGGACATGGCCGACGCCTGGGACCCGGCGCAATACCACGACACCTTCCGCGACGACATCCTCGCCCTGGTCGAGCGCAAGGTGCGGGAGGGCCGCACCGAGTCGGTGGAGCCTGTCGAGCCCGCGGTCGGGGCCGCTCAGCGCGCCGACAACGTGATCGACCTGACCGACCTGCTGCGGCGCAGCCTGGGCCAGCGCGGCGGCAAGGACAAGCCCCCTGCCAGCGCCGACGACGATAGCCCGCCGCCACACCGCACGCCGAGAAAACCCGCCGGCACCGCACGCAAAACGACCAAGACGACCGCGACCGCCAAGCGCGCCTCCCCCCGCCGGCACGCCTGACCGGCACCCGCCATGCCCGGACCGCTCGACGCCTACCGCCGCAAGCGCGATTTCTCGCAGACCCGCGAACCCGGCGGCAAGCACCGCGCGACCGGCCGGCGCGGCAACGGCACCCTGCGCTACGTGATCCAGAAGCACGACGCCACGCACTTGCACTACGACTTCCGCCTCGAGCTGGACGGCACGCTCAAGAGCTGGGCCATCCCCAAGGGCCCGAGCCTGGACCCGGCCGACAAGCGCCTCGCCGTGCATGTGGAAGACCATCCCCTCGACTACGCGGACTTCGAGGGCCATATCCCCGAGGGCCAGTACGGCGCCGGCGATGTGATCGTCTGGGACCGGGGCACTTGGCGCCCGCACGGCGACGCGCGCGCCGCCTACCGCGCCGGCAAGCTGAAGTTCGACCTCGACGGCGAGAAGCTGCATGGCGCCTGGACCCTGGTGCGCACGCGCCTGCCCGGCAGCGGCCGGCACCCGAAGGAGCAATGGCTGCTGATCAAGGAGCGCGACGCTCAGGTCCGGCCGGCCGGCGAATACGACATCACGCGGGCGCTGCCGGCCAGCGTCATCAGCGGCAGGGAGGTCGAAGGCGCCCCGCCCGCGCCCCAACCGGCATCGCAGGTGCCCGCGCCAACCACGCCGGCCGCCGACGCCGTGCGGCCGCCTGCCGGCGCCGTCCCCGCGCCGCTGCCCGCCGCGCTGGAGCCGCAACTCGCCACGCTGGTCGACACCCCGCCCACCTCGGGCACGTGGGACTACGAAGCCAAGTTCGACGGCTACCGCATCCTCGCGCGCATCGACGGCGGCCGCGTGCAACTGTTCAGCCGCAACGGGCACGACTGGACCGCCCGCCTGCCGCGCCAGGCACGCGCGCTGCCCGGGCTGGGGCTGCGCAACGCCTGGCTGGACGGCGAGGCGGTGGTGATGAATGCAGCCGGCGTGCCGGATTTCCAGGCGCTGCAGAACGCCTTCGAGACCGCACGCCTGGAGCGCATCCGCTACGTCCTGTTCGACCTGCCGTACTGCAACGGCATGGACCTGCGCGGCGTGCCGCTGCGCGAGCGGCGCGCGCTGCTGGAGCGCATCATCGGGGCAGCGTCCGATGCGCTCGACCGCGAGGCCATCGCGTTCTCCAACCGGCTGGACGCGCCGCCCGGCCCGTTGCTGGCCTCGGCCTGCCGGCAGTCGATGGAGGGCATCATCGGCAAGCGCGCCGACGCGCCCTACCGCGCGGGACGCAGCCGGGCCTGGATCAAGCTCAAGTGCGGCCGGCGCCAGGCATTCGTCATCGGCGGCTACAGCGCGCCCAAGGGCAGCCGCAGCAACTTGGGCGCACTGCTGCTGGGCGTGTATGACGATGACGGTGCGCTGCGCTATGCCGGACGGGTCGGCACCGGATTCAACCAGGCCAGCCTGCGCGCGCTGCACGCGGAACTGCGCGGACTGCGCACGGACCGCCCGCCCTTCGCCGACCTGCCCACCGGCGCAGGCGCGCGCGACGTGCGGTGGGTCCGGCCCGAGCGCGTGGCCGAAGTCGCCTTCGCCGAATGGACGCGCGAAGGCATCGTGCGGCAGGCCGTCTTCCAGGGCCTGCGCGATGACAAACCCGCGCGCGGCATCGTGCGGGAGACCGCGAACCGCACTCGCGCCGCGTCCCGCCCGAACGGCCCCGACCCGGACGATCCCGCTTGCGCAGCGCAGCCCGCGCGCCGGACGCGCCCGGGTGCCGCGCGCATCGCCGGTGTCGACATCACGCATCCGGACCGCATCATCGAAACAGCGAGCGGCACCACCAAGGCCGACCTGGCACGCTTCTACGCCGCCATCGCAGACTGGATCCTGCCGCACCTGCGCAACCGGCCGGTGGCCCTGCTGCGTGCGCCGGACGGCATCGACGGCGAGCACTTCTTCCAGAAGCACATTACCGCGCCGCAGATCCCCGGCATCACCCGGCTCGACCCCTCGCTCGATCCCGGACATGCGTCGCTGCTGACGATCGATTCGGTGGAGGCGCTGATCGGCGCGGTGCAGATGGGCGTGGTGGAATTCCACACCTGGAATGCGCGGGCCGATCGCATCGAGCAGCCCGACCGCATCGTCTTCGACATCGACCCCGACCCCGCGCTGCCGTTCGCGCGCGTGATCGAGGCCACGCAGCTGACGCTGGCGCTGCTCGACGAACTGGGCCTGCGCGCCTTCCTGAAGACCAGCGGCGGCCACGGCCTGCACGTGGTGGTGCCGCTCACGCGGCGCGCGTCGGCCGGCTGGGACACGCTCAAAGCCTTCGCGCAGGCCGTGACGCAACACCTGGCCCGCACCATTCCGGCACGCTTCGCCGCCAGGATGGGGCCGCAGAACCGCATCGGCAGGACATTCGTCGATTACCTGCGCAACCACCGCGGCGCCAGCACGGTGGCGGCAGGCTCGGTGCGGGCGCGGCCCGGCCTGCCGGTCTCCGTGCCGATCGCGCGCGATGAACTGGCGGGGCTGCATTCGGCCGCGCAATGGAACCTGCGCACGCTGCCGGATCGCCTCGCCACACTGAAGGCAGACCCCTGGGCCGACTACCCCGGCACCCGGCAATCGGTGACGGCCGACATGCGGCGCCGCATCGGTCTCGGCTGACCACGGGTGACGCGGCCACCACCCCGCGCCGGAACCTGAGGAATTGGGCACGCAAACCGGCACAGCTTGTCGGCTGGCGCCGGGGATCGCTGCGTTAACATGCGGGCGTCCGCACCCGGCGCACGCCTGTGCCTTCCATCGTGCTCCATCCCCGTTCATGGCCCGAATCCGTCTGACCCGTTGGTTCCGTCTGTCGCGTTACGCCGTTGCCTGCGCAGCGCTGCTCGCCCTCACTGCCGCGCCGCTGGCGCAGGCCAAGAAACCCGCCCACACTCATGCCGCCACCGTCGCCCAGAAGCGGCAGGCCGCGCGCAATCCGGCCGGGCTGCCCGCCAACGTGGCCCTGGCGTTTGCGCGGGCGCATATCCCGCTCGATGCGGTCAGCGTGTTCGTCATCCGCACCGGCACCGCCACCCCCATCCTGCAGTGGAACGCCGACGCCGGCATGAACCCGGCCTCGACCATGAAGCTGCTGACCACCTTCGCCGGCCTCGACCTGTTGGGCCCCGACTTCCGCTGGAAGACCTCCGCCTACGCCGACAGGGAACCGGTGGGCGGGGTGCTCAACGGCAACCTCTACCTGCGCGGCCAGGGCGATCCGAAGCTGATTCCCGAGGAGCTGATCAAGCTGGTCTCCGATGTGCGCCGCGCCGGCGTGGACGAGCTGGCCGGCAACATCGTGCTGGACCGCTCCTATTTCGAGAGCGGCCTGTCCGACGCGCCGCCGCTGGACGGCGACACCGGCCGCGCCTACAACGTCGCGCCCGACGCGCTGCTCTACTCGTTCAAGACGCTGACCTTCACGCTCGCGCCGGATGCCGCCACCGGTGCGGTCAACATCGACGTGTCGCCGCCGCTGGCCCAGTTGCAGGTCGACAACCAGTTGCGCGTGACGCACGGCAACTGCGGCGACTGGCGCTCGCACGCCAACTTCGACATCGCCACGCAGACCGACGGCACCGTACGCGCCAGCTTCGACGGGCGCTACGCCGGCACCTGCGGCGAGCGCGTCTTCAATGTCGCCGCGCTCACCCATGGCGATTTCATCTGGGGCGGCTTCCTGGCGCTGTGGCGGCAGGCCGGCGGCACCTTCCGCGCCACGCCCGGCCTGCGCGAAGGCAAGGTGCCGCACCCGGCCGTCCTGCTGGCGATGCACTACGGCCCGACGCTGGCCGAGGTCGTGCACGACATCGACAAGTACTCGAACAACGTGATGGCGCGCCAGCTGTTCCTGACGGTCGGCGCGGAGATCGGCCGCAAGCCCGCCTCGGTGCGCCAATCGACGGACGTCATCAACCGCTGGCTCGCCCGGCAGAACCTGGCCATGCCGGAACTGGTGCTGGAGAACGGCTCGGGCCTGTCGCGCATCGAACGCATCAGCGCGCGCAACCTGGGCCGCCTGCTGCAGCAGGCCGATGCCAACCCCAACGGCGCCATCCTGCGCGACGCGCTGCCGGTGGTGGGCGTGGACGGCACCATGCGCAACCGACTCACGCGCGCGGGCGTGGCCGGCAATGCCGAGATCAAGACCGGCACGCTCAACGACGTGCGCGCCATCGCCGGCTACGTGGAAGGCGAAGGCGGCCAGCGCTATGTCGTGGTCAGCATGATCAACCACCCCAACGCCGGCGGCGGCCAGGCCGCGCACGACGCCCTGCTGCAATGGATCTACCAGGGGGCCCCGCAATGACGGCCGTCATCGGCGTCACCGGCACCTCCGGCAGCGGCAAGACCACCCTGATCGAGCAACTGATCGCACGCTTCGTGCGCGACGGCCGGCGCGTGGCCGCAGTCAAGCATGCGCACCACGGCTTCGATCTCGATACGCCCGGCAAGGACTCCTACCGCATGCGCGCGGCCGGCAGCGCCGAAGTCGTGCTGGTCGGCGACCGGCGCCTGGCGCTGATGCGCGAATACGCCCCCGCGCACGAACCTGAACTGGCCGATGTGCTCGCGCTGCTGTCACCCGAGACCGACGTGGTCATCGTCGAAGGCTACAAGCGCAGCACCTTCCCCAAGATCGAAGTGTTCCGGCCCGCGCTGGGCCGCGCACCGCTGTGGCCGACCATCGGCGGCGTGGTGGCGGTGGCGACGGATGCGCCGATGCCCGCCGGCATAGCGGCAGGCATGGCCGTGCTGGATCTGAATGATGTGGACGCGGTGTACCGCTTTGCGGCCACGCTGACCCGGTAACGCGATCGGCCCCCGAACATGACAACGCCCGCGACCGGCGCGGGCGTTGTTGCGGGATGCGTCCCCGACTCAGTGCGCCACGTTGTCCGCCAACAGGCGCGCCAGCACATTGCTGGCGATCAGGCAATGCCCGGCCGTGGTCGGGTGCACGCCGTCGGCGAACAGGTAGCTCTGGTCCGCACCGGAGGCCACCAGCGTATTGGCCGAGCAGAACAGCGAGCTGCCGCCGGCGCTCGGCACCAGGGCGTTGATCTTGGTCGCGTCGCAAGCCGTGGCGCTGGTGTTGGAGAAACCGAACGACGCGCCGTTCTGGATCACCGCGGTCAGTTGCGCATTGAAGTCGATGATGCGCGCCGAAGTGCCGGCCAGCCCGTTCTGCAGCGTCGTGTTGAACGTGCCCACCAGTGCATGCAGCAGCGCCTGGCCGGTCGTCCCGCTCGCCACGCCCTGCGGCGTCAGGCTGCTGTCGGGCAGGTTGAACACGTAGACCTGCGTCGCACCCTTGGCGATCATGTCCTTGACGTAGCCGACCAGGTCCGTCGCGGCCTGCTGCACCTGGGCCGTGGCGATGGCGGGCGTCACGCCCGAACCGCTGGTGGCCACCGCGGCAGACCAGAAGAAGATATCGTTGTTGCCGGCCAGCACGAAGACGACATCGCTGTCGCCGTTGAACGCATTGTTGCTGGCGGCATAGAAGTTGGCGAGCTGCTGCTGGACCGGGTAGGTCAGCGCACCCGCGCCGCCGTTATGGCCGATGCCGTTCGGATCGGTCACGCGGGAACCGCCCTGCGCGTAATCGAAGCAGCCGGGCTTGGGGCAGCTCTGCACCGATGTCGCGTAACCCACCACTGCCGGGGTGAGCGTCACGCCCAGCTGTGCGGCCACGGTTTCGGCCCAGATCGGACCCGGATTGGTGGTGAACTTGCCGCCGCCCACCGCCTGCGCGACCGGGGTGTAGGTGCCGACATCGCTCAGGCTGTCGCCGAACACCACCATGCGCTGCACCTTGGCGACATTGGGATTGCCGCTCTGGTCGGTCTCCCCGCCTCCGCATGCGGCCAGGCCCAAGGCAAGGGCGGCCGCGGCGGCGCCCATCCATTGACGCACGTTCACGTCTTTGTCTCCCTGTGGGTTTTTTGAGTATGTTGCGGTGCCGGCGTGTTTCGAGCGGACGCGGGCCAACGCACAGGGGCAAGTGTAGCGAGGTTGCCGCGCACGCGGCGACCCCGCGCCCGGTCAGAATTAGAGGCCGGCTTCGAACGCGGCGGCGGCGCGACGCAGGCGGTCGTTGACCGCCGCCCAGGCCGAAGTGTCGGGCAGGGTTTCTACCCAGATGGCGTGATAGCCGCCGTGATCGAGTTCGCGCAGCAGGGCGTACAGCGCATTGGCGTAGGCGGCCGGCGTGGCCGGCGCGGCACGCTGGTCGCAGCCGGACGGCAGGCCGACGGGCGCGCCCACCCACACGATGCGCTGGCCGGCCGGCAGCTCGGCCAGGCGCGCGGGCACATCGGCCGCGGCCAGCAGATACAGCGGCGTGCGCGGCGCATAGTGCGCGCGCAGTGTCCCGGACGCGCGCGGCGCGGCGGCGTCGGGCAACGACGGCGTCACGCCGGTCACACGCTCGATGTCCTCGGGCGTGATGGCGCCGGGGCGCAGCAGCACCGGCCCGATACCCTGATCCAGCCGCGACAGATCGACGATGGTGGACTCGATGCCGACATCCACCCCATCGCCTTCGAGCACGAACACGGCCTCGCCGAACTCCTCGCGCACATGCTGCGCGGTGGTCGGGCTGACCTGGCCGAACTTGTTGGCCGACGGCGCCGCAATGCCGCCGCGCCCGCGCTTGAAGCGCGACAGCAGCGCCTGCGCCACCGGATGCGACGGACAGCGCAGCCCGATGCTGTCCTGCCCGCCCGCCACCGCCGCCGGGATGTGCGGCGCGCGCTTGAGAATCAGCGTGAGCGGGCCCGGCCAGAACGCCTCGACCAGTTGCAGCGCGATGCCCGGCAGGTCGTCGGCCCAATACGTCAGGTCCGCGCCGTCGACCACGTGCACGATCACCGGATGGTTCGACGGCCGGCCCTTCAACGCGTAAATCCTGGCGATGGCCTGAGGGTTCTCCGCGTCGGCGCCGAGGCCGTAGACAGTCTCGGTCGGGAAGGCGACCAGCTCGCCCGCTTCCAGCCGGCGCGCGGCTTCATCGAGTCGCGCCGCGGAAGGCATGACGAAGGGCATGGTCGACTTGTGCATGGCTGTGGGTACCGTCCGTCAGGCCGAAACCGGAGGCAGGCCGAGCACCTGCGCGGCGTGATGGAACGCCTCGTCCGCCACCTCGGGCGAGGTGCCGACGCAATTGACATGGCCCATCTTGCGGCCCGGGCGCGCGTCGGCCTTGCCGTACAGGTGCACCTTGGTGCCGGAATGGCGCATCACCTCGTGCCACGCGGGCACACGTTCCAGGCCGTATTCGAACCACACGTCGCCCAGCACGTTGAGCATGCGCCCCGGCGAATGCTGGCGCGTGCTGCCCAGCGGCAGGCGGGCCATGGTGCGCACCTGCTGCTCGAACTGGCTGGTCTCGCACACATCCATGGTGATATGGCCCGAGTTGTGCGGACGCGGCGCCATCTCGTTGGCGACCAGCGAGCCGTCCTGCAGCACGAAGAACTCGATGCACAGCACGCCCACGTAGCCCATCTCCTCGGCGATCATCGCGGCGGCGGCACGGGTGCGCGTGGAGATATCGTCCGACACGCTGCGCGAGGGCATCACCGTGGAGAACAGGATGCCGTCGCGGTGGATGTTCTCGGCCAGCGGCCAGGTGACGGTGCTGCCGTCGGCGGCGCGGGCGGCCAGCACGGACACCTCGTAGGCCAGCGGCAGCATCTTCTCCAGCACGCACGGCACGTGCTGCATCGCACCCCAGGCCGCGCGCAGTTCGTCGACGGTGGACACGCGCGCCTGGCCCTTGCCGTCGTAGCCCATGCGGGCGATCTTCAGGATGCCGGGCAGCAGGTCGGCCGGCAACTGGTCGATGTCGGCGTCGTGCTCGATCACCCAGCTCGGCGCCGGGTGGATACCGGTGCGGGCCGCGCACAGCGCGAAGAACTTCTTCTCGGCAATGCGGTTCTGCGCGATCGACACGCAATGGGCGCGCGGCGCGACGAAGGCGCCGAGGTGCTCGAGGCGGTCAAGCGCCTGCGCGGGCACGTTCTCGAATTCGGTAGTGACGGCCGGGCACAGCGCAGCCATCTCGGCCAGCGCGGCCTCATCCGTATAGCCCGCGCACAGATGGCGCTCGGCGACGGTGCCGGCGGGGCTGTTCGGGTCCGGGTCCAGCACGCAGACCTTGTACCCCATCGCCTGCGCGGCGTGCGCGAACATGCGGCCGAGCTGGCCGCCGCCGAGCATGCCCAGCCAGTTGTCGGGCAGGATCGCGTCGGGAACGTTCAGCGCGCGGGATTCGGGCGTGTGGGCCTGCGCGAGGCGCGGGTTCAGATCGTCGGCCATGGGCGGTTGAGCGAAAGACTTAGGCACTGTGCACGGGCAGCGTCATGCCGCGCGCCACTTCGGTCTGCCGGGCGCGGAAGGCTTCGAGCTTGCCCGCCAGCGCATCGTCGGTGGTCGCCAGCATGGCGATGGCCGACAGCGCCGCGTTGGCCGCGCCCGCCTCGCCGATGGCGAAGGTCGCCACCGGAATGCCCTTGGGCATCTGCACGATGGACAGCAGCGAGTCTTCGCCGCGCAGGTACTTGGACGGCACCGGCACGCCGAACACCGGCACGATGGTCTTCGCGGCGATCATGCCCGGCAGATGCGCCGCCCCGCCGGCACCGGCAATGATGGCGCGCACGCCCCGGCTGCGCGCGGCTTCGGCGTAGCGGAACATGTCGTCCGGCATGCGGTGCGCGGAGACCACCTGCGCCTCGAACGGGATGTCGAACTCCTTGAGCAGGGCCACGGCGTGCTGCATGACGTCCCAGTCGGAGCTGGAGCCCATGACAACGCCGACGAGCGGTGCGGATTGCGATGCGGTCATCGTCGTCGCTCCTTCAGCGCAGCGTCTCGCCGGTCAGGCGGGTCAGCGCCTCGCGGTATTTGTCGGCGGTCTTCTCGATGATGTCCGCGGGCAGTTGCGGCGCCGGCGCGGTCTTCGGCCACGGCTTGCCGTCGATGCGCACGGCCTCCAGCCAGTCGCGCACGAACTGCTTGTCGAACGACGGCGGGTTGGTGCCCACCTGGTATGAATCGGCCGGCCAGAAGCGCGACGAATCCGCCGTCAGCGCCTCGTCCATCAGCGTGAGCGTGCCGTTCTCGTCCAGGCCGAACTCGAACTTGGTGTCGGCGATGATGATGCCGCGCGTAGCGGCAAAGTCGGCGGCTTCCTTGTACAGGCGGATGCTGACGTCGCGGATCTGCGCGGCCAGCTCCGGGCCGATGCGGCGCTCGACCTCATCGAAGGAGATGTTCTCGTCGTGCTCGCCCACGTCGGCCTTGGCGGCGGGGGTGAAGATGGGCTCGGGCAGCTTCTCGGCGTTGCGCAGGCCGGGGGCGAGCTGCACGCCGCAGACCTTGCCGGTGGCCTGGTAGTCCTTCCAGCCGCTGCCGGCCAGGTAGCCGCGCACCACCGCCTCCACCAGGATCGGCTTGAGGCGCTTGACCACGATGGCGCGGCCGCGCACCTGCTCGGCTTCGCCGGGCTGCACCACCGACTCCGGCGCGATGCCGGTCTCGTGCGTCGGCACGATGTGGCGCAGCTTGCGGAACCAGAAATCCGACATCTGCGCCAGGACCTTGCCCTTGTCCGGAATCGGCTGACCGAGGATCACGTCGAAGGCCGACAGGCGGTCGGTGGTGACCATCAGCAGCTTGTCGTCGCCCACGGCGTAGTTTTCGCGCACCTTGCCGCGGCCGAGCAGCGGCAGGCTGGTGATCGACGATTCATAGAGTGCGGAAGACGCGGCGGGGGTGGCGGACACGGCGGAACCCAAAGAGGAGGTAAAAAATTGTGGAAGGCCGACATTATACGTGGCCGGCCCCATGAAAAACGGCTGGCGCGGGGCCAGCCGTTCTTGCGGGCGGAATGCGGCTTACTGCACCACTTGCGCCAGCGCGCCGCTCTGGTACTGCGAAGCGATCACCGACAGGCCGATCGGCTTGATCTTGCCGGCCTGGCCCTCGCAGCCGAACTCGATGTAGCGCGCCTTGCAGACCTGCTTGGCGGCCTCGCGGGCGGGCTTGAGCCATTCGCGGGCATCGAACTTGTCGGGGTTCTCGGCCAGGAACTTGCGCACCGCGCCGGTCATGGCCAAGCGGATATCGGTGTCGATGTTGATCTTGCGCACGCCGAACTTGATAGCTTCCTGGATCTCTTCGACCGGCACGCCGTAGGTTTCCTTCATCTTGCCGCCGTACTGGTTGATGATGGCCAGCAGCGCCTGCGGCACGCTCGACGAGCCATGCATCACCAGGTGGGTGTTCGGGATGCGCGCATGGATCTCCTTGACACGGCTGATCGCCAGGATGTCGCCGGTGGGCTTGCGCGAGAACTTGTAAGCGCCGTGGCTGGTGCCGATGGCGATGGCCAGGGCGTCGAGCTGGGTCGCCTTGACGAACTGGGCCGCCTCTTCCGGGTCGGTCAGCAGGGCCGAGTGGTCGAGCTTGCCGACGGCGCCGTGGCCGTCTTCCTCGCCCGCCTCGCCGGTCTCCAGCGAGCCCAGGCAACCGAGTTCACCCTCGACGGTCACGCCAACCTTGTGCGCCATCTCGACCACGCGGCGCGTGACGTCGACGTTGTAGTCAAAGGAGGCGGGGGTCTTGCCGTCTTCCATCAGCGAGCCGTCCATCATGACCGAGCCGAAGCCCAGGTCGATCGCGCCCTGGCAGATCGCCGGGCTCTGCCCGTGGTCCTGGTGCATGACGAGCGGGATCTCGGGATAGGCCTCGACGGCAGCCTGGATCAGGTGCTTGATGAAAGACTCGCCGGCATACTTGCGAGCGCCCGCGCTGGCCTGCAGGATCACCGGCGCGCCGGTTTCCTTGGCGGCTTCCATCACGGCCTGGACCTGCTCCAGGTTGTTGACGTTGAACGCCGGCAGGCCGTAGCCGTTTTCAGCGGCATGGTCGAGCAGTTGGCGCATCGAGACGAGTGGCATGGTTTTCTCCTATGGGTCGATCTGTATTCGGTCTCACGGATGCCGGTAGCAACCGGCATTCCCGGTGGCGCGTCAGTGCATGCCGACGCGCACGATTTTGAGTGTGTTGGTCCCGCCCGCCTGCCCCATCGGCTCGCCGACGGTCAGGACGATGAAGTCGCCGCGCTGCACCACGCCGCGCGCGACCAGCAGTTCTTCGGCCTGGCACAGCGCCTCGTCGCGGTCCAGGCTGGTGGCCAGCGGCAGCGACTGCACGTTGCGGTACAGCGCCATCTTGCGCTGCGACGCCACGTTGGGCGTCATCGCATAGATCGGCACGTTGATGCCGTGGCGGCTCATCCACAGCGCGGTGGCGCCGGAATCCGTCAGCGCGGCGATCGCCTTGACCTGCAGATGGTAGGCCGTGAACAGCGCCCCCATGGCGATCGACTGGTCGATGCGGCTGAAGGTCTGGTCGAGGAAGTCCGTGTCCAGGTGCACCGGCTGCGACTTCTCGGCCTCCACGCAAATCGCGGCCATGGCCTCGATGGTCTCGACCGGATAGCGGCCGGCGGCGGTCTCGGCCGACAGCATCACCGCATCGGTGCCGTCGAGCACGGCGTTGGCGACATCCGACACCTCGGCGCGCGTCGGCACCGGGTTGACGATCATCGACTCCATCATCTGCGTGGCCGTGATGGCCAGCTTGTTGGCTTCCCGCGCGAGCCTGATCATGCGCTTCTGCAGCGCCGGCACGGACGCGTTGCCCACTTCCACGGCCAGGTCACCGCGCGCCACCATGATGCCGTCGGACGCCGCCAGGATCTCTTCCAGCACGCCCGGGCGGATGGCCTCGGCGCGCTCGATCTTGGCGATCATCTTGGTCTTGTGGTTATGCGGCGCACCGGCCACGGCGGCCAGTTGGCGCGCCATTTCCATGTCGGTGGCGTTCTTGGGAAAGCTGACCGCGATGTAGTCGGCGCCCAGCGCCATCGCGGTCTTGATGTCGTCCATGTCCTTGGCCGTCAGCGCCGGCGCCGACAGCCCGCCGCCCTGGCGGTTGATGCCCTTATTGTTGGACAGGTCGCCGCCAACCTTGACGATGGTCTCGATCTCTTCGCCCACCACGCGCTCGACCTGCAGCACGATCAGGCCGTCGTTGAGCAGCAGCAAGTCACCGGGGCCGACGTCGCGCGGCAGCTCCTTGTAGTCCAGGCCGACGCGCTCCTGGTTGCCCAGCTCGCAGCGGGCATCCAGCGTGAAGCGGTCGCCGGGGCTCAGCGTGATCTTGCCGCTCTCGAACTTGCCGACGCGGATCTTCGGGCCCTGCAGGTCGGCCATGATGCCGACCTCGCGGCCCACCCCACGCGCCGCCTCGCGCACCAGCTCGGCGCGTGCCACGTGGTCCTGCGCGGTGCCGTGCGAGAAGTTCAGCCGCACCACGTCGACCCCCGCCGCGATCATGCGCGTCAGGATCTCCAGCGTATTGGACGAAGGGCCGAGCGTAGCGACGATCTTGGTGGCGCGGGTCATGGGCGGGTGTACCGGTGACGTTGGGGGAGCGTTAGCGATTCGGGCGACGTGCCGCGCGCTTCAGGCCAGGGCTTCCTGGCGCTGGGCGCGCTGCTCCAGGATCTCCACGGCCGGCAGCGTCTTGCCTTCCAGAAACTCCAGGAACGCGCCGCCGCCGGTGGAGATGTAGCCCACGCGGTCGGCAATGCCGTACTTGGCGATCGCGGCCAACGTATCGCCGCCGCCGGCGATCGAGAAACCCGACGAGCCCGCGATGGCCTCGGCCAGCACCTTGGTGCCGTTGCCGAACTGGTCGAACTCGAACACGCCGACCGGGCCGTTCCACACGATGGTGCCGGCGGCCTTGAGCTGGTCGGCCAGTTGGGCGGCGGTCTTCGGGCCGATGTCGAGGATCGTGTCGTCGTCGGCCACGTCCTTCACATCCTTGACGGTGGCAGCGGCGGTCGCGCTGAATTCCTTGGCGCACACCACATCGACGGGAATCGGCACCGAGGCGCCGCGCGCGGCCATCAAGTCGATGATGGCCTTGGCATCGCCCACCAGGTCCGGCTCGGCCAGCGACTTGCCGATCTTCAGGCCCGCGGCCAGCATGAACGTGTTGGCGATGCCGCCGCCGACGATCAGGTTGTCCACCTTGTCGGCCAACGTCTTCAGGATGGTCAGCTTGGTCGACACCTTGGATCCGGCCACGATGGCGACCAGCGGACGGGCCGGCTGGCCCAGCGCCTTGCCCAGCGCATCCAGTTCGGCGCCCAGCAGCGGGCCGGCACAGGCGACGGGCGCAAACTTGGCGATGCCGTGCGTGGTGGCCTCGGCGCGGTGGGCGGTGCCGAACGCGTCGTTGACATAGACATCGCACAGCTTGGCCATCTTCTGGGCCAGTTCGTCGCTGTTCTTCTTCTCGCCCTTGTTGACGCGGCAGTTTTCCAGCAGCACCACCTGGCCGGGCGCGACCTCCACGCCGTCGACCCAGTTCTGCACCAGCTTCACATCGCGGCCGAGCAGCTCGGACAGGCGCTCGGCCACCGGGGCCAGCGAGTCTTCCGGCTTGAACTCGCCTTCGGTCGGACGGCCCAGGTGCGAGGTGACCATCACGGCGGCACCGGCGTCGAGCGCGGCGCGGATGGCCGGCACCGAGGCACGGATGCGCGTATCTTCGGTGATGTTGCCGGCATCGTCTTGCGGCACGTTGAGGTCGGCGCGGATAAAAACACGCTTGCCGGCAAGCTTGCCTTCGGAGATGAGATCGGTCAGACGCAGGACGTGGGGCATGGCAGCAGCGGAGAAATCACGGAAAGCGGCGATTTTACCTGATGCCACTGGTCAAAACGTGCGTTTCTGCCCCGGAAACCTGACGCGCTCGTCCGTTGTGCGGCATCGCCGGCCGGATGGCGCGCCCGCCGGCTATGCCGCCGCCGGCGCACGCCGCCGCAGCCGCATCCATCCTTCGGCCGAATACACCGCAAGGCCGCACCAGATCAGCACGTAGCCGAACACCTTCGGTCCGGCGAACGGCTCGTTGTACAGCCACACGCCCAGCAGCAGCTGCAGCGTCGGGCTGACGTATTGCAGCAGACCGAGCAGCGACAGCGGAATGCGCCGCGCCCCGGCCCCGAACAGCAGCAGCGGCACGGCGGTCAGCGGACCGGCCAGCACCAGCAACAGCCGGATGCCCGGCGGCGCGGCCAGGAAGGCGTTCTGCTGCTGCGCGGCCAGCCAGCCCAGGTAGGCCAGCGTGGCCGGAAACAGCAGCAGCGTCTCCAGCGTCAGCCCCTCCAGTGCGCCCAGCGGCGAGGTCTTGCGCAGCAGGCCGTACAACCCGAAGGTCATCGCCAACGCCAGTGCGATCCACGGCAGGTGCCCGGCCTGCCAGGTCAGCCAGGCCACCCCGGCCGCGGCCAGCGCCAACGCCAGCCACTGCCCCGGCCGCAGCCGTTCGCCCAGCACCAGTAGCGCCAGCATCACCACCACCAGCGGATTGATGAAATAGCCCAGGCTCGCGTCGATCACGTGATCGTGGTTGACCGCCCAGATGTAGGTGCACCAGTTGAGCGCCAGCATGGTGGTGCTGGCCAGGTGCCGCGCCACCACGCGCGGCTCGCGGCGCAGCGCCCACAGCCACGCCCAGTGCCGCTTGACAGCCAGCACCCCCACCATCACCGCCAGCGACCAGATCACCCGGTGCGACAGGATCTCCAACGGCGTGACGCGCTTCAGCAGCTTGAAGTACAGCGGAAACAGGCCCCACATCGTGTAGGCCAGGAGGGCAAAGATAACGCCTCTGCGGGCATGGGCCGACACGTTTATCCCCAGAGACGCAGCACGGTATAAACAGCCATGCCGACCAGGATCATGCTCAGCATCCGCCGCGTCGCCACATAGAACGCGGTGGCGGCGACACCCGCCATCAGGCGCGGGTTGGTCCAGCTCGCGTCGAAGCCGCCGTGGTACCACAGCAGATCGGGCAGCACGATGGCCACCAGCGCGGCGGCCGGCGCGAAGCGCAGCGCGTGCTGCGCGCGCATCGGCAGTGTGATGCGGTCGCCCACCATCAGGAACAGGGCGCGCGTGACGACGGTCACGAGGGTCATGCCGAAGATGGTCAGCCAGATTTCGAGCGTGCTCACGGCCCCTCCTTCGGTTCGGACTGCGCCGGCAGCGCGCGGCGGCGCTGCCATTGCAGGCGGGCCGCGGCTTCGTCGCCGGCCAGGCCGGCCGCCATTGCGCCCACCACGGCGATCACCAGGCTCAGCCGGTACGGCAGCTTGAAGGCGACCAGCGCCAGCAGCGCGGCGACCGCCACGGCCATCAGCGTGGCGCGCGAGCGGATGGTCGATACCATCACCGGAATCAGCGCCAGCGTGCCGGCCAGCGCCAGCCCCCACGCATCCGGAAACAGGCTCGCGCCAACGATGCCCAGCACGGACGACACCTGCCACACGGCCCAGTTGGACAGCGTCATGCCCCAGAAATAGCCCTCCTTGCCACGTTCCGGGCCGGCCCCGGGAAAGCGCTGCGTAAACAGCACGAACGGCAGGTCGCCATTGATGAAACCGAGCATGACCCGCCGCCCGAACGGCAGATGGCCGAAATGCTGCATCAGCCCCGCGCTGAAGATGATGAAACGCACATTGACGATGAACGCGGTCAGCAGCACGGTCCAGACCGGCAGGCCGGCGGCCACCAACGGCAGCACGGCCAGTTGGGACGAGCCGGCATAGACCAGCAGCGACATACCGATCGCCTGCGGGAGGGTCAGGACCGACTTGCTCATCGCCACGCCGGTCACCAGCCCCCAGGTGAACACGGGCGGCACCGAGCGAACATAGGAGCGGGCACCGGCGACGAAACCGGCGCGCTCCGCCGGGTCGATGGCCTGCCACCGGCGCTGCAGCGCCGCGCCCCAGCGGACTAGCGCCATGGCGTCCCCGCAAGCGGTGTCATCGTCTCTTTCTGGGCTGCCGACCGGGGGCGGACGGCAGCGCGCGGGCGCGGGAACGGCGGGGGCGGCATGGGTGGCTCGTAGGGAACATCCGATTATACTTTTGATGTTAAGCAGTTGTTTAACACGCAGGAAGCGCGCAACGCGAATTCGCAACGCCCGGGATGTGCCGCCAAGATCAGCGTTGGCGTCCCCGCCCCCACCCCCTTACAATTCCGCCTTTGTCGGAAACATTGAGCCAGGACACCACAGGAGCCCTCCATGGCCAGCATGGCAGACCGCGACGGCAAGATCTGGAAAGACGGCAAGCTGATCGAATGGCGCGACGCACAACTCCACGTGCTCACCCACACCCTGCACTACGGCATGGGCGTGTTCGAGGGCGTGCGTGCGTACCAGACGCCGGCCGGCCCCGCCATCTTCCGCCTGCCCGAGCACACGCGCCGGCTGTTCAACTCGGCCAAGATCTTCCAGATGCAGATTCCGTTCTCGGAACAGCAACTGATGGACGCGCAGCGCGAAGTCGTGCGCGCCAACGCGCTGGCGTCCTGCTACATCCGCCCGCTGGTATGGCTCGGCTCCGAGAAGATGGGCGTGTCCGCCCGCGGCAACACCGTCCACGTGGCGATCGCCGCCTGGCCGTGGGGCGCGTACCTGGGCGAGGAAGGCATGCAGCGCGGCATCCGCGTCAAGACATCGTCCTTCACGCGCCACCATGTGAACGTGTCGCTGGTGCGCGCCAAGGCCAGCGGCTACTACATCAACTCGATTCTCGCCAACCAGGAAGCCACCGGCCTGGGCTATGACGAAGCCCTGCTGCTCGACACCGAGGGCTACGTCAGCGAAGGTTCGGGCGAGAACGTCTTCATCGTCCGCAACGGCGTGATCTACACGCCCGACCTGGCCTCGTGCCTGGACGGCATCACCCGCGACGCGATCATGACCATCGCACGCGACCTCGGCATCGAAGTGCGCGAGAAGCGCATCACCCGCGACGAGATGTACTGCGCGGACGAAGCCTTCTTCACCGGCACCGCGGCGGAAGTCACGCCGATCCGCGAGCTGGACGACCGCGTGATCGGCGCCGGTTCCCGCGGCCCGATCACCACGCAGCTGCAGTCGACGTTCTTCGACATCGTCAACGGCAAGAGCCCCATCGAGAAGTACAAGGCGTGGCTGACCCAGGTCTGACCGCGCCCGCTGACCCTCCTCATCATGACCACGCAAACCGCACCCATCATCGAAATCGGCGCAGACGACCTGCCGCTGCACTGCCCGACCAGCAAAACGCCGGCCTGGAACTACCATCCGCGCGTCTTCCTCGACATCGCCGACACCGGCGAAGTCAGGTGCCCGTACTGCGGCACCGTCTACAAGCTGGCTCCCGGCGTCGAAGTGAAGGGCCACCATTGAGCCGTCCGGACCCGCTGTACACCGCGCGCCCCCTGCCCGCGGCGCGTCGATGATGCGCAAGATCCTGGTCGTCGCCCCCAACTGGATCGGCGACGCGCTGATGGCGCAGCCGCTGTTCGCGCAGATCAAGGCGCGGCATCCGCGCGCGCAGATCCATGCCATCGCCCCAAAGTGGGTGGCGCCGGTGCTCGCGCGCATGCCCGAGATCGCGCGCGTGCTGCCGACCGAACTGGCGCACGGCAAGCTGCAGCTCGGCAGCCGCACGCTGTTCGCCCAGCAGCTCAAGGGCGAATCGTTCGATGCCGCCTATGTGCTGCCGAACTCGTTCAAGAGCGCGCTGATCCCGTGGCTGGCCGGCATTCCGCTGCGCATCGGCTACAAGGGCGAATCGCGGCTGGGCGTGCTCAACGTGCGCTACCCCAACCCGCCCAAGCGCGAGCGGCCGCCGATGGTGCAGCACTATGCGGCGCTGGCCTTCAAGCCCGGCGCCAAGCTGCCCGAGACCCTGTCCGATCCGCATCTGCAGGTGGACCTGCAGCGCGTGGCGGCCACCTCGGCCAAGTTCGGCATCCCCGGCAACGCGCGGCTGATCGCCTTCTGCCCCGGCGCGGAATACGGCCCCGCCAAGCGCTGGCCCGCCGAGCACTTCGCCGAGCTGGCGCAGATGCTGCGGCGCTCGTTCCCGTACGCGCACATCGTCACGCTCGGCTCGGCCAAGGATCGCGAAACGGCCGATGCCATCGTCGGGCGCGCGCCCTTCGTGCGCAACCTGTGCGGCGAAACCTCGCTGGACGAGGCCATCGAGCTGCTCGCGCGCGCCGAGGCCGCCATCTGCAACGATTCCGGCCTGATGCACGTCACGGCCGCCCTGGGGCGCCCGCAGGTGGCCGTGTTCGGCTCCAGCGATCCGCGCCATACGCCGCCGCTGTCACCCGCTGCGAGTATCATGTGGCTCCACCTCGAGTGCAGCCCGTGCTTTGCCCGCGAATGCCCACTCGGCCATCTGCGCTGCCTGCGCGACATCGGTCCCGAGATGGTGTTTCATGAATTGCGTCGGCTGCTGCAGCCGGTATAACGCTGTCACCGTCAGACATTCCCCTCAACGCCCTGCCGCCATGCCACGATTTGCCCGACTGTTCGAAGCCGCCGAGGACATCCTCGACGCCTACCGCGAAGCGCTGCGGCGCCGCGATGCCGACAGCGCACTCAAGCTCTGGCTGGACGAGGACTCCGTCAGCTTCATCCTGCCCGACGGCCAGCGCCTGCACGGCTACGAGCAGTTGCGCGGCTGCCTCGACGCCCTCGTCGAGAAGCAGCCGGTGTGGATCGAATGCCTGGACCAGCAGGTCCACTCCTCGCTCGGCGTGTCGATCTTCGAAGCGACCGAGGCGCTGCGCTTTTCCGAGGACGCCACCGAAGCCAGCCTGTACGTACACACCACCTATGTGCTGATGCAGAACCATGAGGGCTGGCGCATCGCGCACGTCCACTCCAGCCAGGCGGCCGAAGAGCGCGTGGCCGCATCGATCGCCAGCGTCGCGCATTCCCTGCACTGAACCGTGCCAGGCGATGGGCGCAGGTGACTGCCTGAGACGATGATCCGTCCGTTCCGCCCCGCCGCTCCCGCCGACCTGAACCTGGGCGCACTGCTCTGCGGCCCATTCGAGCCGCACGCGTTCCGCTCGCCCTGGTGGCTGATCGGCGGCAACGCGCAGACCATCATCCCGGCGCGGCTGTGGCGCTTTCCGCGCATCGCATACCGGCGCGAGCGCTGGGACACGCCCGACGGCGACTTCATCGATCTCGACTGGACCACGCACGACGCCGACGCCCACGCGCCGCTGGTGGTGATGTTCCACGGACTGGAAGGCAACTCGCGCAGCCACTATGCCCGGCTGATGATGGACGCGCTGCGCGCGCGCCGCTGGCCCGGCGTGGTGCCGCATTTCCGCGGCTGCTCGGGCGAAATGAACCGCGCGCCGCGCATGTACCACTCCGGCGACTCGGCCGAGATCGCGTGGATCCTCGACCGGCTCTATCGGACGCACTGCGCGCCGCACGGCCGCAGGCTGCTGGCGGTGGGCATCTCGCTGGGCGGCAACATGCTGCTGCGCTACCTGGGCGAGCGCGGTACCGGCGTGCGCCACCTGAGCGCCGCCGCCACCGTCTCCGCCCCGCTGGACATGACGGCCGGCGGCGCCGCGCTGTCTCAGGGTTTCGGCCTGCTCTACACGCGCATGTTCCTGCGCACGCTCAAGCAGAAGGCCGCAGCCAAGCTCGACCAGCATCCCGGCCTGTACGACCGCGAGGCCATGCTGGCCGCGCGCAGCTTCGTCGAATTCGACAACCTCGTCACCGCGCCGCTGCACGGCTATCGCGATGTGTACGACTACTGGACGCGTGCCTCGTCCAAACCGGTGCTGCGCGACGTGCGCGTGCCGGCGCTGGTGCTGAATGCGCGCAACGATCCGTTCCTGCCGGGACACCATCTGCCCGGCCCCGACGAGGTCTCGCCGGATGTCGTGCTCGACCAGCCGCTGCACGGCGGCCACGTCGGCTTCCTGCAGCGCCGCGACGGCCGGCTGCGCCACATGCCGCTGGCCGGCCGCATCGACTGGATGCCCGCGCGCCTGCTGCGTTTCTTCGACGATGTGCTCAGCCGCCCGCCCCGACCGGACACCGATGAACCTCCGGAAGGCCAGGGAGCCGGCCGTGGATGAGATCGTCCGCCAGGCGATGGCCAAGTGGCCCGACGTACCCGACTGCTTCGGCTGGCTGGCGCTGGATCGGCGCGGCCAATGGCGCATGCGCAACACGTACGCGCAGCAGCACAAGCTGTCCGGCGACCCGGTCCGCCATGCCGCGCTGATCGACTTCATCGTCCGCAACTACGCCCACGACGAGGCCGGCCGCTGGTTCTTCCAGAACGGCCCGCAGCGCGTGTTCGTTGAACTGGGCTACGCCCCGTGGATCGTACGGCTGTCGTCCGAGGGCGCAGCGCCGGCCCTCACCACGACCACGGGTGCCGCCTTCGCGCCGGCCGGCTGCTTTGTCGACGAGCATGGCAACGTCCTGCTCGCCGGCCGCGTCGCCGGCCAGGACAGCAGCGAGACCCTCGCCCTGCTGCACGACCACGACCTGGAGCCGTTCTCGTCGCTGGCGCACTGGCACGGCGAAGCATGCGGCGCCGCGCTCGGCACGCTGCCCTGGGGACATCGCACCTTCGACATCGAGCCGATCCGCAGTGCCGAGGTCGAGCGGCGTTTCGGCTTCGTCCGGCATCCGGCGGCGCCCGCCTGACGCCGGCCGGCGGCCCCGCTACTTCGGCAGCGCCTTCTCTTCCTGCTTTTCTTCGCGGTACTGACGCTCCATCTGGTGCAGCCGCGCATCGACCTCCGACAGCGTGTAGAAATCCGCGTCGCCCGCATCGCGCGCGAGCTTGAGCTGCTCCACCGCCGCGCCCCAGGCGCCATCGCGCGCATATTTCTCGGCCAGCGCGCGGTGCTGCTCGACGCGCTTGCCCTGGTCGGCATAGGCATGGGCCAGCAGGTCCCACCAGATCGGTTGCGCGGTGTCCTCGCGCGCCTTGTCCCGCAGATAAGGAATCGCGTCATCCACGCGGCCCGCCGCCAGCAGCGTCTGAGCATAGGTGATGCCGACCGCGCGCGATATCGGATACGCCGTCAGCGCGGCCCGCGCCATCGTCAGCGCCTGCGGCACGCGGTTGTGCGCGCGGGCCAGTTCGATGGCTGTCACATCCAGGTTCGGGCTGCCCGAGGTGATGCCGGGAATGTTGCCGTACAGCCGCCGCGCCTCGAGCAGCGCTTGCTCCGCCGCGTCCAACTGCCCGGCCATCTGCTCGGCCACGGCGATGCCGTACCACAGCGCCGCGCGTTTCTCGACGGGCGCATCCGGCGCGGAGGCCAACTGCGAACGCATCGCGTTGCGCACGTCGAGATAGGCGCTGGTCGACGTCTCCTGCAGCACACGCGCACGCGCCTTGGCGAAGCCGAACTCCGGCCGGTGCGGCTGGAGCGGATGCGGCAGGCCGCGTGCGCGGTCTTCCATGTCGGCGATGCGCTCACCGGTCAGCGGATGGGTGCGCGCGTAGCCGGGGACGACGCCGGTATCCGCAATGCTGGTCACGCGTTGCAGCCGGCGGAAGAAATCGGGCATGCCGTCCGGGTTGTAGCCCGCGCCGGTCAGCAGCGTAAAGCCGACACGGTCGGCCTCGCGCTCCGCGCCGCGCGAGAACGCCAACTGGTTCGACACCGCCGCCGCCTGCCCGCCCACCGCCAGCGCCTGCGCCGCGTCGCCGCTCTTGGTCGCCGCCAGCCCCGCCAGCAGGATCGACGCCAGCGCAATCCACATCGACTCGCCCGACTTGTCGATGCCGCGCGCAATATGCCGCTGCAAGACGTGGCCGATCTCGTGGCCGAGCACCGAGGCCAGCTCCGACTCGCTGTCCGTCGCCACCAGCGTGCCCGTGTTGACGCCGATGTACCCGCCCGGCAGCGCAAATGCATTGATGCCCGGATCGCGCACCGCAAACAGCTCGAAGCTCGACGCCGACGTACTGCCCGCCACGTGCTGCCGCCGCGCCGATTCGATCAGCCGGTAACCGATGTCGTTCAGGTAATCCGACAGCAGCGGATCCGGCACGTAATCCGGATCGCGGCGGATCTGCCGCATCACGCGATCACCCAGGCGACGCTCCATCTCCGGCGACAGCGCCGCCGTGGACGGATCGCCCATGTCGGGCAACTCGTAGGTCGGCGCATCGATGATCGTCGTCGCCTTCTGCAGGTAAGGCGACTGGCGGCCAATCTGCACGCTGCGATTCAGGTTGCTCTGCACCTGGTCCGCAGCGGCCGCCGAGCCCACGTCCAGATTCGGGCGGACCGGCGCGGCCGGGGCCGACGCCGGCTGCGCCAGCACGGGCAGCGGCAGCGGCGCAAGCCATGTCATCAACAGCACCGCGGCCGTCACTTTGCGGGCACCGGGCCGGAAGAGAGAGAGCGTCATATGGAAAGCGCGTGGGGCGGAATCCACCCGGCGGCAATCGCCGGGCACTGGGTACTGGGTACTGGGTACTGGGCACTTGGTATCATAAATCGCTTCACCTCAAGCCCGACCCTCCATGCCGCACCTCACCCACTTCGATACCGCCGGACAAGCCCACATGGTCGACGTCGGCGACAAGGCCGTCACCCACCGCGTCGCCGTCGCCACCGGCACCATCCGCATGCTGCCCGCGACATTCGGGCTGGTGCGCGATGGCACCGCCAAGAAAGGCGACGTGTTGGGCATCGCCCGCATCGCCGCCATCCAGGGGGCGAAGCGGACCTCAGACCTGATCCCGCTATGCCACCCGCTGGCGCTGACCAAGGTGGCCGTCGACTTCGACCTGGATGAGGCCGACCACACCGTCCGCTGCACCGTCCGCGCCGAAACACACGGGCAGACCGGCGTGGAAATGGAAGCGCTGACTGCCGTGCAGGTGGGGCTGTTGACCATCTATGACATGTGCAAGGCGATCGACCGGGGGATGGTCATCGGGGATGTGCGGTTGATGGAGAAGCGGGGGGGGAAGTCGGGGGAGTGGGTAGCGCGATAGCGTTCGGAACCCCTGTCCGCAAAAGAAAAAGCGCACGTATGCGATACGTGCGCTCAGATTGCTGACAAAGGCCTCGCCCCCGGCGAGGCCTTTCCTTTGTATTTAATAGCGGGATGCTCAAGACACCGACACCCGCGCAGCACGAACTCGAGATGGTGACGCTCGAGGAGCTTGTGCCGAAGGACCATCTGCTGCGCAAGATCGACGCGGCGGTGGATTTCGAATTCATCCGCGCCAAGGTCGCGCACCTGTACTGCGCCGACAACGGCCGCCCGGCACTCGATCCGGTAGTGATGTTCAAGCTGCTGTTCATCGGCTACCTGTTTGGGGTGCGCAGCGAGCGCCAGCTCATGCGCGAGGTGCAGGTCAACGTCGCCTATCGCTGGTTCGCCCGCTTCCGCCTGACCGACCGCGTGCCCGATGCTTCCACCTTCTCGCAGAACCGGCGCCGGCGCTACACCGACACCACGGTCTATCAGGAGATCTTCGACGAGATCGTGCGCCAGGCGATGGGGCACGGCATGGTCGACGGCCGGGTGCTCTATACCGACAGCACGCACCTCAAAGCCAACGCCAACAAGAACAAGTACGACGTGGTGAAGGTGGAGCAGACGCCTTCTGCCTACCTGGCCGAACTGGATGCGGCGGTCGATGCGGACCGGGTCGCGCACGGCAAGAAGCCGCTGCCGCGCGATGACGGTGACGGCGGGGCGCCCGGCGGCAAGCCCGAGGAGAAGGACATCAAGCGCAGCCGCACCGACCCGGACAGTGGCTACATGGTGCGCGACGACAAGCCCCGTGGGTTCTTCTACCTGGACCACCGCACGGTCGATGCCAAGCACGCGATCATCATCGACACGCACGTCACCCCGGCCTCGGTGCACGACAGCCAACCGTATCTGGAGCGGCTGGACCGCCAGCGCGAGTGTTTCGGCTTTGCGGTGCAGGCGGTGGGGCTGGATGCCGGATACTTCATTCCCGCTGTCTGCAAGGGGCTGGAGGATCGCCAGATTGCCGGGGTGATGGGCTACCGCACGCCGAATCACAAGCCGGGCACGTTCTACAAACGGCAATACGAGTACGACCGCTATCGCGACGAGTATGTCTGCCCAGCCGGCCAGGCGCTGCCGTACAGCACGACCAACCGCAGCGGCTATCGCGAATGATGCGCACGCAGTGCACGAACAGCGCCAACGCGGTGAAGGTGGTGACGCGCCACGTTTGGGAGTGGGCCAAGGAGCGGGTTGACGCCAGGCGGCTGACCGAATGGGGCAAGCGCCTGTATGCCCGGCGCAAAGAGACGGTGGAGCGCAGCTTCGCCGATGCCAAGCAATTGCACGGACATCGCTACGCGCGCATGCGGGGGCTGCGCCGCGTGGCCGAGCAGTGCCTGCTGGCGGCTGCGGCACAGAACATCAAGAAGATCGCGCTGCTGCTGGCGCGCATGCGGGCGCTTTTACGCCACTTCTGCAGCCCTCGCGCACCTATGCGCCGGCTCGTCGCCCACTTCTCGACCCCTTCGGGTCGATTCGGCTGCCGCCGACCCAAAATCCGCTTCGCATAAAAGACAAAACCCCACACTCCGAAAAATGTGGGGTTCGTCAGCAATCTGAGCGCACGTATGCGATACGTGCGCTTTTTCTGTTTTAGACGCAATGTTCAGTCTACGCCGACCACCAGGTTCTCCGCCTTGAGCCGCGCGCAGAACGTAGCCAGTCCTTCCACTTTCTTGGTGCAGACATGTGTCAGCAATTTCGAATCGCCCGCATAGTCGATCCAATATTGATTGTGCAGCCGACGGACCTGGGTGATGGCTTCGTCGGTCTTGCCTTGAAATGCGAGCGCAATCGCCCAGCGTTGAACCGTACCGGTACCGGGGTAAAACTGCACAGCCTGATGTTCGACCGCAGCCATGATCGGCGCCGTCTCGACCGTCATCCCTGCATTGTTCGCGATTGACAGATTGCCATATGGGATCAGCAGCAGTTGCCCACTGCGCTGGTACCGTTGCAATTCCACCGGACCGTCGAGGGAGTAATACAAGCGCTCCACCGATTGGTAGTCGATCCACATCCGGCCTGTCAGCACGGCGCCGCATACCACCACGATGCCGGTCAGTACCCATGTCGTGTCTGGAGAAAGCACGCGCAACTTGCGGTCATCCACATACCCAAGCACGAAAGCAAACGGCAGCAGGAAGTACAGATAGTGCAGCGGATATTCCAGCATCGAATGCGCCAGGGTCACCAGAATGACCGCATAGGGGAAGGCCAGCGCGGACGTCATTCGCCGTTTCCACGCAGCCAGCACCAACCCCAAGAACGGCAGCATCACGGCCAGCAACCCGAACACACCCACTTTGGCCAGGAGATCCAGAACGATGTTGTGGGCATTCATGGACATTTCGACATGGCCAAGCACGTCAGTCTGCACGTACTGGTTCCAAGCATAATCGCCCCAGCCGCCGCCGAGCCAGGGGTGCGCCAGGAACATGTGCCATGCGTGCTTCCACAAGAACACCCGCAGCCCGACCCCCTGCTGCAACCGCTCATCCAGCGAGGTCGGCAAGTCCAGATGCCAAAGCACGTTGGCATAGGCCACCAGCCAGTTGCAAAGCTGATAAGCCACGGCCAAGCCGAGTACGGGCATGCACGCCCGAATCCACCGGCGCCCCCCCGCTCCTCTGCTGACCAGGCCAGCCCTGCGACTCCCCCAACCAGGACAAGATGAAGCCAGCTCATCCGGGAAACCGTCAGCGCCATGCCCAACAACAATGCCAGAGCGATGGCAGCCAGGGGCGCCCAATATCGCCGACGCGTCGAACCCAAGAACAGGCACGCGGCCAGGCCAAAGGCGAGATAGGTCGCTACGTGATTCGGCTGATTCAGATTGCCCCACATCCGGCGGCCTGCACCGGTTGGCGTGATCGAGACCCACTCGATCGGCAGACCGGGGACGCGAAACAGGTGCAGACACTCGATCGCCACCGTCAGCAATCCGCCAATGATGACGGCAACCGCGATCGCCTCCAGCACACCGGGGACGTCGCGACAACGCGCGCCGAGACCGCACACGGCCACGGTTCCGAGCAGAAACACAACGGCCGCAAAGGAAAAGAACGGGTTCAGCGGCGTAGCAACCACCAATTGCACGATCAACACGCCAATCAGCGCTAGCGGCGCCAAGACAACTTTGGGTAGTCCTGTCTTGCTGTTCCACGTCAAACTCAGTACACCCGCTGCCAGGGCGAGCCAGCAGATTGCCGCTGCGAATTCGCTGTAAAACGTTGGGATCGGGTAACTATGGACAGCAACCAGAAACGGGACAGACCAGCACGCAACTGTGGCCAGCCAGACCGGCCACAACAACAGGGAACGATGAACTGGGAGCATTGATGGGCGGGACACGAATACGGCGAAACAAAAAGAGCGCCCGAAGGCGCTCTTACACTACAGCAGCTAGCTTAGCTTAGCGGCATTCTGCCGGGGCGTACTTGGCCGCCAGCGTCATCGTACCGCTCGGAGCAATGCTGCTGGCTGCTTGAGCCTTGTTTTGAGCGTAGCAGGTCCACATGATCGGGCCCGACGGTGCCGAGCTCAACGGCAGCTTGTTACCTGCCGCAGACGGAACCAGAGCCAGCGTGCCGCCGCCAGCTGCCGTCGTATAGGTGACGGTGATCTGGCCCGGAGCAGTAGCATCCGTACCGAGAATCTTGAGGTCAGCAACGTTCTTGGTGGGCGTGAACACCGACGAACCCGCCCCCAGGTCAGACTGTGCATTGGCAGCGTTTTCCGACACCAGTGCCTTGGCTTGCGCAGCCAGCGACAGGCCTTCCGTCACGCGTGCACGAACGGTGTAGTCCTGATATGCCGGAATGGCGATAGCAGCCAGAATACCGACGATCGCGACCACGATCATCAGTTCGATCAGCGTGAAGCCCTTCTGGACACGCTTGTTGAGATGACGCATCGACTTCATGAAATTCCCCCGGAAAGTGTGGTTAAAGATGATGCGAGGGAGATAGAGCAGGGACCGTGCCAGCCGAAAAACCGAGGCTGTCAGCGAAAAACTGACGCGATTCGGGTCATAGCCCGGCCCAGGCTGACAGTTTTTGACAGGCGCTGACGTGGATCGTCAATATAGAGGCCCGTAGAGCACATAGCCCGCACAACTCTCCGACAATGTGACCGCGCCCGAAACAAAAAAGCGCCCGAAGGCGCTCGTGTTTTGGTTCGCCACAGAGACTCAGCGGCATTCCGCAGGCGCATATTTCGGCGGCAACGTAGCGGTCGTGTTCTGGGTGACGGTGGTGACCGGCATCGATTTTCCGGCGGCAGCGCATACCCACAACACCATTGCCGGCGGCGCAGAACCAGCGTGCAAGTTGGCAAGTGCTGACGAACTTCCCGAGTACGGGGTCAAGACCAGCGTGTTCGCCCCACCAACCGTGACAGCTGGCGCATAGACCACCGTAATCTCGCCTGTAGACGCATCGATATTCAAAGCACTGACATTCTTACTCGCCGGCAATGATGCGGAGCCGAGTGCCAGACTGCTCTGGGAGTTGGCTGCATTCTCAACCACCAGCGCCTTGGCCTGCGCAGCCAGCGACAGCCCTTCAACCACCCGCGCCCGGATCGTGTAGTCCTGGTACGCCGGAACCGCAATGGCCGCCAGTATCCCGATGATCGCCACCACGATCATCAACTCGATCAACGTAAAGCCGCGCTGGAGGCGCCGCCTGTTCCTGCTGTGCTTCGATGCCATGATTTCTCCCCGAAAGCGATCAATCGATATTGTTTGAGGGGCGAAAACAGCACGGACCATGCCAAGCAACACCCGCTATTTTTGGGTGAAAACTAACGCGATTTGGTGAGATTTTGTGCGCAAAACTGACCTTTTCTGGCAAAAAACCGGACAAAGATCGTCACGACCTACTTTCGGGGGGTATCACATCTGGCGTAACAAACGCCGGCTCATCCATCTACCCGCAATCACGACGATCAGCGCGCCCAGGCCGCCGACTGCGGCATCGGCATAAGGAATCGCTTGCTCGAACCAGGAGGCATCCATGGGATCAGTCACCAGCATGCCGCCCGCGAGATAGCCGAGCAGCGCCGCCGCCAGCATGACGATGACCGGAAACCGCGCCATCACGCCCACCAGCAGGGTGCTGCCGAACATGATCAGCGGAACCGACAGGCCGAGCCCCAGCGCGAGCAACACCAAGGCGGTCCCCGGCGGCCCCTTCTCCGCCGCCGCAGCCACGGCGACGACGTTGTCGAGCGACATCACCAGGTCGGCGATGAGGATGGTCCGGATGGCGGGCCACAGGCCGTCGCGCTGGCGGCGGCCTCCGACCGCCTCATCGTCGGCTTCGCTCAGCAGCTTGATGCCGATGTAGACCAGCAGCACCGCACCGATCGTTTTCAGATAGGGAAGCACCAGCAGCCTGACTGCCAGCACGGTCAACACGATCCGCAGCGCGATGGCTCCGACGCAGCCCCAGAAGATTGCCTGCCGCTGCTGCCGGCGCGGCAGTTTGCGCGCGGCCAGCGCGATGACGACCGCGTTGTCGCCCGACAGCACGATGTTGGTCAGGATGATGGAGCCAAGCGCGAACCAGAATGCGCTGGAGGTGAGCGCCATGGACCGTCCTCTTGGGTGTGCTTGTGCGTGCCCGCGAACCGCCTGTCATAGTCGCTTATACACGCCCCGCCCCGAATCTGCACGCTGCAGCGCCGGCGCCCCAAACAAAAACGGGAGGCCAAGCCTCCCGTTCTCGCACAACCTTAAACCTTGCCTGTTACAGCATCGCCTTCAGCAGACGCGCCATTTCCGACGGGTTCTTGGTGGTCTTGATGCCGCAGGCTTCCATGATGTCCAGCTTGGCTTGCGCCGTGTCGGCACCGCCCGAGATCAGCGCGCCAGCGTGGCCCATGCGCTTGCCCGGAGGCGCGGTCACGCCAGCGATGAAGCCAACCACCGGCTTCTTCATGTTGTCCTTGATCCAGTGGGCCGCGTTGGCTTCGTCCGGACCGCCGATCTCACCGATCATGACCACGGCGTCCGTTTCCGGATCGTCGTTGAACATCTTCATCACGTCGATGTGCTTCAGACCGTTGATCGGGTCGCCGCCGATACCAACTGCCGACGACTGGCCCAGGCCCAGCGCGGTGAGCTGGCCCACGGCTTCGTACGTCAGCGTGCCCGAGCGCGACACCACGCCGATGCGGCCCTTGCGGTGGATGTGACCCGGCATGATGCCGATCTTGATTTCGTCCGGCGTGATCAGGCCCGGGCAGTTCGGACCCAGCAGCAGGGTCTTGCTGCCGGCCTTACGCATCTTGTCCTTGACCATCATCATGTCGCGCACGGGGATGCCTTCGGTGATGCAGACCACCAGATCCAGTTCGGCTTCGACGGCTTCCCAGATCGCGTCAGCAGCGCCTGCGGGCGGCACGTAGATGACCGACACGCTTGCGCCGGTTTGCGCCTTGGCGTCCTTGACGGTTGCGTAGATGGGGATGCCTTCGAAGTCTTCGCCGGCCTTCTTCGGGTTCACGCCAGCAACGAAGCAGTTCTTGCCGTTGGCGTAGTCGCGGCAGCCGCGGGTGTGGAACTGGCCAGTTTTACCGGTGATCCCCTGGGTGATGACCTTGGTGTCTTTGTTGATCAGAATCGACATGCTGTAATCCTTTTATGCCACAAGCCGAACCCCGATGGGCACGGCTCGCGTTCGCGTATGGTTGGGTCAGCGGGCGGCTTACTTGCCGGCGGCGGCGGCCACGACCTTCTCGGCGGCCTCTGCCATCGTGTCAGCGGCGATGATGGGCAGACCCGAGTCGGCCAGCATCTTCTTGCCGAGGTCTTCGTTGGTGCCCTTCATGCGAACCACCAGCGGCACCGACAGCGACACGGCCTTCGACGCGGCGATCACGCCCTCGGCGATCACATCGCAGCGCATGATGCCGCCGAAGATATTGACCAGGATGGCCTTCAGGTTCGGGTTCTTCAGCATCAGCTTGAAGGCTTCCGTGACCTTCTCGGTGGTGGCGCCGCCGCCCACGTCGAGGAAGTTGGCCGGCTCGCCGCCGAACAGCTTGATGGTGTCCATCGTGGCCATGGCCAGGCCGGCGCCATTCACCAGGCAGCCGATGTTGCCGTCCAGCGAGATGTAGGCCAGGTCGAACTTCGAGGCTTCGATTTCGTTGGCGTCTTCTTCATCCAGGTCGCGGTAAGCGACGATTTCCGGGTGACGGAACAGTGCGTTGGAGTCGAAGTTGAACTTGGCATCCAGCGCGATGACCTTGCCGTCGCCGGTCAGGATCAACGGGTTGATTTCGGCCAGCGAGGCGTCGGTTTCCCAGAACGCCTTGTACAGACCCTGCAGGGCTTGACGCGCTTGCGGCACGCTCGCGTCGGGCACGCCGATCTTGCGGGCGATGTCGTCAGCTTCGGCGTCTTGCAGGCCAGCTTGCGGATCGACGATCAGCGTGTGGATCTTTTCCGGGGTGTGGGCCGCGACTTCTTCGATGTCCATGCCGCCTTCGCTGGAGGCCATCAGGGCCACCTTTTGCGACACGCGATCCACCACCATCGACACGTACAGTTCCTTCTTGATGTCCGCGCCTTCTTCGATCAGCAGGCGGTTGACCTTCTTGCCTTCCGGACCGGTCTGGTGCGTCACCAGGGTCATGCCCAGGATGTTGCTGGCGTAGGTCTTCACCTCGTCCATGCTCTTGGCAACCTTCACGCCGCCGCCCTTGCCGCGGCCGCCCGCATGAATCTGCGCCTTCACGACCCACACCGGGCCGCCCAGGGTTTCAGCGGCCTTCAGGGCCTCCTCGACCGAAAAAGCCGGAATGCCGCGCGGAACCGGCACATTGTATTTGCGCAGGATTTCCTTGCCTTGGTACTCATGGATATTCATGCGTGTTTCCTTTGCTAGGCTGGATGAGTGTGATGAAGGTTAAAACGCGAGCGCCCGGAGCCCCGTCGTCACGACGGCGCCCCCCGGTGACGGCTCGACGATTGGCGGTTGGATCTTGGAAGCCGCCTGGTAGGCAAACCAGCGCGGATAGTGCTTGCGGACCACCTCGCCCTCGAGATGCAAGGCGTGGCAGCCATGGAGTTGGTACGGTGGCGTCTCCCCGGGCTCGATCGGCCGGTGATCGTTGGAATTGTCGCGTACCGGGAAAACATCCCCGACGAACGCCTGAATGGCAGCAGTCGGCAGTACGCCGCACAGCTCGGTCAGGTGCGCGCACCCGGCCACGCCGCCGAGTCTCTCACGCACAGCCTTGCGAAAACCTTTCATGAGGTTCAAGCCGATCAGCTTGCGGTAGGCCGGACCGATCGTGTCGCAGTACGTGGGATAGGGCACCCAGTCGGAACACGCTTCGGCGTCCACGACGTTCATGTGGGGATCGATGGTGACGCGCAGCCACAGGTCATGCAGGGGCTGGCCCTGCAGCCGCACACCACCGCTGGCAAGCGGGATGTCGCGCGGCTTGGTATCCGTCAGGCGGGCCTCGATGTCCCACCACCCGTCTTCCCGCAAATAGGCCTCGACCGTGATGGCACGGCGACGGCGCGCAACGCGCTGGACGGGATTGGACAAAGGCATGGACCAGACAGACCGATAGGACCGACAGAGGCCGACGCCCGCGTATCGCACGCGCCCGCACAACGTTCGCGACCACTGCACGCGAACGCAATTGCCGCCACCGAAGTCGCGGACAATATCGAAGCCGGGTATTCTAGCACGTCGCCATGGCCGAACCGGATCACCCTGCCGGAACAGGCGCCGGACGGCGCTGCAACCGACGCCACACTCACAACCAGTTGCATAACAAAACTACCGGACGTTCAGCGCCAATGACTACGGAATCACCGACGTTCAGGCCAGCTCGTCACCATCATCCAGCAACTCGTCCGCGCCTTGGATGATGCGTGACACCACCGCCCGCGAGAACCCGCGCGCCACCATGAAACGCACCTGTTTGGCACGCTCGGCCATGTCGACGGGCGGGCGCCCGAAGCGGCGCTCCCAGACCGCCTTGGCGCGGGCGGCTTCGGAGGCCTGCAATTGCGCCTTGACCTCGCCCAGGGCCTGGTCGTCGAGCTGGTGGGTTTTCAGCTCCTGCATCAGCCGGGCGGTGCCGTAACGGCCGGCCCTGCGATGCACCACGCTTTCGGCAAAGCGCGCGTTGGATAGCCAGTTTTCGCCTTCCAGCCAGTCCAGCAGCGCTTCCACCTCGTCGGCGGATTCGGCATGGGGCGCCAGCTTGCGGCGCAACTCTGCGCGGCTGTGCTCGCGCCGGGACAGGTAACCCAGCGCTCTCGCTTTCAGCGACAGCGGTTGACGTGGCAACGCCATCCGGACACGCTCCAAAGAAAAAACGCCTACCGTCGCGAAACGGCAGGCGTGTCAATCTCGATACGGCTGTCGATCTGCGCCGACAGCCAACCCAATCAATCTTCCTCGACTTCCTCGGCCAGCACGACAGCGCCCATCGGCACCACGCCCAGGTGTTCGCGGACCTTGTTCTCGATCTCGCGGGCCAGCTCTGGGTTTTCGCGCAGGAATTCGCGGCAGTTGTCGCGGCCCTGGCCGATACGCTCACCGTTGTAGCTGTACCAGGCGCCGGACTTTTCGACCACCTTGGCTTCCACGCCCAGGTCGATGATCTCGCCCTCGCGCGACACGCCGGCACCGTAGAGGATGTCGAAGATGGCCTCGCGGAACGGCGGCGCCACCTTGTTCTTGACGACCTTGACCTTGGTCTCGTTGCCGACCACGTCATCGCCTCTCTTGATCGAGCCGATGCGGCGGATGTCCAGGCGCACCGAAGCATAGAACTTGAGCGCGTTGCCACCCGTGGTGGTTTCCGGCGAGCCGAACATCACGCCGATCTTCATGCGGATCTGGTTGATGAAGATCACCAGGCAGTTGGTGCGCTTGATGGTGCCGGTCAGCTTGCGCAGCGCCTGGCTCATCAGGCGGGCCTGCAGGCCGGGCAGCGCGTCGCCCATCTCGCCTTCGATTTCGGCCTTGGGCACCAGCGCGGCCACCGAATCGATGACGATCAGGTCGACCGAGCCCGAGCGCACCAGCGCGTCGGCGATTTCCAGCGCCTGCTCACCGGTGTCCGGCTGGGAGATCAGCAGGTCCGGCACCTTCACGCCGAGCTTGTCGGCGTAAGTGACGTCAAGCGCATGTTCGGCATCGATAAAGGCGCAGGTGCCGCCCAGTTTCTGCATCTCGGCGACCACCTGCAGCGTCAGCGTGGTCTTGCCGGACGATTCCGGGCCGTAGATCTCAACCACGCGACCGCGCGGCAGGCCGCCGACGCCCAGCGCGACGTCCAAGCCCAGCGAGCCGGTGGACACGACCTGGACCGGCTCCACCTCGGCGTCGCCCATCTTCATGATCGAGCCCTTGCCGAACTGCTTTTCGATCTGCGCGAGCGCGGCAGCCAGCGCCTTCTGCTTTTCTGCGCTCATCGAGGCTGCCTTCTTGCCGTCTTCCATGGTCGTCCTTCGTGCAAATTGGTGTATAAACTGGCCGCTATGGCCCGGGATTCCAGCGGTCGTCCGCAATGGGGGGCCGCGCGTCACCGTCCGGTGTCCGGGACATGGCCCAATTTCCATACTTTAGCGCCGCCAAGACTACAGCACCGCGCATTCGGGATACTGTATAAAAAACCAGTGGTTTTGACAAGTCTCCCGCTAGGACGTCGCGTGAAAAAATGTAGCGGGCGGGATGGACGGATCGGACGATCCGCCCGGCATCGCGGGGAGACACGCATGCGCATCCTGATTGCTGAAGACGACGCCACGCTGGCCGACGGGCTGACCCGTTCGCTGCGCCAGGCCGGCTATGCCGTCGACCGTGCCGCCGATGGCGCCGCCGCCGACGCGGCCCTTTCCGCGCAGACCGCGCAGACCTACGACCTGCTGATCCTCGATGTCGGGCTGCCGCGCCTGTCCGGCCTGGAGGTGCTCAAGCGCCTGCGCTCGCGCGGGGCGATGCTGCCGGTGCTGATCCTGACCGCCGCCGACAGCGTGGACGAGCGCGTCAAGGGGTTGGACCTGGGTGCCGACGACTACATGGCCAAACCCTTCGCGCTGTCCGAGCTGGAGGCGCGCGTGCGGGCACTGGTGCGGCGCGGCACCGGCGGCGGCGCCACGCTGATCCGCCACGGACCGCTGGCGTTCGATCAGGTCGGGCGCATCGCCTACATACACGACCAGGTGGTGGATCTGTCGGCGCGGGAGATCGGGCTGCTGGAGATCCTGCTGTCGCGCGCCGGCCGGCTGGTGTCGAAGGAACAGTTGGTCGACCACCTGTGCGGCTGGGGCGAGGAGGTCAGCAACAACGCGATCGAGGTCTACGTGCACCGGCTGCGCAAGAAGATCGAGGTGGATGGCATCCGCATCGCCACCGTGCGCGGGCTCGGCTACTGCCTGGAACGCGCCCCCGTGCCGGCGGTCGCCCATGGGTGACCGGCTGGCCTGGCCCCGGCGCCGGCCGCAAGCGCCGTCCGACGGCACGGCGCCCGAGACCGGCGACCGCGACCTCGCCGACACCCTCCCCCACCTCGAGGACGACGCCACCCGGCCCGTCGCCCGCTCGCTGTTCGGCGAGATTCTCGACTGGATGCTCGCGCCGCTGCTGCTGCTGTGGCCGATGAGCATTGCGGTGACTTACCTGGTGGCCAAGTCGATCGCCAATGCACCGTACGACCGTGCGCTGGAATCGAGCGCCATCGTGCTCAGCCAGCAACTGCACGAAGTCAACGGACGCGTGACGCTGCAGTTGCCGATCTCTGCGCGCGAGATTCTGCGCGCCGACGAAACCGACAGCATCTATTACCAGGTGCTCGGGACCCACGGCGAATTCATCTCCGGCGACCGCGACCTGCCGCTGCCGCCCGAGGAAGACACCGGCGCCGGCGGCCCGGTGCAATTGCGCGATGACCGCATCCACGGCGCGGAGATCCGCGTGGCGTACACCTACGTGCCGCAGCCCGGTGAGCGGCCCGCGCTGGTGCAGGTGGCCGAGACGCTGGACAAGCGCGCGCAACTGGCCAACGAGATCATCAAGGGCGTGATCCTGCCGCAGTTCGTGATCCTGCCGCTGGCGGTGATCCTGGTGTGGTTCGGGCTCACGCGCGGGCTGGCGCCGCTCAACGCGATCCAGGAGCGCATCCGCGCGCGCAGCCCGGGGGACACGAGTCCCATCGACGAAGGTGCGGCGCCGCAGGAACTGACGCCGCTGGTGGCCTCGTTCAACGAGCTGCTCGGGCGCTTGGAGCAATCGGTGCAGACGCAGAAGCGCTTCATCGCCGATGCCGCGCACCAGATGAAAACCCCGCTGGCCGGCCTGCGCATGCAGGCGGAGCTGGCCCAGCGCGAGCAGTCGCCGGACGAACTGCGCCGCACCCTCGCCCATATCGCCGACAGTTCCGACCGCACCGCCCACCTGGTCAAGCAGTTGCTGTCGCTGGCGCGCATGGAGAACATGGGCGCGACCGACAGCATGGTGCCGCTGGACCTGTGCGCGCTATCGCGGCAGGTGGTGGCCGAGTGGCTGCCCAAGGCCTGGGCCAAGCGGATCGACCTCGGCTTCGAGGAGCCCGGCGCGCCGGTGATGACCTCCGGCAACGCGACCATGCTGGCCGAGATGCTCAACAACCTGCTCGACAACGCGATCCGCTACACGCCCGACGGCGGCCGCGTCACGGTGCGCGTGACCACGGCGCCGTTCGAGCCCTTTGTGTTCCTGGACGTGGAAGACACCGGCCCCGGCATTCCCGTGGCCGAGCGCGAGCGGGTCATGCAACGCTTCTATCGCATCCTCGGTACGCAGGCCGAGGGCAGCGGGCTGGGCCTGGCGATCGTGCGCGAGATCGTGCAGCAGCACGGCGGCGACATCGCGGTGCTGGACCACGTCTACCAGCAATCGCCGCGACTGGCCGGGGCGCAATTCCGCATCACGCTGCCGCGCTGCACGCCGCCGGGCGAGGAGGCATCGGCATGACGCCCGCCGCGTCGGACGCGCCGACACCCGCGCGCCGGCGCTGGATCTCCAACATGCGCTGGATCGCCGCGCTGCTGGGCATCTGGTTCGTGGTGACCTTCGTGGTGGCGTTCTTCGCGCGCGACCTGTCGATGCGCATCTTCGACTGGCCCTTCGCTTACTGGGTGGCCGGCCAGGGCGCGCCCATCGTCTACGTGCTGATCACCATGCTGTATGCGTGGCGCACCAACCGGCTCGCCGATGCTGCGGCGCGGGAAGCCGGCGCAGCGCGGGAGGATGCGGACGACACCTCCCCGCCCCCGTCGATTTGATGCACTGAAGCAGCTCCGGCAGGCTGCCGCCCATCGCGCACATCTGCGCGTATACCCCGATGAAAACGCCAGTTCGGCGCGCGTTCGTGTCAGAACGCAGTAAGTTTCGGCTTCCACAATCGTTCGCAATTCCGCGGGCGCTGCGTTGCGTTGTCATGTCCCATGCCCAGCGGGAAGACTCACGAACAGGAGACAACATGGCAACCGTGCAAAGTGCACCGAACGCGCCCGCCGGGCGCATGCAGCCCGCGCCCATGACCCGGGAGGAAAAGAAGGTCATCTTCGCCTCCTCGCTGGGCACGGTGTTCGAGTGGTACGACTTCTATCTCTACGGCTCGCTGGCGGCCATCATCGCCAAGCAGTTTTTCTCGGGCCTGGACCCGACTGCGGCGTTCATCTTCGCGCTGCTGGCATTCGCGGCGGGCTTCCTGGTGCGGCCGTTCGGCGCGCTGGTGTTCGGCCGGCTGGGCGACATGATCGGGCGCAAGTACACGTTCCTGATCACCATCCTGATCATGGGCACGTCGACCTTCGTCGTCGGCCTGTTGCCTGGCTACGCCACGATCGGCGCGGCGGCCCCGATGATCCTGATCGCGCTGCGGCTGCTGCAGGGCCTCGCGCTGGGCGGCGAGTACGGCGGCGCCGCGACCTACGTCGCCGAGCATGCCCCGCAGGGCCGCCGCGGCAACTACACCTCGTGGATCCAGACGACCGCCACGATGGGCCTGTTCCTGTCGCTGATCGTGATCCTGGTGGTGCGCGAGCTGACCGGCAAGGCATTCGACGACTGGGGTTGGCGCATCCCGTTCCTGGTGTCGATCGTGCTGCTGGGCGTGTCGGTGTACATCCGGCTGTCGATGAGCGAATCGCCGGCGTTCCAGAAAATGAAGGCCGAGGGCAAGACCTCCAAGGCCCCGCTGACGGAATCCTTCGCACAGTGGCGCAACCTGAAGATCGTGATCCTGGCGCTGCTGGGCCTGACCGCCGGCCAGGCGGTGGTGTGGTACACGGGCCAGTTCTACGCGCTGTTCTTCCTGACGCAGGTGCTGAAGGTGGACGCGTTCACGGCCAACGTGCTGATTGCCGTGGCGCTGGCCATCGGTACGCCGTTCTTCGTGTTCTTCGGCTCGCTGTCGGACCGGATCGGCCGCAAGTGGATCATCATGGCCGGCTGCCTGCTGGCGGTGCTGACCTACTTCCCGCTGTTCAAGGCGCTCACCCACTACGCCAACCCGGCGCTGGAGCGCGCCCAGCAGACCGCGCAGATCGTCATCAAGGCCGATCCGAAGGAATGCTCGTTCCAGGGCAGCCCGATCGCGCGGGAAGTGGATTTCCGCTCGTCGTGCGATATCGCCAAACGCACGCTCGCCCAGTCTTCGGCCAGCTATGAGGCTGAAGACGCCCCGGGCGGCACCGTTGCCTCGGTGACCATCGCCGGCAAGGCGATCGCCTCGCTCAATGCCACCCGCACCGCCGACGGCCAGAACTTCGACGCCGACAGCAAGACGAAGATCACCGCGTTCAAGAAGGAGGTGGCCGATGCGCTCAAGGCCGCCAACTATCCGAGCAAGGCCGACCCGGCGCAGATGAACACGGTGATGGTGCTGGTGATCCTGGTGATCCTGGTGATCTACGTGACCATGGTCTATGGCCCGATCGCGGCGATGCTGGTGGAGCTGTTCCCGACGCGCATCCGGTATACGTCGATGTCGCTGCCGTACCACATCGGCAACGGCTGGTTCGGCGGCCTGCTGCCGACCATCTCGTTCGCGCTGGTGGCGCAGCACGGCAACATCTACTACGGGCTGTGGTATCCGATCTGGATTGCCGCCATCACCTTCGTGATCGGGGCCCTGTTCGTACGGGAAACCAAGGGCGTGGACATCTATCGCCACGATTGAGTGACGGATCGCTTGACTCCCGATCCGACTTCGGTATAATCGCGCTCTTCGGCGAATTAGCTCAGTCGGTTAGAGCGACGGAATCATAATCCGCAGGTCCGGGGTTCGAGTCCCTGATTCGCCACCACACAAATCAAAGGGTTACGAGTGAAAGCTCGTAACCCTTTGTGCTTTTCCCGGTCACGTAACGACACGCCGGCGTTTCGGTTCGTGCGAGCAATCGCCCGAACCCGGTGCTCGAGTCACCACACAACCCGTCGCAAGGAAACGCCGCCCGGCGAATCAGGGCTTACCTCTCTTGGCAGCCGGCCTCTGCGCGCGACTTCCCTGATACCATCCAGCCCGCCTAATAGACTTGGAGGCGAAGTGAATCGGCCTACTTCCGATGGATTCGTTGCACGCCTGGAGGCGCTACGAGGTATCGCAGCACTCGCTGTGGCTCTCTTCCACGCATTTATCTGGATCGCATTCGGCGAGCAACGAGCGCTGTTTACAAAACCGGTGATGGACGTTCACGGCCTACAGGCAACTTCCGCGCGCATGATCATCGCGATTTTCTGCGGCCCGGCGGCAGTGAACGTGTTCTTCGTGTTGAGCGGCTTTGTGCTCGCGCGATCGCTGCGCAAAACATCTCCGGGTATTGCCATGTATGCCCGCTACATCGTCAAGCGGGGTTTTCGGATTTTTCCGGCACTGATCGTTTCCATTGGCCTTGCACTGCTTTATCGGGCAATGCTGTATCCAGGTTACGAGGTATTTCCGATCGCCTCGACCTGGTTCAACTGGTGGTACAAGGCATCGTCTTATACACATCTCGCCGCACCCCTTAAAAATCAATGACTTACTGGAGCCGGCTTGTGAGCGCCGAACCGCCATCATTCAGCGGTCGACAACCCGCAGCGCCTTATTTCAAGGGGTTCCAGGAGGGTGCGCTCAAAAATGAGGCAAGAGTTATGTATAAGACGATGGGTACAAGGACCCCATCACATTTCAGGAAGCAGCAAGCAACGTATTGATGCTTTCGGCATCCCTAAACTCGAACGCGTGGACGCTCCGCATTGAAATGCTGGCCTCGCTGATCCTGCCCTTTGTCGTTGGCATATTGGGCAAATCGGGATGGCTAAGGACAGCGCTGCTCCTGATAGCAAGTCTCATTTGGGCGGTCGTCACGAATAATCAGGAAACCGCTCCAGGCGAGTTGGCTCATTATGCCTATATGTTTGTCTTGGGTGCAGCGCTGGAGAAGCACATTGGGCAGATCCCGCGTGTTCCGCTGCCCCTCGCTGCGGCGCTGTGGCTTCTCAGTATCGGAACGGTGATCTTCGTCAACGCGTATTGGCAACTCGCGCATTTTCTTTCAACGGATGCCGCGATTGCGGTATGCGCAACGATTTGGATTTGGCTAATCGTGGCTGATAGCGAATCGAGATACCTAGCATGTCTCGACAGCCGTGTAGTCAGATATTTGGGTCGACTATCGTACAGTTTTTACATCCTTCACTTCGTTTTTCTCTACGCGATTGCCAACTGGACATTGCGTGGGGTACCCGAACACGTGTTGGCCCGGTACCCGATCGTTGCGGCCGGGGCCGTCGGACTCATCTCCATTGTTGTCACCTTGCCAGCCGCATCCTTGTCGTACCGGTTTGTGGAAAAGCCAATGATCGAAACTGGCAAACGGCTTGCTTCGCTGCGGGGGAAACTCCGAACGGCTTGACGGTGGATCTGCGGGAACATCCGCAGCAAGCCCCCCCTTCCGAGTCCCCCCGCTCACATTTGCATTCGGCAGCCCAGAGTCACATACCAATCCCCTGGCTGGGCCAGCGCACCGATATGCCAACAAGCGGGCCTGCCACCGTGATCACAAACACGGCAACAGAATGCACTGGCCAGCAAACGACCAGTCGGTTCCACCGAAGACGAAATAAATCCGCGCCAGGATGCCCGCGTCGTTGAGCAGGTCGACCAGCATGACCGTGACGAGGCCGCCGAGCAGCAGTGCGAGCAGGATCTTCAGCATCCGCCGCTCGGGTGCCGCGACCCGGTGTCGGAAAAGAGAGTCGAGTGTTGGCATGGCTGCTCCCGCGAAACGTCCTGGCATGCAAGACAACATTCCTCGGCGACACGGACCAATGACAAAACGCGCAATGTCGTCACGAGTGTCCGAACTGACCTTGAGCTTCGCAGCACCCGCGCCCCGGAGACCGTGCACACAATCGAGAGCGTGCCGCGAAATAAATTGCCCAAGCAGTAAATTCTGTGTCGCAGGCCGTCAACGGGAATACTGACGGCACGTCTGTGACAGTTTCGGGACAGAAACGAGGATGTGATCGTCAGGTGACCGTGCCTGCACGCAGCAACGCCACCTTGATGGTCATGATCGCCCCGCAACTTAACCAGGTAGAGGGAGCGTCTTCATCCTTCGTCGTCCGATCGCTGGCGCGCACCGTCTCGGCCGACCGGCACCTCGATGCGCGGCGGCCCGCTTCGTCGCTGCACTGCCTTGCATGGCGCATCGTTATCATGCTGGTAGGTGCGACTCCGACACATTTCCATGACCGCTCTCCGTCCGCTGTCCATTGGTATCGCCGGCGCCGGCAATGCTGGCCTGGCCGCGGCCATTGCCTTTGCCCGCCAGGGGCACGACGTCCGCGTTTTCGAAAAGCATCCGCAACTGACGGCCATGGGCGCGGGGCTGCTGATCCAGCCGCAAGGCATCCGCGCGCTGGAAGCGCTGAGCCTGGGCCGGGAGCTTGAAGGAATCGGCGCGCCGATCGACCGGCTGCTCGGCCTGAGCCATCGGGGCTGGCGGCTGGTCGACGTCGACCTCGCTGGCGTGCCGGGGCGAGCCGTGACACGCGCAGCGCTGTCGAACCTGCTGTTCGATGCGGCCCGGCGGGCCGGTGCGGCGTTCAGCTTCGGCTGCGGCATCCTCGAGCTCCATCAAGACGGGGCGAAAGCGCGGGTCGTGCACGCTGGCGGCAAATCGATATTCGATCTCTTCATCATCGCCGATGGCGCGGCGTCGACGCTGCGCGAGCAGGCCGGGCTGGCGGGGCCTTCGAGCGTCTACCGCTGGGGCACGCTGTGGTTCCAGGCGTGGGTGGATGGGTGGGATCCGCGCGTGCTGCAGCAACGCTTCCGCGGCACGCGAGAGATGATGGGGCTGCTGCCCACCGACGTGGAAGGCCACCGCACGCGCCTGTCGATGTTCTGGAGCCTGCGCAGCGATGCCCTCGAAACCTGGCGACAGACCGACATCGGACAATGGAAGCAGCAGGTGCTGCGCCTGTGGCGCAGTCGGCACCGATCGTCGAGCAGATCCGCACGCACGCGGACCTGCCGTTCGCGGTCTATCGCCACACCTGGCCGCGCGCCCTGGCCCGGCCGCCCTATTGCGTGATCGGCGACGCGGCCCACGCGATGAGTCCGCAACTGGGCCTGGGCACCACGCTGGCGGCGCAGGACGCCCTGGCCATCGCGTCCGCCGTGCAAGCGCATGGGCCGGTCGATGGCGCCCTGGCCTACCATGCGCGCAGGCTGCGCGTCGTGCAGGCCTACCAGACCGTCAGCCGCGCGCTCACGCCGTGCTTCCAGGCGAAGTACGGCAGTTGGGCGCGTGACATCGTGTTCGCCGCCGGCCTGCGCGTCCCGGGCGTGCCGTGGCTGATGAAGCGCAGCCTGACCGAACCGCCCGCGCGCGAGACGGCCATCGCCGCTGCGCCGGCCGGCGAAAAACCCCAGGCGTAAACGCCGAACCCAGGCACACCAACTCCATGTCATTGCTCGACACTTTTCTTCCCCGGCATCAGTTCAGCGAGCATCACCGGATCCGGATCGCGGCGCCGCCCGGCCGGGTGCTGGACGTGATCCCGCGGCTCGACACCGCCGACTTTCCGCTGGCGAAGCTGTTCCTGCAGTTGCGCGCCCTGCCCGCGCGCATGGCCGCATTCGCGGGCGTTGAAACCGGGACGCGGCGCATCGATGCCACCTTCGGCCTGCACGATTTCACCGTGCTCGGACACGATGGCGATCGCGAGTGCGCGTTCGGCCTGGTCGGCCGGTTCTGGGAGCCGGCGGGCGGCCTCATCCGGGTGGCGGCGGATGACTTCCCCGGCTTCAGCGAACCGGGTGTCGCCAAGCTGGTCATGACATTCATCGCCGAAGCCGGCGATGGCGGCGGCACGGTGCTGACCACGCGGACCTGCGTCCATTGCCCGGACGAGGCCACGCGGCGCCGCTTTGCGCCGTACTGGTACCTCATCCGCGTGCCCAGCGGGTTGATCCGCCGGATGCTGCTGCGCCGGATCCGGCAGCTTGCCGAATCGCACGCGTAGCGCACGGCCCGCCTATCCGGAACCGCTCACGCGCCTGGACTCGCGACGCTGCACGCCGGGCGGGCGCCGCGCTATACGCTATGGCCCAGCGGGTTCCGCAACCGCGTCGGCCGGGGCACCCGTCCTGTCTGCCGAGATCAGGTGATCCAGCCGATAGCCGTGCTTGTACACCGCAGCCAGACGGACTTCGTTGACCGGCTCGACATGGAGCTTCAGGCGGATACGCGACACGTGACTGTCGATCGTGCGCGTGTACTCCGCCGAATTGCGGCCCCAGACCTGTCCGAAGATGTGGTCGCGCGACAGCGTACGGCCCACGTTGGCGAACAGCAGCATGGCCAGTTGGAACTCGATGCCCGTGAGCGCGAGGTGTTCGCCATGCAGCGTGACCTGACGGCGCTGCGGGTTGAAGTGATACGGACCGACCGCGAACGGCGTGCCGGCGTACGGCACCGGGTAGGCCCGGCGCAGCAGGGCTTCCACGCGGGCGCGCAACTCGGGGATGTGGAACGGCTTGGCGATGTAGTCGTCCGCGCCCTGGCCCAGCGCGCGCACCAGGCCGCGCTCGCGCTCCTCCGCCGTGACGAAGAGGATCGGCAGGATCTCCCGGTGCCGGCTGCGCACGACGCTCAGCAGATCGATGCCCAGCATGCCGGGCGTGTGCCAGTCGAGCACCAGCAGGTCGTACGACGAGCGGCCCAGCATGCGCAGCAGCGTGGTGCCGTCGGTGAAGGTCACCACATCGTGGCCGGACTGGGACAGGACCTGGGCGATGACTTCGCTCTGGAAGGGATCGTCTTCAAGCAAGGCGATACGCATGATCGGGTTCCATGAAAAGGGGCAGGCACCACCTGCGTGGCTCGACGGATCGGCGTACGGGAGGAGAGGTGCCCACCTCCCGCGACACGCTCCGTGGCACGCGGTGCATGGCCGGCATTTTCGTGGCGGCGTATGGCGCCGGCCATCGGAACAATCTGATTCTGCGAACAACGGACGACCGCAGGGACAGCCGATGCGGTGATCGAAAAAAAGCCCGGACAACACGGTCCGGGCCGGTGCAGCCTGGCCGGGGCGACAAGGCCGGAACACCCAAGGCGCGCAAGCCGGACCCGTCGCAGCACACGGGGAGAACGCTGCAACGTTTCAGGGGGTCACGTCAGGAAATGGAACGACGCAGCGTCCGGCCTACGCGAGGTGAATAATGGCGCGCGATGCCCCTGGACGGCACGCGCGTCACAACATTTGACGATGGATGCGTCCACGCCGCGCGGCCGGCTCAGGATGGATCGCTGCTGTCCAGCTCGTGGCGGATCGCTTCCGTCAGCATCTCGATCAGCAGCCGCACCCGCTTGGGAACGAAGCGGGCGGTGGGCGTGACCAGGTGCAGGGGCTCGCCACTGGTGGCGTAATCGGGCAGCACCCGCACCAGGCGCGGCAGCGGCGCGTTGGCGCGCGCGACGCCGCCGGCATACAGGGGCAGCGGACCGATGCCGGCACCGCTCGCGATCAGCGTTTCCAGGTACGACAGGCTGTCGGCATTCAGGCGCGCCCGCACGGCCACGGTCTTCAGGCCGTCGGGGCCGACCAGGCGCCACTGCGTCTCGCCACGGCCGGTGCCGCGAAAATCGAGGCAACTGTGATGGCCCAGATCGCGCACCGCCTGCGGCGCGCCCTGCCGCTGCAGGTAATCCGGCGAAGCGAACAGGCCGATGCGCAGCACGCCCAGCGGCCGGGCCACCAGCGAACTGTCGGCCAGGCGTCCGACGCGGACCGCCAGATCGAAGCCTTCCTGCACGAGATCGACGTTGCGTGGCGTGAGCACCACGTCGAGGTCGATGTCGGGGTACTCCCGCATGAAACGCGCGACAATCGGTGCGATCAGCAGCCGGCCAACGTCTTCGGGGGCCGTCATGCGCACCTTGCCGCGCGGCAGGTCCTGCAACTCGCCGGCGCAGGTGGTGGCACGCTCGATGTCTTCCAGTGCATGCGATGCCACCTGGTACAGGCTCTGGCCGGCATCGGTCAGGTGCAGCGTGCGCGTGGTGCGCTGTAACAGGCGGACGTTCAAATCCTGTTCGAGCGCGGCGATGCCCCGGCTGACCGACGACTTGGGCAGGTCCAGCCGCGCTGCCGCCGCCGTGAAGCTCCCCGCTTCGACGACGCGTACGAACAGCGCCAGTTGGTTGAGATCCATGGTTTCCTCTGCTGATTGCTATCCCCGCCGGCGTGTGGGTTGAATTGTCCCGCCGCTAGCAACATTTTTTCTCACGATACCCATCTAGTGCAAAAGGGGCAATCACCCTACATTCGAGACGTGACAGATTCCTTCCCGATCCAGGAGAACGCTATGGACACCCTCGTACAACCCCGCGTGGAACACGCCCGCCGCGTCGAGCGCATCGTCACCGGCCACGCCACCTCGGACGGCGCGGGCGTCAGGCTCACGCGTGTGCTGACCCAGCCGCTGCAGCGCCGGCTCGACCCGTTCCTGATGCTCGATGCCTTCCGCAGCGACGATCCGAACGACTACCTGGCCGGCTTCCCCGACCACCCGCACCGCGGCTTCGAGACGGTGACGTACATGATCGCGGGCCGCATGCGCCACCGCGACAGCGCCGGCCACGAAGGCCTGCTGCAGACCGGGGGTGTGCAGTGGATGACGGCCGGCCGGGGCGTCGTGCATTCGGAGATGCCGGAGCAGGAGGATGGGGTGATGGAAGGTTTCCAGCTGTGGCTGAACCTGCCCGCGCGCGACAAGATGACGACGCCGTGGTATCGCGACATCCCGTCGGCCGAGATTCCCGGGTTCACGACGGAAGACGGCGTGGCGGTGCGCGTGATCGCCGGCGAGTCGCATGGCGTGCAAGGTGCGATGATGCGCGAGGCGACCCAACCGCTGTATCTGGACATCTCGCTGCCGGCGGGCGCGGCATTCACGCAGCCGCTGCCGGCGCGGCACAACGCGTTCGTCTATGTGTTCCGCGGCAGCGCGCTGGTCGGCGATGCGCAGGCGCCGGGCGATGCCGGGCTGCAGCGCGTGGACGACAAGCAGATGGCCATCCTCGCCAACACGGAAGGCAGCGACGGCGTGGCGATCCGCGCGGGCGATGCCCCGGCGCGGGTGCTGCTGGTGGCCGGCCAACCGCTGAACGAGCCCATCGCGCAGTACGGCCCGTTCGTGATGAACACGCAGGAAGAGATCTTCCAGGCCGTGCGGGACTTCCAGGCCGGCAAGTTCGCCTGAGCGCCTGCGGCGGTCCGCTCCGGCCGCAAGAAAAAACCGCCGCCTGGCGTTACCAGAGCGGCGGTTCGTCCAGCAGCGCGATCTGCTCGCGCAGTTCCAGCACGCGGTCCTGCCAGTAGCGCTGCGTGTTGAACCACGGGAAGGCCGCCGGAAACGCCGGATCGCTCCAGCGCCGCGCCAGCCAGGCGCTGTAGTGCAGCAGGCGCAGCGTGCGCAGCGCCTCCACCAGATGCAGCTCGCGCGTGTCGAACGCGCAGAAATCTTCATAGCCGGCCAGCACGCTGGCGAGCTGCGACTGCATCGACGCGCGATCGCCCGAGAGCAGCATCCACAGATCCTGCACGGCGGGACCGGTACGGCTGTCGTCGAAATCGACGAAGTGCGGGCCCGCGGTGCGCAGCGGATCGTTCTTGAGCGCATCGGCTTCTTCGATCCACAGCACGTTGGAGGCATGGCAGTCGCCATGCAGGCGCAACAGCGCGACATCACCGGCGCGGTCGTAGCAGCGGCGCACGCCGTCGAGCGCGGCGTCGGCCACGCTGCGCCAGGCGGGCAGCAGGTCGGGCGGGATGAAATCGTGTTCGAGCAGCCAGTCGCGCGACTGCACGCCGAAGGTGTCGATATCGAGCGCGGGCCGCGCCATGAACGGACGGTGCGCGCCGACGGCATGAATGCGGCCGAGGAAGCGGCCCATCCATTCGAGCGTGTCGTCGCGGTCGATGGCCGGCACGCGGCCGGCGCAGCGCGGGAAGACGGCGAAGTGCCAGCGTTCGAAGGCGTGCAGCGTGCGGCCGTCGATTTCGAGCGGCGCGACCACCGGGATCTCAGCCGCCGCCAGCTCAGCGGTGAAGGCGTGCTCTTCGACGATCTGCGCGTCGTTCCACCGCCCAGGGCGATAGAACTTGACGACCACCGGGGCGCTGTCTTCGATGCCCGCCTGGTAGACGCGGTTCTCGTAGCTGTTGAGCGCGAACATGCGGCCGTCCGGCATCAGGCCGACCTGCGCCAGCGCATCGAGGATGCTGTCGGGCGTCAGGCCGTCGTACGGTGCCGCATTGGCGCCCGCCGATGCCGGTTGTTGGCCGTCGTCGTGCATGGACGTCAGCCCTTGCGGCCGCCGAGCAGCGCCGCCGCCTTGGCGAACAGGCCGTTGAACGGCTGCTTGGCCGGCCGTGCCACTTGCGCGGGCTGTGCGGCTTGCGTGTTCGAGGCACGACGCTGACCACCCTGCCCGCTGCCTTGACCGTTGCCCTGGCGCTGGCCGCGTGCGTGCGACTGGCCGTTGCCGTTGCCGTTGCCGTTGCTATTGCCATTGCCGTTGCGCGGCTTCGGCGCGGCCTGGCCGTCACGCTGGCCCTGCGCCTGGCGCTGGCGGCCACCGCCGTTGCGACCCTGGCCTTGGCTCTGGCCCTGAGCGTTGCCGCTCGACTCGCGGCGCGGTTCGCGGGGCTCACGCGGAGCACGCGGCTCGCGCGGTGCGGCATTGCCGTTGGCTTGACGCGGTTGCTGCTGACCACGGCCGCCACCCTGGCGCGGGCCACGGGCGTTGTTGCGGCCGTTCGGAATCGGCTCGGGCGCGATGGTCGGATCCGGTTCGAAGCCCTCCAGTATGGTCCTGGGCAGTTCACGCTTGATCAGGCGCTCGATGTCGCGCAGCAAGCCATGCTCGTCCACGCACACCAGCGAGATTGCCTCGCCCTGCGCTCCCGCGCGGCCGGTGCGGCCGATGCGGTGCACATAGTCTTCCGGCACGTTGGGCAGGTCGAAGTTGACCACGTGTGGCAACTGGTCGATGTCGATGCCGCGCGCCGCGATGTCGGTGGCGACCAGCACGCGCAGCGTGCCGGCCTTGAACTCCGACAGCGCCCGCGTGCGCGCCGACTGGCTCTTGTTGCCGTGGATGGCGAGCGCCGAAATGCCGTCGCGCGTCAGTTGCTCGGCCAGGCGGTTGGCGCCGTGCTTGGTGCGCGTGAAAACCAGCACCTGGTGCCAGTCGTTGTCGCGCACGAGCTTGGCGAGCAGTTCGCGCTTGCGTTCGCGGTCGACCGGGTAGATGCGCTGCTCGACCGTCTCGGCGGTGGTGTTGCGGCGCGCGACTTCGATCAGCGCGGGCTGATCCAGCAGGCGGTCGGCCAGCGCGCGGATGTCGTCCGAGAACGTCGCCGAGAACAGCAGGTTCTGGCGCTTGGGCGGCAGGATGTTGAGGATCTTGCGGATGTCGTGGATGAAGCCCATGTCCAGCATGCGGTCGGCTTCGTCCAGCACCAGCAGTTCGATGTGCGACAGGTCGATGGTGCGCTGGCCGACGTGGTCCAGCAGGCGGCCCGGCGTGGCCACGACGATGTCGACGCCGCGCTTGAGCGCATCGATCTGCGGGTTGATGCCGACGCCGCCGAACATCACCATCGACTTCAGCGGCAGGTACTTGCCGTAGGCGCGCACGCTCTCTTCCACCTGTGCGGCGAGTTCGCGCGTGGGCGTGAGCACCAGGGCGCGGATCGGATAGCGCATGCCATGCGGCGTGTGCACCTTGTTGGGCTGCGCGGCAGACAGGCGGTGCAGCAGCGGCAGCGTGAAGCCGGCGGTCTTGCCGGTGCCGGTCTGTGCACCGGCGAGCAGGTCACCGCCCTTGAGGATGGCGGGGATGGCCTGGCGTTGAATCGGGGTGGGTTCTGCGTAGCCGAGTTCGGCAACGGCACGTACCAGCTTGTCTGACAAGCCGAGTTCGGAAAACGACATGGAAAAGCGATTGGACCGGCGTGCCCCGCGCATTCGTTCGTGCGCCAATCGTGGACAGAGCCTGGGTAGGTGACGGGGCGACTGGACCCCGGGGACTGCGAAGGGCGCTAGTTTAACAGGATGTGAGACCGGGGCCGTGCTTCCCCGACCGGGAGAGCGCCAACCTGCCAGCCCGTGACCGGCCAAGCGAGCGGAAGCACGATCGGCGGGCGTGGCCGATCAAGTCGGCGCAGCCGTCGAGCAAGCCAGAACCGGGCCGACACGTCACACGAAAATGGAACCTGTACAAAGGTGCAGCCCGATGCTCATGATCAGCATGCCTGCTGCGCCACTTGGATTCCCGCCACAGGCGCGCAACCTCAGAACAGCAATTCGTCGAAACGGATGGCAGCCTGCCGACGCTTTAGGCCCTTCAGCCAGCCTTTGAGCATCTTCGTGTCGGCGAGGGCGGTCAGATCATGCTCAAGTTCTGCGATGTCCTCGCGCATGTCGGCGATTTCATGCTCCAGACTCCGCATGACCGTATCCGGGGAAATCCTGGCGATTGGCGAAAACGCATAAGACTGCCTGAAACCGGCTTCGACGCGCTGAATCTCCCGATCGAGTTCGCCAAGCTGCTCCTTGAGGATCTCGTTGTAATGCTTCAGGCGGTCTTCGCTGAGCGCGTTCATGGCACGCTGGTCGATGTGCTCGAGTTCCAATTGCAGTTCCAGCAAGTGCAGCAAGTCTCTTTTTCCATAGGCCTGGTTGACCCGCTGCATCAGCTCGGTCTTGCGCTCGCGCTCCTGGGGATCGGGTTCGCGGTCGGGATGCAAGGCACTGGCAAGCTTGCGATAGACCTCGCGAATCGACAGGCTCTGCTGCGCCTGCGCCTCGTCTTTCCTTTCCTGCGCGGCGAGTTGTTTTGCCGACTGTTTCCGTTTGGCCCGCCGCTCCTGGCGTGCCTGGCTTTCGGCCGTTTCCTGCTCCCACTGGGCTTGCAGCGTCTCTTGCGCGCGCAGCAACATGTCGTCCGGCGAGCTCATGTCGATGTCGTCACCCAGTTCAACACCGAGCACCGCCTCCAGCGCAGACCTCATCTCCTGCAGTTCGGCCGCCATTTCGGCATCGTAGTCGGACCGGCTGTGGTTGTTGTAAATGGCCTTCAGTTGCGCATCCCCGCACGCTCCGATGAGATCGCCGGCCAAGTCGGTGATCAGTTCCGAAACCATGTGCCGCTCGGTCTTGGTCAGCCCCTTCTGGCTGCAAGCCTCATCGAGCCGATATGCCAGCTTCACCCGCAACGCACGCTCGGCCTGTTCGAGCGGCAACAGTTCGTCGGTGTATTTTTTCTGGAACGATGGCGTGACAGCTTCCCACGCACGCAAGCGCTTGCGTCGCGTCTCGATCCGGCGAATAAGCGAGTTGAATGCCTTTTGTCCTTTGGACAGGTTTGTCTGATCTTGCTCCGGCAAGATACCGACCGCTTGGCGGATTACCTTGGTCATGAGGCGGTTTCTTGAATCATTGTGAGCGCAAATTCTACAAGACTATCCGTCCGCCCCTGCCGCGACCCGCTGCCTCCCATGCTGCACGGCATGGCAGGATCACACACCTCCGAACCCACGCCGTCGCACCATGCGTCGAGCCCGCTGCACTGGCGACCCTGCTCCAGCGAAGAGCAAAGGTTTGCAGCCACGCACGTCCATGCCCGCACGTTTCACACATGGCCGGAAGAACGGCTCCGACCTAGAGGCGGCCCTCGAATTGGAAGCTTGGCGTTTTGAAACGTCTGTTCCTAACATGCTCGGACCATCCCATACATACGTTTGAATCGTACGTTCGAGCGCTGCGCCGCAGCAATCGAAGGCGAGATCGGACCTAAAACGATGAGGCAGGAGACATGGGACGTCCCGGAGCAGGAGACACCAAGAGCCGCATTCTGGAAGCCACCGAGCTGCTGTTCATCGAGTTCGGCTACGAGGCGATGTCGTTGCGGCAGATCACGGCGCGCGCCAAGGTCAACCTGGCCGCCGTCAACTATCACTTCGGCAGCAAGGAAGCACTGATGCAGTCGGTGCTCGGCCGCCGGCTCGATCCGCTCAACACGCGCCGCCAGGCGCTGCTGACCGCGTGCGAGGCACGCTGGCCACAGCACCTGAGCTGCGAGCACGTGCTGGGCGCGCTGTTCGTGCCCGCGCTGCAGATGGCGCGCAACCCCGACACCGGCGGCCCCGCCTTCCTGCGGCTGATGGGCCGCGTGTATTCCGACCCGTCGTCGTTCGTGCAGGGCTATCTGCTCGGCCACTATGCGCCCGTATTCGACCGCTTCTTCGAAGCGCTCGCGCGCGCGCTGCCCGGCCTGCCCCGCGCCGAGCTCGGCTGGCGGCTGCATTTCTCGCTCAAGGCGCTGGCGGGCGGGCTGGCGGGCGATGACATCAACAACCTGCTGCCGATGTTCACCCAGGGCAAGCCGATGACCGATGCGACCCTGCTGGCGCGCCTGACCGCGCTGGTGGTGGCCACGCTCAACGCGCCGCTGCCGGCCGACGAAGCGGGGGCGCTGGACCAGGTGATCGAACTGGCCGAGGCCCAGCACCCGTCGTCCACGGCGCCGGCGGGCGACGATCCCGGGGGCAACGGCGGCAACGGCGGTGCGGGCCGCCCGACCGGCCATGGCGGCGCGGAACACGACACCGAGCGGGCCGGCAGCACCACTGCCGCTGCGCCGTTCTCCGGCGATCCGTTCGGCCGGACGCCGGTGCCGCGCGCCGGCGCCGAAGCCGCACCGGATGCGACCGACGAGGCCGGGGACACCCTGGACGACGGCGACACCGCACCGCGGATCGCCCCTTCCGCACGGACGCGCGCCCTGGCGATCCGCCGCAGCAACGCCGCCCGCGCCATCTTCCCGGCCAATCCGATGCGGCCCTGGCGCAGCCCCAACGCCTGAGCCCGCCCAGGGCTTGCAGGCACGCCGTCCACCGGATGCCGCCACGCCGGGCATCCGGCCCCACGAACGCATGGACCGGAGACCATCATGACGATCTGGATCGTCCTGCTCTGCATCGGCGCGCTCGGGCTGGCCAGCGCGGAAGCCCCGGCGCTGGCGTGGCTGGCCGGCACGGCCGCCTGGCTCGCGGCGGGCGCGTGGCTCGGCCTGGCGGGCCCGGCGGCCACCGTCGCGCTGACCGTCGTGCTGGTGCTGCCCGCCCTGCTGCTCGCCTTCAAGCCGCTGCGCCGCGCGCTGATCACGCGGCCGGTGCTGGCGAGGTTCCGCGCGATCCTGCCGGAGATGTCGCAGACCGAGCGCGATGCCATCGAAGCCGGCACGGTGTGGTGGGATGCCGAACTGTTCTCCGGCCGCCCCGACTGGGCGCGGCTGCTCGGCACCCCGGCGCCCCGGCTGACGCCGGAGGAACAAGCCTTCCTCGACGTCGAGACCGACAAGCTGTGCGACCTCGCCAACGACTGGGAAAGCACGCAGGTCTGGCAGGACCTGTCGCCCGAGGCGTGGGCCTATGCCAAGCAGGCCGGCTTCCTCGGCATGATCATCCCCAGGGAATACGGCGGCAAAGGGTTCTCGGCCTACGCGCATTCGCAGGTGGTGATGAAACTGGCGACGCGTTGCTCGGCCGCGGCGGTCTCGGTGATGGTGCCGAACTCGCTGGGCCCGGCCGAGCTGCTGCTGCACTACGGCACCGAGGCGCAGAAGACCTACTACCTGCCGCGCCTGGCCCGCGGCGAGGAAATCCCCTGCTTTGCGCTGACCAACGCCTACGCCGGCTCGGACGCCGCCGCCATCCCCGATGTGGGCGTGGTCTGCCGCGGCATGCACGAGGGCCGCGAAACGCTCGGCCTGCGCGTGACCTGGAGCAAGCGCTACATCACGCTCGGGCCGATCGCCACGGTGCTGGGGCTGGCCTTCCGCGCGCTCGATCCGGACGGCCTGCTGGGCGACGAGAAGGAACCGGGCATCACCTGCGCGCTGATCCCGACGCGGCATCCGGGCGTCAACATCGGGCGCCGCCACTGGCCGCTCAACGCGGTGTTCCAGAACGGCCCGAACTGGGGCAAGGACGTGTTCATCCCGATCGACTGGGTGATCGGCGGGCAGGCGCAGGTGGGGCGCGGCTGGCGCATGCTGATGGAATGCCTGGCGGCGGGCCGCGCGATCTCGCTGCCGTCGTCCAACGTCGGGATGGCCAAGCTGGCCGTGCGCGCGACCGGCGCCTATGCCGCCGTGCGCCGGCAGTTCCGCACGCCCATCGGGCAGTTCGAGGGCATCCAGGAGGCGCTGGGCCGCATGGGCGGCAACCTCTACATGATGGATGCGGCGCGCCGGCTGTCGGCGCTGGCGGTGGACCTGGGCGAAAAGCCGTCGGTCATCTCGGCCATCGCCAAGTACCACGTCACCGAGCGTGCCCGCGATGTGGTCAACGACGCCATGGACATCGTCGGCGGCAAGGGCATCTGCATGGGGCCGAACAACTTCCTGGCGCGCGCGTACCAGCAGGTGCCCATCGCCATCACGGTGGAAGGCGCGAACATCATGACGCGCTGCCTGATCATCTTCGGCCAGGGCGTGGTCCGCTGCCACCCGTACGTGCTGCGCGAGATGAGCGCCGCGCGGGGCACCGATTCGCCCGAGCGCCTGCGCGCCTTCGACGCGGCGCTGTTCGGCCACGGCGCCTTCATCGCCGGCAACCTGGTGCGCGCGCTGCTGCATGCGCTGTCGGGGGGCCGCGCGGCGGCGGTGCCGTCGCGGGCCGCGCCGGAACTGCACCGCTATTACCGGGCCGTCAACCGTCTGTCGACGGCGCTGGCGCTGCTGGCCGACGTGTCGATGTTCACGCTGGGCGGCACGCTCAAGCGCCGCGAGCGCCTCACCGGACGGCTGGGCGACATCCTCTCGCAGTTGTACCTGGTCAGCGCCGCGCTCAAGCACTTTGAAGACGAGGGCCGGCCGGCCGAAGACGCGGCGCTGGTGCACTGGTCGGTGCAGGACGCGCTGGCCCGCGCCGGCGAGGCGCTCGACGGGGTGCTGGCGAACTTCCCGAACCGTGCCGTGGCCGGCGTGCTGCGCGCGCTGATCGTCCCGTTCGGGGCGCCATATCGCCGGCCGGCCGATGCGCTGTCGGCGCAGGTTGCCAGGCTGGTGCAGACACCGGGCGCCGCGCGCGACCGCCTGGTTGCCGATTCGTACTGCCCCGCGCCCGGGACCGACCCCATCGCCTACGGCGAGGTGGCCTTCCGCCTGCAGCCGGCGGTCGATGCGATCGAGCAGCGCTTGAAACCCGCCATCCGCGCAGGCAAGCTTGCGCCCGTGCCGCAAAACCTGCCCGAGTTCGAAGCGTGGACCGCGCAGGCCCTGGCGCAACACCTGATCGACGAGGAAGAACGCACCCGGCTCTGCGACTATGCCCACTACGGCGAACACGCCGTCGCCGTGGACGACTTCCCGCCCGACTTCAACCTGCTGGCCGACCTGCAACGCCGCAAGGCCACGCTGGACGCCCTGCAAGCGGCCGACCGGCATGCCGCGTGACCTCCAACGCATCCGATGCAAGACAAGTACCTCGATTTCGTCCGTTCCGGCTTCGGCAAATGGCTGTCGGCCAACCTTGGCCTACCGCAACCGGTGCCGCTGCGCCGCTATCGCGCCGGCGAACCCGAATTCAACGGACCGTTCCTGGTGGGCGCGGCGCCGGATGGCGCGCTGCTCGAGACGCTGGCCGCGCTGTTCGCCGGGATCGGCGTGCCGACGCGCTTCCATGACAGCGACCCGGCATGGCTGGGCGCCGCCAACCGGCACGGGCAGATCACCGGCCGCTTCGTCGCGCCCACGGGCCGGGAAGGCGAGGCCTTCGCCCCCCTCGGCGGCATCGTGTTCGATGCAACGGGCATCGCATCGACCGAGGGGCTGGATGCGCTGCACCACGTGTTCCACGACGGCGTGCGCGCGATCGGCCGCTGCGGGCGCGTAGTGGTGATCGGCCGCCCGCCCGAAGGCTGTGCGACAGCGCAGGCGGCGATCGCCCAGCGAGCGCTGGAGGGGCTGACGCGCTCGCTGGGCAAGGAAATCCGGCGCGGCTGCACGGCGCAGCTCGTCTATGTGGCCGAGGGCGCGGAGCCCGCGGCGATGTCGACGCTGCGCTTCCTGCTGTCGGCGCGCTCGGCCTATGTGTCGGGGCAGGTGGTGCGCGTGCGGCCGGCCGCGCCCGTCGCGGTGGACTGGCAGCAGCCGCTGGCCGGGCGCACCGCGCTGGTGACCGGGGCGTCGCGCGGCATCGGCGCGGCGATCGCACAGGTGCTGGCGCGTGACGGCGCGCGCGTGCTGTGCCTCGACGTGCCGGCCGCGCAGCCTGCGCTCGACGACGTTGCCAAAGCGATCGGCGGCGAGGCGCTCGCCTACGACATCGCCGACGCGCAGACGCCCGCGCGCCTGGCCCGGCAGCTCGCCGAGAGGGGCGGCGTCGACCTCCTGGTCCACAACGCCGGCATCACGCGCGACAAGACCATCGCCCGCATGACCGAAGCCGCCTGGCGCAGCGTGCTGGACATCAACCTCGGCGCGCAGCTGCGCATCAACGACGCCCTGCTCGCGGCCGACGCACTGCATGCGGGCGGCGCGATCGTCTGCGTGTCGTCGATCAGCGGCATCGCGGGCAATCCCGGGCAGACCAATTACGCCACCTCCAAGGCCGGCGTGATCGGCCTGGTGCAGGCCAGCGCCCCGCTGCTGGCCGAGCGCGGCATCACCATCAATGCCGTGGCGCCCGGCTTCATCGAGACGCAGATGACGGCGGCGGTGCCGTTCGCCATCCGCGAGGCGGGCCGGCGCATGAATGCGATGGCCCAGGGCGGCCAGCCGGTGGACGTGGCCGAGACCATCGCGTGGCTCGCCAGCCCGGCCTCGAACGGCGTGACCGGCAACGTCGTGCGGGTGTGCGGGCAAAGCCTGCTCGGCGCCTAGTACTACTGTGTTAAAAAATAAGACACTATTCGCGTGTCTTCAACTGCGTTATGAGGAGAGCGATGGAAATCTCTGCGAAGCGGTTCGAGGAGTACGTGTCTCTGATGGCCCAGTCGCTTGGACACGCTGACCGTGTCGAGCCGTTTCGTGGCTACTGCACGGGGTTGATGCTGCCGGTTAAGCGTAAGAGCGTTGAGCCCATGGCGGCGCATTTGTCGCCAGAGCGGGTGCGTTCGGAACACCAACGTCTGCATCACTTTGTGGCCGATGCGCCGTGGTCGGACGACTTGGTGCTTGATGCGGTGCGCAGTTACGTACTTGAGCGAATGAGCCGGCGCGCGGGTTCGCCAGAGGCGCTGATTATTGACGATACCGGTTTTCCGAAGAAGGGTAAGCACTCGGTCGGGGTCGCTCGGCAGTACTGCGGCCAATTGGGTAAGCAGGACAACTGCCAGGTCGCAGTCAGCATCTCGCTTGCCAATGAACACTTCAGTCTGCCGGTGCGCTACCAACTGTATTTGCCGCAAAGCTGGGCAGATGACCCACAACGGCGTAAGCATGCCAAAGTGCCCGAGGCGCTGGAGTTCGTCACCAAGCCGATGCTCGCGCTGCAACTGCTTGAGAACCTCGGCGAAGTGGGATCGCTGCCCGAACTGGTTCTGGCTGACGCCGGTTACGGGGCGCGCACGGAGTTCCGCGAGCAACTCACGGCGATGGGCTTCACTTATATGGTCGGGGTGACCGGGACGGTCAGCTTGCAGTCGCAAGCGCTGGCGCCACTGCAAGCAAAGGAGCTGGCCATGCAATTGCCGTCGCGCGACGCTTTCGCACTGTCACGTGGCGCGAAGGCACCAACTGCGCCTTGTCGTCGCGTTTTGCGGCGGTACGGGTGCATTGCGCCTCCCGCGCAGCCCGGCCAGGCGAGGCCAGCGCGGAGCAATGGTTGCTCATCGAGTGGCCCAAGGCAGAAGTCGAACCGACCAAGTATTTCCTCAGTACGTTGCCGGCTGATACGCCAATCAAGGAACTCGTGCGACTCGCAAAACTGCGCTGGCGTATTGAGCGCGATTACCAGGAGCTCAAGCAGGAACTCGGCTTGGGGCATTTCGAGGGACGCAGCTGGCGCGGCTTTCACCACCACGCGACGCTGTGCATAGCGGCTTACGGCTTTCTCGTCACGGAACGTTTGGTGGTGCAAAAAAAACTCCAGCTCATCGGTTACTCGGCGAGGTGTCTTCCTTACCCGAAGGCTTCCGGCCCCGGGGCGCCACTGCGTAAGCTGCGACACGTGGCGCATTCCATCACAACGTTGCGACTGGAGCTTGCTGCCGCGCTACTTGCTTGTCTTGAACGGTGCCCGTGCTGCGGCCGGAAAAAACGAGTAATTTTTAACACAGTAGTACTAGAGGAAAAACCACGTCGACCAGCTCGCTCGGCCTGGGCACGTGGCAATCGCCGGGCACGGATGTCCGGGTCAGCAACGCCGATACGCTGTCGCTCACGTTCACGCACTTCTTCGACGACCACTGGGCCGGGACCTTCGTCGGCGGCGTGCCGCCCAAGTTCAACCTGTACGGCAGCGGCAACGTGATCGCGCCGATCCCGGTCATCGGTCCGCTCACGCTGATCAATCTCGGCCTGCCGCAGAACAACCCGGTCGCCACGGTGCGCGAATGGAGCCCGGCGATCCAGGTGGAATACCACTTCGGCACGGCGCAGAGCAAAGTGCGTCCGTTCGTGGGCGTGGGCGTGAGCTACAACTTCTTCACCAACCTGCGCCTGAACTCGAACTTCGTCAACGCGTTGCAGAACCTGGGCCAGACGCTGCAACTGGGCATGGGGCAGATCCCGACCGGCCCGGGCAAGGTAAGCGCCGAGACCTCGAACTCGTGGACCCCCACGGCCACGGTGGGCGTGTCGTACGAGTTCGCCAAAAACTGGATCGCCACCGGCACCGTGTCCTACCTGCCGCTGAAGACGACCTCGACCATCACCATCCGCAGCCAGCAGGGCCAGGTGTTGGCCACCGACAAGACCGATATCAAGATCGACCCGATCGTGTTCGGCCTGAACCTGGGCTGCCGGTTCTGAGTTCCGGCAGCCCTGGGTGCCGGCCACCCCCGGGTGGCGTTTTTCATTGGGCGGCGACCCGATATCATGGCGGGGTTCTGCCAACCCCATCTTTGTCCGCCACGCCATCCATGACCCAGCCTTCCATCGCCATCGTCGGAGCCGGCATTGCCGGTGTTGCCTGTGCCAACGCGCTCGCCGCGGAGGGCATCGCCGCCACCGTGTACGAGCGCAGCGGCGGCGTGGGCGGCCGGCTGGCGACCGTGGTGCTGCCGGAAGGCGCCCCGGCCTATGCATTCGACCATGGCGCCCAGTCGTTCAACGTGCGCACCGAAGCCTTCCGCCGCGCCGTGGATGCCGCCCGCCGCCAGGGCCTGGTGATGCCCTGGCCGGCCCGCTGGGGCCACCGCACGGCCGACGGCCTGCAGGCCGACACGCGCGACGAGGCCCGCTACGTCGGCCAGCCCGGCATGGGCGCGCTGGTGCGCAGCCTGGCCGCGCCGCTGGATGTGCGCTTCGGCCACGCCGTCACGCGCGTGGCGCAGGCGGGCACGGGGTGGACGCTGCATCGCAACGGCGCCGATGCCGCGCAGGCCGACATCGTCGTGCTCGCGCTGCCCGCGCCCGAACTGCCGGCCCTGTTCGGCGAGGGCGGCGCGCCGGCCACCCTGCGCGACACCATCGCCCCGGTCCGCTATGCGCCGTGCTGGGCGCTGATGATGGGCTTCGCCCAGCCGCTGCCCCTGCCCTACGATGGCATCCGCATCGACGACGACATGCTGGCCTGGGCCGCCCGCGACAGCGCCAAGCCGGGGCGCGTGATGGTCGACGAATCCTGGGTGGTGCACGCGGCGCCCGGCTGGTCGGCGGCGCACGCGGGCGATACGCCCGAACAGGCGCTGCACGCCATGCACGCCCGCTTTGCCGAGGCCTTTCCCGGCACGCCCGAGCCCACGGTCATGGCCGCGCACCTGTGGCCGCATGCGCTGGTGGAGCAGTCCGCCGGCACTCCGTGCCACTGGGACGCCGCCAGCCGCCTGGGCGCCTGCGGCGACTGGTGCGAGGGGCCGCGCGTGGAGTCCGCCTTCCTGAGCGGTGTGGCATTGGCCGCAAAGATCGCCGAAGCGCTGTAGGAAAACGCCCCCGGGCGTTACAATATTTGGTTGTCTCGTGTTTCGTGTGCCGGGTCACTCACCCGGTGGTGGACTGTTCCTGACGACGCCATGCGTACCCGCCGCCAAGTCCTTGCTCTCGCCTGCGCCGCATTTGCGGTCGCGGTGCCCCTGCTGACCGCCCATGCGCAGGTGCTGCGCAACATCCCGGCGGATGCCCCGCGCGCCAAGCTGACCGTCACCTCGGCCAATACCGGCACGCTCGATGGCGGCCTCATCAGCAGCGGCACGGACATCCGCTTTGCGCCGGGCGTGCGGGTCATCTCGCAGGACGGCGTCCTGTTGCCGACCTCCACGCTGGTCGGCCGGACGCTCAAGGTGCGCTACAAGCTCGACCTGTATCAGCAGTTGCTGACGGCCTGGGCCGTCAGCGACGAAGAGTACAAGGCCGCGGCCAGCAGCCAGTAAGCCCGCCCCGGGGCCAGCCGCCCCGCTCCACGAAGCACGTGCCCCCAGGTCAACCACTGCGAACGGCACATGAAAAAAGTCTTCATCAAAACCTTCGGCTGCCAGATGAACGAGTACGACTCGGACAAGATGGCCGACGTCCTCAACGCCGCTGAAGGTCTCATCCCCACCGACACGCCCGAAGATGCGGACGTGATCCTCTTCAACACCTGCTCGGTGCGCGAGAAGGCGCAGGAGAAGGTGTTCTCCGACCTCGGCCGCGTCAAAGCGCTCAAGGCACTCAACCCCGACCTCGTGGTCGGCGTGGGCGGCTGCGTGGCGAGCCAGGAAGGCGCCTCGATCGTGGCGCGCGCGCCCTACGTCGATGTGGTGTTCGGCCCGCAGACGCTGCACCGCCTGCCGGAACTGATCGACGCACGCCGCCGCACGGGCCGTCCGCAGGTGGACGTGTCCTTCCCCGAGATCGAAAAGTTCGACCACCTGCCGCCCGCGCGCGTGGAAGGCCCGTCGGCCTTCGTGTCGATCATGGAGGGCTGCTCGAAATACTGCAGCTATTGCGTGGTGCCCTACACGCGCGGAGAAGAAGTCTCGCGCCCCTTCGAGGACGTGCTGGCCGAGGTGGCCGGCCTGGCCGAACAGGGCGTGCGCGAAGTCACGCTGCTGGGCCAGAACGTCAACGCGTACGTCGGCAAGATGGGCGACACCAGCGAGCGTGCCGACTTCGCCCTGCTGCTCGAATACGTGGCCGAGATTCCGGGCATCGAGCGCATCCGCTACACCACGAGCCACCCCAAGGAATTCACCTCGCGCCTGATCGAGGCCTACGCCACCAACCGCAAGCTGGTCGACCACCTGCACCTGCCCGTGCAGCACGGCTCGGACCGCATCCTGATGGCGATGAAGCGCGGCTACACGGTGCTGGAGTACAAGAGCATCATCCGCAAGCTGCGCGCGATCCGGCCCGACATCTCGATCGCCACCGACATCATCGTCGGCTTCCCCGGCGAGACCGACGCGGATTTCGCCAAGACCATGGACCTCGTCCACGAGATCGGCTACGACAACTCGTTCAGCTTCATCTACAGCCCGCGCCCCGGCACGCCGGCCGCCAACCTGCACGACGACACGCCGCACGCCGTCAAGCTCGAGCGCCTGAAGCACCTGCAGGCGGCCATCGACGCCAACATGGCGCGCATCAGCGAAGGCATGGTCGGCAACGTGCAGCGCATCCTGGTGGAAGGCCCGTCGCGCAAGGACCCGAGCGAGCTGCACGGCCGCACCGAAAACAACCGCGTGGTCAACTTCGCCCTGCCCGACCTGCCGCCGGCGCGCCGCGACCAGCTGGTCGGCCAGATGCTGGATGTGCGCATCGTGCATGCGTATCCGCACTCGCTGCGCGGCGAGGTGACGGAACAGCGGGTGGTCGACGCGGCCCACTGATCATCGACACGCTTCCATTTGATGAAACCGATCACCGCTGAATTTGTTGCGCCCAAGAGCGACAACGCACGCCTGCAGAACCTGTGCGGGCCGCTGGACGAAAACCTGCGCCAGATCGAACAGGCGCTGGACGTGACCATCAGCCGGCGCGGCAGCAAATTCACCGTACGCGGCGCCAACGCGCAGGGCGCGGCCAACGCGCTGGAAACGTTCTACAACACCGCCCGCGAGCCGCTGTCGGTGGACGACATCCAGCTCGGTCTGGTGGAAACCCGGCAGGTGGCCGCGCACGGCGCCTACGTGCCGGAATCGGGCCTCGACGTGCCCGACGGCAACGACCTGTCGCCGGTGCTGCATACGCGGCGCACCGATCTGCATGGCCGCACGCCGATGCAGCGCGAATACCTGCGCAACATCCTGTCGCACGACCTGTCGCTGGGCATCGGCCCGGCCGGTACCGGCAAGACGTATCTGGCCGTCGCCTGCGCGGTCGATGCGCTCGAGCGCGACGCGGTCAAGCGCATCGTACTGACGCGCCCGGCGGTGGAAGCCGGCGAGCGCCTCGGCTTCCTGCCCGGCGACCTGGCCCAGAAGGTCGACCCATACCTGCGTCCGCTGTACGACGCGCTGTACGACCTGCTCGGTTTCGACAAGACGCAGAAGATGTTCGAGCGCCAGATGATCGAGATCGCGCCGCTGGCCTACATGCGCGGCCGCACGCTCAACCACGCCTTTATCATCCTGGACGAGGCGCAGAACACCACGCCCGAGCAGATGAAGATGTTCCTCACGCGCATCGGCTTCGGCTCCAAGGCGGTCATCACCGGCGACACCACGCAGATCGACCTGCCGCGCGGCCAGAAGAGCGGCCTGGTGGAAGCCCAACTGGTGCTGCGCGACGTGCGCGGCGTGGCGATGACGCGCTTCTCCAGCGTCGACGTGGTGCGGCACCCGCTGGTCGCCCGCATCGTCGAGGCCTATGACGAATTCCATGCCCAGCACAAGGACACCTGACCGTGGCTAAATCGAAGAAAACCCAACCTGCCGCCGCTGCCCGCGTCGATGTATTCGACGCCCAGGGCAAACCGAAGACGGTGGACGCCAGCGCCCTGCGCATCGCCTTTGCCGACGGCCGCAGCCTGCTCGTGAGCCTGCCGGACACGGCCGACGGTGCCATCACGCTCGTCGCCGAGCACGCCGATGCCGCCACGCACGCCATGCTGGCGCTGCGCCCCGAGCACCACGACAGCGTCACGCTGCGCATCGAGGCCGAGCCGGCCGAACCCGCCGACGACCTCGACGACGAGATGGCCGGCGCCGAGATGCTCACGCTGGACCTGACCGTGCAGCACGGCGACGCACTCAAGGCCGCCGCGCGCAAGGCCTGCCCCAAGCAGAAGGACATCGAAGCGTGGATCGCGCCCGCGCTGTTCGCCGATGCGCAGCTCAACGTGCGCTTCGTCGACGAGGAGGAAGGCCGCACGCTCAACCGCACCTATCGCGGCAAGGACTACGCCACCAACGTGCTGACCTTCTCCTACGCGGAAACCGAGCACGACCCGGTGTCCGCCGACGTCGTGCTGTGCTGCCCCGTGGTGGAGAAAGAAGCCAAGGACCAAGGCAAGCCGCTGCGCGCCCACTACGCACACCTGATCGTGCACGGTGCGCTGCACGCTCAAGGCTACGACCACGAAAACCCGGCCGAGGCCGAAGAGATGGAGGGCATCGAGACCGCGGTCCTCGCCGAGCTCGGCTTCCCCGATCCCTACGCGGACCGCTGACATCGGTTCCACCGACCCCGCACAACGCCGGCCCCGCGCCGGCGTTTTTTATTTGCACGCCACGCCGATGCGGCCGGTGTTTCAACGCTGAATCAATCCAGCTTCCCGCAAACCCAATGCTGACAATGGTTTGCGGCAGACCTCCACCGTTCGGCCCATGACCTTGCCGGTCGAATCGCCCATGCCCCCACCGGCCAGCGTCGGCCGAACGGCACCCGCGCCGCTGTCCGTACGGCGCATGGGCTTTGCCATGGCCGTCCCTATGCTCGAAGCATCGACCGGCCCGCGAGCGCCAGCATACCGCGCATGCCGACCGGCCCATCGACAAAGCCGCCGCCCAGGCGGCAATGAGCCATTCCGCGCCCAGACGGAAGGCTCGACGGGGAGGTCACCATGCGTCAACGCTTCATGGACAGCATTCCGTGGGCCACGCTGCTGGTCGGCGTGGGTGTCGGCGCAACGCTCGCCCTCACGCCCAGCACGGCGCACGCCGATCGCCGGCAGTCCTGCTATGCCGGCCTCGTACTCGTGTTCGACGGTACATGGCACCCGGGCGGCGTGGTCGGCTGCCGCACCGTCAACGTCTCCGACAGCAACAACGTGGTGGGCGCGGAGGTCAACCTGCTGATCGCGCCCGGCACGATCCGGCCGCGCGTGCAGGCCGTGGCCGGCAGCACCAGCGTGCAGGCGCTGGTCGGCGGCGGCTACGACTTCGCCAGCGGCAAGGCGCTGGTCGGCGTGGGCGTCACCGGCGATCACTGGCTGGGCGGCGCCGACTACGAGATCGCCGGCCGCTGGACCGCATACGCCGGCGTCAGCACGCTCAACCGCTATCACGCCAACGCGCGTCCGGACCCCATCGCCCCGACACCGGTACCGTCGAACAATGTCACGGTCCCCCCGTCGACGAACAACGCAGCGCCAGCCCCCACGCCGGCTCCGACACCGGGCGCCTCGCCGAGCACCACCCCCGCGCCCACACCAGGCCCCGGCCCGGCTCCCTCGCCAAGCTCAAGCTCAAGCTCAAGCTCAAGCTCAAGCTCAAGCTCAAGCTCAAGCTCAAACCCAAGCCCGGGTCCGAGTCCGAGTCCGAGTCCGACACCCACGCCAAGCCCGACGCCCGCTCCGGCGCCAGCACCCAGCCCAACACCGACCCCGGCACCCTGCGGCTGCCACGGTGGCGACCACGATGGCCACCATGGCGACCATCACGGCGGCGATGGCGACAGGCACCACGGTGAACATGGCGACAACGGAGACCACGGCGGCATCGGCGGACGTGGTGGCGACAGTGGACATGGCGACCATGGCGGGCGCGGTGGCGACGGCGGACAAGGCGATCGTGGTGACCACGGTGGTCATGGAAGAGACGGCGGCAACAGCGGACAGGGCGGCAGCGACCACGACGGCCACCATGATCGCGGCGGCAATGGTGGCGGCAACGATGGCGGTGGCCACGACGGCGGCGACCACTCAGGCCACAGCGGCGGCAACGGCGGCAACGGCGGCAACGGCGGCAACGGCCATCATGATCATGACCACGGCGACGACCACGATGGACAGGGCGGCGACCATGGTCATGGGAAGCACGGTGACAGCGATGGCGGCCACAACGGCCACAACGATCGCGGCGACGACGACGGGGACGGCGGGGGAGCGCCCCATGGCGAACATGGCGACAATGCCCACCACCACGAGGGCAACCACGCAGACCACGGCGGCAATGATAGCGACCACGGCGGCGCCCCGGGCGACAAGGGCAGCCATGGCAACGCTCCCACCGGCGAGCAGGGCGACCGGGGTTGACGCCCGGACACCGGACAGGCCGGGCCGGCTCAAGCGCCCGGCCCGGCCATGTGGAAGACACGCCACCTCTGCCAGGATGACACCCTGCCCGGGCAAGCGCCGGCGCCGCCGCGCGGGGCCGGACCGTCATCGGGACGGCCTGCCTTTTGGTGTATGCTGGGCTGATGTCCAACGACGCGCCTTTGCGCCATGAATGATCCGTATCCCAGTCCGAAGCCAGCCGACAAACCCCGCTCGCTGCTGGAACGCCTGACCGATCTCATCTCGCCCGAGCCCGAATCGCGGGCCGAGCTGCTGGAAATCCTCCAAGACGCGCACGCGCGCAACCTGATCGATGCCGACTCCCTCTCGATGATCGAAGGGGTCTTCCAGGTCTCCGACCTGTGCGCGCGCGACATCATGATCCCCCGCGCGCAGATGGACGCGATCAACATCGCCGACGCGCCCGCCGAATTCATCCCCTTCGTACAGCAGGCCGCGCATTCGCGCTTCCCCGTCTACGAAGGCAGCCGCGACAACATCATCGGCATCCTGCTGGCCAAGGACCTGCTGCGGTTCTACACGGACGCAGACTTCGACGTGCGCGACATGCTGCGCCCGGCCGTGTTCATTCCCGAATCCAAGCGGCTGAACGTGCTGCTGCGCGACTTCCGCGTCAACCGCAACCACATCGCCATCGTCGTCGATGAGTACGGCGGCGTGGCCGGCCTGATCACCATCGAAGACGTGCTGGAACAGATCGTCGGCGACATCGAGGACGAATACGATTTCGACCAGGAGGAAGACAACATCCTCCCCACCGCCGATGGCCACATGCGCGTGCGCGGGCTGACCGAGATCAGCCAGTTCAACGAAGCCTTCGGCACGCACTTCTCCGACGAGGACGTCGACACCGTCGGCGGCCTGCTCGCCAACCATCTGGGCCGCGTGCCGCACCGCGGCGAAAAGATCGTGCTCGGCACGCTGCAGTTCGACGTGCTGCGCGCCGATGCGCGGCAGGTGCAGGTGCTGCTGGTGCACCAGCTCGCCGCGCCCGCGCAGGGCAGCGACGCCCCGGCCGCCCCGTCCCGCTCCAACCCCGCCTGATCGCCTGAGTTCCGTTTCCGTGCGCGCTTTGTTCTCATCCCCTGCCGCCGACCCCGCCGGCCGGCAGGAAGCCCCCGCCATGCCGCTCACCCGGCTGCGCTTTGCCGCGCCGCTGGCGGCGCTGCTGGGTGTCATGCATACGCTGGCCTTCGCACCCAACCACTGGTGGTGGCTGCAGATCCTGTCGCTGGCCGGGCTGGCGGCACTGGCCCGGCAGGCGCCGCGCCTGCGCGACGTGGCCGGAGTCGGCTACGCCTTCGGGCTGGGCTGGTTCCTGTCGGGCGTCTGGTGGCTGTACATCAGCATGCACGTCTACGGCGACATGCCGGCGTGGATGGCTGCGGCGGCGGTGCTGCTGTTCTCGGCCTACCTGGCGCTGCACCCGGCGCTGGCGGCATGGCTGTGGCAGCGCCTCGCGCGCAGCCGGCAGTTGTCCGGCACGGCCGGCGCGCTCGTCTTCGGCGCGGCGTGGCTCGTGGCCGAATGGCTGCGCGGCACGATGTGGACGGGCTTCCCCTGGATCAACGGCGGCTATGCCCACACCGACGGCCCGCTGGCCGGCTACGCGCCGCTGGTCGGCGTATACGGCATCGTTGCCATTGCCGCCACGCTGGCCGGCCTGCTGTGCGCGGCCGCCGAGCGCCGGCTGCACTGGCTGGCCGGGCTCGCCGGCGTGGCCGTGCTGGCCGCCGGCTGGCCGCTGCACACCATCGCGTGGACGCAGCCGGTGGGCAAGCCGATTTCCGTGCGGCTGCTGCAAGGCAACGTGCCGCAGGACGTGAAATTCCAGCAGACCGGCATCGACCACTCGCTCGCGCTGTACGCCAAGATGGTGACCGAACAGCCCGCCCAGTTGGTGGTGACGCCCGAGACCGCCTTCCCGATCATGCTGCAGGACCTGCCGCAGGACATCGCGCTGACCATCCGCACTTACGTGGATACGACCGGCTCCAGCGTGCTGTTCGGCGCGGCCAACGCGGATTCGGCGGTGGACTACACCAACAGCGCGTTCGGTGTCGGCCCGCAGTTCAAGGGCGTCTATCGCTACGACAAGCACCACCTCGTGCCCTTCGGCGAGTTCATCCCGTTCGGCTTCCACTGGTTCGTCCACATGATGAACATGCCGCTCGGCGACTTCCGCCGCGGCCTGCCGGTGCAGCCGCCCATGCCCGTGGCCGACCAGCGCGTCGCGCCCAACATCTGCTACGAGGACTTGTTCGGCGAAGAGATCGCCGCATCGCTGCGCCATGCGGAGCAGCCGGCCACGATGCTCGCCAACGTGACCAACCTGGCGTGGTTCGGCGACACCATCGCGCTGGACCAGCACCTGCAGATCTCGCGCATGCGGGCCCTGGAGACCGGCCGGCCGATGCTGCGCGCGACCAACACCGGCGCCACCGCCGTGGTGCGCCCGGACGGCAGCGTGCAGGCGCGGCTGCCCGTGTTCACGCTCGGCACGCTGAAGACCGACGTACAGGGCATGCAGGGCCTGACGCCATTCGTGCGGACCGGCAACGCGCCCGCGCTGGGCGCCGGCGTGCTGGTGCTGCTGGCCGCGCTGGCGCGCCGCCGCCGCACTGAGGCGGCATGATCGTTCCCGTCCGGCGGCTTTTCGCGCACTTTGCGGGACGCCGGACAAAAAACGCTAAAATTCAACGTTTTACGGCGGGGCGCTCGGGCACCCCGCCGCTGCATTCGACCGCCGCGCGGCGGCCACGTCCGCGCCGGACCTTCGGGATCACCATGCTTACCTTCCAGCAACTCATCCTCAAGCTGCAGTCGTACTGGGACGCCCAGGGCTGCGCGCTGCTGCAGCCGATCGACCTCGAAGTCGGTGCCGGCACCTCGCACGTTCACACCTTCCTGCGCGCCATCGGCCCGGAGCCGTGGCGGGCCGCCTACGTGCAGCCGTCGCGCCGCCCCAAGGACGGCCGCTACGGCGAGAACCCCAACCGCCTGCAGCATTACTACCAATACCAAGTGGTGCTCAAGCCCGCGCCGGAGAACATCCTCGACCTGTACCTCGGCTCGCTGGCCGCGCTCGGGCTGGACCTCAAGCAGAACGACGTGCGCTTCGTCGAGGACGATTGGGAAAACCCCACGCTCGGCGCCTGGGGCCTGGGCTGGGAGGTCTGGCTCAACGGCATGGAAGTCACGCAGTTCACCTACTTCCAGCAGGTCGGCGGCCTCGACTGCAAGCCCATCACCGGTGAGATCACCTACGGCATCGAGCGGCTGGCGATGTACCTGCAGCAGGTCGAGAACATCTACGACCTGGTCTGGACGGAGTGGGAAGAACCGGGCCCCAACGGCCCCGTCAAGCGCCGCCTGACCTACGGCGATGTCTATCACCAGAACGAAGTCGAGCAGTCGACCTACAACTTCGAGCACGCGGATACGGCCGTGCTGTTCCGCCGCTTCGCCGAGCACGAGGCCGAGGCCAAGCGCCTGATGGGCGTGCGCGAGGAAAGCGCGGCCGACGACGGCACCCCGGTGCCGCAGCTGGCGCTGCCCGCCTACGAGCAAGTGCTCAAGGCCGGCCACACCTTCAACCTGCTGGACGCGCGCGGCGCCATCTCGGTGACCGAGCGCGCCGCCTACATCGGCCGCATCCGCAACCTGTCGCGGCTGGTGGCGCAGGCCTACTACGACTCGCGCGAACGCCTGGGCTTCCCGATGTGCGGCACGGCCGCGGCACCGGCGGCCACGGAGGCCGCATGACGGTCGCTCGCGCCCGGCGCGGCCTGGCCCTGCTGGCGGCCGCTGCGCTGACCCTGCCCACGGGTGTCGCGCAAGCGCGGCACCACCGTCCCGCCAAACCGGCGCCGGCCGCCGACAAGGCCTACACCGTGCCCGACAATCTGTCGCAGCTGTGCGTGGCCGATGCCAAACCGCTGCAGCAGGCCCTGGCCGCCCAGTGGACGCCCGCACCCGCCTCGATCGACCAGTGGAGCAGCCTGGCCCGCACCATCGCCTGCGACCTGTCCGGTGCGCGCGACCTCGGCTGGCACCGCGTGCCGCTGCGGACCTACGCGACCACCCTGCGCTTCCCCTTCACCTGGATCGAATCGCAGGGCGTGGGCAGCAAGGCGCAGCGCCGCACGCGTGTGTTCCGCTCGTCGGCGCAACTGCCGAGCCGGCTCGAATTCAACGTATCGGGCTCGCTGCAGGAGGTGCGCTACGACGCCCGCCGCGGCGTGCTGAGCGCACGCTTCCTGCGCCGCGAAGCCGCCGCGAGCGGCGCCCACCCGGCGCCGATCGCACCGCCGCCTCCGCCGGGCCAGTGCGCCAGCACACAGCTGCAGTTCCAGCAGCAGAACGGCGTGTGGCTGCTGTCGGGCGTGGAGCCCGTGCCGGGCGCGCCCTGCTGAACCCAACACCGTAACCGCCGCCCGCGCGCGGCGCAGAACAACGACGTCTCCGATTCTTACGCTATGTCCACCCTCCTGATCGAACTGCTGACCGAAGAACTGCCGCCGAAGGCGCTCGCCCGCCTGGGCGAGGCGTTTGCGCAAAGCCTGTTCGACGGCCTGTCGGCGCAAGGCCTGCTCGAGGAAGGCGCGCAGGTGGAAGGCTTTGCCACCCCGCGCCGCCTGGCCGCGGCAATCGCCGGCGTGCGCCGCACCGCGCCCGACCGCGAGCTGCGCGAGAAGGTGCTGCCCGTCAACATCGCCTTCGACGCCGAAGGCAAGCCGGCCGCGCCGCTGGTCAAGAAGCTGGCGGCGCTCGCCAAGTCGGTGGGCGTGGAATCGATCGCGCCGGAAACGCTCGAGCGCGCGCCCGACGGCAAGGCCGAATCGCTGTTCTACCGCTACACCGCGCGCGGCGCCGTGCTGGCCGACGGCCTGCAGGCCGCGCTGACGCAGACCATCGCCGGCCTGCCGATCCCCAAGGTGATGACCTACCAGCGCCCCAACGGCGACAGCGTGCAGTTCGTGCGCCCGGCGCACCGCCTGATCGCGCTGCTGGACGACGAGGTCATCCCCGCCCGCGTGCTGGGCCTGCAGTCGGGCAACGTGACGCTGGGCCACCGCTTCCTGTCGGCTGGCGAGATCGTCATCCCGCACGCCACCGCGTATGCCAGCACGCTGAAGTCGCAGGGCAAGGTCATCGCCGGCTATGCCGAGCGCAAGGAAGCGATCCGCGCCGAGCTGCTGAAGACCGCCGGCGCCGACACCGTCGTGATGCCCGAGGCACTGCTCGACGAGGTCAACGCGCTGGTCGAATGGCCGGTGATCTACCCCTGCCACTTCGAGGAACAGTTCCTCGCCGTGCCGCAGGAGTGCCTGATCCTGACCATGCAGACCAACCAGAAGTACTTTGCGCTGACCGACGCGCAAGGCCATCTGCGCAACCGCTTCCTGATCGTCTCCAACCTGGCCACCGACACGCCGCAGGCCATCATCGAAGGCAACGAGCGCGTGGTGCGTCCGCGCCTGGCCGACGCGCGCTTCTTCTTCGAGCACGACAAGAAGAAACCGCTGGCCGACCGCGTGCCGCTGCTCTCGCGCGTGGTCTACCACAACAAGATCGGCACGCAGCTCGAGCGCGTCTCGCGCCTGCAGGCGATCGCCGGCCAACTGGCCGACAAGCTCGGCGTGGATGTCGCGCACGCCTCGCGCGCGGCGCTGCTGGCCAAGGCCGACCTGCTGACCGACATGGTCGGCGAGTTCCCCGAGCTGCAGGGCACCATGGGCACCTACTATGCCCGCCACGACGGCGAGGCCGAAGACGTGGCGCTGGCCTGCTCCGAGCACTACCAGCCGCGCTTTGCCGGCGACGCGCTGCCCGGCACCGCCACCGGCACCGTGGTGGCGCTGGCCGACAAGCTGGAAACGCTGGTCGGCATCTGGGGCATCGGCCTCGCGCCCACCGGCGAGAAAGACCCGTTCGCGCTGCGCCGCCATGCGCTGGGCATCCTGCGCATGCTGATCGAGAAGCCGCTGGTGCTGGGCATCGCCGAAGTGCTGGAGGTGGCCGCCGCCAGCTTCGAGGGCATCGCCGCCGTCAGGCCGGACCTGGCCGCCATCACCGACTTCCTGTACGACCGCCTGCGCAGCTACCTGAAGGACAAGGGCTACAGCACCAACGAAGTGGAGGCCGTGGTCAGCCAGCGCCCGCAGCGCCTGGACGACATCGTCGCGCGCCTGGAAGCCGTGCGCGCCTTCGCCGCCCTGCCGCAGGCCGAAGCGCTGGCCGCCGCCAACAAGCGCATCACCAATATCCTGAAGAAGACCGACATCGCCGTCGGTTCGGTGCAGCCGCAATTGCTCAAGGAAGACGCGGAGCGTGCGCTGCACCAGGCCGTCGCCACGTCGCAGCCGCATGTGCACGACGCCTTCGCGCGCGGCGACTTCACCACCGCGCTCAAGACGCTGGCCGGCCTGCGCGAAGCGGTCGACAGCTTCTTCGACGGCGTGATGGTGATGGCCGACGACACCGCGCTGCGCGACAACCGCCTGGCCCTGCTGGGCGAGCTGCACGGCCTGATGAACCGCGTGGCCGACATCTCCAAGCTGGCGGCGTAAGCCCCGCCCCCGGAGCCCGACATGCCGCACGTACCGAAGCTCGTGATCCTGGACCGCGATGGTGTCATCAACCTCGACAGCGACCAGTTCATCAAGTCGCCCGACGAGTGGATCGCCATCGACGGCAGCCTGGAGGCGATCGCCGAACTGAACCAGGCCGGCTACCAGGTGGTGGTCGCCACCAACCAATCGGGCATCGGACGTGGGCTGTTCGAGGCCGCCGCGCTCAACGCCATGCACGAAAAAATGTACAAGGCGCTGGCGGCGCAGGGCGGCCGCGTCGATGCGGTCTTCTTCTGCCCGCACACCGCCGCCGAGGCGTGCGGCTGCCGCAAGCCCAAGGCCGGCATGTTCCATGAGATCGCCCGCCGCTTCGACGTCGACCTGACCGGCGTGCCGGTGGTCGGCGATTCGCTGCGCGACCTGCAGGCCGGCGCGGAAGTCGGCGCCGTGCCGCACCTCGTGCTGACCGGCAAGGGCGCCAAGACGCTGCAAGCCGGCAACCTGCCGCCCGGCACGCAAGTCCACCAGGACCTGCGCGCCTTCGCCCGCGCGCTGCTGTCACCCGCGCATCATCCTCCCGGCACGCCATCGCGCGCGCCGACCGAATCCGCACCATGACGTTCCTGCGCTCCCTGCTGTTCCTGATTTTCCTGGCCGTCTACACGCCGCCCTATGCGGTGGCCTGTTTCATCGCATTTCCGTTCATGAACCCGCATCGCCGTTTCTGGATGGTGACGGGTTGGACCCAATCCGTCATCCGGGTGGCGCGCTGGCTGCTTGGCATCCACTGGCAATACCAGGGCTGGGAGCACATCGAGGAGGCGGTCGCCACCAACAAGCAGGTGGTTCTGCTCTCCAAGCATCAGTCGGCCTGGGAGACCATCGCGTATGTGGCCACCATGCCCCGCCCGCTGTGCTATGTCTTCAAGCGCGAACTGCTGTTCGTGCCGTTCTTCGGCTGGGCGCTGGGCATGCTCAAGATGGTGCACATCAACCGCAAGGACGGCACCAACGCCTTCGCCTCCGTGGTGCGTCAGGGCAAGGAACGCCTGGCCGATGGCTCATGGATCATCATGTTCCCGGAGGGCACGCGCACACGCACGGGGGATCCGAAACCGCGCTACAAGAGCGGTGGCGCCCGCCTGGCGGTGGAGACCGGCGCCTGGGTCATCCCCATCGCGCACAACTCCGGCCGGGTATGGCCGCGCAACTCGTTCCTGAAATACCCGGGGCTGATCACGCTGTCGGTCGGCCCGGCCATCTCCAGCGCCGGCAAGACCGGCGATCAGCTCAACCGCGAAGTGCAAGCGTGGATCGAGGCGGAAATGCGCCGGATCGACGCGGACAGCTACCGCGAGCGCGCATGAAAGGGCGGCGACCACCCGTATCGCCCGCCGCTGCCGGATCCGCGCAGCTGGAGCTGCCGCTGCTCGCGCCGCAGGCCGATCCGGTGGCCGCCACCTCGCCCACCGACGCCGCCTTCCCCAACCCGACCGCCCCGCTGGGCCCCGACCAGCGCCGCCTCACGTTCGGCGAGCGCACGCTGGTCTACCACCTCAAGCGCTCGTCGCGGCGCACCATCGGTTTTGTCGTCGATGACCGCGGCCTGTCCATCACCGCGCCGCGCTGGGTGACGCTCGCCGAGATCGAGCACGCCATCGCCGAAAAGCAGAAGTGGATCTTCGCCAAGCTGGCCGAGTGGCGCACCCAGGCCGCGCGCCGGGTCCTGCCGCCGATGCACTGGCGGGACGGCGCCGACCTGCCCTTCCTCGGCAAGCCGGTCACGCTCCGGATGGAATCGCCGATCGGCGCGCTGATGTTCGACGCCGACACGCGCAGGCTGCACCTCGGCCTGCCGCCCAGCGCTACCGAACAGCAGATCAAGGACCGCGTCCAGGGCTGGCTGCAAACCCAGGCACGACGGCTGTTCGGCGAACGGCTGGACCTCTACGCCGAACGCCTCGGCGTGCGGCACAGCGCCTACGCCTTGTCCTCGGCCGCGACCCGCTGGGGCAGTTGCACGGCCGACGGCAAGATCCGGCTCAACTGGCGGCTGGTGCATTTTCCGCTGTCGCTGATCGACTATGTGGTGGCGCATGAGCTGGCGCATCTCAAGGAGATGAACCATAGTCCTCGGTTCTGGGATACGGTCGAATCGATCTTTCCCGAGTTCCGCGAGGCGCGGCAACAATTGCAGTCGCATCCGCCGGAATATCTGCCTGTCTTCTGACGTTGTCCTGTTGTTTTTGCTTCTTGCCTGGATGATGCCTGGTGGTCCATCCCGGGTTTCGTCCCCTGCCGGGGCCGACTCACTTTCTTTGTCTTGCCAAAGAAAGTCAGCAAAGAAAGGCGCGCCCGATGCGGCGACACCCTCCTACAATAGCGGCTCCCCGCAGTCCCCCAGAAGGAACCCCCATGCGAATGCTCCACACCATGCTGCGCGTCGGCGACCTGCAGCGCTCCATCGACTTCTACACCAAGGTGCTCGGCATGCAGTTGCTGCGCACCAGCGACAACCCCGAATACAAGTATTCGCTGGCGTTCGTGGGCTACGGCCCGGAGAGCGGCAACACGGTGATCGAGCTGACCTACAACTACGGCGTCGGCGAATACGAGCTCGGCACGGCGTTCGGCCATCTCGCCATCGAGGTCGACCATGCGGCACAGGCGTGCGAGCGGATCCGCGCGGCGGGCGGCAAGGTCACGCGCGAGGCCGGCCCGGTCAAGGGCGGCAGCACCATCATTGCCTTTGTGGAAGACCCCGACGGCTACAAGATCGAACTGATCCAGGCGCGCTCGATGCCCGATGGCAACCGCCACTGACCTGACGCGACGCCCGCTGGACGGCACCGCCATCGGCCTGATGGTGGTGCTGTGCCTGTGCTGGGGCCTGCAGCAGGTGGCCATCAAGATGGCCGTGCACGATGTCGGCCCGGTCATGCAGGCCGGCGTGCGCTCGGCGATCGCATCGGTGCTGGTGCTGGCGTTCGCGCTGTGGCGCGGCACGAGCCTGTCGCTGCGCGACGGCACGCTGCCGGGCGGCCTGACGGCGGGCGTGCTGTTCGGCACCGAGTTCCTCTGCATCTTCATCGGCCTGGGCTACACCACGGCCTCGCGCATGGCGGTATTCCTGTACACCGCGCCGATCTTCACGGCGCTCGGGCTGCACGCGTTCGTGCCGGGCGAGCATCTGCGGCCGCGGCAGTGGCTCGGCATCGGCATTGCGTTCGCGGGCATAGTGCTGGCCTTCGCCGACGGCATGCTGCATCCGGCGGCCGGTCCGTCGACGTCGATGGGGGATGCGCTGGGCGTGCTGGCGGGCGTGCTGTGGAGCGCGACCACCCTGGTGGTGCGCGCGAGCCGGCTGTCGAACGCGCCGGCGGCGAAAACGCTGCTGTACCAGTTGGCCGTGTCCGCCGTGCTGCTGCTGGCCATGGCGGCCGGCACCGGCCAGGCCTGGACCGCCAGCCTCTCGCCCACCGCGCTGGCGAGCCTCGCCTACCAGTCGGTGCTGATCGCCTTCGCCAGCTACCTGACGTGGTTCTGGCTGCTGCGCCGCTACCTGGCGTCGCGGCTGTCGGTGTTCTCGTTCCTGACGCCGCTGTTCGGCGTGGCGTTCGGCGTGCTGCTGCTGCACGACCCCGTCGGCCTGCGGTTCGCGCTGGCCGCGGCGCTCGTGCTGTCGGGCATCCTGCTCGTCAATCTTCGGTGAGGTCGGGCGCGCCGCCGGCGATGCGCTCGGCCGGCAGCGCGTTCGCCACCGCCACGAAATCGGCCACCGGCACTTCCTCCGCGCGGCGGCCCAGGTCGAAGCCGAGCGCGTCGAAATCGATCGCCTCGCGCAGCGACCCCAGCGTGTTGCGCAGCACCTTGCGCCGCTGCGAGAACGCCAGCGTCACCACCGTGCCCAGCGCCCGCATGTCGACCGGCGCATACGGCGACTTGTCGGCCGGCCACGGAATCATCCGCACCACCGCCGAATCCACCTTGGGCGGCGGGTTGAACGAGCCCGGCGGCACATCCAGCACCAGTTCCATGTAGTAGCGCACCTGCAGCATCACCGACAGGCGGCTGAAGGCCTTGCTGCCGGGTGCCGCCACCATGCGCTCGACCACCTCCTTCTGCAGCATGAAGTGCTGGTCGCGGACGCGATCGGCGAAGGCGCTCAGGTGGAACAGCAGCGGACTGGAGATGTTGTACGGCAGGTTGCCGACGATGCGCAGCGGCCGTCCGGGGACATGCAGGGCGCCGAAGTCGAACGCCAGCGCATCGCCCGCGTGCACGACCAGCTTGTCGCCGAAACGCCGCTGCAGGCGCGCCACCAGGTCGCGGTCGAGCTCGACGACCTGCAGCGTGGGCACGCGCTCCATCAGCGGCACGGTCAGCGCGCCGAGGCCCGGGCCGATCTCGACCAGCACGTCGTCGGGCTGCGGATCGATGGCGGCCACGATGGCGTGGATCACGCCCTCGTCCACCAGGAAATTCTGGCCGAAGCGCTTGCGGGCCTGGTGCCCCTGGTGAACGCCGGAAGTGGATCGCGCCATAGCGGAACTCGAAAAACGGAAAAAATGGAATCAGGGATGCGCCGCGTGGCGGGCCATCCCGACGGCGGTATCGATTGCTTCGATCATGCTGCCCGCCTCCGCGCGGCCGGTGCCGGCAAGATCCAGCGCGGTGCCGTGATCGACGGAGGTGCGCACGAACGGCAGCCCCAGCGTAATGTTGACGCCGTGGCCGAAGGTGCCGTACTTGAGCGGCGCCAGGCCCTGGTCGTGGTACATCGCCAGCACGCAATCGGCGTCGGCCAGCAGGCGCGGCTGGAACAGCGTGTCGGCGGGATACGGCCCGCGGGCGTCGATGCCGCGCGCACGGGCACGGACGATGGCGGGTTCGATCACCTCGATCTCCTCGCGGCCCAGGTGGCCCGATTCGCCGGCATGCGGATTCAGCCCCGTGACCAGGATGCGCGGCGCGGCCACGCCGAAGCGGCCGCGCAGATCCCGCTGCACGATGTCCAGCGTCTCGTCCAGCACCGCGGGCGTGATCGCATCGGGCACCTCGCGCAGCGGCAGGTGCGTGGTGGCCAGCGCCACGCGCAGCATGGCGTTGCCATGCGCCGGCTGCGGACCGGCCAGCATCATCACCACGCGCGGCGTGCGGCTGCGCTCGGCCAGGTACTCGGTATGGCCGGTGAACGGCACGCCGGCGTCGTTGATGGTGCTCTTCTGCACCGGTGCCGTCACCATCGCGTCGTAGCGCATCCGGCCCGTGGCATCGGGCAGGCAGCCATCGATGGCAGCATCCAGCAGGTCGAGCACGTAGCGGCCGTTGGCGGCATCGAGCACGCCGGTGCGCACCGGCACCCCCAGTGGCCGCGCGACCAGGGTGACCGCCGCCGCCGCATGCCGCCAGGCATCGCCCAGACCAATGGCGTCGGCGCGCGCCTGCAGCAGCGCGGCATCGCCGACCACGTACCAGCGCACATCGGCATGGCGCGGGGCGGACTGCGCCAGCAGGTGCAACAGCGCCGCCACGGTGATGTCCGGACCGATGCCGGCCGGTTCGCCGGTCGTGATGGCAATGTTCAGCATGCGGCGCTTCTCAGTGGCTTCGGTGGTGTCAGAAATGGAACGGCCGCCCGCGGGCGGCCGTGAACCGGGTGGCGTGCGTCCCGACAGCGTACCCGACTTACTACTGGCGGTTCACGCGGTATTCCACGTGGGCGCTGTCGCGCAACTGGCGCAGCCAGTCTTCATACGCGGCCTGGATCTTCTGCTCGCGGATCACCGAGCGCGCATAGTCGCGCTGGCGGTCCACCGGCACTTCGGCTTCGCGACGGCCTTCCACCTGGATCAGGTGCACGCCGAACTGGCTCTGCACCGGCTGCGAGACCTCGCCCGGCTTGAGCAGGTTCATCGCCTGCTCGAACTCCGGCACCAGTTGGCCGGGCGACACCCAGCCCAGCTCGCCGCCCGCGCTGGCCGAGGTGTCCTGCGAATAGCGGCGCGCTGCGTCGCTGAAATCGTAGCCGTGGACGATACGGTCGCGCAGGCCGGCCAACTGGCGGCGTGCGTCGTCGGCCGACATGGTCGGGCCGGTCTTGATCAGGATATGACGGACCTGCGTCTGCGCCACCTTGGCGCTGGCGGCGGTGCCCGGGGCGCGCTTGTCGACCAGCTTCAGCACATGGAAACCGGCGGGGCTTTCGATCACCTGGCCCGCCAGTTGGCCCGGCTTCAGGTCGACCACGGCGTTGGCGAACTGCGTCGGCAGGCGACCGATCGAGCGCAGGCCCAACTCGCCGCCCTGCGCGGCCTCGGGCCCGCTGGAGTTGTCGCGCGCCAGCTTGGCGAAGTCCGCACCGCCCTGGGCCTGCTTCAGCAGGTTCTCGGCCTTGCCGCGCGCGGCCGCCTTCTGCTCGGCGGAGGCATCCTCGGCCACCGGCACCAGGATCTGCGCCACGTTGTATTCCTGCGCCTCGCCGGTCGCGCCGCCGCCCTGCTGGGCGAGGAAGTTGTCGATCTCGCCGTCGAACACCTGGACCTTGGAATCCACCTCGCGATCGCGCAGGCGGGCCAGCAGAATCTCCTGGCGCAGGTCTTCACGGTACTTGTCGTAGGCCAGCCCCGACTGGGCGAGCTTGGACTTGAGCTGCGGCACCGACAGGTTATTGCGCTGGGCCACGCTTTCCACCGCGCGGTCGACGTCGGCATCCGACACGCGGATGCCGCTTTCCTTGGCCGTCTGCGCCTGCACGCGCTCCAGGATCAGTTGCTCCAGCACTTCGCCGAGCAGGTCGGCGCGTGCCGGCATCGGGCGATTCTGCGACTGCAGGGTGCGCTCGACCAGGTCGGCGCGGTCCAGCAGCTCGCGGCGGGTGATGATGTCGGTATTGACCACCGCCACCACTTCGTCGACCAGTTGGCTGCGCGCCGCGCCGGACGCCGTCGACGGCCCCGGCAGCGTGCCCCGCAGCAGCGGCTGGCTGGGCGACGCATCGGGCGTGGCGAAGATGCCGCGCAGCGGCGCGCTTTTCTTCTGCGTCTGCTGCGCATGGGCGGCAGGCAGCAGCGCCGCGCCGGCCATCAGCGCAACCAGCGCACCGGTCACCATACCCAGCCGGCGGGTGGGCGCTACGCCCGTGGCGGAGCGGACAGCAGTCGATTTGCAAGCCATAGTCTTTTATTCGTATTGATCCAGCACGGACGGCGTGACCGGCTGCGCGGTGACCGGCTGGTAGCCGGGCACGTTGAGCCGGATCACGTCGATCGGATTGTTCCCCACCTTCGACAGCCCCTTGAACTCGATCTGGGCAAAGATGTGCGTCGTATAGCCCGAGGTCGCGTTGCTGTAGCGCTGCACCGCCAGCCGCCCGACCCAGCAGTCGGCGACATATTCGAGGCCGAGCAGCATGTCCGACGGCTTCCTGGCGTTCATGTCGTAGCCGATGCGCCCCAGGCCGTACAGGCGGCGCGTCAGCGGCCACTGCGCCGAGATATCGGTCTGCTCCAGCGCCAATTGCCCGGTGTTGGCATCGGCGCGGTAGTAGCGGTAGCCGAGGTTGATCACCTTGTTGGCCTCCGGCTTCCAGCTGAACGCCACCGTCGAGCGCATGAGGCGGTCGATGTCCTGATTGTACTGAAGGTTGGTATCGAAAAAGATACCGCGGAACATCTGGATGGTGGTCGCGCCCAGCAGGTCCGAATAGCGGCGCACCGAGGTGGGCGCGGCGCCGGCCAGGGTCACGCGCTGGCCCTCGAAGTCCAGGCGCTGGGCCAGCGTGGCGCGCAGGCGCTCGATGCCGGTCTCGGACTCGATGAAGCGCGTGGTCACGCCCGCCGTCAGCTTGTTGTTGTCGGCGATGCGGTCGTAACCGGTGTACGGGTTCTCGGTGAAGATCTGGCCGAGGTTGTAGTCCGACTGCGCCGTATCGAACAGCGGAATCTGCGACTGGTCGCGATATGGCGTGTAGACGTAGAACAGGCGCGGTTCCAGCGTCTGGATGTAGCTGCGGCCGAACCACTTCGACACCTGCGGCGCATCGCGCTCGAAGGTCAGCCCCGAATCGAGCGAGAAGGTCGGCAGCGTGCGGTTGATCTGCGAGGCCTGCGTGTCGCCTGTCGGGCGGTCCAGGCGGTACGAGGTCGCGCTCAGGATGAACTTGGGCGTGACGAACCAGCCCGGCCGGACGATCGGATAGCTGATCGTCGGCTGCATGAACAAGCGCTCGCCCTGGACCGTGTTCTCAGTCGGGATGCTGAACTTGGTGTAATCGGTCTGGAAGTTGATGTCGAAGCCGCTGACATCGTACCGGTTGTACGACAGGTTCAACTGCGGCACGCGCTCATACGGCGGCGACAGCGGCGTGGTCGCGGTCGACAGCGTCTGGAACTTCTGCACCCGCGCCAGGGCCACCCAGTCGCCGATGGAATACGTGATGCCGCCTTCCTGCGTGTACTGGCGCTGCGTCGCCGTGACGATACTGCGGCCCAGATCGTCCGGGTAGGTGTCGTCGGAGACCTTGTTGTAGTTGATGTAGGCGTTCAGGCCGGTCGCCAGGCGCTGGTTGTGCATCAGCGCGATCGACCAGCGGTTGCGGTCGGCCACGCGGTCGTTGGGCAGGAATTCGCCGCGCAACACGCCGTTGTAATTCTGGCTCAGGTAGCGGTACTCGGCGCCCAACTGCAGGCCGCGCTGCGAGAGCAGGCGCGGATACAGCGTGAGGTCCCGGTTGGGCGCGATGTTGAAGTAGTACGGCAGCGTGATATCGGCGCCGCTGCGGCTGCTGTAGCCGAACACTGGCGCGAGGAGGCCGCTGCGGCGCTCGTCGTTGAGCGGGAAATCGAACACCGGCGAGCCGAACACCGGCACGCCCATGAAGTGCAGCACCCCGCCGCGGCCGGTGCCGACCTGGCGATCGCTGTCGATGTCGATCCGGCTGGCGCTGAAATACCAATCGACATTGTCCGGCGAGCACGTGGTGTACGTGCCCTTGGTGATGCGGCTGTTGTCCTTGTCGATGAAATCGATGCGCTCGGCGCTGCCGCGCCCGCCCAGAGTATGGAACTCATACGAGGGCGTATGCATGGTGCCCTCGTTGGCGGTCACCTTGAGCGTGGCGTCGGGACCGGTGACGAGCGTGCCGTCGCGGAACAGGCGCACGTTGCCGGTGGCGGTGGCGAGGTCGGTGTCCTGGTTGTAGTCCAGCGTATCGCCCTTGACCACGGTGCCGTTGCGGCGCAGTTCGCCGTGGCCGCGCAGGTGGATGTCCTCGTTGGTGCGGCCGTCCATCGCATCGGCGGCGGCGAAAGAGGGCACGGCGTTGTCCGGACGCTTGACCGGCTCGGCCATCTTGGGCACCAGCGGCGCGCCGCCCGGCGTGGTCGGGCCGGACACCGCCAGGGCCGTCACGGAAGCGGCCGACGAAGTGGCCTGCGCGGAGGAGGCCTGCTGCGCGGCGCCCTGACTCTGCGCCGCGGATGTCGCCGTCCAGACCCCCGCCACCGCAAACACCAGCGGACGCAGCGCCAGCGCCCCACGGCGGGATGCGGTCCGCTGGTCGGGCGAGGCAACGGCGGTGCGCTGCCGGGTTTTCCTGGCTCGGTTCGGTTCGGTCATGCAAGTCGGAAACTGGGCGCGGCGCGCAGCGGGTGCGCACGGCACGTCATCGGTCGGTACTTCGGCGCGCCATGGCCCGGCCGCACGGGGCTGGCGGGCGTTCGCGACGAAACTCGGTCGGGTATTATACGGGGCTTCCTTCCAGCCCCATCCAGCGTTCCCTCAGCATGGCTTCGACCCCCAGCGCCGCCGGCGCAACCGATGCGCGCCTCGCCCGGCTGCGCGACTGGCTCGGCACATTGCCCGCCGCCCACGGCCTGCGCATCGACACCCTGCGCCCCGCCTCGGCCGACGCCAGCTTCCGCCGCTATTTCCGCCTCGATGGCGCAGCCGGCACCCTGATCGCCATGGACGCCCCGCCGCCACAGGAAGACTGCCGCCCGTTCGTGCACGTGGCGACCCTGCTGAGCGGCGCCGGCGTGCACGCGCCGCGGGTCCTGGAGCAGGACATCGCGCAAGGCTTCCTGCTGCTGACCGACCTGGGCCCGCAGACTTACCTGCAATCGCTGCGCGACCGCGATTTCGACCCGGCCTACGCCGACACGCTGTTCCGCCCGGCCATCGACACCCTGGTGCGCTGGCAGTCGGCCTCGCGCGAGGGCGAACTGCCCCCGTACGACGAAGCCCTGCTGCGCCGCGAGCTGTCGCTGTTCCCCGACTGGTACGTCGAGCGCCACCTGCAGCGCCCGCTCGAGGCCGCCCAGCGCGAGGCGCTCGACCAGGTCTTCAAGCTGCTGGTCAACAGCGCCCTGGCCCAGCCGCGCGTCTACGTGCACCGCGATTACATGCCGCGCAACCTGATGATCAACGCGGCCGACCCGTCGCAGCCGGGCGTGCTGGACTTCCAGGACGCCGTCTACGGCCCCATCACCTACGACGCCGCCTCGCTGCTGCGCGACGCCTTCCTGTCGTGGGAAGAGGAGCAGGAACTCGACTGGGCCGTGCGCTACTGGGAAGCCGCCCGCCGCGCCGGGCTGCCGGTCGGCGAAGACTTCGGCGAGTTCTACCGCGCGCTCGAATGGATGGGCGCCCAGCGCCACCTGAAGGTGGCCGGCATCTTCGCCCGCCTGCGCTACCGCGACGGCAAGACCGGCTACGTCGAAGACACGCCGCGCTTCATCGCCTACCTGCGCCGCGTTGCGACGCGCTACAACGCGCTGGCGCCGCTGGCGCGCCTGCTGGACCAGCTGGAAGACCGCGCCACACAGGTCGGCTACACGTTCTGATGGCCTCCCCCCGCGCCGCCGAATTCCGCGCCGGCGTCCTGGCGCTCGCGCCCATGCTGCTGGGCGTGGTGCCGTTCGGCCTGATCTACGGCGTGCTGGCGACCTCCGCCGGCATGCCCGCCTGGCTGGCGGTGGCGATGAGCGCCGTCGTCTTCGGCGGCGCCTCGCAGATGATCCTGGTGCAGCTGTGGGCGGGTGGCGCGCCGGCGCTCGTGATCGCGGCGACGGTGTCGATGGTCAACCTGCGGCACGCACTGTATTCGGCCAGCATCGCGCCGGCCCTGGCGCACCTGCCGCGCCGCTGGAAATGGCTGATCGCCTACCTGCTCACCGATGAAGCCTTCGCCGCCATGAACCGGCGCGTGGCCAGCGCGCGGCCCGGCGCGGAAGAGGCGGCCTGCCGCCACTGGTACTTCCTCGGCGCCGGCGTGGCGCTGTGGACCAGTTGGCAGACGTCCACCATCGTGGGCGTGCTGCTGGGCAAGCAGGTGCCGACCGCCTTGCCGCTCGATTTCTTCCTGCCGCTGACCTTTATCGCCATCGTGGTGCCGTCGCTGCGCACCCGCGCGCAGCTGGCCGCGGCGCTGGCCGGTGCCGCGCTGGCGGTTGCCTGGACGGGCTGGCCGCACAAGCTCGGGCTGATGGGCGCGGCCTGCGTCGGCATCGCCGTCGGCGCGATCGTCGAGCGGCTGCTCGCCAAGCACGCCGACAAGGGGGCCACGGCATGAGCATGAGAGCGCTGATCCTGCTCGGCGTGCTGCTCCTGTCCGGCGCCGCCACCTACCTGATCCGCCTGTCGTTCATCGCGCTGGAAGGCCGCATGAACCTGCCGCTGTGGTTCCGCAGCGCGCTGCCCTATGTCCCCGCCGCCATGCTGACGGCGCTGATCGCGCCCGAGCTGCTGATGCGCAACGGTGCGCTGGCCGTCTCCGCGGACAACCCCCGCCTGATCGCCAGCATCGTCGCCATCGTCATCGCACGCGTGACCCGCAGCACGGTGTGGACCATCGTCGGCGGCATGGCGGTCCTGCTGATCCTGATGAAGGCGATGGCATGAAAGCAATGATCTTCGCTGCCGGCCGCGGCGACCGCATGCGGCCGCTGACCGACCGCACCCCCAAGCCGCTGCTGCCCGTGGGCGGCAAGCCGCTGATCGTCTGGCAGATCGAACGGCTGGCGGCGGCGGGCGTGCGCGACATCGTCATCAACCATGCCTGGCTCGGCGCGCAGATCGAAGCGGCGCTGGGCGACGGCGGCGCCTGGGGCGTGCGTCTTGCCTACTCGCCCGAAGGCGAGGCACTGGAGACCGCCGGCGGCGTGGCCCAGGCCATGCCCCTGCTGCGCACGGGCGGGGCCCACAGCGTCTTCATCGCGGTCAGCGGCGATGTGTTCTGCGACTACGACTACACCGCGCTGCGCGAGCGTGCCCAGATGCTGGCCACCCGGTCAGCGCCCGGCATGCACCTGGTGATGGTGCCCAATCCGCCCTACCATCCGCGCGGCGATTTCGCCCTGGCCGCCGACGGCCGCCTGCATGATGACGACGCGCCGGCCGGCACGCCGCGCCTCACGTTCGGCAATATCGGGCTGTATGACACGCGGCTGTTCGACGGCATTGCGTCCGGCACGCGGCTGGCGATGACGCCGCTGTATCGCCGCGCCATCGCCGAAGGCCGCGCCACCGGCGAGCGCTTCGACGGCCAGTGGGAGAACGTCGGCACGCCGGCCCAGCTGGCGGCCCTGGACGCGGCGCTGAGCGCGCCGTCGCGCCCGGCCTAGGACCACCCTCCGGCCCGCATCGGCCAGGCGCCGTGGGCCTCCAACTGCCCGACGGCCTCGGCCAGGGCCTGCGCCGTCATCGGCCGGCCCAGCAGGTTGCCCTGCAAGGCATGGCAGCCGAGCCGCGTCAGGAACGCCTGCTGCGCCTCGGTCTCCACACCCTCGGCCACGATGCTCAGGTTCAGGGTCTGGCCCAGCGCCACGACGGCCGCGACGATGGCCGCGTCCTCGGTGTCGTGAGCCAGATCGCGCACAAACCCGCGATCGATCTTCAGCTCGCTGGCCGGCAGGCGCTTCAGGTACAGCAGGCTCGAGTAGCCGGTGCCGAAATCGTCGATCGAGATGCGCACGCCCATCGCATGCAACTGCTGCAGGATGCGCAGGCTGGCGTCGGCATCGCGCATCGCGGTCGATTCGGTGATCTCCAGCGTCAGGCATGGCGGCTCCAGCGCATGGCGGGCGAGCGTATCGCGCACGGTATCGAGCAGCGTCGCATGGGCGAACTGCACCGCCGACAGGTTGACGGCGATGGACCAGCTCGTGCGGCCCTCCCGGCGCCACTGCGCCATCTGCCGGCAGGCCTCATCGAGCACCCAGGCCCCGAGCGGCACGATCAGGCCGGTCTTCTCGGCCAGCGGGACGAAGGCATCGGGCGGCACCAGCCCGCGGCTGGGATGCTGCCAGCGCACCAGCGCCTCGACGCCGACCACGGGACCGTCCGGCGCGCTGAATTTGGGCTGGTAGTACAGCACCAGTTCGCGCCGCTCCAGCGCCTGGCGCAGGTCCTGCACCAGTTGCAGTTGCTTGTGGACGTCGGCGTTCATCGACGCCTCGAAAAAGCAGTACGTGTCGCGGCCCGTTCCTTTGGCGTGATACATCGCCGCGTCGGCATTGGTGAGCAGGTCGTGCTGGCTGGCGCCATCGCCCGGATACAGCGCGATGCCGATGCTGGTCGACACCCGCAGCGCGTGCCCGTCCACCAGGAACGGCTCGCGCGCGGCGGCCAGCAAGGCATCGGCCAGGGTCCCGGCATCCGCGGGTTCGCCCACGCTGGCCAGCACGACGAACTCGTCGCCGCCGACCCGCGCCACCGTGTCCTGCAAGCGCACGCATGCCACGATGCGCCGCGCCACGTCGGCCAGCAGCAGATCGCCCGCGTGGTGGCCGTAGACATCGTTGACCGCCTTAAAGCCGTCCAGATCGAGAAACATCAGCGCAAAGCTGCCGCGATTGCGGCTGGCCGACTGGATCGCCTGCTCCAGACGGTCTTCGAGCAGCAGCCGGTTGGACAGCTTGGTCAGGCTGTCGTGCAGCGCCAGGTAGGCCAGTTCCTTGTTGGCCTTGGCCAGCGATGTCGCCAGCACGGCGGTGCGCGCCTCCATGCGCAGGTCGAGCACCGAAATGACGAGCGCCATCGCCAGCACCGCGAGCGTCACCACGATGATGACCAGGGCCAGCCACTCGACGCTGACGCCGCCGCGCGCCGCGCCGCAGAAGCTGCCCAGCGGGAACCCCGCCGCCGCCATCCCGGTGTAGTGCATGCCGACGATGGCCAGGCCCATCACCACCGCGGCGCCGGCGCGCATCGCCCGGACACGGCGGGACTGGCGCCGCAGGCGGAACGCGATCCACAGCGCCGCCCCCGACGCCAGGACGGCGATGACCACCGACAGGCCAAAGAGGGCCGGATCGTAGCGGATCCCCGGCGACATGCGCATGGCCGCCATGCCCGTGTAATGCATGGCGGCCACGCCCGCCCCCATCAGCATCGCCCCGCCCCCCAGCCGCCGCCAGGGCAGCCGGCGCTGGCAGACCAGCCACAGCGCAAACGCCGACAGGGCCACGGCGATCAGCAATGAGGCCAGGGTGATCCACGGGTCATAACCGAGCGGAATCGGCAGGCTGAAGGCCAGCATCCCCACGAAGTGCATCGACCAGATGCCCAGCCCCATCGCGCAGGCGCCGCCGGCAAGCCACCACGGCACCGCGCGGCCGCGCGCCGTGGCGATGCGGCCGGCCATGTCCAGCGCCGTGTACGACGCCAGGATCGCCACGAACAGGGACAGCAGGACAAGAAGGGGATGGTAACCGCCGACCAGCATCGATTCTCCAGGGCGGACCGATCCGGTCCGGCCTTCGCGCACCGTGGAGGGCCGCGGCCGACGGATCCGGCACATGCAAACATTGTCGGCCATGCCGGACCCGACTTCATGAGGAAATGTAAACGCCGGATGGGGTGCCGAATGGGGCGTCGGATGGACCGCCGGCTCCACGCGGCCCGGGCGCCGGCGGCGTTACAATCGGCGCATCCCTGTCATCCTTGGGTCCGCACCATGTCCGCCACCGAACTCGCCTTCCTCCAGACTACCCGCCAGCGCCGCGAGCGCGTCGCGCAATGGCTGCGTGCGGCGGGCGGCGGCATCGCCATCGTCCCGACCGCGCCGGAGGCCATGCGCAACCGCGACAGCGACTACCCCTACCGGCACGACAGCTACTTCTATTACCTGACCGGCTTCACCGAGCCCGAAGCCGTGCTGGCCATCGTGGTGCCGGCCGGCGACGCACCGGCGCGCAGCGTGCTGTTCTGCCGCTCCAAGCACGAGGAACGCGAAATCTGGGACGGTTTCCGCTTCGGTCCCGAAGCCGCCCGCGAAGCCTTCGGCCTGGACGAAGCCCATCCGGTCGAGGAGATCGACGCGACGCTGCCGGGCCTGCTCGCCAATGCGGCCGCCGTGGCCTATCCGCTGGCCGAGAGCGGCGCCTTCGACCGCCGCATGCGCCGCTGGCTCGACGCCGTGCGCACGCAAGGCCGCGCGGGCGTGTCGGCGCCGCACCAGGCGCTGGACGTGCGCGCCATCCTCGATGAGATGCGCCTGTTCAAGGACGCGGGCGAGCTCGACATCATGCGCCGCGCCGCGCGCATCTCCGCCGGGGCGCATGTGCGCGCCATGCGGGCCTCGCGCGCCGGCCTGCGCGAATATCACCTCGAGGCCGAACTGCTCTACGAATTCCGCCGCCACGGCGCGCAGAGCGTGGCCTACAACTCCATCGTCGCCACCGGTCCGAATGCCTGCGTGCTGCACTACCGCGCCGGCAACGCCGAACTGCGCGACGGCGACCTGTGCCTGATCGACGCCGGCTGCGAACTCGACGGCTACGCTTCCGACATCACCCGCACCTTCCCCGTCAACGGGCGCTTCACCGGCCCGCAGCGCACGCTCTACGAGATCGTGGTGGCCGCGCAGGAGGCCGCCGTCGCCCACACCCGGCCGGGCACCCCGTACAACGTGCCGCACGATGCCGCCACGCGCGTGCTGGCGCAGGGCATGCTCGACACCGGCCTGCTGGACGCGGGCAAGGTCGGCACGCTCGACGATGTGCTCGCCGGCGGCCAGTACCGCCAGTTCTACATGCACCGCACCGGCCACTGGCTGGGCATGGACGTGCACGACGTGGGCGAATACCGCACGCCCGGCGCGGCACCCGCCCAGGGCGAACGCCCATGGCGCCCGCTCGAGACCGGCATGGTGCTGACCGTCGAGCCCGGCCTCTACGTGCGGCCGGCGCCGGGCGTGCCCGAGGCGTTCTGGCATATCGGCATCCGCATCGAGGACGATGCCATCGTCACGCCGCACGGCTGCGAACTGATCACGCGCGACGTGCCGGTGGCCGTGGACGACATCGAAGCGCTGATGCGGAGCCAGGCATGACCGACACCGCGGCCGCGGCGCCGGACTTCGACGTCGCCATCGTCGGTGCCGGGCCGGTGGGCCTGGCGCTGGCCAACTGGCTGCTGCGCGACACCGACTGGCGCATCGCCCTGTTCGATGCCCGCGACGCCGATGCCGCTGCCCGTGATCCGCGCGCGCTGGCGCTGTCACACGGCTCGCGCGTGCTGCTCGAAGCGATCGGCGGCTGGCCCGCGCGCGCCACACCGATCACGCATATCCATGTCTCGCAGCGCGGCCACTTCGGCCAGACCCACATCCGCCGCGAGGACTACGGCATTCCCGCGCTCGGCCACGTCGTGCAGTACGGCGACCTGAGTGCCGCGCTCAACGCCGCGCTGGCCGCGCAGATGCAGCGCTATCCCAACCGGCTGACGCGCTACGACCACACGCCGGTCGAGCGTGTCGAGCAGTTGCCGCGCGCCGATGGCTCCGTCGCCCCGGCACGCGTGCGCGCGCTGCGCGACGGGCGGCACCCGCTGGCCGTCGAAACCGCGATCGTGATCCAGGCCGAAGGGGGCCTGTTCGACGATACCCGCCGGCAAGCCGCGGGGTCGCGGTACCTGCATCACGCGCGGCGCCGCGACTATGGGCAGACCGCCATCGTCGCCCACGTGCGCTGCGCGACGCCGCTGGAAGGCTGGGCGTGGGAGCGCTTCACCACCGAAGGCCCACTCGCACTGCTGCCGCAGCACGACGCGCACGGCCCCGGCTATGCGCTGGTCTGGTGCTGCGCGCCCGACGAGGCGCGCCGCCGCGTCGGCCTGCCCGATGCGGCCTTCCTGGCGGAACTGGGCGCGGCCTTTGGCGACCGCATGGGGCATTTCACGCAGGCCGGCCCGCGCCACACCTTCGCACTCGGGCTGCAGGCCCAGCGCGCGCCGGTCGACCGCCGCGTGGTCGCCATCGGCAATGCCGCGCAGACCATCCACCCCGTCGCCGGCCAGGGCTTCAACCTGGGCCTGCGCGACGCCTTCGAACTGGCGCGCACGCTGCGCGATGCCGTCACGCCGGCCGCGCTCGCGCGCTTTGCCCGCGAACGCGCGTTCGACCGCGCCGTCACCATCGGCCTGACCGACCTGCTGCCGCGCGCCTTTGCCGTGCCTGGCCGGCCGTTCGGGCATCTGCGCGGCATCGCGCTGACGCTGCTGGAATGCGTGCCGCCGCTCAAGCACGGGCTGGCGCGGCAGATGATGTTCGGTCAACGGAACTAGTACCTTTGCACAGGGGTTATGACGGTTTGTCAGAGGTCGGTACTGGGTAGGCCTTGGCCAATTTCTTGCGGGCCGTTTCGGTAGAGAACATCCAGTTGATGCGAGCGCCGCTGGCGTTTCGCAGTTGCTCCCAAGCCGCGACTTCGGTGATCAGCCGATCGCGGCAGTCGATGCGGCGATCCAGGCACTGGCTTCGCAGCACGCCGATTTCGATCTCGACCATGTTGAGCCAACTGGCGTGCTTGGGGGTGTAGTGGAATTCGATCCGCTGCAGGATGCGGCGAGCTTCTACGGGTGGCAGGGCTTGGTAGAGCGCAGCAGGCGTGTGGGTCGACAGATTGTCCAGCACGACCCGGATGCGCGGTGCCTGGGGGTAGTGGATGTCGACCAGATCGCGCATGCACTGGGCGAAGTCATCTGCCGTTCTGCGTTCGGTGACTTTCACCTTACGCCAGCTGCAGTGTGCATCGAGGAAGACGAACAGATTGGCGGTGCCGTTGCGCTTGTATTCGCAGTCGTAGCGCAAGGGCTTGCCCGGCTCGGCCGGGATCGGTTGTCGTATCTCGCCGATGAGTTGGGTCGGACTCTCATCGAAGCACACCACCGGGTGCCGCGGGTCCGGAGTTTCGGCATACAGGTCGAGCACGTCTTCCATGCGTGCCACGTATTCCGCGTCGATCTTGGGAATGCACCACATGTCCTTGCGCCAGGGCTTCAGATCGTTCTCGGCCAGGCGCCGGCGTACCGTCTCGCGCGATAGCGCTTCGTGCTCGGTGAGCTTGACGAGCGTGTCGGCGAGCAATTCCAGCGTCCAGCGCGCACGTCCCGGTGGCGGGTTGGTGCAGGCGGTGGCGATCAGCAGGGCCTCTTCCTTGCCGCTGAGCTTGCGCTGCGCCCCAGGCCGAGCCTGTTCGTTCAGCGCCGCTTCCAGACCCGTCTCCACGAAGCGACGCTTGGTGCGGTACACCGTGGATTCGCCAACCGCCACGGTGGCGGCAATGCTTGCGTCATCCTGGCCAGCGTGCGCTGCAAGCAGGATTTGCGCTCGCTTGAGCTTGCGTGCCGCGTGCTTGCCGCCGCTTAGCATGGCGGCAAGCGCCTCACGCTCGGATTGGTCGAGTTCGACTCGATAGCGTAGATTCATCCGGATGGCTTCCTTTGGGGGAGGCCTCCTTCGACTGCCGGGGTTCCGAATGAATCAGAAGCCGCTTCCATTGTCTGGCGAGCGCTCAGCCTGCCCGAGCTTCACCGACAAGCAAGGTCAGTATCTCGCCTTCATCTGGGCCTACAGCTTGATAAACGCCCGTGCTCCGGCCGAACGCGACATGCAGCGCTTCTTCGCCGTCACGGCTCCTTCCGTCCATCAGATGGTGCTCAACCTCGAACGCAATGGATTGATCCGCCGGCAAGCAGGCTTCGCTCGCAGCATCGAACTGCTCGTTGACCACAACTGCTTGCCTGTCCTGCAACCCAGCCAAACTGTCATAACCTCTGTGCAGCGGTACTAGCGCGTCCCGCCTTCCCATGAACCACAACGCATCGGACACGGCCGGGCAGCGGGCCATCACCGTGGTGGGCGCCGGCATCGTCGGCGTGTCGTGCGCGCTGCAGTTGCAGCGCGACGGCCATCGGGTCACCCTGCTGGACCAGGCAGGCATCGGCGAGGGGTGCTCGTACGGCAATGCCGGCTGCCTCAGCGTGGCGTCGGTGGTGGCGATGGCGCTGCCGGGCATGCTGGCGCAGGTGCCGAAATGGCTGGCGGACCCGCAGGGGCCGCTGACGGTGCGCTGGTCCTACCTGCCGCGCGCGCTGCCCTGGCTGCTGAAGTGGATCCGCGCCGGCACCGAAGCGCAGGCGCGCGCCGTGGCGCGACCGCTGGCCGATCTCTTCAGCGCCACCTACCCGGGCTACCGCAGCCTGCTGGAGCCTGCCCAGTACGACGACCTGATCCGCGCCGCCGGCCACCTGTATGTCTGGCGCACGCTGGCGCGCTCGTCCGGCGAGGTGCTGGCGCAGTCCATCCGCGATGCCACCGGGGTACGCTCGCAGGCACTGAGCGCGGGCGAGGTGCACGACCTGGAGCCGGCGCTGGCCGGCGATATCCAGTCGGGCCTGCTGCTGCCGGACAACGGCTTTACCTGCAACCCTGAACGGCTGGTCAAGACGCTCGCGGCCAACTTCGTCGCGGCGGGCGGCACCGTCCTGCGGCGCAAGGTGCTGGATTTCGCGCTGGGCGAGCGCGGCCCCAACCGCCTGTACACCGACTGCGGCTCGCTGCCGGTCTCGACCCTGGTGCTCTGCGCGGGCGCGTGGTCGATGCGGCTGGGCGCCAGGCTCACCGGCATGCGCGTCCCGCTCGACACGGAGCGCGGCTACCACACCATGCTGCGCGCGCCGACGGTGCAGCCCTCGCGGCCCATCATGGATTGCGAACGCAAGTTCATCGCCACGCCGATGGAAGACGGCCTGCGCATCGCCGGCACGGTGGAGATCGGCGGCCTGGACATCCCGCCCGACTTCCGCCGCGCCGGCACGCTGACCCGGCACGGCCAGGCGCTGTTCCCCGGCCTGGCCTTCGCCGACGACAGCGCCTGGATGGGCTACCGGCCCTCCCTTCCCGACAGCCTGCCCGTGATCGACCGCTCCGAGCGGTTCGCCGACGTCTTCTTCGCCTTCGGCCACGGGCACTTGGGCATGACCGGGGCGCCGGGCACCGGCCGGCTGATCGCCGACCTGGTCGCCGGCCGGCCGCCGTTCATCGATGCCCGCCCCTACGGCCTGCAACGGTTTGCCTGAGGTGCCACGAACGCTAAAGCGTGCGTGATCGACGATCGTCTTTTTGCGGATCGTGACAACAATTGACGCGACGGCGGAACGCCGCCGTTGCGTGAGTCCCAAAATGGGACTACGATGCGCGCATGCGAATCGTTGCGAAGAAAAATCTGCTGGCATTCTGCGGGAAGCACCCGGGGGCCAAGCCCTCCCTGCTGGCCTGGCACGCCGAAGCCGCCCAGGCCACATGGAAAACGCCGCAGGACATCAAGGCTTACTATGCTTCGGCCAGCTTCGTGGGACGCAACCGCATTGTGTTCAACATCGGCGGGAACAACTACCGCCTGATCGTGGCGATCGCATTCCAGATTGGCGTGGTGTACGTGAAGTTTGTCGGCACGCATGCCGAGTACGACCGTATCGACGCTGCAACCGTGGAATTGGAGTAAGGCCCATGGACATCCGACCGCTGCATACCGAAAAAGATTACAACGAGGCGCTCGCCATCGTTTCGGCGCTCGTCGACGCTGATCCGGCGGCCGGCACGCCGGACGGTGATCGCCTGGAGATTCTGTCCACGCTCATCGAGCACTACGAAGCCAGGCATTTTCCGCTCGCGCATCCGACGGCGATCGAAGCCATCCGTTTTCGCATGGAGCAAGGTGATCTGACAGTCCAGGACATGCAGCCGTATATCGGCAAGACGAATCGCGTGTACGAGGTGCTCAATGGCAAGCGTGGGCTGAGCCTGGAGATGATCCGTCGGCTGCATGCTGGCCTGCATATTCCTGCCGAGGTCCTGATCGCCTGACCCATTGACTCGGGCAACGGTCCTCGGCGTGCCGGAGTCGTCCTGAGGCACCACGGTATCGCACATCCCGGCCGCCCGCCTCAGCGGCAAGCCAGCCCGCACCCGAAACACCGCGCCGGGTGCGCCGTCGCATTGTTTGTGCACAACATTTAGGCAATCCGCCGGTTTGGCGGTAAAATCCCGTCCTCGCATTTTTGACTCCCCGTCGTTCCGCCTGCCCGGGCGGAAGGGGTCGTTTTTCGTTTCTTCGTCTTCGCTTTTTCGGATCCCACCTTGCAGATCGGACCGCATCTCCTGCGCAACAACCTGTTCGTCGCCCCCATGGCGGGCGTGACGGACCGCCCGTTCCGCCAGCTGTGCAAGCGGCTGGGCGCGGGCTATGCGGTCTCGGAAATGGTCGCGTCCAACGCGCAGCTGTGGAAGAGCGAGAAGACCATGCGGCGCGCCAATCACACCGGCGAAGTCGAACCGATCGCCGTGCAGATCGCCGGCGCCGAGCCGATGATGATGGCCGAGGCCGCGCGCTACAACGTCGACCGCGGCGCGCAGATCATCGACATCAACATGGGCTGCCCGGCCAAGAAGGTCTGCAACGTGGCGGCGGGCTCGGCCCTGCTGCAGAACGAGCCGCTGGTGGCGCGCATCGTCGAGGCGGTGGTCGGCGCGGTGGGTGACCGCGTGCCGGTCACGCTCAAGATCCGCACCGGCTGGGACCGCGAGCACCGCAACGCGCTCACGGTGGCGCGCATCGCGCAGGAGGCCGGCATCAGCATGCTGACCGTGCACGGCCGCACCCGCGCCGACCTGTACCACGGCGAGGCCGAGTACGAGACCATCGCCGCGGTCAAGGCTTCGGTGCGCATCCCGGTGGTCGCCAACGGCGACATCGCCACGCCGGCCAAGGCCAGGCAGGTGCTGGACGTGACCGGCGCCGACGCCATCATGATCGGCCGCGCCGCGCAGGGGCGGCCGTGGCTGTTCCGCGAGATCGAGCACTTCCTGCAGACCGGCACGCTGCTGCCGGCGCCGGAGGTGGAAGAGATCCGCGGCATCATGAACACGCACCTGGAAGAGCATTACGCGTTCTACGGCGAATACACTGGCGTGCGCACCGCGCGCAAGCACATCGCCTGGTACACGCGGGGGCTGGCGGGCGCCAACCTGTTCCGCCACCGCATGAACACCATCGAAGACACGGCCGCGCAACTGGCCGCGGTCAATGCCTTCTTCGACGAGCAGCGCGCGCTGTCCGACCGCCTGGTCTACGTGGACCAGGACCCTGGCGCGGACGGCCCTCCCACGACGGGCAACAACGACAACAACAACAAGGAACTGCTTGCCGCATGAGCCGCAACCCGATCGAACGCTGCATCCGGGACAGCCTGGATACGTACTATCGCGACCTGGACGGCGAAAACCCGTCCAACGTCTACGACATGGTGCTGCAGGCCATCGAACGGCCGCTGCTGGAGACCGTGATGGAATGGGCCTCCAACAACCAGTCGCTGGCGGCCGAGTATCTCGGCATCAACCGCAACACGCTGCGCAAGAAACTGCAGCAGCACGGACTGCTGCTCTAGGCGGCCCGGCCACCGTGTCCGGCCGCGTACCGATTTTCCTTTCCTGACGGCGCCTCGCCGCGCCCCATCCGCCTGACGGCGCTTTCACCATGATCCAGCAAGCCCTGCTTTCCGTTTCCGACAAGACTGGCATCGTCGACTTTGCCCGCGCCCTGCACGGCCTGGGCGTCAAGCTCCTCTCCACCGGCGGCACCGCCAAACTGCTGGCCGATGCAGGCCTGCCCGTGACGGAAGTGGCGGACTACACCGGCTTCCCGGAAATGCTCGACGGCCGCGTCAAGACCCTGCATCCGAAGGTGCACGGCGGCATCCTGGCCCGCCGCGACCTGCCCGAGCACATGGCCGCGCTGGCCCAGCACGGCATCCCGACCATCGATCTGCTGGTGGTGAACCTGTACCCGTTCCAGCAGACCGTCGCCAAGGATGAATGCACGCTGGCCGACGCCATCGAGAACATCGACATCGGCGGCCCGACCATGCTGCGCTCGGCCGCCAAGAACCACCGCGACGTGACGGTCATCGTCGATCCGGCCGACTACGCCACCGTGCTGGCCGAGATGCAGGCCAACAAGAACACCGTCGGCTACGACACCAACTTCACGCTGGCCAAGAAAGTGTTCGCGCACACCGCGCAGTACGACGGCGCCATCACCAATTACCTGACCAGCCTGGGCGCCGACAAGTCGCACAGCACCCTCAGCGCTTATCCGCAGACGCTGAACCTGGCCTTCGACAAGGTGCAGGAGATGCGCTACGGCGAGAACCCGCACCAGTCCGCCGCCTTCTACCGCGACCTGAAGGCCGTGGACGGCGCACTGGCCAACTACACGCAGCTGCAGGGCAAGGAGCTGTCGTACAACAACATCGCCGACGCCGATGCGGCGTGGGAATGCGTCAAGTCGTTCGACCCGGCCAAGGGTGCCGCGTGCGTCATCATCAAGCACGCCAACCCGTGCGGCGTGGCCATCGGCGGCACTGCGCTGGAAGCCTACGAGAAGGCCTTCAAGACCGACTCGACCTCGGCCTTCGGCGGCATCATCGCCTTCAATGTGCCGCTGGACGAGGCCGCCGCGCAGGTGGTGGCCAAGCAGTTCGTCGAAGTGCTGATCGCCCCGGGCTTCTCGGCGGGCGCGCGCACGGTGTTCGCGGCCAAGCAGAATGTGCGTCTGCTGGAAATCCCGCTCGGCAAGGGTGTCAACGCGTACGACTTCAAGCGCGTCGGCGGCGGCCTGCTGGTGCAGAGCCCGGACGCCAAGAACGTGCAGCCGAGCGAGTTGCGCGTGGTCACCAAGCGCCACCCGACCCCGAAGGAGATGGACGACCTGCTGTTCGCCTGGCGCGTGGCCAAGTTCGTCAAGTCCAACGCCATCGTGTTCTGCGGCGGCGGCATGACGCTGGGCGTGGGCGCCGGCCAGATGAGCCGTGTCGATTCCGCCCGCATCGCCAGCATCAAGGCGCAGAACGCGGGCCTGACGCTGTCGGGTTCGGCGGTGGCATCGGACGCCTTCTTCCCGTTCCGCGACGGCCTGGACGTGGTGGTCGACGCCGGCGCCTCGTGCGTGATCCAGCCGGGCGGTTCGGTGCGCGATGACGAAGTGATCGCCGCCGCCGACGAGCGCAACGTGGCGATGATCTTCACCGGCACCCGCCACTTCCGCCACTAAGCCGCACCAGCGGTTCCACCGCTCAACGGGGCCAAGCGTAGACTGTCGCCTGCCCCGTTTTTCTTTTGCCCGCCTCTTTCATGCGCATCCTCGGCATCGACCCCGGCCTTCGCACCACCGGCTTCGGCGTGCTCGAACGGCACGGCCACCAACTGGTCTACGTCGCCTCGGGCACGATCAAGAGCGATGGCAATGCCGACCTGCCCAGCCGCCTGAAAACGCTGTACGACGGCGTGTCGGAACTCGTGCGCACCTACCGGCCGGACTGCGCCTCCATCGAAAAGGTGTTCGTCAACGTCAACCCGCAGTCGACCCTGCTGCTGGGCCAGGCGCGCGGCGCGGCGATCTGCGGACTGGTCAGCGGCGGGCTGCCGGTGTTCGAATACACCGCGCTGCAGCTCAAGCTCGCGGTGGTCGGCTACGGCCGCGCCAACAAGGAGCAGGTGCAGGACATGGTGGTGCGCCTGCTCAGCCTGGAAGGCCGACCCGGCACCGATGCGGCCGACGCGCTGGGCGTGGCGATCTGCCACGCACACGGCGGCGACACCCTGTCCACCATGGCGGGCCTTTCGCCCCAACTGGCGCGCAAGGGCCTGCGCGTGCGGCGCGGCCGGCTGGTCGGCTGAGCCGCGCACGCCCGCATTCCAAGGCGCGCCGGCTGGCACCGGGCGACACAGCCGCCTACCATGCGGGAGACCCCGTTTGCAGGAGACCCCGGATGCCGCGCCGCTTCGCTCTGCCATGCCCGCTGGTGTTGACGATCGCCATCGCACTGTCGGGCTGCCGGCTGGAATACAACCACGGCGGCAACAACGGGGACACCACACCCATCGCCACCGTCCAGGTGATCGGCCATCGCGGTGCCCCGGCGTTGCGGCCGGAGCACACGCTGGCGTCGTACCAGAAGGCCATCGACGACGGCGCCGACATCATCGAGCCGGACCTCGTCGCCACGCAGGATGGCGTGCTGGTCGCGCGCCACGAGAACGAGATCTCCGGCACCACCAACGTGGCCGACCTGCCGCAGTTCGCTGGCCGCCGCACCACCAAGACCATCGACGGCCAGAGCGTCACCGGCTGGTTCACGGAAGACTTCACGCTGGCCGAACTCAAGACCCTGCGCGCCCGCGAACGCATCCCCGACATCCGCCCGGACAACACGGCCTACAACGACCAGTTCGACATCCCGACGCTGGCCGAGATCATCGCGCTCGCCCGCGACCAGTCGGCCCTGCGTGGCCACAACATCGGCCTCTACCCCGAGACCAAGCACCCGACCTATTTCCAGTCGATCGGCCTGCCGCTCGAAGACCGGCTGATCGCCGCGCTGCGCCAGGACGATTTCACGGCCAGCCGCACCACCGTGTATATCCAGTCGTTCGAAGTCGCCAACCTGAAGGCGATCCGCAACAGCATCGGCAGCAGCCAGCCCAACTGGAAGCTGGTGCAACTGATGGGCACCGCCGACCAGCACCCCTACGACTTCACGGTGGCCAAGGACACCCGCACCTACGGCGACCTGATGACCGACCAGGGCCTGCGCGGCATCGCCACCTACGCCAACGGCGTCGGGCCGGCCAAGAGCAGCATCATCCCGCTGGACGCCAACGGCGCGCTGACCGACCCCAGCGACCTCATCCGCAACGCCCACAACGCCGGGCTGGTGGTGCACCCGTATACGTTCCGGCCCGAGAACATCTTCCTGCCGGCCTCGCTGCGCAGCGGCGCGGACAACGCGCGCAACGTCGGCGGCTCGATCCAGGAAATCCAGGCCTTCCTGCGCGCCGGCGTCGACGGCTTCTTCACCGACGATCCGGCGGTCGGCCGGCAGGCCGTGGACACCTTCCAGCGCTAGCGCCGGCCCGGCATCGGCTACACTGCGTGCCGTTTTGGGAGAACCTCATCCATGATCGGACGCATCGCCGGGACGCTGATCGAAAAGAACCCGCCGCACCTGCTGGTCGACTGCCACGGCGTCGGCTATGAAATCGACGTGCCGATGAGCACGTTCTACAACCTGCCCGCCACCGGCGAAAAAATCGTGCTGCTCACCCAGCAGATCGTGCGCGAGGATGCGCACCTGCTGTACGGCTTCGGCAGCGCCGCCGAGCGCGAGACCTTCCGCCAGTTGATCAAGATTTCGGGCATCGGCGCGCGCATCGCACTGGCGGTGCTGTCGGGCATGTCGGTGGCCGAACTGGCGCAGGCCGTGACGCTGCAGGAGGCCGGACGGCTGACGCGCATTCCCGGCATCGGCAAGAAGACCGCCGAGCGCCTGCTGCTCGAACTCAAGGGCAAGCTCGGCGCCGACCTCGGTGCGGTCCCCGGCGGCCCGGCTGTGTCGGACCACGCGGCCGATGTGCTCAACGCCCTGCTGGCGCTGGGCTATTCCGACAAGGAAGCCGCGCTGGCCATCAAGCAGGTGCCGGCCGGCACCGGCGTCTCCGAAGGCATCAAGCTGGCACTCAAGGCCCTCTCGAAAGGCTGACGCCCCGGTGTGGCGCAGTGCCGTGCGGGGTGGTGCCGCGAGACGGTAAAATGGCCCGTTCGCGGTCCACCCGCGCCGTCCGCCCGTCATGATCGAAACCGACAAGCTCGCCGCCAAGGCCGTCTCCACCGAACGCCTGATCTCGGCCTCGCCCGCCTCCCCCAACGAGGAGGCGTTCGAGCGTGCGCTGCGCCCCAAGCTGCTCGACGAATACGTCGGCCAGGAAAAGGTGCGCGGCCAGCTCGACATCTTCATGACCGCGGCCAAGCGGCGCCGCGAGGCGCTCGACCACGTGCTGCTGTTCGGCCCGCCGGGCCTGGGCAAGACGACGCTGGCGCACATCATCGCCCGCGAGATGGGCGTCAACCTGCGCCAGACCTCGGGCCCCGTGCTGGAGCGCCCGGGCGACCTGGCCGCGCTGCTGACCAACCTCGAAGCCAACGACGTCCTCTTCATCGACGAGATCCATCGGCTCTCGCCCGTGGTCGAGGAAATCCTGTATCCGGCACTGGAGGACTACCAGATCGACATCATGATCGGCGAGGGCCCGGCGGCGCGCTCGGTCAAGCTCGATCTGCAGCCGTTCACGCTGGTGGGCGCCACCACGCGCGCCGGCATGCTGACCAACCCGCTGCGCGACCGCTTCGGCATCGTCGCCCGGCTGGAGTTCTACACGCCGTCGGAGCTCTCGCGCATCGTCACGCGCTCGGCCGGCCTGCTCGACGCGCGCATCGCCGAAGACGGCGCGCTGGAAATCGCCAAGCGCTCGCGCGGCACGCCCCGTATCGCCAACCGTCTGCTGCGCCGCGTGCGCGACTTCGCTGAAGTGAAGGCCGATGGCGTCATCACCCGCGCGGTCGCCGACGCCGCGCTGGCGATGCTCGACGTCGACGCGGTCGGCTTCGACCTGATGGACCGCAAGCTGCTCGAGGCGATCCTGCACAAGTTCAACGGCGGCCCCGTCGGCATCGACAACTTGGCCGCCGCCATCGGCGAGGAACGCGACACCATCGAAGACGTGCTCGAGCCCTACCTGATCCAGCAGGGCTACCTGCAGCGCACGCCGCGCGGACGTGTCGCCACGGCATCGGCGTACCAGCATTTCGGACTGGGCGCGCCGAAGACCGGTCCGGTGCGCGAGCTGTGGGGCGACAACAGCTAGCGGTAGCGGGCCCGGCCACCCCACGCCCATGACCGCCGCCCCGCCCCCGAGCCGCAGCTTCCGCTACTACGACTTCGTCATGGCGGCCTTTGTCACGGTGCTGCTGTGCTCGAACCTGATCGGCGCGGCCAAGGCGGCGCAGGTGACGCTGCCGGTCATCGGGCCGGTCACCTTCGGTGCGGGCGTGCTGTTCTTTCCGATCTCGTACATCTTCGGCGACATCCTCACCGAGGTCTACGGTTACGGGCGCGACCGCCGCGTGGTATGGGCCGGCTTCGGCGCGCTGATCTTCGCCTCGTTCATGTCGCTGGTGGTGCTGGCGCTGCCGGTCGCCCCCTTCATGGCGGACTACCAGAAGAGCCTGCACGACGTGTTCGGCAATACCTGGCGCATCGTCACCGGTTCGCTGATCGCGTTCTGGTGCGGCAGCTTCGCCAACAGCTACACGCTGGCCAAGATGAAGATCTGGAGCGAGGGCAAATGGCTGTGGACGCGCATCGTCGGCTCCACGGTGGTCGGCGAGGCGGTCGACTCGTCGCTGTTCTACGTGATCGCCTTCTACGGCATCTGGCCGCACGAGCAGGTGCTGCGCGTGGCAATCGCCCAGTACATCCTCAAGACCGGCTGGGAGATCGTCGCGACGCCGCTCACCTACCGCATCGTCGCCTTCCTCAAGCGCGCCGAGCGCGAAGACTATTACGACCGCGATACCGACTTCACGCCGTTCCGGCTGAAAGTCTGAGCACGCGTGCCGCGCGCTTACGGCACGCGGCGGTCGACCTCGTCGAGCACCAGCAGGTCCAGGTGCGCGACATCGCCCCACTGCAACACCGTCAACTGGTGCCCGTCGGACGACAGCCGGTTGATGCTGGCATTGCGCAGCGCGTGCTGGCGCGGTTCGGTGAGCGTCATGGCGTGGGCGTGCCGGTACAGGCAATCGAGCACGCCGCCGTGACTGACCAGCGCGATGCGCTCGCCCGGATGGCGGCGGATCAACCGCAGCGCCGCGCCCACCGCACGCGCGTGGAACGCGCTCAGCGTCTCGCCGCCGGACGGGGCGAATTCCGGCGCGCGGTTCTGCCACGCCTCGAATTCGGCCGGATGGCGCTCGGCCACCTCGGCATAGGTCAGCCCCTCGAACGCGCCGTAGCAGCGCTCGCGCAGGCCGGCATCGTCGCGCACCGCCCGGCCGACCTCGCCGGCCAATGCCTGCGCGGTCTCCCTGGCGCGCGACAAGTCGCTGGCATAGATCGCATCGAACGGCTCGCGCGCCAGCGCCCGGCCCAGTTGCGCGGCCTGCTCCCGCCCCTGCGCATTCAGTGGCACGTCGAGCTGGCCCTGGAGCCTGCGCTCGCGGTTCCAGTCGGTCTCGCCGTGCCGTACCAGCACGATGTGGGTGATCTGCGGCATCGGCATGGGCATGGCGGCGGTGCGTGCCATCAGGACTTCTCCGCGAGGCTCGGGTTGAGCGTATAGGTGCCGGTCACCGACGCTTCGGCCAGCACGTGGCCCTTGATCGCGTCGCGCACCTGCGCGCCGGTGAAGGCGCCCGCCACCGGCACGCGGTCGATGTCGAGCGCGTACAGCGTGAAGGTATAGCGATGCAGGCGCGCGTCATTCCACGGCGGGCACGGGCCGTCATAGCCGTAGTAGTCGCCGCGCATGTCCTTGTCGCCGGCAAACCAGCCGGTGTAATCGTTGATGCCGTGGCGGGTGCCGCCGCCGGCGTCCGGCCCCGGCTTGCCGCGCGGCGTGACGCCGTCGCTGTGGCTGCCGGCCCGGATCTCGCGCTCGCTGCCGGGAATATCCACCAGCACCCAGTGAAAAAAATCCACGCGCGGCAGATCGGCGGGGACTTCGCGGCCTTCCCGGTTGACGTCATCGCCGCGGCTGGGCACGTCCGGGTCATGGCAGATCAGTGCGAACGAACGCGTCTGCTCGGGCACATCACGCCAGCGCAGGGCCGGATTGCGGTTGGCCGACAGCGTGACGCGGCTCACCGGATCGATCGTGCCGAACGCGTACTCGACGGGAATCGGTGCGTTATCGTGGATGACGTCGGAAGTCAGCTTCATCGGGCGCTCCTGGTGCTCAGGCGGATTTCGCGGTCTCGGTCTCGCCGGCGCGCACGGCCTGCGGCGCCACCTGCAGCCAGAACGTGACGGGGCCGTCGTTGACCAGCGACACCTGCATCATCGCGCCGAACTCGCCGGTCGCGACGATGGGGTGCTGCTGCCGGGCCCGCGCCACGAAATGCTCGTACAGGCGCCGCCCCGCTTCAGGCGCCGCAGCCGGTGTGAAGCTCGGGCGCGTGCCGGACTTGGTATCGGCCGCCAGCGTGAACTGCGAGACCACCAGCAAGCCGCCTGCCTGCCCGTTGCCGTCGATGTTGCGCACCGGCAGGTTCATCTTGCCCTGCGCATCGGAGAACACACGGTAGTTCAGCAGTTTCTCCAGCAGGCGGTCGGCCTCGGCGGTCGTATCGCCGCGCTCGGCGCACACCAGCGCCAGCAGGCCCGGACCGATCTCGCCGACCACGCGGCCATCGACCCGCACCGCCGCCTGCGAGACGCGCTGGATCAAGCCGATCACGACAGCACCACGCGCGCAAAGCGCCGCTTGCCCACCTGCATCACGAAGGTGCCGGCTTCGACCTTCAACCCCTTGTCGCTGATGACGGCGCCATCGATCTTCACACCGCCCTGCTCGATGTTGCGGTTGGCTTCCGAGGTGGACGGGCAGAGGCCGGCCTGCTTGAGCAACTGCGCGATGCCGAGCGGTGCGCCCGACAGTTCGATCTGCGGGATGTCGTCGGGCACGCCACCGCGCGCGCGGTGGTTGAAGTCCTCCAGCGCGCGCTCGGCATCGGCCTGGCTGTGGAAACGCGCGATGATCTCCTGCGCCAGCAGCACCTTGCAGTCGCGCGGGTTGCGGCCGAGCGCCACCTCCTGCTTCATCATCTCGATCTCGGCCATGGGGCGGAACGACAGCAGTGTGAAATACGTCCACATCAGATCGTCGGAAATACTCATCAGCTTGCCGAACATCTCGCCGGGCGCCTCGGCGATGCCGACATAGTTGCCCTTGGACTTCGACATCTTCTCCACGCCGTCCAGGCCCACCAGCAGCGGCATGGTCAGGATGCACTGCGGCTCCTGACCGTATTCCTTCTGCAGTTCGCGGCCGACCAGCAGGTTGAACTTCTGGTCAGTGCCGCCAAGCTCCAGGTCGGACTTCAGCGCCACCGAGTCATAACCCTGCATCAGCGGATAGAGGAATTCGTGCACCGAGATCGGCACGCCGGCCTTGTAGCGCTTGGTGAAGTCGTCGCGCTCCATCATGCGGGCGACCGTGTACCTGGCGGCGAGCTGGATCATGCCGCGCGCGCCCAGCGGATCGCTCCACTCGCTGTTGTAGCGGATCTCGGTCTTGCTCGGGTCCAGCACCATGCTGGCCTGGCGGTAGTAGGTCTGCGCGTTGGCCTCGATCTGTTCGCGCGTGAGCGGCGGACGCGTGGCGTTGCGGCCCGACGGATCGCCGATGGTCGAAGTGAAATCGCCGATCAGGAAGATCACCTGATGCCCCAGGTCCTGCAGCTGGCGCATCTTGTTGAGCACCACGGTATGGCCGATGTGGATGTCCGGCGCAGTCGGGTCCAGGCCCAGCTTGATGCGCAGCGGCACGCCGGTGGCGGCGCTGCGGGCCAGCTTCTGCTCCCATTCCGCGGCGATCAGCAGTTCGTCGCAGCCGCGCTGCGTGATTTCCATCGCATGCAGCACCTCCGGCGTAACCGGATACTTCGGTTTGCCCAGCGTGTTGTGTTCAGGAGCGGGAGCGGCGGAGGCGGCGGAAACAGTCATGGCAAATGGAAAAAGAGCCGTATGCGCCACAACGGCGCACGGTCGAGGCAATTCGGAAAACAGATGGCATGCGCCAGCCGCCAAGGCGACCGGCGCGGTCCCGCGATTTTACCGTGAGGCGGCCCCCCGCCCAATGGACGGTCGCAAGCTGCCCCAACCGGTGCCCCCGCTGGTATGCTCACGCGCATGACGACACTTGCCTCCTCCTCCAGCGAGCGCTACATCGGCCTGATGTCCGGCACCAGCCTGGACGGCGTCGATGGCGTGCTGGTCGACTTCGCCGGCCCGCGTCCGATGCTGCTGACGGACGCTTACGTGCCCTTCCCGCCCGCGCTGAGGCAAGCATTCTTCGACCTGCAATCGGCCGGCCACAACGAAATCCACCGTGAGGCGCTGGCCGCCAACGCCCTGGCCGACCTGTACGCCGAATGCGTCGCGCAACTGCTGCACGAGAGCGGCTGCGGCCCCCGCGAAGTCCGTGCCATCGGCGCCCACGGCCAGACCATCCGCCACCAGCCCGGCGAACACGACGGCATCGGCTACACGCGGCAAACGCAGCACGCCGCGGTGCTCGCCGAGCGCACCGGTATCGACGTCATCGCCGATTTCCGCAGCCGCGACATCGCTGCCGGCGGCCAGGGTGCACCACTGGTGCCGGCCGTGCACCGCGCGCTGTTCGCGCTGCCCGATGCCTGGCGCGTCGTCTGCAACATCGGCGGCATCGCCAACCTGACCGTGCTGCCACCGCAGCAGTCGGATACGCGCGACCGGGTGCTCGGTTTCGACTGCGGCCCGGGCAATGCCCTGCTCGACTACTGGGTCCATACCCACCGCGGCGAAGCCTACGACCACGACGGCGGGTGGGCCCGCAGTGGCTGGATCGACGCGGCGCTGCTCGAGACCCTGCGCAGCGAACCATTCTTCTCCAAGACGCCGCCCAAAAGCACCGGCCGCGACCTGTTCAATCCGACCTGGCTGCAACAGCAGGCCAATGACGCCCTCGAACGCATCCGCCCCGAAGACGTGCAGGCCACCCTGCTCGCGCTGACCGCCGACACCATCGCCGATGCCGTCCGCACCCATGCGCCGCGCGCCGCCTCCCTCGTGGTCTGCGGCGGCGGTGCCCGCAACGGTGCGCTGATGCAGCGGCTGGCGGCGCAATTGCCCGGCATGCCGATCGCCCCGAGCGATGACTTCGGTGTCCCCGCGCATCAGGTCGAGGCGCTGGCCTTCGCCTGGCTGGCACGCCAGTGCGTGCGACGCGAGCCAGGCAACGTCTGTCACGCCACCGGTGCGGCCGGACCGCGCGTGCTGGGCACCATCTATCCGGCCTGAACGGCAACAGCAGGCAACAAAAAAGCGCACCGAAGTGCGCTTTTTTGTTGTGCGAAGCGAGCGTCAGACCGAGAACGACGAGCCGCAACCGCAGGTGGTCGAGGCATTCGGGTTCTTGATGACGAACTGGGCACCGTTGATGTCTTCCTTGTAGTCGATCTCGGCACCCACCAGGTACTGGTAGCTCATTGAGTCGATCAGCAACGTCACGCCATTCTTGGTCATGGTCGTGTCGTCTTCGTTGGTGTCTTCGTCAAAGGTGAAGCCGTACTGGAAGCCCGAACATCCGCCGCCTTGCACGAACACGCGCAGCTTCAGCTCCGGGTTGCCTTCCTCTTCGATCAGTTGCTTGACCTTGTCCGCAGCGCTGTCGGTAAAGACCAGCGGAGCCGGAACCTCGTTCACATCGGGCGTGGCTGCCTGCGCGACTGCGTTCATGAAAAATCTCCTGTGGGAACATCTCAAACCTGCCGCTATTTTAAGCGCAGACTGCAAATCGTGCCGAAGCCCCGGGTTTCAAGAGGACAATGTGCGGTGCGGCCGCAACGGCCCCCACGGGGCGGCCCCGGTCAGTCCTGGTTGGACGCCAGCTTCAGATTGGGCAGCAGCTTCACATCACCGGGCGCCGAGTGCGTCAGCGTACCCATCACGACGGCACCCTGGTGCATTTCCAGCGCCGCGTACTGCACATTGCCCTCGATGCGCGCCTTGGGCTGCAGTTCCAGCAACTCTGAGACATGCACCGGCCCCACGACCGTGCCGTTGAGGATCAGATGACCCACGTGCACTTCGCCCTCGATGCGCGCGCTGTCGGTCACCACCAGCATGCTGGGCTTGTCGGGATCGCCGATCACGTTGCCCTTGATCTGCCCGTCGATCCGCAGACCGCCGGAAAAGCGCAGTTCCCCTTCCAGCCGCGTACGCGCGCCCAGCAGGGTTTCGATCGCCAGCCCTTTCTTTTTGCCAAACAGCATGGTCGACTCCTTTGTACAGATGGGACAACGCCCGTCAAATGGAAAAACTCTGGCTGGCCTTGACCTTGCCGTTCTGCAGCACCTTCACGACCACCGACTTGACCGTGGTGCCGGGCGGGACATCCACCCACCCCTCCAGACGCTGGTAGTGCGTCAGCTTGACCCGCGTGGCCGGCGCCGCCGACCCGCCGGCCACGGCGCCGGGGAAGTCGATCGTAGCAGGTTTGCCCGCCTGCACCACATTCAGCGTGAGCGCCAGTTGGCCTTCGAATTCGGAGACCGGCGCGAACGCCTTGCCGCCGCCCTGCATCAGCAAAACACGGAAACGCAGCCGCGCGGGCTGCGCCTCGTCCGGAGCAATCCGGAAACTGCGCACATAGATGCCGGCGGAATTGGTGGGCGCGGGCAGCAGGCTGTCGAAGAAGGCCAGATCCTCTTTCAACTGCGCGTTCTCGGCTTCCAGCGCCTTGAGCTGTTCGGCCATCTGCTGCTGGGCGCCCTCCGCCATACTCAGCCGCGATTCGGCCGTGCCGGCCGAGGCGGCGAGCTTGTCGCGCTCGGCCTGGACGCCCACCAGCTTGGCGTTCAGTTCGCGATTCATTGCACGCAAGTCGGCATCGTGCGGCCCGGTCAGCCGGCGCCCCTCCTCGAAGGCCCACAGCGCCGCCGCACCGGCCAGGCCCACCACCATGGCAACCAGCAGGACAGTCACGGGCCACGGCAAGCGCGAACGCACTGTCACGTTGGGCGCGAGCACCGAAACGCGACGCAGCAGACGTCGCCCTTTCATGCGGCGAGCCCATGCGCCGTCGTCGTGTATGACGGCATCGGATTAGGACGAACAGCGGATTGCATCATCTGGACCAAACGCTAAGGAAGTGTGAATTGTAGTCGCGACAGCATGTCTGAGCTGTTGCAAACGGTAAGCGACGCGCATCATGAATCACACAACTTGACCTGGTACACAAAAACAAAAAACCACACCCGGGGGTGTGGTTTTTTGCTGAAGCAGATCCGGCGAATTAACGCTTGGAGAACTGCTTGCGACGGCGGGCCTTGTGCAGACCGACCTTCTTACGTTCGACTTCACGCGAGTCGCGGGTCACCAGGCCAGCCTTCGACAGGGTCGGCTTGAGCGTCGCGTCGTAGTCGATCAGCGCGCGGGTGATGCCGTGGCGAACGGCGCCGGCCTGGCCGGTTTCACCGCCACCGACCACGTTCACCTTGATATCGAAGGTGGCGCCGTGGTTGGTCAGCTCGAGCGGCTGACGAATCATCATCAGCGAGGTTTCGCGAGCGAAGTAGTCAGCGACCGGCTTGCCGTTGACGACGATGTCGCCCTTGCCGGACTTGATGAAGACACGTGCCACTGCGCTCTTGCGGCGGCCGGTACCATAGTTCCAGTTTCCGATCATGGCGGCCCCTTAGATTTCCAGCACTTGCGGCTGCTGAGCTTCGTGCGGATGCGAGCCTTCGGCGTACACCTTCAGCTTCTTGATCATCGCGTAGCCCAGCGGACCCTTCGGCAGCATGCCCTTCACGGCCTTTTCCAGGGCGCGGCCCGGGAAACGCTGTTGCATCTTGCCGAACGTCGTTTCGTAGATACCGCCCGGGTAGCCCGAGTGGCGATAGTACTTCTTGTCGGTCGTCTTGGCGCCCGTCACACGCAGCTTGGCTGCGTTGATCACGATGATGAAATCGCCCGTGTCGACGTGCGGAGTGAATTCGGGTTTGTGCTTGCCGCGCAGTCGGAGTGCCACTTCGCTGGCGACACGCCCGAGGACCTTGTCCGTCGCGTCAATCACGAACCAATTGCGCTTCACCTCATGGGGCTTTGCGGAAAAGGTCTTCATGATTTTTCCAAATTTGAGTCAGTGCCCGAATGGACCCGTATCGCACCCAACTGCTCACGAACGGATCGTCTTGCGGACGCCTGCGCGACCTTTGAAAAGGTACGTCGCCGGCCCGCCTTCCCGCTTGTTGACGCGGGCTCTCCTTGCTTTCTTTTCCGCGGGCAATCCGGAAAAGATTTCGATTGTACCTTGCAAGGCACCCTTGACACAAGGAAAAGAATGCGCCTGCCTACGGAGGACGAAAAAAAACCCCAAGCGGCTTGGCTTGGGGTTTGAATCCACCAAAGGAGGAGGGTGGAGGAGACACCTGCTGATCGGTCGACCCGATGGGTTGCACCGCTTCGACCGATCCAATGGTGCGAATTATACCCAGTTCTGGGGCACGCGCAAGAAAATTTGCACTACGAAATCGCATTTCTTAATGCGAAATGCACCAAAATGCACCAAACGTGAAAACTATTCATTACGAATCAAACGGTTACAAAAAATCACCTCATGCACGAATGCCGCGCATTAGAGACTTTCCTCCAATCCCGTCCCGCTTCTGGTGCAGGTTTGACGGGTTGCACCTTCTCATGCCGGCATTCCTGTCAAGAGGCAGTCACCCTGAGCGCCGGCGACGGGTGGACGGGATGGCTACAATGTGGCTTTTGGTCGGCGCCCGCGCCGACATGCACAAGGATTCGACATGGAATGCACAGTGAGCTGGACCGGCCCGGACGGCATGGCGTTTTTGGCGGAAACCGGCAGCGGCCACCTCGTTACGATGGATGGCGCGCCGGACGGCGGCGGCCGCAATCTGGCGCCGCGTCCGATGGAAATGGTGCTGCTGGGCACCGGCGGCTGCACCGCCTATGACGTGGTGCTGATCCTCAAGCGTGGCCGCCAGGATGTACAGGGCTGCAGCGTCAAGCTGCACGCCGAGCGAGCCGACACCGACCCGAAGGTCTTCACGCGCATCCACTTCACCTTCACGGTGACGGGTCGCAACCTGAAGCGGGAAACCGTGGAGCGCGCAGTCCAGCTGTCGCACGAGAAGTACTGCTCGGCGTCGATCATGCTGGCCAAGACGGCCGAGATCACGCATTCGCTGGAACTGGTGGACCTGGCCGCCGCTGCCAGCACACCGGCGACGGAATAAGAACGCGAAGCGGACCGATAAGCCGGATTCTGTGCGCCGCGCGGCATAACACCGCGCAGCGTGACAACCATTCCTCTAGACCGGCCGTTGCCGACCGGCTCAAGCTCCCTACCCGCAGGCTCGGCGGGCCGCTTCATCGCCTGCTTACTTGGGATTGCTCCGGGTGGAGGTTACCGCGTTTCACCCTTCGCCCCGGCCGAAGCCGCGGGCGAAGACTCGTCTCTGTGGCCCTATTCCGCACGTCACCGTGGATGGTCGTTAGCCATCACCCTGCCCTGTGGAGTCCGGACTTTCCTCCCCTTCCGTCGTGTGAACACGCGGAAGCAGCGGTTGCCTGGTCCGCTTCGCGAGGCGCGAGTCTAGCACTTCTGGCCCGGTTTGGCCGATCTGCGCCGGCCGGCGCGAAAGACAGCGGTATCTGAATAAAAGGCGGGATCCCGGTTCGCGTCGCACCAGCCGGGGATGCCCATGACCGGCAACGGACGGAAGTCGCCCGTGGTCAGGTCGGCGCCGGCTAGCCTATCGGCGAGAACGGCGTCGATCGACACCGTCTTGGCCGACGCTTCCAATGACACGACGCGTACGGGCCAAGCGTGGGCGGTGATCGACTTGTACGGTGCGACCAGCTTCTCCAGCAACGCGTGACCGAACGGCAACACCGCGCATGACCGCCCCCAGGCCGCCCTGCCCTCGATGAATAGACCCGGCCAGTCGAAGCTGGTCAGGCAACGCTCGGGCACGTCGCTGCTGTGCAGGAAGATCAGGGCGTTCTCGTCGAACAGGGTGGCGGCATCGCGCACGGCGCCGCGCGACGCACCGATGCCATCGCGGGCGATGGCGCCGGCCTGGCGGGCATTGAGTGTTGCCTTGGTGCGCGGCCAGTGCAGCCAGATCAGCGCGTTGAAGAAATCGTGCAGGTTGTCCCGGGTCGGCACGCCGCCGGTGGCGGCGATGTGCGCCTCGTAGGCGACGCCGGGCGGCAGCACATCCTGCGGGATGAACCGCAGCGGATGCCCGCCGGCCGTACACAAGTCCTGTCGCTCGGCATGCGCATTGAGCGCGTCGCGCAGGTCGGCGCCCTGGCCGACCGCTTGGGCCATCGGCATGCCGATGGCCGCCAGCGGCGCAAACGCCGGATGCGCCCAGCCGATCCCGGTCCAACCCGCCGGGATCAAGCTCAGACCGTCTTCCAGCGCAGCATCTCGCCGCCGCGCAACGGCACCAGCGTCTGCTCGCCGAAGGGCACCTCGGCGGGCAACTGCCATTGCGAGCGCGTGAGCGTGAGGGTGCCGGCATTGCGCGGCAGGCCGTAGAAGTCCGGGCCGTGCAGGCTGGCGAAGCCTTCGAGCTTGTCGAGCGCATTGGCGTCTTCGAAAGCCTCGGCGTAGAGCTCCATCGCATGCAGCGCGGTATAGCAGCCGGCGCAACCGCAGGCATGCTCCTTCAGGCCCTTGGCGTGCGGGGCGCTGTCGGTGCCGAGGAAGAAGCGCGGGTGGCCCGAGGTGGCCGCCGCCACCAGCGCCAGGCGATGCGTTTCGCGCTTGAGCACCGGCAGGCAGTAATAGTGCGGACGGATGCCGCCGACGAACAGCGCATTGCGGTTGTACAGCAGATGGTGCGCGGTGATGGTCGCGCCGACCGGCCCTTGCGCGTCGCGCACGTACTCGGCGGCGTGCTTGGTGGTGATGTGCTCGAACACGACCTTCAGTGCCGGAAAGTCGCGGCGCAGCGGCTGCATCACGGTCTCGATGAAGACGGCTTCGCGGTCGAAGATGTCGACCGTGGGATCGGTCACTTCGCCGTGCACCAGCAGCGGCATGCCGACGTCCTGCATCGCTTCGAGCGTCTTGGCGCAGCGGCGCAGGTCGGTCACGCCGGCATCGCTGTTGGTGGTCGCGCCGGCCGGGTAGAGCTTGACGCCGTGCACGAAGCCGCTGGCACGGGCGGCGCGGATTTCCTCGGGCGTGGTGTTGTCGGTCAGGTACAGCGTCATCAGCGGCTCGAAGCGCGTGCCCGCCGGCAGCGCGGCGAGGATGCGCTCGCGGTAGGCGCGCGCCTGCGCGGTGGTCGTCACCGGCGGCTTGAGGTTGGGCATGATGATCGCCCGGCCGAACTGGCGCGCGGTGTCACCGACCACATCGGCGAGTGCGTCGCCGTCGCGCAGGTGCAGGTGCCAGTCATCGGGGCGGACGATGGTCAAGGTATCGATCATGATGCGTGGAGATAAAAGACAGAAAGAAACGGAACTCAGAGAATCAGGATGACGCGGTAATCATTGACATTGGTGCGTGTCGGCCCGGTGACGATCAGGTCGTCCGCGGCGGCGAAGAAGCCATAGGCGTCGTGCGCGTCCAGCGCGGCGCAGGCGGCGACACCGCGCGCGGCGGCGCGCCCGATGGACTGCGGATCGAGCAAGGCACCCGCATTGTCTTCCGAACCGTCGATGCCGTCGGTGTCGGCCGCCAGCGCGTAGACATCGCCCATGTCTTCCAGCGCGATCCCCAGCGACAGCAGGAACTCGGCGCAACGGCCGCCCCGGCCGCCGGTCAGGCCCGGCGGGATCGTCACCGTGCATTCGCCGCCGGAGACCAGTGCGACAGGCACCGAGAATGGCGTGCCGTGCTGGCGGATCTGCCGCGCCAGCGCGCCATACACCTGGGCCACCTCGCGCGCCTCGCCGGTAACGGTATCCCCCAGGACGGCGGTGTGGATGCCGCGCGCCGCAAAGACCTGCGCACCGGCCACCAGGCTCTGCTGCGCGGTGGCGATGACGTGGTTGGTCACCCGCGCAAAGCAGGCATCGCCCGGCTTGGGCGTCTCGGCGATCTCGCCGCGCGCGCCGCGCTCCAGATGCGCGCGCACGGTCTCAGGCGCCTGCACGCCCCAGCGCGCGAGGATCGCCAGCGCGTCGGCGTAGGTGCTCGAATCAGGCACGGTGGGACCGCTGGCGATCGCGCTCGGATCGTCGCCGGCCACGTCGGAGACGATCAGCGTGGTCACGGGCGCGCGGGATGCCGCAGCCAGGCGGCCGCCCTGGATGCGCGACAGGTGCTTGCGCACGATGTTCATGTCGGTGATCGGCGCGCCGCAGCGCAGCAGTTCGCGCGTCACCGCCTTGAGGTCGGACATGGGGATGCCCTCGGCGGGCAGGGACAGCAAGCTCGAGCCGCCGCCCGACACCAGCACGATCAGCCGGTCCCGTTCGGTCAGCGCCGACACGCGGTCGAGGATCGTCTGCGCCGCCTGCTCGCCCGCCTCGTCCGGCACAGGGTGGCCGGCTTCGATCACGCGGATGTGACTGGTCGGCAACCCGTGGGCATAGCGCGTGACGACCAGTCCTTCGATCCGCGCGCGGCCGGCGTAGGCCTGCTCGACCGCCAGCGCCATCGATGCGGCCGCCTTGCCGGCGCCGACCACCAGCGTCCGGCCATCCGCATGCGGCGGCGGCAGGAAGCCGGCGACGATCTTGAGCGGGTCCGCCGCGGCCACGGCGGCGGCGTAGCTCTCCAGCAGCAGGGCGCGGGCGGCGGCGCGGTCCAGCTTCATGCCAACGCCTCCGCGATCGCGCGGCCCAGGTCCGCCGTGCCCGTATCGGGCCAGCCGACCGCCGCGAAGAACAGGGCACCGTAGCCGCGCCGGGTGCCGAACCGATCGTCGGGCCGCAGCTTGCCGTGGCGCGCGTGGGTGTCGCGGTTGGTGAAGCCGACATGGCCGCAGCGCAGCGCAAAGCCGAACCTGCGCGCGGCGGCATCCGGCGCGCGCAGCCCTTCGGGTACGGCGTCCTTGCCGATCCCGTCTCCCGGAATCATGGCGATGCGATACGAACTCATGGGATGCGTTCCGTCTGGAGGACAGGTCGAGTGGTCGGCCTAAGGTCTGGCGCGGTGCGGCGTGAGCGCAACGGCCGGGCGTCGTGGGCGGGATTGCGTGCACCGGGCGCTTGGCACCCCCGGCGACCGGCAGGATAATGGTGACTATTTTATTGCATCCTGTCTTTCATCCCATCATGTGCCAGCTGCTTGGCATGAATTGCGCCGAACCGACCGACGTGACCTTCTCGTTCACGGGGTTCGCCGCGCGCGGCGGGGTCACTGACCACCATGCCGACGGGTTCGGCGTCGCGTTCTTCGAGGACAAGGCCTGCCGGCTGTTCATCGACAACCAGTCGGCCGGCACCTCGCCGGTGGCGGAGCTGGTCAAGCGCTATCCGATCAAGTCCAAGAACGTCATCTCGCACATCCGCAAGGCGACCCAGGGCAGCGTGCGGCTGGAGAACTGCCACCCGTTCATGCGCGAACTGTGGGGCCGGCACTGGATCTTCGCCCACAACGGTGACCTCAAGCATTTCTCGCCCTTCCTCTCCGGCGTCTATCAACCGGTGGGCGACACCGACAGCGAACTGGCCTTCTGCTTCATCATGCAGGCGCTGCGCAAGCGCTTCCCGGGCTCGCAGCCGCCGCTCAACGAACTGTTCTACGCGTTGTCGGACATCACCAGGGAAGTGAGCTGCCACGGGGTGTTCAACTACCTGCTGTGCAACGGACAGGCGCTGTTCGCGCATTGCTCGACGCGGCTGTACTACATCGTGCGGCAGTGGCCGTTCTCGACGGCGCACCTGATCGACGCCGACATGACGATCGATTTCGCCAAGTACACCACGCCCGAGGACCGTGTCGCCGTGATCGCCACGGCGCCGCTGACCGACAACGAGATCTGGACCCCCTTCGTGCCCGGCGAGCTGCTGATGTTCGAATCCGGCCAGGCGACCATGGCGGCCAAGGTGCCGATCCCCGAAGCGGTGCAGGCGGCCAACGCCGCCAACACGGCCTGCACGTGATACCGCCTCGCCCATGAAAAAGCCGCTCCCGGGAGAGCGGCTTTTCTTTGGCCTCGATCCGCCGGTCAGTGCGACAGGATCTTCGACAGGAACTGCTTGGCGCGGTCGGAGCGGTTGTCGATGTTGCCGAAGAACTCTTCCTTCTCGCAATCCTCGACGATGCGGCCCTGGTCCATGAAGATCACGCGGTTGGCGACCTTGCGGGCGAAACCCATTTCGTGGGTCACGCACATCATGGTCATGCCTTCCTTGGCCAGCTCCACCATCACGTCCAGCACTTCGTTGACCATTTCGGGGTCCAGCGCGGAGGTCGGCTCGTCGAACAGCATGCAGATCGGGTCCATCGACAGCGCGCGGGCGATCGCCACGCGCTGCTGCTGGCCGCCCGACAACTGACCGGGGTACTTGGCGGCGTGCGCCTTCAGGCCCACGCGCTCCAGGTACTTCAGGCCCTTGGCGGTGGCCTCATCCTTGGAGCGGCCCAGCACCTTCTGCTGCGCGATGGTCAGGTTGTCGGTGATCGACAGGTGCGGGAACAGCTCGAAGTTCTGGAACACCATGCCGACGCGCGAACGCAGCTTCGGCAGGTTGGTGCCCTTGGCGCCCACCGAGGTGCCGTCGACCAGGATCTCGCCCTTCTGGAACGGCTCCAGCGCGTTGACGGTCTTGATGAGCGTGGACTTGCCCGAACCCGACGGGCCGCACACCACCACCACCTCGCTCTTCTTCACGCTGGTGGTGCAATCGGTCAGCACCTGGAAGTTGCCGTACCACTTGGAAACGTTCTTGATCTCGATCATTGGGTCACCTTCTTCTGAAGCCGCTTCACCAGCACGGAGGCACCGAAGCAGGCCACGAAATAGACAAAGCCGGCAAACAGCAGCAGCTCGACGATACGGCCGTCGCGCTCACCGATGTTATAGGCCTGCGTAAAGAAATCCGACAGGGCGCTCACGTAGACCAGCGACGTATCCTGGAACAGGATGATGGCCTGCGTGAGCAGCAGCGGGATCATGTTGCGGAAGGCCTGCGGCAGGATCACCAGGCGCATGGCCTGGCCATACGTCATGCCCATCGCGTAGGCCGCGAACATCTGCCCGCGCGACACGCTCTGGATGCCCGCGCGGATGATCTCCGAGTAGTACGCCGCCTCGAACAGCGCAAAGGCGACCAGCGCGGAGGTCATGCGCATGTCGGTGGCCGGCGACAGGTTGAAGATCTTCTGCAGCACCTGCGGCACGATCAGGAAGAACCACAGCAGCACCATCACCAGCGGGATGGAGCGGAAGAGGTTGACGTAGCCCTGCCCGAACCACTGCAGCGGCTTGATGCCCGACAGGCGCATCATCGCCAGCAGTGTGCCCCAGACGATGCCGACCACGATGGCCGTGGCCGTGATCTCAAGCGACAGAACCATGCCTTCGCCGAGCACGCGCAGGTTGTCGACGTTGATGGACGTGAAATCGAATTGATAAGCCATGAATATCCTCGCGTGCCGGCTTACTTGCCGCCGATGAAGCCCGGCAACCGGGTCCGCGCTTCAACCCAGCGCATGATCCCCATCACGGTCAGGTTGATCAGCATGTACATCAGCGTCACGGCGATGAACGATTCGTAGGGCTGCGCGGTGTAGTCCACCAGTTGGCGGCCCTGCGCCGCGAGCTCCAGCAAGCCGATCGTCGACGCCACCGCGGAGTTCTTGAAGATGTTCAGGAACTCGGAGGTGAGCGGCGGCACGATGATGCGAAACGCCATCGGCAGCATGACGTGGCGATACGTCTGCGCCAGCGTGAAACCCATCGCCAGGCCGGCGTTGCGCTGGCCGCGCGGCAACGAGTTGATGCCCGAGCGCACCTGTTCGCACACCCGCGCCGCGGTAAAGGTACCGAGGCACAGCATCGCGCACAGGAACATCGCCGTGGTGGGGTTCATCTGCTTGATGTAATCGCCGCCCGGCACCAGCTCCGGCATGACGAAATACCAGATGAACAGCTGCACGATCAGCGGGATGTTGCGGAACAGCTCCACGTAAGCCGTGGCAAGGCCCGACAGCACCTTGTTGGGCACGGTGCGCAGCACGCCCAGCACGGAGCCGAGCACGAGCGCGATGATCCAGGAGGAGAGGCCGAGTGCGATCGTGGTCTTCAACCCCGAAAGCAGCCAGTCGAGATAGGTCTGATTCTGCGCGGCTTCGGCAAAGAAGACGTCCCAGTTCCAGTGGTAATTCATGATGGTTCCCTCAAAAAGAAACGGAAGGGGAGGACCTGTTCATCGGTCTTTGCCTTCCGTTTCAATGATGCTTAGCGTTGCTCCTGAGGGAGCCGATCAGTCCAGCGCCTTGTCGTTCGGGTTCTTGATCAGCGCCTTCATGTCGTCCGACAGCGGGAACTCCATGTTCACGCCCTTGGGCGGAACCGGCTGCTCGAACCACTTCTTGTACTCGGCGACGATCGAGCCATCCTTCATCATGCCGGCAATGGTCTTGTCGGCCAGGGCCTTGAACGGGGCGTCGTCCTTACGCACCATGCAGCCGTAGGCTTCGCGCGATTGCGGCTTGGCCACCACCACCCAGTCGGCCGGGTTCTTGGCCTTGGCGCGCTCGCCGTACAGCAGCGCGTCGTCCATCATGAAGGCGACGGCGCGGCCCGATTCCAGCGTCAGGAACGACTGGCCGTGGTCCTTCGTGCTGATGATGTTCATGCCGAGCTGCTTGTCGTCGTTCATCTTGCGCAGCAGGCGTTCCGAGGTCGTGCCGGCGGTCGTCACGACGTTCTTGCCCTTCAGGTCGGCCCAGTCCTTGATGCCCGAATCCTTCTTCACCATGATGCGGGTGCCGATGATGAAGATGGTGTCGGTGAACGACGCCTGCTTCTGGCGCTCGAGGTTGTTCGTGGTGGAGCCGCATTCGAGGTCGATCGTGCCGTTCTGCAGCAGCGTAATGCGGTTCTGCGACGTGACCGGGATCTCCTTGACCTGCAGATCCTTCAGCTTGAGCTGATCCTTCACGGCCTCGACGATCTTGGTGGCGACATCGTACGAGTAGCCGATCGTCCGGACCCCGCCGACGTTGTAGCTGAATGGAATCGACGAATCGCGCACACCCAGCGTGATGGTGCCGGTGTCCTTGATCTTCTTCAGCGTACCAGTCAGTTCCTGCGCATGCGCAGCGCTGCTCAACACACCAACGGCGGCCAGCACGGTTGCCAGCTTGGCGAGGTTCATGAAAGTCTCCTTTTGACCATGAAAGAGAAAATGGGAATGTACCAAAAAACGTTTAGCGTCAATATTAGTAGTGCCACTAAACCGTTGAATCCAACGGATTTTCCCCCATCGGAAAGCCTTGCGCCTGCTGCGTTTCCGGGGTGCCGGAATACTTACGTCGCGCTTTCCGATGATTCGGAAAGCGGGCACGCAGCATTCATCGACGGCATCGTTTCGCGCGTGCCGCGCGCGCAGGCGCGGACAACGGCATGACGATGGCCGTCCAAGACTATTCAAAACCAGGGGGAAAAAAAGTCCGCCCGATGTGCGCTCTCTGACGCTTACACCAAACCCGACTTCCAGGAGGGATGAAGGGCAACCTGAGTTGCCCTTCGGATGGTGCGGTGCCCCGGAACGTTATGGCCCGTCCATGGACACCGGCTGACTTTCTTCAACCGTCGCGCATGGCCGCCTGATCGACGGCGACGCGATAGACCGGAGCGGTACCCGGATGAGGCACCGCGCCGGTATTGACCGACGCGTCGCCGATCAGGGGTACAGGCCGCGCTCTTGGCGCGCCTGCAGAATCCGCGTACAGGCGATGATGAATGCCGCCGTCCGCAGAGTTACCTTATTGTCCTGGGCCACCTGCCAGATGGCGCGGAAAGCATCTTGCATGATTCGTACCAGGCGCTGGTTGATCTCGTCTTCGGTCCAGAAGAAGCTCGAGAAATCCTGCACCCACTCGAAATAGCTCACCGTAACGCCGCCGGCGTTGGCGATCACGTCCGGGCAGACCAGGATGCCGCGATCGCGCAGGATGTCGTCCGCTTCGGGCGTCGTGGGGCCGTTTGCACCTTCAACGACAATTTTTGCCTTAATTTGGGGCGCGTTCTTGCCGGTGATCTGGCCTTCCAGCGCGGCCGGGATCAGGAATTCGCATTCCAGCCCCCAGAAATCGTCCGCCGACACGGTCTCGGCCTTGAAGCCGGCGACGCTGCCGTTGTGGTCCACGTGCTGGATCAGCGCGTCGACGTCCAGGCCCGCACCGTTGAACACGATGCCCTTGTGGTCCTGCACCGCGATCACCTTGGCGCCGGCGTCATGGAACAGCTTGGCGGCCACGCTGCCGACGTTGCCGAAGCCTTGCACCACAATGCGCGCACCCTTGATGTCGATGCCCAGATTCCGTGCAGCCTCGCTGCCGACCACGAACACGCCGCGGCCGGTCGCCTCGCGACGGCCCAGGCTGCCGCCCAGCGCGATCGGCTTGCCGGTCACCACACCGGTGGCGGTGGCGCCTTCGTTCATGGAGTACGTGTCCATCATCCACGCCATGATCTGCGCGTTGGTGTTCACGTCCGGCGCCGGGATGTCCTTGTTCGGGCCGATGATGATGCCGATCTCGCTAGTGTAGCGGCGGGTCAGGCGTTCCAGTTCGCCCGACGACAGCTTGCGCGGATCGACGCGGATGCCGCCCTTGGCACCGCCGTACGGCACGTTGACCGCCGCGTTCTTGACCGACATCCAGGCCGACAGCGCCATCACTTCCGACAACGTCACGTCCTGGTGGAAGCGCACGCCGCCCTTGCCCGGGCCGCGCGACGTGTTGTGCTGCACGCGATAGCCCTCGAAGTGGGCGATGCGGCCGTCATCCATCTGGATGGGCACGTCGACGATCAGGGCGCGCTTGGGACGCTTCAGGGTTTCGACCCAGCGTGCCAGCGAGCCGAGATAGGGGGTGACCCGATCGACCTGCTGCAGATAGATACCCCACGGGCCGAGGTTGTCGGCCGGGAGGTAGGACGGAATGGCGTGCTGGAGCGTCGACGGAGATGCGACATTAGACATGGCTGTCTTCCTTTGGAGCCTGGGTAAGAGCTCGTGAGTGCCTAAAAAGTGACCGCCAGCTTATGGAGGCCCCTGAACGAAATCCAATGCTGTTTTTACATTGGGTTATGCCGGCCACGCATAACCCGGCAGGGACCCCGATCCGGCCCTCACGCCGATGGCGTGCTCCCCCTCACGCCGACAGCGTGTTCCACAACAGGTCGATCAGTTCGCGCTTGCGCTTGGACTGCTGGTGCCGCCGGTCATGCGCGCCGCTCTGCGGATGCTCGCGGTACAGCCGGATCTCCATTTCGATCGACAGGGTGCCACCGCCCTTGCCCTCGGCGCGGACCAGCCGTCCGGCCGCCACATCATCCCGCACCGCGCTCTCGGGCAGGAACGCGACGCCGTGCCCCGCCAGCGCCATCACCTTGAGCGCCTCGGCCATGTCGGTCTCGTAGCACTTGTCGAGCAGCGGCGCCACCGGCGAGTTCTCCAGCAGGACGTCGACCATGCGCCCGAGGAAGGCGTTGGGCGTATAGCTCAGGTAGGCGATCGGCTTGCGCGCGGTGGGCGTCAGCTTGTAGATCGGACGGCCGCTCACGTCGGGCTTGCTGAACGGCGACAGCCGCTCGGTGCCGAGGACCAGCATGTCGTAGCGCGTCGGGTCGAGCTGGATCATCTGGCGCGCGTGGTGGTAAACCATGACCAGGTCGCAACCGCCCTCCACCAGCGTCATCACCGCGTCGTGCACGTTGAGCGCGCGCAGCCGGCACTGCAGCTTGCCGATCTTCTCCTCGAGCTTGGCCAGCCAGCCCGGGAAGAACGTCAGCGACAACGTATGCGGCACCGCAAAATCGATGGTCGATGCGCTGGCCGGACGCTGCCCGCGCATCAGGGCGCGCGTCTCGCTGACCTGCGCGAGCATCGCCAGCGCCTGTTCGTAGAAGACCTCGCCGGCGGGCGTCAGGCGCGTGGGATAGCTGGACCGGTCGATCAGCTCATTGCCCAGCCACGCTTCGAGCGACTGGATGCGACGCGAGAAGGCCGGCTGCGTGACGTGCCGCAGTTCGGCCGAACGCGAAAAGCTGCGCGTTTCCGCCAGGCTGATGAAATCTTCCAGCCATTTGAGTTCCATCGACTTGTGTCCCCTTCCCCGCCGTGTCGATGACGCCCGTGGCCGTCCGCTCGACTGGCGGACGCTCTCCCCGCACGGGCGCCTGCTGGAAGCGCATTTTAAGCGCTGGACGGGCCGACGGGGTCGGCCAGCCTCGAACCGGACGGGCCGGCATCTGCCTCACGCCTCGGCTTCCTGCACGCGCTCGGGCTCGCGCGCCTGCATGCGCCACATCTGCGCGTAGCGCCCTTGCGCGCGCAGCAGCGACTCGTGCGTGCCGCGCTCGATGATGCGGCCGTGCTCCATCACCAGGATCTGGTGCGCGCCGACGATGGTCGAGAGCCGGTGCGCGATCACCAGCGTGGTGTGGTTCTGCGCCAGGCGCATCAGCTCTTCCTGGATAGCGTGCTCGGTGCGCGAATCGAGCGCGGAGGTGGCCTCGTCGAACACCAGGATGGGCGGGCGCTTGAGCAGCGTGCGGGCGATCGCCACGCGCTGCTTCTCACCGCCCGACAGCTTCAGCCCGCGCTCGCCGACCTGGGTATCGTAGCCATCGGGCAGCGATTCGACAAAGCTGTGGATCTGCGCGGCGCGGGCGGCTTCGATCACCTCGTCGCGCGAGGCGTCGGGGCGGCCGTAGGCGATGTTGTAGTAGATGCTGTCGTTGAACAGCACGGTGTCCTGCGGGACGATACCGATGGCGGCACGCACGCTGGCCTGCGTGACGTCGCGCACATCCCGGCCATCGATCAGGATCGCGCCGGACGTGACATCGTAGAAGCGGAACAGCAGGCGCGCGAGCGTCGACTTGCCCGAGCCGCTCTGGCCCACCACCGCAGTGGTGGTGCCGGCCGGGATGGTGAAATCGACGTCGAACAGGATCTGCCGGTTGGCCTCGTAGCCGAAATCGACGTGGGCGACGCGGACCTCGCCGGCGCGCACGGCCAGCGGTTGCGCATCCGGTTTGTCGGCGACCTCCCGGTTGGTGTGCAACAGCCGGAACATGCGATCCATGTCGGTGACCGCTTGCTTGAGCTCGCGGTAGATCACGCCCAGGAAGTTGAGCGGGATGTAGATCTGCAGCATCAGCGTGTTGACCAGTACCAGGTCGCCCAGCGTCATGTGGCCGGCTACCACGCCCTGGGTGGCGCGGTACAGGATCAGGATCAGCGCGACGGCCACGATGAACTGCTGCCCGAAGTTCAGCAGCGACAGCGAGTGCTGCGAGCGGATGGCGGCGGCGCGGTAGTTCTGCAGGTTCTCGTCGTAGCGGCGCGCCTCGTATTCTTCGTTGCCGAAGTACTTGACCGTCTCGAAATTGAGCAGCGAATCGATCGCCTTCTGGTTGGCGCGCGAATCGAGTTCGTTCATCCGGCGGCGGAAGTGCGTGCGCCAGTTCGTCACCGTCACGGTGAAGACGATGTAGGAGACCAGCGCGCAGAAGGCGATCAACGCGAACCACACGTCGTACTTCACCATGAAGTACGTGATGACCATCCCCACCTCCACCAGCGTCGGCAGGATGCTGTACAGCGAATAGGAGATCAGCGACTGGATGCCGCGCGTGCCGCGTTCGATGTCTCGGCTCATGCCGCCGGTCTGGCGCTCGAGGTGAAAGCGCAGCGACAGCGCATGCAGATGCTGGAACACCTGCAGCGCCAGCGTGCGCACCGAGCTCTCCGTCACCTTGGCGAACAGGATTTCGCGCAGCTCGGAAAACAGCGACGTCGACAGCCGCAGCAGCCCGTAGCCGAGAATGATGCCGACCGGCACCACCAGCAGCGCGCGCGGATCGGTCGGCGACACGTTCATCGTGTCGATCAGCCGTTTCATCACAATCGGCACACCCAGGTTGGCGACCTTGGCGGCGATCAGGAACGACAGCGCCAGCGCCACGCGCCACTTGTACGCCCACAGGTAGGGCAGCAGGCCGCAGATGGTCTGCCAGTCGCCGCGCACGGGCGCCCCGGCGGGAGGCGGTTCGGAGGGGGCGGCGTAGCGGCGCATGTGCGGTGCAAGAAAAACGCGGATTGTGTATTCTCCCACCGATCACAGCCGCGCGCCCGGCCCCGCCCGGGCAGCAGCCGGATCGCCGATTGCTCCGCTCCCGCCATGTCCCAGCCCGAACACCCCGCCGAAACCGTGTCGCTGCCCGTCGGCAGGCAGCCCGCCGTCCGCGTCATGCCGATGCCCGCCGACGCCAACGTGCACGGCGACGTGTTCGGCGGCTGGATCATGGCGCAGGTGGACATTGCCGGGTCGATCCCGGCGGTGGTGCGCGCCAACGGGCGCGTGGCCACGGTGGCGGTCAACTCGTTCGTCTTCAAGCAGCCCGTCTACGTGGGCGACCTGGTGAGCTTCTACGCCAGCGTGGCCAAGACCGGCCGCACCTCCATCACGGTGGACGTGGAAGTCTACGCACAGCGCATGGGCAGCAACGGCCGCCACGAGACGGTCAAGGTGACCGAAGCCACCCTCACCTACGTCGCCACCGACGAGAGCCGCAAGCCGCGCATGCTGCCGCCGCTCTGAGGCGGCAACACCCGACAAGAAACCCGGCCCACGGCCGGGTTTCTTGTTGCGGACGAAGGCCCGATCAGTTGAACGGGGAGAAATCCGGCCGGCGCTTCTCGAAGAACGCCGTGAACGCCTCGCGTGCCTCGGGGGCGCGCAGCATCCGGCCGAACAGCTCGCTCTCGATCGCCATGCGGGCCGCGATCTGCGGCGCGGTGCCCTCCTTCATCAGCCGCTTGGTGGCGCGCAGCGAGGCCGGCGGCAGGAAGGTCAGCTTGCGCGCCTGCGCGCGCACGAACGCGTCCAGCTCGGCCACCGGCAGCACGCGGTTGACCAGCCCCAGCTCCCGTGCCTCGCCAGCGTCGAACGGCTCGCCGAACAGCAGCTTCTCCGCCGCGCGGTGGTAACCCGCCAACTGCGGCAGCAACAGGCTCGACGCGGCCTCCGGGCACAGCCCCAACTGGGCGAACGGCATCGACAGCCTGGCGGTCTCCGAGGCGTACACCAGATCGCAGTGCAGCAGCATGGTGGTGCCCACCCCCACCGCCGTGCCGCTCACCGAGGCGACCAGCGGCTTGGTCGCCGTGCTGATCGCCTTGAGGAACTGGTGCACCGGCGCGCGCTCGTCCTTGGGCGGGTGCTTCATGAAGTCTTCGAGGTCGTTGCCGGCCGTGAAGACGCTCTCATGGCCGGCCAGCACGATCACGCGCACGGCGGGATCGGTCTCGGCGGACACCAGCGCATCCGCCAGCACCTGGTACATCGCGGCCGTGATGGCGTTCTTCTTGTCCAGGCGGTCGAAGGTCAGCGTCAGGATGCCGTCTGCGGTCTCGGTACGAATCGACATGAATGTTCCGGGAAGAAAACATCAGGTGTGGCAGGGGCGGGAATGACAAGCCGGGGGAAGGCCCTGGACCTTCCCCCCGCACCGGATCAGACGCGCTCGAAGATCCCCGCGGCGCCCATGCCGGTGCCGACGCACATCGTCACCATGCCGTACTTCAGGTTGCGGCGGCGCAGGCCGTGCACGACGGTGGCCGCGCGGATGGCCCCGGTCGCGCCCAGCGGGTGGCCCAGCGCGATCGCGCCGCCCAGCGGGTTGACCTTGCCGGTGTCCAGGCCCAGGTCCTGGATGACCGCCAGCGACTGCGCGGCAAACGCTTCGTTCAGCTCGATCCAGTCGATCTGGTCCTGCGTCAGGCCGCCGGCCTTGAGCGCGGCCGGAATCGCTTCCTTCGGGCCGATGCCCATGATCTCCGGCGGCACGCCGCGCACCGCGAACGACACGAAGCGCGCCAGCGGCGTCAGGTTGAACTGCTTGAGGATCTTCTCCGACACCAGGATCAGCGCGCCCGAACCATCCGACGTCTGCGAGCTGTTGCCCGCCGTCACGCTGCCCTTGTTGGCGAACACCGCGCGCAGCTTGGCCAGCCCTTCGAGCGACGTGTCGGCGCGCGGGCCTTCGTCGAGCGACAGCGTGCGCGTCTTCAGGTCGATCGCCCCGGTGCCCAGGTTCGGGAACTTCTCGATGATCTCGATCGGGGTGATCTCGTCCTTGAACTCGCCGGCCTGCTGCGCGGCCAATGCCTTCTGGTGCGACGCCAGCGAGAACGCGTCCTGCGCATCGCGCGTGATCTTCCACTGCTGGGCGACCTTCTCGGCGGTCAGGCCCATGCCGTAGGCGATGCCGATGTTCTCGTCGCGCTCGAAGATCGACGGCGACATCGACGGCGCATTGCCCATCATCGGCACCATGCTCATCGACTCGACACCGGCGGCGATCATCACGTCGGATTCGCCCACGCGGATGCGGTCGGCGGCCATCGCCACGGCGGTCAGGCCCGAGGCGCAGAAGCGGTTGACGGTCACGCCGCCCACCGTGTTCGGCAGGCCGGCCAGCAGCGCGCCGATGCGCGCCACGTTCAGGCCCTGCTGCGCTTCGGGAATCGCGCAGCCGACGATGGCGTCTTCGATCAGCTTCGGGTCCAGGTTCGGCACCTGGGCCACCGCGCTCTTGAGCACGGTCGCCAGCAGGTCGTCCGGACGCAGGTTCTTGAACGAGCCCTTGGGCGCCTTGCCGATCGGGGAGCGGGTGGCGGCGACGATGTAGGCGTCTTGCAGTTGCTTGGTCATGATGAAAACTCCTGTTCTCTGTCGTCGCGCGAATCAGTTGCGGACCGGCTTGCCAGTCTGCAGCATGCCCATGATGCGTTCCTGCGTCTTGGCGGTGCCGAGCAAGTCGACGAAGGCGCGGCGCTCCAGCGCCAGCAGCCAGTCTTCGTCCACCAGCGCGCCAGCTTCGACGTCGCCGCCGCACACGGCCTCGGCGATGCGCGAGGCGATCGTGAAGTCGTGCTGCGAGATGAAGCCGCCGTCGCGCATGTTCACCAGCGAGGCCTTGATGGTCGCGATGCCCGAACGGCCCGCCACCGGGATGCCCGCCGGACGCATCGGCGCGCGATAGCCCGCATCGGTCAGCGCGCGCACCTCATTGCGCGCCACGTGCAGCAGTTCGTGCACGTTGAAGACGATGGTGTCGGTCGGCTGCAGGTAGCCGAGCTTCTGCGCATCCAGTGCCGAGCCCGACACCTTGGCCATGGCCGCGGACTGGAAGCGGCCGGTCAGGAACGGCAGCAGGTTGGTGCTGCCCGCCGCCTCCGCCGCCCGCGCGGCCGCCAGTGCGGCTTCCTTCAGGCCGCCGCCGGCCGGCACCAGGCCCACGCCCACTTCCACCAGGCCGATATAGGTCTCGAAGGCCGCTACGCGCTTGGCCGAGTGCAGCAGCAGCTCGCAGCCGCCGCCCAGCGCGATGCCCGATGCCGCCGAGACGACCGGCACGTTGGCGTACTTCACGCGCATCATGCCGTCTTGGAATTTCTTGACGAACGGCTCGACCCCCTTGGCGCCGCCCATCATGAACGCCGGCATGGCTTCTTCCAGGTTGGCCCCCGCCGAGAACGGCCCGCCCGGCGCGCCCAGCTTGAGCGAGGCCGGCTGCCACACCACCAGTCCCTTGTAGCCGGCTTCGGCCAGATCGATGGCGCGCACGATGCCGTCGATCACGCTCGGGCCGATGGTGTTCATCTTGCTCTTGAACGAGATGACGAGCACGTCGTCCTGGCCGGCCGCCTCGTCCACCCAGATGCGTACGGCATCGGTCTCTTCGATGGTCTTGCCGTAGGTGAGCGGATCGACCGTGGTGGCGCCCTGGATCGCCGCGCGGAACACCTGGCGGCTGTAGACCGGCAGCGCGCTGCGCGACAGGAACGCACCCTGCGACGCCGACCACGAACCCTGCGCCGAATGCACGCCGCCGTTGTCGGCCACCGGGCCCGAGAACACCCACTGCGGCAGCGGCGCGTTCGACAGCGCCTTGCCCGCGTCGATGTCCGCCTTCACCCATTCGGCCACCTGCTTCCAGCCGGCTTGCTGCCAGTCTTCAAACGGACCGCTGTTCCAGCCGAAGCCCCAGCGGATCGCCAGGTCGACTTCCGCGGCGGAGTCGGCGATCTGCTCCAGGTACACGGCGATGTAATGGAACACATCGCGGAACACCGCCCACAGGAACTGCGCCTGCGGGTTGCTCGACTCGCGCAGCAGCTTCAGGCGCTCGGCCGGCGCCTTCTTCAGGATACGCACGACGATCTCGTCGGCCGTCTTGCCGCTCGGGCCGTACTGGCCGCTCTGCGGATCCAGCACCTTGATGTCCTTGCCTTCCTTCTTGTAGAAACCGGCGCCGGTCTTCTGGCCCAGGGCACCCGCCTCCACCAGCCTGACCAGCACCGGCGGCGTGGCGTAGACCGGGGCGAAGGGGTCGTCCTTCAGGTTGTCCTGCATCGTCTTGATGACGTGCGCCATGGTATCCAGGCCCACCACGTCCGCCGTGCGGAACGTGGCCGACTTGGCGCGGCCCAGCTTCGAGCCGGTCAGGTCGTCCACCACGTCGAACGGGATGCCGTACTTGGCCGACTCGGCAAACACCGCCAGGATCGAGAAGATGCCGACGCGGTTGGCGATGAAGTTGGGCGTGTCCTTGGCCCGCACCACCCCCTTGCCGAGCGCGGAGGTCAGGAAGGTTTCCAGCTTGTCGAGGATGTCGCCGCGCGTATGGGCGGTCGGGATCAGCTCGACCAGGTGCATGTAGCGCGGCGGGTTGAAGAAGTGCACGCCGCAGAAGCGCGACTGCAGTTCGGGATCAAAGCCATCCGACAGCGCGCCGATCGACAGGCCCGAGGTGTTGGAGGCGAAGATCGCATGCTGCGCGATGTGCGGCGCGACCTTCTTGTACAGGTCGTGCTTCCAGTCCATACGCTCGGCGATGGCCTCGATGACGAGGTCGCAGTCGCACAGCTTTTCGATATCGTCTTCGTAGTTGGCGATCTGGATCAGGGCCGCATCGTCCTTCACGCCCAGCGGCGCCGGCGACAGCTTCTTCAGATTCTCGATGGCCTTGAGCACGATGCTGTTCTTCGCGGCAGAGGAAGCGGGCAGGGCCCCTCCCCCGTCCTTGTCCTTTGCCGGCAGATCGAACAGCGTGACGGGAACCTTGGCGTTGACCAGGTGCGCGGCAATCTGCGCGCCCATCACGCCGGCGCCCAGCACGGCCACGCGCCGGACGATGAAGTTGGAGCGCGTGCCGGCCTGCGGCTGCGCCTGGGTGGGGGGGAGTTCGGTGCGGGTCATGGTGTCCTCGCGGGAAAGCGGAAGAGACAAGCGGGGCGACGCAGGTGCGCGTCGCCCCGAGCGGTGGGGGCGGCCGTCAGAACAGCTCGGCTTCGAGTTCCATCAGCGGCTTGACGCCCGCGCGCGCGGCGCGGATCTGGTAAGCCGTCTCGGGCAGCAGCTTGGCGAAATAGAAGCGCGCCGTCGCCAGTTTGGCCTTGTAGAAGGTATCGCCGTTGCCCTGCTTCTCCAAGGCAATCTTCGCCATGCGGGCCCAGAAGTAAGCGAACACCAAGTGTCCGACCACACGCAGGTATGGCACGGCGGCGGCCCCGACCTCGTCCGGGTTGGCCATCGCCTTCATGCCGATCTCCATGGTCAACTTCTGGACCTTGTCGCCGATGTCGGCCAGCGGGTTGATGAATTCCTGCATGGCCTCGCTGGTGCCTTCGGCCTCGACGAAGTCCTGCACGATCTTACCGAACTTTTTCATCCTGGCGCCCATGTCGCCCAGGATCTTGCGGCCCAGCAGGTCCAGCGACTGCACGGTGTTCGTGCCCTCGTAGATCATGTTGATGCGGGCATCGCGCACGTACTGCTCCATGCCCCACTCGGCGATGTAGCCGTGGCCGCCGAACACCTGCATGCCCTCGTTGGTGGCGGTGAAGGCGTTATCGGTCAGGAAGGCCTTGATGACGGGCGTGAGCAGCGCGACGAGGTCGGCGGCCTCCTTGCGCACGGACTCGTCCGGGTGCGACAGCTCGCGGTCGATCTGCAGCGCGATCCAGTAGGCGAAGGCGCGGCCGCCCTCGGCGTAGGCGCGCTGGGTCAGCAGCATGCGGCGCACGTCCGGGTGCACGATGATGGGGTCGGCCGGCTTGTCCGGTGCCTTCGGGCCGGAGAGGCTGCGCATCTGCAGGCGCTCCTTCGCATAGGCGGCCGAGTTCTGGTAGGCCACTTCCGTCAGGCCCAGGCCCTGCATGCCGACGCCCAGGCGAGCGGCGTTCATCATCACGAACATAGCGTTCAGGCCCTTGTTCGGCTCGCCGACCATCCAGCCCTTCGCACCATCCAGGTTGATCACGCAGGTGGCATTGCCGTGGATGCCCATCTTGTGCTCGATGGAGCCGCACTTCACGCCGTTGCGCTCGCCGGGGTTGCCGCCGGCATCGGGAATGAACTTGGGCACCACGAACAGCGAGATGCCCTTGGTGCCGGGCGGCGCATCCGGCAAGCGGGCCAGCACCAGGTGGACGATGTTTTCCGACAGGTCATGCTCGCCCGCCGAGATGAAGATCTTCGTGCCGGTGATAGCGTACGCACCGTCGGCCAGCGGCTCGGCCCGGGTGCGCAGAATGCCGAGGTCGGTGCCGCAGTGCGGCTCGGTCAGGCACATCGTGCCGGTCCACACGCCCGACACCAGCTTGGGCAGGTAGCGTTGCTTGAGTTCGTCCGTGCCGTGCGCGTGCAGGGCCTCGTAGGCACCGTGCGACAGGCCGGGGTACATCGTCCAGGCCTGGTTGGCCGAGTTCAGCATCTCGTAGACGGCGTTGTTGATCAGGATCGGCAGGCCCTGGCCGCCGTATTCCGGATCGCAGCCCAGCGCCGGCCAGCCGCCGTCCACGTACCGCTTGTAGGCGTCCTTGAAGCCCGTGGGTGCCGTCACCACGCCGTCGCCGTGATAGGTGCAGCCCTCGCGATCGCCCGACTGGTTGAGTGGGAAGATGACCTCGGAGCAGAACTTGCCGGCCTCTTCGATCACCTGGTTGATGGTGTCGGCGTCGATCTCCGCATGCGCCGGCATCTCCTTCAGGTGCCCCTCGACATCGAGAAGCTCGTGAAGGACAAACTGCATGTCGCGCAACGGTGCGGTGTATTGACCCATCTGGGACTCCTTGGTTGGACTGCGCGACGACCGCCAAGTGTGCGATGCCGCGTCAGGTTCGGTAAGACTGAATCAGTTTGTTGAGCGCCACCATGGCCAGCTCGGCACTGCCGGGCAGCCGCAGGAAGCGCGCGTCGTGATGCAGGCCCAGTTCCAGGCTGTACATCTCGAACAGCATCAGCTTCGGGTCGGCCTGCGCATGCAGATGGCCCTCTTCCTTCGCCTGCTCGATCGCCCGGGTCAGCGCCGCGCGCCAGATCGTGACGCTCTTGACGAGTTCGTCGCGCACCGGGCTCTCGGCGCGGTCGTCGTACTCCACCGCGCCGCTGATGTAAATGCAGCCCGTGGTGACCTCCTGGATGCGCCGCTCCATCCAGCGGTGCACCAGGCTCCACAGGCGCGGCAGCCCGCGCGGCTCCGCCAGGCTCGGGTAGAAGACCTCCTGCTCGAACCGGCGGTGATACTCGCGAACCACCTCCACCTGCAGGTCCTCGCGCGAGCCGAAGTGCGCGAACACCCCGCTCTTGCTCATCTGCATGCGTTCCGCGAGCATACCGATCGTCAACCCTTCCAGTCCGTCGCGCGAAGCCAGTTCCAGCGCGGCATCGAGAATCGCGGCACGCGTCAGCTCGCCCTTGCGCATCGGCGCGGCGGCTGCGTGGTTCGATTCAGGACGAGCGGTCGGATGACGCATGATGATTTCACTCCGTTCTTTTCTAAGGCATGACACGCTGGCACATCGCGCGCCCGCTGGGCGCCTTTCGCGTGCCGGGCAGGACTGCAAATCAGCCTGCACGCACACTCTAGCCCAAAATCGAACGATCGTTCAATTATTCATAACCCCTCACCTCAGCGGCAAGTGTTTTATTAGAAAGCCGCATCTAAACAAAAGCGCCGTAAGGCACGCCCCGGCGCTGCAGCATGCGACCCACAAACCCTTGCGGGACAAGACTTTTCGGGATGCGCACCGCACCATGGAAATGCGTGCGGCGCAGCATCGGCGGCCCACGATCCAGTCGTACCGGTCAGTCAATAGACCGCGGCCGCGAAGCGCGGAAAACCTCCGCCCCGATCATGCCGCCGCCGGCCCGGCGCACATCGGGCCGCGACGGAAAATGCGACTGTCCATCTCGCGCAGATCGGCCGCCACGGCAACCTCGGCGGCGCACTGGTCGAGCACGTCGCGCCGCAGGTCGATGCCGGGCGCGATTTCCGTCAGCGTCAGCCGACGCCCGCCGTGGCCGTCGCCACGCATCTCGAACACCGCGCGCTCAGTCACGTAGCGCACCGGGATGCCGGAGCGCGCCGCATACTCGCCGTTGAAGGTCAGGTGCGACACGGCCGGCACGATCTTCTTCAGGCGCCCTTCGCGCACGATGCGCAGCCGGCCCTCCCCGGCCTCCACCTGCAGGCCACCTGCCGTAAGCGTGCCCATGAACACCAGCGCCCGCGCGCTCTGCGTGATGTTGATGAAGCCGCCCACGCCCGCGACGATCGTGTCGCCGCCTTCGCCGAACAAGCTCACGTTGACGTTGCCCTGCCCGTCCAGTTCCGCCAGGCCGAGAATGGCGAGATCGATGCCGCCACCCTCGTAGAAATCGAACTGCGCCGGCTGGTCGACCACCGCCTCCGGATAGGCCGATGCGCCAAAGCTCAGCCCATCCGCCGGCGTGCCGCCGATCGGCCCGGCCTCGACGGTCAGCGTGAAGCCGCGCGCGCCCTCCTGCTCGGCCAGGACACCGACGGCGGCGGGCATGCCCACGCCCAGGTTCACCACGCGCGGCCGCTGCGCCATCAGCTCCAGCACCGCGCGCCGTTGCACCAGTGTGCGGGCGTAGAGCGTGCCGTGCAGGCTGGCCTCCAGCGCCGCGCCGGCTTCGAGCGCATCTTCGCGCAACTGGATCAGCTCACCCTGCCAGGGCCGCAGATAAGCCGGGTTGAACGCCTCGCCGAACGTCATCTGGTGTTCAGCAGGGTCCTCGGCCACGACCACGTCGTCGACCAGGATGCCCGGCACGTGGACCGCCTGCAGGTTATCGTGCCGGTCCACCAGCCGCCGCACCTGCGCGATGACGATGCCGCCCGCATTGCGCGCAGCCTGCGCCATCGCCAGCAGCTCGTGGTGGAAGGCTTCCTCGTGCGTGCTGATGTTGCCGCGCGGATCGGCCGCGGTGCCGCGCAGCAAAACGCAATGCAGCGGGAAGCGCGGATAGAACAGATAGGCCTCGCCGCGAAAACGTTCGTATTCGACCCACGATGCGGTGCCGGCTGCGCGGGCTGCCCGAGCGCGCGCGTTGATGGCCGCGCCCTGGTAGCGTGCGTCGAGCGAGGTCCGTGGGTCGACAAAGGTATGCAGGCCGACCCGGGTCAGCACGCCCGGCTTGCCGCCGGCGATAGCGCGATACAGGTGCGTCAGCACGCCCTGCGGGAGATTGAAGGCTTCGCACTGCTCGGCCAGCGCCAGCGCCGCCAGCCGCGTTGCCGAGCGCCAATGGCCGCCGACCACGCAGCGCGTCATGCCGGGGTTGCCGAAATGGTTGACGCCGCGCGTGGCGCGGTCACCCTGGCCGGCGGAATACACCAGCGTGAGGTCGCGCGGCTCGCCCGTCGCCAGGAAGCGCCGCTCCAGCGCGTGCGTCACGGCCTCTGCGTGGCCCGCGCCGACGAAGCCCGCGCAGGCCACCGTCCAGCCCGGCTGCACCAGCCGCGCCGCTTCCTCCGCTGTGATGACCTGCATGTCTGCTCCGTGTGGTTGCGGGTGCCGCCGGCCATCCGTCAGTAGTGCGATGCGCGACCGCTGATGACGACCCCCAGGCGCACCAGCCGATACGCGCACCAGTCGACCAGGCGCCACCACCAGGGCCGGGCAGCATGCTCATCGGCGAGGACCGGCCGAGCGTGATGCGCGATGGCGTCTTCCAGCGCCGCCCGCAACTGTCCGGCCACCCCCGCGTCCCAGGCGACCACGTTGGCTTCGCGCGCCAGCAGCAGGCTGAACGGATCGATGTTGCTGGAGCCCACCGTCGCCCAGTGCGCGTCCACGACCGCGACCTTGGCGTGCAGGAAGCTCGCCGTGTACTCGTGGATCTCCACGCCGTCGCGCAGCAGCATGTGGTACAGCGAGCGCGTCGCATAGTGCTGCACGGCGTATTCGACCCGGCCCTGCAGCAGCAGGCGCACCCGCACGCCACGGCGCCGGCATGCGGCCAGCGCGCGCATGAAGCGCACGCCCGGCAGGAAATAGGCGTTGGCGATGATCACCTCGTGCCGCGCCGTGCCCAGCGCGCGCAGGTACTCGCGCTCGATGGCGCGGCGGTTGCGCACGTTGTCGCGCAGCACCAGCGACGCCAGCACGTTGTCCGGCGCGTGATCGTGCTGGGCCCCGGGGGCGCCGCGCCGTCCCGGCTTGGGCGTATCGGTCATCACCGGGAACTCGGCGGCCATGCCGCTCACGCCCACCTCGCGCATGCCGGTGCGCAGGCCCATCTGCCACCACAGCCGGTCGACCGCCAGCGCGATCTGGCTGACCAGCGGCCCGCGCACGTGCACGGCGAAGTCATAGCGCGCACCCAGCGCGCCGTCGCGAAACGGCGCGTGGTTCAGATCGTCGATGATGTTGATGCCGCCGACGAACGCCACCTCGTCATCGATCACGGCGACCTTGCGATGCAGGCGGCGCAGGTTGCTGCGCTGCAGGCGGAAGCCGCGCACCGGCCGATAGACGCGCCAGGCGGCGCCGGCCGCATCCAGCATCGCCGCGATGCCGGCGGGCAGCGTGCCGGTGCCGAAACCGTCCACGGTGACGCGCACGTCCACACCGCGCCGCGCCGCGCGCGCCAGCGCCTCGGTCACACGGCGCCCGGTGTCGTCGTCGATATAGAGGTAGGTTTCCAGCGCGATGCGGCGACGGGCGGCGTCGATGGCGTCGATCAGCGCGGAAAAAAACGCGGCGCCGCCTTGCAGCAGGTCGATCCGGTTGCCCGGCAAGGGCTTGCCCCGCCGCCACTCCGAACGCAGCGGCCCGGCGTCGCGTGCGACCCTCATGAGCGCGACAGTTCCGCCAGCAGGGGCACGTGATCGGATCGCTGGGCCCAGTCGCGGCCGGTCAGCGCATGCGCACGTTCGATGTCGAAGCCGCGCACGTAGATGCGGTCCAGCCGCAGCCACGGCAAATGGCTGGGAAACGTGCGCAGCGGCCGCGCGCCGGCTGCCTTGTCGGCCACCTCGGTGGCGCCCAGCGCCTGGCAGATGATGCGATCGAGCCGGTTGTTCCAGTCGTTGAAGTCGCCCGCCACCACCAGCGGCGCATCCGTCGGCACCACCGAGCGCACGCGCTCGATCAGGGCCTCGGCCTGCCGCTGCCGGCTGCGCGCGAACAGGCCGAAGTGCGCGCACAGCAGGTGGACCTCGCCGAACCCCAGGTCGGTGACGGCATGCAGCAGCCCGCGCTGCTCGAAGCGGTGGTCGGAAATATCGAGGTTCTCCGACAGCAGGATCGGGTAGCGCGACATGATGGCGTTACCGTGATGCCCGTGGTCGTACACCGCGTTGCGGCCATAGACCGTGTGCGGATACACGTCGGTGGCCAGGTATCGCAGTTGCGTGTAGTTCGGGTCGAACAGCTCGGCGGCCACCAGGCGGTCGTTGCGGTCCTGCACTTCCTGCAGGAAGACGATGTCGGCATCCATGGTGTGCAGTCCCTGCCGCACATCGTGCACCCGCACCCGCCGCGCGATGCCGGTCACGCCCTTATGGATGTTGTAGGTGGCGACACGCAGGCGCAGCATGTCAGGCCCGGTCCTTTGCCAATGCGGCGGCCTCTGCCAGGCGCTCGGGCAACTGCAGGATCGCCTCGCCGTTGCTGCGCGAAAAGCACCGCGCGGCGGCCTCGCGATACGGCAGCCACTCGGCCTGCAGATGCTCGCGCGGCGACAGCCGCACCAGCACCTCGCCGCCGACCAGCAGGCCGAACCAATGCTCGGTGTTGCGCGTGACGCCCGGCGCGTAGCGGTGCCGCCAACGCGGGTAGATCTCGTATTCGATGCGATGGCCCCAGTCGGCGAGCCGGTGCTGCGCCGTATCGATGCCGGTCTCCTCCAGCACCTCGCGGCGCGCGGTCTCGGCCAGGGGCTCGTCCAGGGTGTCGCAACTGCCGGTGACGGATTGCCAGAAGCCCGGGGGATCCGTCCGTTCCATCACCAGCACCCGGAGATCAGGCGTATAGATGACGACGAGGACGGAAACGGGAATCTTGTGCGGCATGGCCAAGTGGAGGCGACAGGTGGCGCGAGCGCGCCATGGTTCGATAGCTTACCGCAGCCGGACCCGGCCGCAACACCCGGGCGGCACTCAGGCGGCGCGCAGCGGCCCCCGGCCGGCCCGGGCGCGCGACAGCCAGAGCGCCGTCTCGTCGCTGGCGGTTTCGTGGCCGAGTTCGCGGCGCACCATCGCCAGCAGCGGATCCAGCGTCGCCACATAGGCTTCGGCGGCGTGATGCGATTGCAGCCACAGCACATCCGAGCGTTCGGCCAGTTGCTGGCGCAGCGCCGCCTGCTGCGCGGTGAGTTCGCGTTCGCGCGTGCCGAGCGCGTTGAATTTCTGGATCAGGAAACGCTGCACCTCGGTCTGCTCGGATTGCGCATTGGCCTGCTCAAAGCGCACCACGATGGTGGCAGTCTCGCGCTCGATGCGGTTCAGCTCCTCGCGGCCATCGCGCTCGACGATCTCCAGCGCCTGCAGCGCACGGCGCTCGGCCAGCAGGGCGCGGGCGTGATCGGCGAAGCAACGCTCGGTGGCGAGATAGGCCTCGGCCAGCGTGCGCGGCGCGTCGTACAGCAGCGGGTGGACCGGCGTGTTGCCGGCCGCCTGCGGCAGTGCCGTGTCCGGCATGCGCAGGTTGGCCACGGCGCGCAGCCAGGTCATGCGTTCGGCAGAGGCGCGCCCGAGGTCGCGCAGCGCTTCGGACAGCCCCGTACCGGGCGCCCGCGCGACCGGCATGGCCGCACCATGTGCGCCCTGGGCCGCAGCGGCGATCTCCGGCACGCAGGCCGCCACGGTGGTCGCCACCGCTTCGGTCATGGCCATGGCGGCGCGGCGGGTCGCACGGCGGATCTCGATCCACGCGAGCCCGATCGCCACCAGCGCGGCAACCAGCCAGGTCAGCAGGAATGCGGCATGCGCCACCACCCAGGCGCGCACGAAATCGATGGTTTCGTTCAAGGCAGTTCTCCTTGCTCGTGATACAGGGTGAACTAGAAAGACCATGCCGAGCGGCCATCGTTCCGGGCAGACAACGCGTGCGCCCCCCACCCCACATTCGGGGCCCAAAGAAAAACCGCGCCGCCCTTGCGGGCCGGCGCGGCTGTCTTCCGGCGAGGCGCGTATCGGTCAGGCCGTGGCCGCTGCCGGCGCGGCGACCTTGGATTCCGCGGCGCGCAGGCGGATGTGCAGTTCGCGCAACTGCTTCTCGTCGACCGGACTCGGCGCCTGCGTGAGCAGGTCCTGCGCACGCTGCGTCTTCGGGAACGCGATCACGTCGCGGATCGAATCGGCGCCGGCCATCATCGTGACGATGCGGTCCAGGCCGAAAGCGATGCCGCCATGCGGAGGCGCGCCGTACTGCAGCGCGTCCAGCAGGAAGCCGAACTTGGCACGTGCCTCTTCCTCGCCGATCTTCAGGGCGCGGAACACCTTGCTCTGCACTTCCTCCTGGAAGATCCGCACCGAGCCGCCGCCGATTTCCCAGCCGTTGAGCACCATGTCGTAGGCCTTGGCGATGCACTTGCCCGGATCGGTCTCGAGATACTCCAGGTGCTCGTCCTTCGGGCTGGTGAACGGATGGTGCATGGCCACCCAGCGCGCGTCTTCCTCGTCGTACTCGAACATCGGGAAGTCGACCACCCACAGCGGCTTCCAGGCGTCGTCGAACAGGCCGGTGCTCTTGCCGAATTCGGAGTGGCCGATCTTCAGGCGCAGCGCGCCCATGGCATCGTTGACCACCTTGGCGCGGTCGGCGCCGAAGAACAGGATGTCGCCATCCTGCGCGCCGCTGCGCTTGAGGATCTCGGCGATGGCCGCATCGTGCAGGTTCTTGACGATCGGCGACTGCAGGCCGTCGCGGCCCTTGGCCACTTCGTTGACCTTGATCCAGGCCAGGCCCTTGGCACCGTAGATCTCGACGAACTTGGTGTAGGCATCGATGTCGCCGCGCGACAGGGTGCCGCCGCCCGGCACGCGCAGGGCCACCACGCGGCCGCCTTCGGCGTTGGCCGGGTTGGAGAAGACCTTGAAGTCGACGTCCTTCATCACGTCGGTCACGTCGGTGAATTCCAACTTGACGCGCAGGTCCGGCTTGTCGGAGCCGAAGCGGGCCATGGCCTCGCGGAACTCCATCACCGGGAACGTGGCATCGAGCTCGACCGACATGGTGTTCTTGAACACCGTGCGGATCATCTCTTCGAACAGGTCGCGGATTTCCTGCTCGCCCAGGAACGACGTTTCGCAGTCGATCTGGGTGAATTCAGGCTGGCGATCGGCGCGCAGGTCTTCGTCGCGGAAGCACTTGGTGATCTGGTAGTAGCGGTCGAAGCCCGACACCATCAGCATCTGCTTGAACAGCTGCGGCGACTGCGGCAGCGCGAAGAACTGGCCGGCGTTCACGCGCGACGGCACTAGGTAGTCGCGCGCGCCTTCCGGCGTGCTCTTGGTCAGCATCGGCGTTTCGATGTCGATGAAGCCCTTGTCGTCCAGGTACTTGCGCACTTCCATCGCCACCTTGTAGCGCAGGCGCAGGTTGTACTGCATCTGCGGACGGCGCAGATCCAGCACGCGGTGCGTCAGGCGCGTGGTTTCCGACAGGTTGTCGTCGTCGAGCTGGAACGGCGGCGTGACGGAGGCGTTGAGCACCGTCAACTCGTGGCACAGCACCTCGACCTTGCCGCTGGCGAGGTTCGGGTTGGTAGTGCCTTCCGGACGCGCACGCACGATGCCCTTGACCTGCAGGCAGAACTCGTTGCGCACGCCTTCGGCCACCTTGAACATCTCCGGACGGTCCGGATCGCACACCACCTGCACCAGGCCTTCGCGGTCGCGCAGGTCGATGAAGATCACGCCGCCGTGGTCACGCCGGCGATGCGCCCAGCCCGACAGGGTGACGCTCTGGCCAAGCAGTTGTTCGGTGACCTGACCGCAGTATTGAGTACGCATTTGCATGTTGTGGTTTTCCGCGAAGCGCGCCGCCAATACAGCGACGCACATGAAAGTTGATCGAGAAGCCGGCGTGGATCGGTTGGAACGGCCGGCTCAGGGAGCGGACACGGCGCCGCCACCATCGGGCAGCGCCTGCGGATTCGAGGGGCCGCGCGGCACATGGGCCGGCGACCGGTCCTCCGATTCGGGCGAGGGTTCGGGCGGGTCCATGCGGCGCGGCAGCGACTCCGGCGCCACCACGCCCATCGACACGATGTACTTGAGCGCCGCATCCACCGTCATGTCCAGTTCGATGGTATCGGCCTTGGGCATCATCAGGAAAAAGCCGGACGTCGGGTTCGGCGTGGTCGGCACGTAGACGCTGACGTATTCGCCCTGCAAGTGGTTTTCCACATCGCCGCCGGGGCGGCCGGTCAGGAAAGCGATGGTCCACGAGCCTTCACGCGGATACTGCACCAGCAGCGCCTTGCGGAACGCATTGCCGTTGGATGACAGCAGCGTGTCGGACACCTGCTTGACGCTCGAATAGATCGGCCCGACCACGGGGATGCGCCCGAGCAGCGCCTCCCACCACAGCACCAGCTTCTGGCCGATGAAGTTGTGCGCGAGCACGCCCACGATCAGGATGAACAGCAGCGTCAGGATCGCGCCCAGCCCGGGGACGCGCATGCCGAACAGGCGGTCCGGCTGCCAGGCCGCGGGCAGCAGCGCCAGGCTCTGGTCCATCGTGCCGATGATGAGCGACAGCACCCACACCGTGATCGCGAGCGGGACGAGCACCAGAAGACCGGTCAGGAACCACGTCTTGAGGGCGCTGGTTTTCTTGTTCATGGGAACAGGCCGCCGAAGGTTGAGGGGCTCAGTGGCACGCGCACGACGTGCCGCAACCGCCCGAAGCCGCGGTGCCGGCCGAAGCCGAACCGCTGTCGGAAGCGGTCGAGGCGGCGGGCGCCGTGGAAGCGGAGGCGGCACTGTCGGTCTTGGCCGCGGTGCTGGTCGCCGAGGTGCCGCCGGAGCCGCCGCGGAAATCCGTCACGTACCAGCCCGAGCCCTTGAGCTGGAAGCCGGCCGCGGTCAGTTGCTTCTTGAACGCCGACGCTCCGCATGCGGGGCAGTCCGTCAGCGGCGCGTCGCTCATCTTCTGCAGCACATCCTTGGCGTGGCCGCAGGCGTCGCATTGATAAGCATAGATCGGCATGGTGTCCTCACCTGGAACGAAACGGAGATCTCGAAAACGCAAAAATGGGGGCCCGCACGGTCCGCGCGCGAAAGGGGCTCGCGGAATATCGGGACGCTGGCGCGGCTTTGCAAGTGCCCGCACGCAAAGCCTTGAATTATAAACCCTTTCCGCGAGACTCCCGACGGCGGATTCGCGGCATCCGATGGCGGTGCGCCACAATGTGGCCCACCCTGCCCGCCGGGATGCCGCGCGTCAGGCCTGTGTGACGGGCTCGGTGGCCGGAACGCGGTCGCGGATCCATTGCGGACCCAGCGACCCGAGCACCATCGCCCCCAGGCTGGCCAGCAGGCCGACCAATTGTGGCGGGAACATCGCCTCGGGGAAGAACGCCTCGCACCAGATCCACACGGTCAGCCCGAGGACGATGGCCAGCAGCCCACCCTGCCGTGTCGCGCGCTTCCAGAACAGGCCGAAGGCCAGCGGCACGAAGGCGGCGACCAGCGTCACCTTGTAGGCGTTCTCCACCATGTGGAAGATCGACAGGTGCGAGTTGAGCGCGAACAGCGTCACCAGCGCCGTGAAGACCAGCACCACCGCCTGCATCACGCGCAGGAAGCGCTTGTCATCCATGCGCGGCAGCAGCGGGCGCAGCACGTTCTCGGCAAAGGTGACCGACGGCGCCAGCAGCGTCGCGCTCGCACAGCTCTTGATGGCCGACAGCAGCGCCCCAAAGAACATCACCTGGGCGACGAGCGGCGCATGCTCCAGCACCAGCTTGGGCAGGATCAGCTGCGAGTCGGTGTTGATGTACTTGGCGACCATCTGCGGGTCGATCAGCGTGGCCGAATAGGCCAGGAACATCGGGATGAAAGCGAACAGGAAGTACAGCACGCCGCCCAGCACCGAGGCCGTGCCGGCGATGCGCTCCGTGCGCGACGAGGTCACCCGCTGGAACACGTCCTGCTGCGGGATCGAGCCGAGCATCATGGTGATCCAGGCCGTCACGAACCCGATCACCTCGATCGGGTTGAACGCCGGCCAGAACGAGAACTTGCCCGCCGCCGACGCGTGCGCCATCACCGTGGCCACGCCGCCGGCCTGGCCCGAGACTTCCCAGCCGATGTACATCATGCCGATCACGATGATGATCATCTGGATGAAGTCGGTGACGGCCACCGACCACATGCCGCCGAACAGCGTATAGACCAGCACGCTGGCCGCGCCGATCAGCATGCCGGTCTGCTGCGACAGCGCGCCGTCCGACACGGTATAGAACACCAGGCCCAGCGCCTTGATCTGCGCCGCCACCCAGCCCAGGTAGGACACCACGATGCACAGCGTGGTCAGCACCTCGGCCACGCGGCCGAAGCGGTTGCGGTAGAAGTCGCCGATGGTCAGCAGGTTCATCCGGTACAGCGGCCGGGCGAAGAACAGGCCCACCAGGATCAGGCACAGCGACGACCCGAACGGATCGGCCACCACGCCGTGCAGGCCCTCCTTGAGGAAGACCGCGGGGATACCGAGCACCGTCTCGGAACCGAACCACGTCGCGAACACCGTGGCGGTGACGACGTAGAACGGCAGGCCACGGCCAGCCACCGCGAAGTCGGCCGTATTGCGCACACGCAGCGCCGCCCACAGGCCGATGCCGACCGAAATCACCCAGTAAATAATGACGAACCAAATCAGCATGGCGCTCGATTCACGTAGGAAGAGACCCTAGAAACCCCGTTGGCGGCCACGCCGGCGCCGGGCGAAATGGCGGGATTATAGCGATGGGACACCCCCGCGGGGCATCGGTGCGACCACGAACGCGACCCCCCGTCTGCCACTTTTTTAGGCAATGGACCGCAATGGGCGTCCACAGGCTTTTTGTCCGGTCGCGGCCCTTGTTGCTTCACACCAACACAGCGGTCGCCGGAACACGCCCCTGCGACGCCGACGCCACCGGATCAGTCAGCGCGCCGCCGCCAGACCTGCCAGCGCTCGCGCCCGGCAAACACGGGAATCGATTCGTCCTCGGCGATCGGCACATCGGCGATCCGCTCGAACGCCGGCGACAGCAGTGCCTCCTGCTCCTGCGCCGTGATCTCGAACGGCGGCCCGCTGGCCGAAGCGCCCCGGCCATCGACCACTACGAAAAACCCGGCCAGCACCCCGCCCGGCGACAACAGCCGCGCGACGTGCGTAGCGTAATCCGCCCACAGTCGGCGCGGCATGGCGCACAGGAAAGCGCGCTCGTAGATCCATTGCACCGGCTGGCGCGGCTTGAACTGGAAGAAATCGGCCAGTTCGACCACGCCCGCATGCGGCCCCAGCACGGCCTGCGCGGAGGCCACCGCACTCGGCGCGAAGTCGATGGCCGTCACTGGCCAGCCGCGCTCGGCCAGCCAGCCCGCCTCGTAGGCGTTGCCGCAGCCGGGGATCAGCGTGGCGAGCGGCGCGGGCTGCGCTTCGCAGAACCGGCGGAAGGCCGCCGGCACGCCGTGCGCGTCCCAGGGCGTGTGGTCGCGGCTGAAGCGCTCGTCCCAGAAGGCGGGGTCGGCGGCATCGCGGGTGGTGAAGACGGGGGGCTGGGCCATGCCGATACCGGGATCGATCAATGACGGGCCAGCCACGCCAGCACGTGCGTGGCAATGATGCCGACCGCGAAGCCGCCGATGAACAGCAGCGCCGCCGACAGCAAGCGGTTGGTTCTGCGCTGCTCGGCCAGCAGCGCGGTCAGCGCGGCAGCCTGGGTGTTGCCGTTGTCGCGGGCGTGGCGCTCCAGGAGCTGATGCGCCAGGCGGGGGAAGTCCGGCAGCATGCCGGCCCATTGCGGCACCTCGATCTTGAGGCGGTCAACCAGGCCGCGCCAGCCGATCTGCTCGTGCATCCAGCGCTCGAGGAACGGCTTGGCGGTTTTCCACAGATCCAGGTCGGGGTCGAGTTGGCGGCCCAGGCCTTCGACGTTGAGCAGCGTCTTCTGCAGCAGCACCAGTTGCGGCTGCACTTCCACGTTGAAACGACGCGAGGTCTGGAACAGCCGCATCAGCACCAGGCCCAGCGAAATCTCGCCGAGCGGGCGGTCGAAATACGGCTCGCAGCAGGCACGGATGGCGCCTTCGAGCTCCTCCACGCGGGTCTCCTCGGGCGCCCAGCCGGATTCGACGTGCAGCAACGCCACGCGGTGATAGTCACGCTGGAAGAACGCCAGGAAATTCTGCGCCAGGTAATTCTTGTCGAACTCCGACAGCGCCCCGACGATGCCGAAATCCAGCGCGATATAACGGCCGAAGGACTCGGGCGCCACGCTCACCAGGATGTTGCCGGGATGCATGTCGGCGTGGAAGAAGCCGTCGCGGAAGACCTGCGTGAAGAAGATCTCCACGCCGTCGCGCGCCAGCTTGTGCATGTCGACGCCGGCCTCGCGCAGCTCGGCCGCATGCGAGATGCGCACGCCGTGCATGCGCTCCATCACGAACACCTCGGAGGTGCACCAGTCCCAGAACACCTCGGGCACCAGCAGCAGATCTGAGTTGGCGAAGTTGCGGCGCAGCTGGCTGGCGTTGGCGGCCTCGCGCATCAGGTCGAGTTCGTCGTGCAGGTACTTGTCGAACTCGGCGACCACCTCGCGCGGCTTCAGGCGCTTGCCGTCGGCCCACAGTTTCTCCATCCACGTGGCCACGTCGCGCATCAGCGCGAGGTCGCTGTCGATCACCGGCAGCATGCCGGGGCGCAGCACCTTCACGGCCACCTCGCGGCCATCGTCGGGACCGCCGCGCAACGTGGCGAAGTGCACCTGCGCGATCGAGGCGCTCGCCACCGGATGATGGTCGAAGCGATGGAACAGCGCCGACAGCGGCTTGCCCAGCGACCGCTCGACGATGGCGGCCGCGACCTTGGGGTCGAACGACGGCACGCGGTCCTGCAGCTTGGCCAGTTCGTCCGCCACATCGGGCGGCAGCAGGTCGCGACGCGTGGACAAGACTTGCCCGAACTTCACGAAGATCGGACCAAGCTGCTCCAGCGCCAGGCGCAGGCGTTCACCGCGCGGGCGCGTCGGCCTGCGGCCGAGTGTCAGCACCCACACCAGCGCACGGATGCGCCGGCTCTGGAAGCCCGACAGCGCGAGCTGATCCAGCCCGTGATAGAGGATGACAAAGACGATCTTGCACAGCCGGAAAAAGCGCGTCATGCCGATTCGCCCGCCCGTGCCGTCGACATCCCGCGCGCGGCGCGTTCCAGCCGCTCCAGCCGTTTCTCCAGGCGCGCCGCATCATCGCGCGCGGCCGCCACGTCCGCGGCAAACTGCGCAAGCCGGGCATGGCGCACCAGCGTCGGCTGCTCGTCGGTCAGGTAGGACGCCACCGCGTCGACCAGCGAACGGCCGGTGCGCATCGCCTCGGTACGGATCGATTGGGCGCCCCGCACCATGCGCTGCGCAAGCACATCGCCGAACACGCGCGACAGGTCTTCGGCCGCGTCCCAGCGCACGTTGCGCAACAGCGTCGACAACACGTTGGCAAATTCGGCTTCACCATCGATCCGCACGTGCTTGAGCACCGCGGCCTGGCCACCGGTAGCGTAATCGCCCGCAGCGGCCGCGAGCGGCACCACGACCCGGACAGCCGGCTCGACGCCGGGCTCGGGCGCCATCACCAGACCACCGGCATCCACCTGCAGCGACAGCGCGAACGGCGCGAGATCGAAATGCGCGACACGGCCCGCGAACGGACGCAGCATCGCCTGCGCCCAAGGCTCCTGGCGCAGCAGGTGATTGAGCGCGAGCAGCAAGGGCTGCATCAGCACAACGGGAAACGGGGACGAAGAGGCTGTCGAGGACATGCGGTGGGGAAAACCGGAAGCGGGCTAGCCGGCGGGCAACAAAAAGGGCCCGAACCGGACGGTCGGGCCCTATTTTACGGGCAATGCCGGGAGAGCCGGTTTGACCGCCCTCCGCTGGCGTGAAGATTACTGCAGTTGTTGGATACCGGCCAGCACCCAGCCGCCGCTGCCCTGCGTCGGCTTGGTCAGGTTCCATACCTCGGCGAACGGCTGCGCCGGCGCGTTCGCGTCTTCGCGGATCATGCCCGAGAAGCGCACGCTGGCCAGGTATTCGGTCGGGTGCGTCTCGATGCCGAGCAGTTCGGCCTCCACCGATACCACATCGGTCTTGTTGGGCGCGGTGCCGCGGTCCGCCAGGTCCATCTTGATTTCGGCGAACATCTCCGGCGTGGTGAACTCGCGGATGTCGTTCAGGTTGGCGGTATCCCACGCGGCCTGCAGCCGGATGAAATAGACCTTGGCGTTGCGCAGGAAGGCCTGCGTGTCGAAATCGGCCGGCACGCCCCAGGGCTGTTGCGCAACCGGTGCCGCAGCCGGCGCGTCGGCCACCGGTGCGGCCGGGCCGCCAAGGCTCCAGGCTTGCGCGGCGGTCTGCGCGCCGGCGCCCAGGCCCGAGGTGTTGCCCGCGCTGCCCGTGCTGGCCGATGCCGCCACCGGTGCGGCCGGCTGCGCTGCGGGTGCGGCAGGCGACGGCACATAGGGCTCGCGGTCCCCGCCGAGCGACGGACCGCCGGTGGCGTACGCCGGCCCCTGCGCGCGGGTGCCGCGCAGCTTGCGGATGATCCACATCACCACGAAGGCGACGATGGCGATCAGGATCAGGTTCGACAGCAGCGAAGCCAGGCCGGCGCCCAGTCCGAACTTGGACAGCAGGTAGCCGATGCCCAGGCCCGCGGCCAGGCCACCCAGCATGGCGCCCCAGTTGCGGCGTGGCTGCTGTGCCGGCATCGGCGCGGGCGCGGCCGGCGACGGCTGTGCGGACGGCGCCGCCTGCTGCTGGGTCGGTGCGGGCGTGGTCGGCGGCGTCTGCTGACGCTGCGTCACAGTGGACGATTGCTTGCCGATACTGCGGCTGCTGCCCATGCGCTTTGCGCTGGCATCCATGGCCGCGCCCAGCGCGAGTGTCGCAACCAGTGCGGCCGTTACGAGTTTTCCACCCCAATGCAATTTCATCGCTGTCATCTCTCCTGTGGCAGTGACGCCCCATTAGATGATGACGCCCTCGCCGGAATTCAATGTGATGGATCGTGGCATAACGTCGCAGCGCGCCGCATCGCCCGTCCGGCGGATCAGAGACGCCGGCCGACGTGCAGCGCGACAACGCCCGCCGTCAGATTGAAGTATTCGACCGAGTCCAGTCCGGCCTGTTCCATCATCTGCTTGAGCGTTTCCTGATCCGGGTGCATGCGGATGGACTCGGCCAGGTAGCGGTAGCTCTCGGCATCGCCGGCGACCTTGCTGCCGAGCCAGGGCAGCACCTTGAACGAGTACACGTCATAGGCCCGCTCCAGCGGCTGCCACACCTTGGAGAACTCCAGCACCATCACCTTGCCGCCCGGCTTGACCACGCGGCGCATCTCGGCCAGCGCACGATCCTTGTGCGTCATGTTGCGCAAGCCGAACGCAACTGTCACCACATCGAAGTAAGCGTTCGGAAAGGGAATGTGCTCGGCATCGCACAGGCAGGTGGGCGTGAGTACGCCGGCATCGAGCAGCCGGTCGCGGCCCACGCGCAGCATCGATTCGTTGATGTCGGTCAGCCACACCTCGCCGGTGGGGCCGGCCTGGCGCGCGAAGGCCTTGGCCAGATCGCCGGTGCCGCCGGCGATATCGAGCACCTTATAGCCCGGACGCACGGCGGCCTGGGCAATGGTGAACATCTTCCACAGCCGGTGCAGGCCGCCGGACATCAGGTCGTTCATCACGTCGTACCGGCTGGCGACGGAATGGAACACGCCGGCGACCTTGCCGGCCTTCTCGCGCTCGTCGACCTGCTGGAATCCGAAGTGGGTTTGGCTCATGACGGAATGGGGTTGCGATGCGGCGCGCATGCGCCGCGGAGTGAATCGGAATCAGTGGCGGCCGTGGCCGCAGGCGTGGCCGGCGCCGGGCGTCATCGGTGCGTCGCGGTCCAGGCCCGCGGCGGCGAGGCGGTCGAGATAGGCCTGCCACAGCGCGCCCTGCTCGACGCCGAGGCGGTACAGGTAGGCCCAGTCATAGATGCCGGAATCGTGGCCGTCGGAGAACAGCGGACGGATCGCGTAATTGCCGACGGGCTCCACGCCGACGATGCCGACCTCCCGCTTGCCGGTCTGCAGCACCTCTTGCCCCGGCCCGTGCCCCTGCACTTCGGCTGACGGCGACAGCACGCGCAGGTATTCGAACGGCAGGCGGAACTGCTGGCCATCGGAGAAGGCGATCTCCAGCACGCGCGATTGCGTGTGCACGGTGATGCCGGTCGGATGCGGGGTGTCGGCGGTGAGTCCGGCCATGAAACAACGTCTCGGGGATTACGGATCAGGAGGCCGCCAGCGCCATGTGCGCGGGCTCCTCCACCACGCGATAGCTTACCGCAGTCAGCGGGTCGCCCTCGGGGACATAGCGTAGGCGGCGATGGTGGAAACGCGCCACCGTGCTGCGGTGCGCCACGCTCACCAGGGTCACCTCGGGCATCGCGTCGAGCATCAGGCCGTACATAGTGGCCTCGGTATCTTCATCGAGTGCGCTGGTGGCTTCATCCAGGAACAGGTAGTCCGGGCGCTGCAGCAAAGCGCGGGCGAAAGCCAGGCGCTGCTGCTCGCCGGGCGACAGGCGCAGGCTCCAGTTGCTGACTTCGTCCAGCAGACCGACCAGCGCCGGCAGGCGGCAGGCGGCCAGGACCTCGGCCAGACGCTCGGTGGAATACTCGGTGGGCAGATCGGGGTAGCACAGCGCATCGGCCAGGGTGCCGGCCGGGAGGTAGCTGCGCTGCGGCAGGAACAGCACGCGGGCATCGTCGGGAATGTCGATGCGGCCGGTACCGTAGGGCCAGATGCCGGCCACGGCGCGCACCAGCGTGCTCTTGCCACAGCCGGAGGGGCCATTGACCAGCACGCGTTCGCCACGGCCGATGGCCATGTCGAACGGTTCGACCAGCACATCCTGCGGCGTGCGGTTGGGCAGGTTCAGCGCCAGGCCGTGCGCTTCGATGGCGGGCACGGCGGCGGCCTCGACCTCG